>NZ_LZIS01000095.1 GCF_001667015.1 Mycobacterium sp. E3198 | reverse complement strand
CCACCGCGGTGGTGCTGGCGGCGGCGGTCTTGAGGCTCAGCAACAGCGCCGTCCCGGATGACGTGCTGGTGATCAGCGACCAAAAGTTGGGCCAGTCGACCTTGACCGCGATCGCCAGCAGCGGCAGCACCACGAACGCGGCTCCCACGGCGGCGGGGACGTACACCCACCGCGGGAGATCCGTAGCCCGGGTCACGGTCAGGGTTTGGCGAAGCCGTATTGGGCCAGGGTGTTTTGACCGGCGTCACCGGTCACCATGGCCACGAACTTCTGCGCCAACGTTGGGTGTGGGGCTTTCTTCAGCACCGCGATCGGATAGACGTTTACCGCCGCGGCGGCCTCCGGGAAGTGCACGGTCGCCACCTTGTTTCCGGCGCTGCGCGCGTCGGTGACGTACACCAGCCCGGCGTCGGCCTGGCCCGTGGTGACCTTATTCAGGACATCGGTCACGCTGGGCTCCTCGCTGACCGGGTTGAGGCGCACCCCCGTGCTGCCCTCGATGCGCCGGGTCGCGGCCCCGCACGGCACCGGCTTCTGGCAGATCACCACGGCCAGCCCGGGCCCGCCGAGGTCGGCGAAGGAGGTGAGCTTTTTCGGGTTGTCCGGCGCGGTGACGATGACCAGCGTGTTGGAGGCGAAGTCGGCCGGATTGCCGGCCAGCAGGCCCGCCCCGGCGACGGCGTCCATCTGCGCGGTGTCGGCCGACGCGAAGACGTCGGCCGTCGCGCCCTGGGTCAATTGGGTGGCGAGCTCGGAGGAGCCGGCGAACTCGAAATCGACTGTGTTGCCAGGGTTTTCGTCGGTGAACTGCTCACTGATCCGCGTGAACGCGGGCTTGAGCGACGCCGCGCCGAACACCACAACCTTTCCGGAACCGATCGAGGGGGCCGGGGGCGATTTCGAGCCGCACCCGGTCAGGCCAGTCCCCAACAGCAGGGCCACCGCACCGGCCAGGATCCCGATCCGCCGCATGAAGGCACCCTATCCCGCCGGAGATGCGGATCGCTTGTCGGCGAATCGTCGCAAAAAAGTGATGGCCGAAGCGTTATGCAAATTTATCCGCGCGTCGCGCGCGTCCGGAATTTCATCGACAGCTACTGTCCAGTAACATGAACCGTAATTTGATGCCATAGCGGCCGAGATAGGGAGGGCATGGCAGTGGAAGTGCTGGTCACAGGCGGGGACACGGACCTGGGGCGCACGGTTGCCGAGGGCTTCCGCGATGACGGTCACCGGGTGACCCTGGTGGGCGCGCGCCGCGACGACCTCGAGATCGCCGCCAAGGAACTCGATGCGGACGCGATCGTCTGCGACACCACCGACCCGGCCAGCCTCGAATCGGTTCGCGGTTTGTTCCCCCACCATCTGGACACCATCGTGCACGTGCCGGCGCCGACCCGGGACCCGGGCGACCCGCGCGTCTACTCGCTATCCGACACGGCCGCCGCGTGGCGTCATGCCCTCGACGCGACCGTGCTGTCGGCGGTGCTGACCGTGCAGGCCGTCGGCGATCACCTGCGCTCGGGGGGCTCCATCATCGGCGTGGTGGCCGAGAACCCGCCCGCCGGGAGCGTCGACGCCGCAATCAAAGCGACACTGTCGAGTTGGATCACCGGGCAGGCGGGCATCTTCGGCACCCGCGGCATCACGGTCAACGCGGTGGCCAGCGGGCGCAGCGTCCAGCCCGGCTACGACGGCCTCTCCCGCGCCACGCCGCCGGCCGCCGCGGAGGTGGCTCGCTTGGCGCTGTTCCTCACCACCCCGGCGGCTCGTCACATCACCGGCCAGACGTTGCACGTGAGCCACGGCGCGCTGGCCCATTTCGCCTGAGGCTGAATCAAAACCGCAGTAACGCTCTGGTTCGCACGCCGGGCCGGTGGCTACGGTAGCTAGCGTGGCTATTCGACTCGGTTTGCAGATTCCCAACTTTTCCTACGGCACCGGGGTGGACAAGCTCTTCCCCACCGTTCTGGCCCAGGCCCGCGAGGCCGAAGCGGCCGGATTCGATTCGGTCTTCGTGATGGACCACTTTTACCAACTGCCCATGCTGGGCGATCCCGACCAGCCGATGCTGGAGGCCTACACCGCGCTGGGCGCGCTGGCTACCGGGACCGAACGGGTGCAGCTGGGCACCCTGGTGACGGGCAACACCTATCGCAATCCGACGCTGCTGGCCAAGATCATCACGACGCTGGACGTGGTGAGCCAGGGCCGGGCCATTCTGGGCCTCGGCGCCGGCTGGTTCCAGCTCGAGCACGACCAGCTGGGCTTCGAATTCGGCACCTTCACCGACAGGTTCAACCGGCTCGACGAGGCGCTGCAGATCATCCTGCCGATGCTCGAGGGCGAGCGGCCTACCTTCTCCGGCAAGTGGTATCAGGTCGACCAGGCGATGGCCAATCCCCGTTTCCGCGACCACATTCCGTTGATGATCGGCGGAAGCGGCGAGAAAAAGACGATCCCCATGGCCGCGCGCCACTTCGACCACCTCAACGTCATCGCCGGGTTCGACGAGCTGCCGGCGAAGCTGAAGGTGGTGCGGCAGCGCTGCGAGGAAATCGGCCGCGACCCGGCCACGCTGGAAACCAGCACGCTCACCACGGCGGTCATCGACGAGAACTTCAAAGCCGACCAGATCCCCGCCGAGATGACCCAGCGCATGGTGGTGGGTAGCGCGGAGGCGGTCGCCGAACAAATCCAGACCAAGGTGCTCGACGCCGGGATCGACGGGGTGATCATCAACCTGCCGTTCTACACCCCGGGCATCATCAGCGCCGCCGGCGAAGCCCTGCGCCCGCTGGTCGGGCTGTAACGCACGACGCATTGCCCGTCGGGCATGACGAGCATCACGTTCGCTCGACCAGGCCCGATGGGCAATGTGCTTGATTACACATGCTTACGATCTGGGCTTACGGGTATCGGCTTCACTAGCGTGGTAGCTAACTTCAAATTCGCGCGACCAGGAGCCCCCGATCAGGAGCAGCCCAAACATGAGCACGCAGGCAGAAACCACTGCTGCACCGAAACGTCGTCATCAAGTCGTCATCATCGGATCGGGATTCGGCGGGCTCAACGCGGCAAAGAAGCTCAAGCACGCCGACGTCGACATCAAGCTGATCGCGCGCACCACCCACCACCTGTTCCAGCCGCTGCTGTACCAGGTGGCCACCGGCATCGTGTCCGAGGGTGACATCGCCCCGCCCACCCGGGTCGTGTTGCGCAGGCAGCGCAACGTCCAGGTGCTGCTCGGCGACGTCACGCACATCGACCTGGAGGGCCAGTTCGTCGTCTCGGACTTGCTGGGCCACACCTACGAAACCCCGTACGACAGCCTGATCGTCGCCGCCGGCGCCGGCCAGTCCTACTTCGGCAACGACCAGTTCGCCGAGTTCGCGCCGGGCATGAAATCGATCGACGACGCACTCGAGGTGCGGGGCCGGATCTTGAGCGCCTTCGAACAAGCCGAGCGGTCGCGCGACCCGGAACGGCGCGCCAAGCTGCTGACGTTCACCGTCATCGGCGCCGGCCCCACCGGCGTCGAAATGGCCGGGCAGATCGCCGAATTGGCGTCCCACACCCTGAAGGGCTCCTTCCGGCACATCGACTCCACCAGGGCGCGGGTGATCCTGCTCGACGCCGCCCCCGCGGTGCTGCCGCCGTTCGGCGAAAAGCTCGGTGAGCGGGCGGCCGCGCGGCTGGAGAAGATGGGGGTGGAGATCCAGTTGGGCGCGATGGTCACCGACGTCGACCGCAACGGCATCACCGTCAAGGACTCCGACGGCACCACCCGGCGCATCGAGTCCGCGTGCAAGGTGTGGTCGGCCGGGGTGCAGGCCAGCGGGCTGGGCATGGACCTCGCCGAGCAGTCATCGGTCGAGGTCGACCGGGCCGGGCGGGTCAAGGTGCTGCCCGACCTGTCCATCCCCGGGCATCCCAACGTGTTCGTCGTCGGTGACATGGCCGCCGTCGAGGGCGTGCCCGGCGTGGCGCAGGGCGCCATCCAGGGCGCCAAGTACGCCGTCGCCGCGATCAAGGCCGAGCTGAACGGCGCCGACCCGGCCGAGCGCGAGCCGTTCCAGTACTTCGACAAGGGCTCCATGGCCACGGTGTCGCGGTTCTCCGCTGTGGCCAAGATCGGTCCGCTCGAGTTCAGCGGCTTCATCGCCTGGCTGATGTGGCTGGTGCTGCACCTGGTCTATCTGGTCGGCTTCAAGACCAAGGTCAGCACGCTGCTGTCGTGGACGGTGACCTTCTTGAGCACCCGCCGCGGCCAGCTCACCATCACCGAGCAGCAGGCGTTTGCCCGCACCCGACTCGAACAGCTCGCGGTGGCGGCGGCCGAGGCGAAGCGCCCGGCGGCCCGGCGGGCCAGCTAACCCGCCAGCCGGTCGCCCTGCCAGGTGCTCAGCGTCCCGCCGCCGGCCAGCGCCAGCACGGTGGATCCCTCTTCCAGGGCCGCGGCGAAACCCGTGGTGGGATAGCGCACTTCGTTGACGGCGGCGCGGGGCGCCGAGATGTCGTCGTCGGCCACCGATCCCGCGCCCAACTCCACCCGGTGGCGCAGCAGCGGCAGGCCGTCGCGGTCGGCGTGCAGCGCCCCAGACCAAAACCCTTCGCGCTCTCCGCATCTGCCAATCTGAACCCGCTCCCGGAACCGGAGCAGGCCCTCTTCGTGCAGGGACAGCGCCACGGCCGTCACGTGCCGGGCGGCGCCGGCGACCACGGTCGGTTCCAGGTCGACGTCGAGGCTTCCGGCCACCTCGATCGCCCAGTGGGCGTGCGACGTCGGCGTGCCCGCCCCGGGCAGTGCCACGGTGGCGGCGGCGCTGCGCAACCGGAGCCGGCCGCCCGGTTCGACGATGACCCGGATGCCGACGGTGTCCCCGCCCAACGGCATGGCGGCCGCCGACACCAGGTGCACTGTGTCGGCCGCGGTGCAGCGCGCCTGGATTCCGCCGCCCCGGCACTCGATGCGCGGCAACCGGTCGGCCGAGGCGACCAGCACGACCTCGGAGTGCATCAGGTCACGGCGGCCAACTGGGCGCGCACCCAGGCGAGCGCCTCGGTGGCGCCCGGGTCCTCGGTCAACGACTGCATGACCGTCGGCCGGCCCTCGCGCACGGCGTCCGCGTCGCGGGACATCACGTGCAGGTCGGCGCCGACCATTGGCGCCAGGTCAATCTTGTTGACCACCAACAGATCCGAATAGGTGACCCCGGGCCCGCCCTTGCGCGGCACCTTGTCGCCACCGGCCACGTCGATGACGAAGATCTGCACGTCCACCAGGCCCGACGAGAACGTGGCCGTCAGGTTGTCCCCGCCGGACTCCACCAGGATGAGGTCCAGGTCGTCGTGGCCGGCGATCAGGTCGTCGATCGCGTCCAGGTTGGCGGTGATGTCGTCGCGGATCGCGGTGTGCGGGCAGCCCCCCGTCTGCACGGCCGCGATGCGGTCGTCGGGCAGCACCGCGTTGCGGCGCAGGAAGTCGGCGTCCTCGGTGGTGTAGATGTCGTTGGTCAGCACCGCGAGCGACTTCTCCCCGCGCAACTGCCGGCACAGCGCGGCGACGAGCGCGGTCTTGCCGGAGCCGACCGGTCCCCCGACGCCGATGCGCAGCGGCTCCCCCGGCCGGCGGACCCGTTTCGGCCGATCGTGGTGCGAGTGCGGATGGGCGTGCAGATGCGTTGACATGGTTGGCCTTTCAGGAAACGAAGAGAGGACGTTCACGTTCGGCGTGGCGCTGCGCCAGCGTGTCGAGCGCGGGATCGGACAGGTCGGCCAGGCCGGCGCCGGCCTCGGCGGCGGTGCGCTCGCAGAGATCCGACAATTCGAACGTGACGGCGGCGACGGCGGCGGGGTCGAGGGCCAGCAGCCGCTGTGCCGCCGTCGCCGAGCCGGTCATCGTCGTGTACACGACGTGCAACGCGGTGTGGTCCGGCCCCAGGCCGCTCATCGCACCGACGCGCCCGGCGGCCACCGCGAGGTGCGGCCGCGGGCCGAGCTGGTCCCAGTCGGCCTGCGGCCAGACCCGACGCGCCAGCCGCGCCAACCCCCGGCCCTGGGCGCGCGAGGCCTGCCGGGCCGCGGGGGCCGGGGTGCGCGCGTCGGTTTCGCGGTCCGCGTCGTCGAGGGAGATATCGCCGCGGTGCACCGCGGCCGCCACCGAGGCGGCGACCAGGCCGTGCGTGCGGATCCTGCGCACCAGAAACGCTTTGAGCGTGGCAAGGTCGGTCACCATCCCGCTGGTGACGGCCTCCTCGACGCCGCCGGAGTGCACGTGCGCGCCGGTGGGCAGTCGCGAATCGGCCAGTGCGAGCAGTGTGGCCAGTGGTGGCTGGACCATCAGAACAGAAAATATCGTTGCGCCATGGGAAGTTCCGTCGCCGGTTGCTCCTGCCAGACCTCGCCGTCGATGCGCACGGTGAAGGTATCGGGATCGATCTCGATGCTCGGCATGGCGTCGTTGAGCGGCAGGTCGGCCTTGCGGACCGAGCCGACGTCCTCGACGGGGACCAATCGCCGGCCGACGGCCAACCTTTCGGCCAGGCCCGCCTCGATGGCCTGCGGGGCCACGAAGTGCACCGAGGTCGCGGGCCCCGCGGCGGCGCCGAACATCGGGCGCGGTAGCACCGGCTGCGGGGTCGGGATCGACGCGTTGGCGTCGCCCATCGCCGCCCACGCGATCATGCCGCCCTTGAGCACCGCGTGCGGCCGCACCCCGAAGAACGCGGGTTCCCAGAGCACCAGGTCGGCGAGCTTGCCCACCTCCACCGAGCCGATCTCGCGATCGAGGCCGTGCGTGATGGCCGGGCAGATCGTGTATTTCGCGACGTAGCGCCGCGCCCTGTTGTTGTCGGCGGCGCCGTCGCCCGGCAGCGCGCCGCGGCGGCGTTTCATCACGTGCGCGGTCTGCCAGGTGCGGATCACCACCTCGCCGATGCGGCCCATCGCCTGCGAATCGCTGCCGATCATCGAGATCGCGCCCATGTCGTGCAGCAGGTCCTCGGCCGCCATCGTCGACGGCCTGATCCGGCTCTCGGCGAACGCCAGGTCTTCGGGGACCGCGGGGTTGAGGTGATGGCAGACCATCAGCATGTCCAGGTGCTCGTCGAGCGTGTTGACGGTGTGCGGGCGCGTCGGGTTGGTGGAACTGGGCAACACGTTCGGTTCGGCGGCGACCCTCATGATGTCGGGAGCGTGCCCGCCGCCGGCGCCCTCGGTGTGGTAGGTGTGGATGCAGCGGCCGGCGATGGCGCCCAGGGTGTTCTCGACGAACCCCATCTCGTTGAGGGTGTCGGTGTGCAGCGCCACCTGCACACCGGCGGCGTCGGCCACCGTCAGACAGGCGTCGATGGCCGCGGGCGTCGATCCCCAGTCCTCGTGCAGCTTGAAACCCGAAGCGCCGCCCCGCAATTGCTCCCACAGGCCCTCGGCGTTGACCGTGTTTCCCTTGCCGAGCAGCGCGAAATTGACCGGCCAGGAGTCCAGCGCCTCGAGCATCCGGGCCAGGTGCCATTCGCCGGGGGTGACGGTGGTGGCCTTGGTGCCTTCGGCGGGCCCGGTGCCGCCACCGATGATGGTGGTGATGCCGGAACCGAGCGCCTCGGGCATCAACTGCGGACAGATCAGGTGCACGTGGCAGTCGATGGCGCCCGCGGTGACGATTTTCCCGTTGCCGCCGATGATTTCGGTGGACGGCCCGACCACCAGGTCGGGATGCACGCCCGACATGATGTCGGGGTTGCCCGCCTTGCCGATGGCGACGATGCGGCCGTCGCGAATCCCGATGTCGGCCTTGATGATTCCCCAGTAGTCGATGATCACCGCGCCGGTGATCACGGTGTCGGGCGCCCCGTCGGCCCGGCTGGCGCGACCCTGGCCCATCGATTCGCGCAGCACCTTGCCGCCGCCGAACACCGCCTCGTCCCCCGCCAAACCCGGTCCGCCGCTGCGGTCTTCGGTGATTTCCACCAGCAGGTCGGTGTCGGCCAGCCTGATCCGGTCCCCGGTGGTGGGGCCGAACAGGTCGGCGTAGCGCTGTCTGGACAGCCGCGTCATGACGGGTCGAGCCGTCCGGGCGGGTCCAGGCTCAGGCCGTGCACTTCGCGCCGCCCGCGCAGCGGGACCAGCCGGACGGTCTGGGGAATGCCGGGTTCGAAGCGGACCGCGGTGGCGGCCGGGACGTCGAGCCGGTGGCCGTGGGCCGCGGCCCGGTCGAACGACAGCGCCGCGTTGGCCTGGGGAAGATGGACGTGGCTGCCGACCTGCACCGGGCGGTCGCCGGTGTTGACGATCTGCATCTCGAGCCGCCGCGCGCCGGCGTTGATCTCGATATCGCCTGCGCCGTAGAGGATTTCGCCGGGAATCATGCGATCGGGTGATGGACGGTGACCAACTTGGTGCCGTCCGGGAACGTCGCCTCGACGTGCACCTCGTCGATCATCTCCGGTACCCCCTCCATCACGTCGTCGCGGCCGAGCACCCCGCAGCCGCTGGCCATCAGCTCGGCGACGTTGCGGCCGTCCCGCGCGCCCTCGAGGATGTGGTCGGTGATGACGGCGACGGCCTCGGGCACATTCAGCCGCAACCCCCGCGCCCTGCGCCGCCGAGCCAACTCGGCGGCGTAGGACAGCAGCAGTCGCTCTTGCTCGTGCGGCGTCAGAAGCATGTCGTGCTAGATCCTGCCATCCCGCCGCGGCGGGTGATACGTCGCCTCAAACCCGCTGCGGGATGGCGTCGGCGTAGGCGGCGTCGCTGTTGGCGTACGACCGGGCCAACGCCATGTACAGCAGGCCGACGCCGATGATGATGCCCGCCATCAGCAGTACGACGTAGTTGTCGTACCAGGGGGCGTCGGGCGTGCGCGGCCAGCAGATGTTGACGATGGCCGCGACGCCGTAGACCAGGGCGCTGACGTTGACCAGCATCCCCCACCGGCCCAGCCGGTACTTCCCGGACGGCTTCCAGCCCTTCAGCCTCGCCCGCAGGGCGGCCAACACCACCATCTGGAACCCGAGGTAGACGCCGACCGTGCCGAAACTGACCAGCTTGTTGAGCGGGTGCTCGGAGACGATGGTCCCGATGATCAGCCCGCCCGGGACCAGGACCGCGGCCAGCAGGGCGAACGGCGGCACGTGCCTCTTGTGATCGAAGCGCGCCAGCAACTTGGAGCCGAAGATCATCCCGTCGCGGCCGTAGGAAAAGATCAACCGGCTGGCGGCCGCCTGCAGGCTCAGCGCGCAGGACACGAACGAGATCAACACGATGCCCAGCACGACCCTGGATCCGACGTCGCCGAATGCGCTTTGCAAGACGGTCGAGATCGGGTTGGTGTCCTCACCGCGGATGACCGCGCCGAAGTCGGTCACCGACAGGATGAGGCTCAGGCAGACGAACGTCGAGGCCGCCCCACCGACATAGATGGTGCGGCGCATGGCCTTCGGGATCTGGATGCCCGGGTTGCGGACCTCCTCGGCCACGTCGCCGCACGCCTCGAACCCGAAGAACTGATAGAAGCCGATGAGGCTGGCGGCCAGGAATGCGTACAGGAAGCTGTGGCTGCCCTCGGCGTTGAAGCTGTGGAACAGCACCCCCAGGCCGTGCGCCCGGTGCGTGATCAGCAGCCAGACGCCGACCACGAGCGCGCCGATCAACTCCGCGGTGAAGCCGAAGATCGCGAAGTAGCCGAGGATCTTGGTGCCGGTGAGGTTGATCAGGGTGGCCACCGCCAAAACCGCCAGCGCGCAGAAGATCTTGGCCAGCGCGGTCGGGCGGAACCCGACCATGGCGGCCAGGTACGGGCCCGCGCCGAAGGCCGCATCCGCAATGAGCGCCAGCAGGCAGAACATGTAGACCCATCCGGTCATCCATGCCCATTTGCGGCCCCACAGCCGTCGCGCCCAGGGGTAGACGCCGCCGGCCACCGGGAACTGCGCGACCACCTCGCTGAACACCAGCGCCACCAGCATCTGGCCCGCGCCGACGATCAGCAGGCTCCAGATCATCGGCGGGCCGGCGGTGGCCAAGGCGAACGCGAACACCGTGTAGATGCCGACCACCGGTGACAGGTAGGTGAAGCCCAGCGAGAAGTTGGCCCACGGGCTCATGTCGCGTTTGAACTCCGAGGAGAATCCCAACGCCTTCAGCTGGGCGAGGTCCTCGTCCTCGTGCGTGACGTCGGGCGCCGCCTCGGTGGCCGTACCCGTGGGAAGCGGCGCCCGGTCCGCACCGTCGGGCACGACCGTTGGACTCGCGTCGACGGCCGGGTCCGCTAAGCGTTGGTCAGACCCGGCAAACTTCATGAAAAACAATTGAACCGACCCCAATCATCGAAAACTGTTGTGACAATCCGCTTTTCACGGTTACTTCTGCGTGCCCTCCTTAATCAGCGTCGCGGCCGTGCGCTTGAGCACATCGCGCTGCCTGGTGACGTCCGCGACCGCCTTGCGGAGCTGGTTGAGTTCGTCCCGTTCGCTGACCGCGCCCGCGCCGTCCGCGGCCACGCCCGGCTTGACCCAGGGAGCCGCGGGATCCTCGTGCTCTCCCGGCAGCGCCGCGACCACCTTGTGGCGTGACCGCGCCCGGGGACCCTCACCCCGTGGTGCATTGACGACACTGGCCACCGGGCCCATCGGGGGCATGCCGCCGTAGAACCCTCCGGGCCCGGCAAGCCCGGCCAGCGGCGAGCCGTCCAGCGCGGTGGCCGGCAATGCCGTCGCGGCCAGCCGGATCCCCGGGGAACTACCCCATGACGGCGGCACCGACAGGTTGCCCACGGTGGCCGCCCCGCCCAGGCCCGCCGAGGCGCCCGGGCCGGAGGAACCCGCCAGGCTCGACCCGAGCCCGGCGCCGAGCGCGCCCGGCGCGCTGGACGCCGCGGACGCGGGGGCGGACAGCGAGTCCACCAACGGATTCCACGCCGCGGCCACCGGCGGCGCGAGGGTCAGCATCGCGCCGGAAGCGTCGAAGTTGAGGCCCTCGGAGAGGATCTGATAGCCCACCGTTCCGGCGCTCAGCGTGTGGAACGTCTGGAACGGGTAGCTGTTCAGCGTGTTGAGGATCGGATTCGGCCCGTTGAGGTAGTCGATGATCGGGTTGGACGCGGGGGCGGATGCCGCCGGCGCCGACATGCCCTGCAGCAGGTTCGGCACGTTCGCGAGCGTCGATTGCGTGCTGGCGCCCGTCGCCGTGGCGGCGGCGTTGCTGACCGCGGAGCCCTGATTCGCCGTCCCGGCCTGATTGGTGGTCGGCGGCGGTGTGCCGAACGCCGTCAACCTTGTCGCTGCCGCCGACGCCCCGGCGTAGCCGTACATCGCCGCGGCGTCCTGCGCCCACATCTGTTCGTACTGCGCCTCGGTGCTCGCGATCGCGGGGGTGTTCTGCCCGAACGTGTTGGTGGCCACCAGCGACGCCAACAGCGCCCGGTTCACCTCGATCTCCGCCGGAGGCACCGTGGCCGCGAACGCCGCCTCGTAGGCCGCGACCGCCGAGCCGAGCTGACCGGCGGTCTGCGCGGCCTGGGCGGCGGTCGCGGTCATCCACGACAGGTACGGCGTCAGCGCGGCCGTCATGGTTTCCGACGACGGACCCACCCAGGGCCCGCCGGTGAGCCCGGACACCACCGCGCGATACGAACTCGCCGTCGAACCCAACTCGGCCGCCAGCGTCTCCCACGCCGCCGCCGCCGCGGTCAGGGACTCCGGCCCCGGGCCCGCGTACATCCGGGCGGAGTTGACCTCGGGCGGCAGACCCGCGAAATCCAGGACGCCGATCACAGCATCGCCTCCTTGATCAGGCGCGCTGCCGCATCGCGCTCCATCGCCGCGTCGGCGATCTCCTGGCGCAGCTTGCTGAGCTCTTCGCGTTCGTGGTCGCTCAGCGCGCTGGCGACGTGCTGGCGAGCCGGCTGCGGCGGTGCGGCGCGGCCGGCCGCGCCCTCGTCGGGGCCCTGCTCCCCGGGCATCGCCGGGACGACTTTCTGACCCGATCCCGTTCGCGCTCGGGTCTGCTCGCCTCGAGGCGCGTTGACGACGCTGCCGACCGGCGGGATACCGCCGAAGAAGCCGGGTCCGGCCGGCCCGGCCTGCGGCGCCGCAGGCGTCCCGGCGGCCGCTAACGGCGAGGCGCTACCGGCGAGCCGGATCCCCGTGGCGGACGCCCACGACTCTGGCACCGACAGCTTCCCGATCGAGGCCGCCCCACCCGCGCTCGCGGCGACGGATCCGCCGGCTCCCGAGTTGACCGAACCCGCGAGCGCGCCGAGGCCGGCGTCGGGTGCCGTGGCGCCGGCCACCGAGGCGGCCTGCGGCAGCCCCAGCCCGTAGAGGCCGCCCAGCAGCGGCGTGATACCCGAAGCCGTGAACAACGGCCCGCTGATGACAAGGGCCCAGTTGCCGAAGTCCGTGCTGAAGGTGTTGAGGGCCTGGCCGGTCGTGGTGCCGAGCACCTGTTCCACGAACGAGATCGGGTCGAGCGATCCCCCCGACCCGAGACCCTGCAGCGCGGCCGGCACCAGGTTCATCGCCTGAGTCAGGCCGGACTGCGTGCCGGGGCCGGCCGCCGACGCCGCCGCCTGGCTGACCGCGGCGGCTTGGGTGGCCGTGCCGGCCTGGTTGGTCGTCTGCGGCGGTGCGGCGAAGGGAATCAGCTTCGTCGCGGCCGCCGACGCCCCGGCGTAGCCGTACATCGCCGCGGCGTCCTGGGCCCACATCTCGGCGTACTGCGCCTCGGTGGCCATGATTGCCGGGGTGTTCTGGCCCAGGATGTTGGTGGCCACCAGCGCGGCCAGCAGGGCCCTATTCACCTCGATCTCCGGTGGCGGCACGGTCGCGACAAACGCGGCCTCGTAGGCCGCGATCGCCGACTTGAGCTGACCGGCCGCCTGCTCGGCCTGCGCGGCCGTGGCGGTCATCCACGACATGTACGGCGTCACCGCCGCCAGCATCGTGGTCGACGACGGACCCACCCACGGGCCTCCTGTGAGCTCGGAGACCGCCGAGCGATACGAACTGGCCGCGATATTGAGCTCCGCGGCCAACCCGTCCCAGGCCGCGGCGGCGGCCACCATCGGCCCCGAGCCCGGCCCCGCATACATGCGTCCGGAGTTGACCTCCGGCGGCAACGTTGCAAAATCCAGCGTCACAAAACCCCCTGGTAAGCCCACCCGGCGCAGGCACACACTGGTCCGGCCGCTGTGCCCGCGCGAACGATGGTTGGGCGCTCGCTTTTGAACGCCTTGTGCTGCGCGCGATATGGTGTCCCCCGCGACGTGTACAACAGCGCACCGACGTGCACTTCGCCATACCAGCGTCCAGATCGCCGCACAATGACTACATGGTGACGCAGTTCGCTGTAACGAGGCTGGCTAATAACTGAGAATTAGCTGTAAGGCCTCCTGGTCAGGCGCCGGCGATCGGCGCAGCCCGACGACGTCGGCGGCGGCCAGTCAAGGCTCGGTCGGGCTCGACCGAAACCGTCGCAGCCACCCGCCGATGGCCTCGGGCGCGCGCGATTGCGGGCCCACGCATCGCGGAAAAGTACTGGCCCGCAAGATGTTACGGGATAGAAAGCGTCGGCCTCGCCGACGGCCGCATCGGTACGCTCCGTCCCCACCACCGCAATCCCCCGTCGCCCACCGGGCGCGCGATCGGCGCTGTCACGCACGCTCGATCGACGGGCCCGCGCCAATACGGTCTGGCCCGGATGGCTTTGCCATTGGCTCACTTAGCAATGACACTTGCCATCCGGGCGGCGGACTTGCGGTCCGGGGGCTAGTCGTTAAACGGCCCCCACGCGTGGCGCTTCATGGCGGCCGGTTTCTTGCCGAGCTTTCCGGCCCGCACCATGACGGCCAGGCTGTCCAGGATGACCCGGCTGCTCATCAGCGCGGTCTGCTCGGCCCAGTCGTAGGGCGGAGAGCACTCCACCACCTCGATGCCGTTCAGTCCCGGTTCGGAGATCATCCGGATCAGGTTCAGCGCTTCGCGCGGCAACAGGCCGCCCGGCTCGGGCCAGCCGGTGCCGGGCACGAAGCCGGCGTCGATCACGTCGATGTCGAACGACAGATAGACCGCCTTGGCGTCCTTCCACGCCGTCTCGAGCGCAATCTCGGCGATCTTCTCGATGCCGACGCGCTCGACGTCGCCCACCGTGATGACGGTGCTGCCGCGCTGCCGGCCCACCTGCACGCCGGCGCGCGGGGCCTGCCAGCCGCCGATGCCGATCTGGACCAGGTTGGTGGCCGGCGCGTTCTTGATGTTGGTGGCGTGGAACCACGGCGTGGTGTGCATCCGCTCGTCGAGATCGGTTTCCTGGGTGTCGACGTGGCGGTCGAAGTGGATGATGCCGACGTTGCCGTCCATGTGCGGGGCCAGGCCGCGCACCGTCGGGAACCCGATCGAGTGGTCGCCGCCCAGGATCACCGGGAACACGCCCTTGGAAACCACGTGCGACATCGCGGTGCTGATCTGATCGAACGACTTCTCGATGTTGGCGGGAATGGTGAGCACGTCGCCGATGTCGACGATGTTGAGCTGTTCCCGCAGATCCACCCCGAGTTCGTAGCAGTACGTGCCGAACAGGTTGGTGGAGCGGCGGATTCCCATCGGGCCGAACCGGGTGCCGGGCCGGTAGGTGGTGCCGGCGTCCAGCGGCGCCCCGAACACGGCCACCTCGGCGTCGCCCACGTCGTTCACGTCTTCCAGGAACGGGCACTTCAGGAACGTCCCGCGCTCCCCGGCGAAGTGCGGCAGCTCGCCACGGGCAAAGGTCGACAGCGTGCGGTCGTTGATCGTGGGGGCCGCCTCGAGGCCGTGGGCCAGGCAGCGCTCGATCTCTTCGCGATGCCGGCGGGTGGACAACTCCGCCTCGGCCTGCTGCGCCCAGCTGCCCTCCCGGTTGGGGATGTCAGCTTGTCCGGCGAACGGATTGAACATCGAATTTCCTCTCGTCGCGAATGAATTCACGGCGGAGGATGCCCCGGCGACCGGAGTCTAAGCGGAGGGCGAATACAGGAGCCATCGTTGAAAATGACCCGGCGCGCCAGGCATCGTCCCGCGGTCGCCGTCTTTTCGCTTTCCGGGTACGGCGAACTCGTCCGGGCGGCCCCTGCGGCGCGCCGCTATTGAAGGTACCGGCTCGTTCGGCGACCGCAACTTACGGCGGCGGCCGTGTCGCGCCGCGGCGACCGGGCGCGCCCGAGCGCGGTGGCCGGCCCGCCTGTGGACTCCGGTCGGCCTCCGACAATCCTTGCAGGGCAAGGGTATTCGGCTCCGAACAGGCTTGGGGATCCGCCCGCCGGCTCGCGGCGTTCGCGAAGCCTCGACCGGACGCCGCGAACACGGGCCGGGCCGGGCGCCGGATTGAGGGCGCCGGGTTTTTCCTTGCGGAACAGGCGTTTTCGGGTGCGGGGAACCGCGGCGCGGCAAGCCTCCATAACAACTGGCCGGCCGCTGGGAACTTGCTGGGAATTACGCCTCGAGGTTCTGCAGCCGCACCTGGCCGCGGGCCACCACCCGCTCGTTGTCGTCGGTGATCGTGACGAGCCACAGCTGCTGGCGCCGGCCGCGATGAATCGGTTCGGCGCTGCCGTACACCGTGCCGGAACCGATCGAGCGCAGGAAGTCCGTGTTGTTGTTGACGCCCACGACGTTGCCGCCGTCGCCTTTCGTGTTGAGCCAGGTATAGGCGGACACGCTGGCCATGCTCTCGATCATCGAGCAGTAGACGCCGCCGTGCACGAGGCCCATCGGCTGCAACAGTTTCGGGGCGACCTCGAGTTGCGCGCGGGCGCCGTCGGGACCCAGCTCGGTGAACCGCAGCCCCAGCTCGGTGTCGAACGGCGCGGTGAAGTTCGGCGGCAGCGTCGGGTCGGGCGGCGGTGGCACGTTATGTGTCTACACCATGGGCGACCCGGCAACGCCGGGCCGGAGCGCGTGACTGCAAAACAGGCGAGCCCCGCGCCGGGCGCGGGGCTCGCCGATCGAGTAGACCGGGGGTCGCTGCAGCCCTCAGGACTCTGCCACGGTCATTGTCGCTCGACCGGAATCAGCATAGGCAAGGCTGCCCTAATTTCGCAAGGGATGTTTTCGCCGAAACAAGTCGCATCGAGATCGTGTTGGTACGACCGTCAGTAGTACGCGGAGTACGCTTGTTTCGACGCTCAGGAGATGAACGCACTATGGCCAAGCTGACCCGGCTGGGGGATCTGGAACGCGCCGTGATGGACCACTTGTGGTCCACGGCCGAACCCCAAACCGTCCGCCAGGTTCACGAGGCGTTGTCGGCGCGCCGCGACCTGGCCTACACGACGATCATGACCGTGCTGCAGCGGCTGGCCAAGAAGAACCTGGTCTCCCAGATCCGCGACGACCGCGCCCACCGCTACGCGCCGGTGCACGGTCGCGACGAGCTGGTCGCCGGCCTCATGGTCGATGCGCTGGCGCAGGCGGAGGACTCCGGGGACCGGCAGGCGGCGCTGGTGCACTTCGTCGAGCGGGTGGGCGCCGACGAGGCCGAGGCGCTGCGGCGCGCGCTCGCCGAACTGGAAGCCCATCAACGCGACAACACGCCGTCGGCTGGCGCGGCGGCGGAGGACTGAGGGAGACTAGCAGCGTGTCAGCGCTGGCCTTCACCCTTCTCGCGGTGCTGTTGGTCGGCCCGGCGCCGGCCCTGCTGGCACGAGCGACGTGGCCGCTGCGCGCGCCCCGCGCCGCGATGGTGCTGTGGCAGGCCGTCGCCCTGGCCGCCGTGCTCTCGGCGTTCAGCGCCGGAATCGCGATCGCCAGCAGGCTGCTCGTGCCCGGCCCCGACGGGCGGCCCACGACCAGCGTCCTCGGCGCCGCCGGCCGGCTCGGCTGGCCGCTCTGGACCGCCTACATCGCGGTCTTCGCGTTGACCGTGGTGGTCGGCGCCCGGCTCGTGGTCGCCGTCCTGCGGGTGGCCATCGCGAATCGGCGCCGGCGGGCCCATCACCGCATGGTCGTCGACCTGGTCGGCGTCGGGCACGACGCGGCCAGCGCCCAGCCGTGCGCCCGCACCCGCGACCTCCGCGTCCTGGATGTCCGGCAGCCGCTCGCCTACTGCCTGCCCGGCGTCCGGAGCCGGGTCGTGGTCAGCGAGGGAGCGCTGACCACGCTCGCCGACGAGGAAGTGGCGGCGATCCTCACCCACGAGCGGGCCCACCTGCGGGCCCGCCACGACTTGGTGCTGGAGGCGTTCACCGCCGTGCACGCCGCGTTCCCGCGGCTGGTGCGCAGCACCAACGCGCTGCGCGCGGTCCAACTGCTCGTCGAGCTGCTGGCCGACGACGCGGCGGTACGCGCAACCGGCCGCACTCCCCTGGCCCGCGCGCTGGTGGCCTGCGCGTCGGGGCGGGCACCGTCCGGCGCCCTGGCCGTCGGCGGCCCCAGCACGGTGGTGCGGGTGCGCCGGCTGTCCGGGCGCGGCAACAGCCTGAAACTCTCGGCGGCCGCGTACCTCGCCGCCGCGGCCGTCATGGTGGTGCCCACCATCGCGCTGGTCGTCCCGTGGCTCACCGAGCTGCGACGGCTGTTCAACCTCTGACGCACCGCCCCGGGCGAACGGCCGCCCGCTGTGCCACAGTGTGACCGAAGGAATTTCGGAACAGCTCCCAACGAAAGAGGCGCAGCAATGAGTTCGTCGGACGCGAAGACCGGTACCGCGCAGATCGGCGTCACCGGCCTGGCGGTCATGGGATCGAACATCGCCCGTAATTTCGCCCACCACGGCTACACGGTCGCGCTGCACAACCGGTCCGTCGCCAAGACCGACGCGTTGCTCCAAGAGCACGGCGGCGAGGGCAACTTCGTGCGGTCGGAGACCATCGCGGAGTTCCTCGACGCGCTGGAGAAGCCGCGCCGGGTGCTCATCATGGTCAAGGCCGGCGACCCCACCGACGCCGTCATCAACGAGCTCGCCGACGCCATGGAGGAGGGCGACATCATCATCGACGGCGGCAACGCCCTCTACACCGACACCATTCGCCGCGAGAAGGCGATGCGCGAGCGCGGCCTGCACTTCGTCGGCGCCGGCATCTCCGGCGGCGAGGAGGGCGCGCTCAACGGGCCGTCGATCATGCCGGGCGGGCCCGCCGAGTCGTACAAGTCGCTGGGCCCGCTGCTCGAGGAGATCTCCGCCCACGTCGACGGGGTGCCGTGCTGCACGCACATCGGCCCCGACGGCGCCGGGCACTTCGTGAAGATGGTGCACAACGGCATCGAGTACTCCGACATGCAGCTGATCGGCGAGGCCTACCAGCTGCTGCGTGACGGGCTCGGCAAGACCGCGGACGAGATCGCCGACGTGTTCGACGAGTGGAACTCCGGCGACCTGGACAGCTTCCTGGTCGAGATCACCGCCCAGGTGCTGCGCCAGAAGGACGCGAAGACGGGCAAGCCGCTCGTCGACGTCATCCTCGACGAGGCCGAGCAGAAGGGCACCGGCCGCTGGACCGTGAAGTCGGCCCTGGACCTCGGTGTCCCGGTGACCGGGATCGCCGAAGCCGTGTTCGCCCGGGCGCTGTCGGGTTCGGTGACCCAACGCAAGGCCACCACCGGGCTGGCCTCCGGCGCGCTCGGTCAAAAGCCAAGCGATGCAAAGCAATTCGTGGAGGACGTCCGCCAGGCCCTGTACGCGTCGAAGATCATCGCCTACGCCCAGGGCTTCAACCAGATCCAGGCCGGCAGCGCCGAATACGACTGGGGCATCACGCCCGGCGACCTGGCCACCATCTGGCGCGGCGGCTGCATCATCCGGGCGAAATTCCTCAACCGGATCAAGGATGCGTTCGACGAAGACCCCGACCTGCCGACGCTGATCGTCGCGCCGTACTTCCGCAGCGCGATCGAGGCCGCGATCGACGGCTGGCGCCGCGTCGTGGTGACCGCCACGCAGCTGGGCATCCCGATCCCGGGCTTCTCCTCGGCGCTGTCCTACTACGACGCGCTGCGCACCGAGCGGCTGCCCGCGGCGCTCACCCAGGGGCTGCGCGACTTCTTCGGCGCCCACACCTACGGCCGCATCGACGACGACCCGGACAAGCGCTTCCATACGCTGTGGAGCGGTGACCGCAGCGAAGTGCCCGCGTAGCGGCCACCCTCGGGTAAACCGTGTAAGAGGGCGCAAAGGGGGCAAGTCGACTGTCATGAGGTTCTTGGACGGGCATCGGCCGGGCTACGACCTGACCTACAACGACGTCTTCATCGTGCCGAACCGGTCCGAGGTGGCCTCGCGCTTCGACGTCGACCTGTCCAGCACCGACGGCTCCGGCACCACCATCCCCGTGGTGGTCGCCAACATGACCGCGGTGGCCGGCCGGCGGATGGCCGAGACGGTGTCGCGGCGGGGCGGCATCGTGATCCTGCCCCAGGACCTCCCAATCACCGCGGTGCAGCAGACCGTGCAGTTCGTCAAGAGCCGCGACCTGGTGCTCGACACCCCGGTGGTGCTGGAGCCCGACGACTCGGTGTCCGACGCCATGGCGTTGATCCACAAACGCGCGCACGGCGTGGCCGTGGTGCTGTTCGAGGGCCGTCCCATCGGTGTGGTCAGCGAATCCTCCTGCCTGGGCGTGGACCGGTTCACCAGGGTGCGCGACGTCGTCGCGACCGACTTCGTCACCGCCCCGGTGGGCACCGAACCCCGCAAGATCTTCGACCTGCTCGAGCACTCCCCGATCGGCGTCGCGATGGTGACCGGCGCGGACGGCACGCTGGCCGGCGTGCTCACCCGCACCGGGGCGATCCGCGCGGGCCTGTACACCCCGGCCACCGACGCCCGCGGCCGGCTGCGGGTCGGCGCGGCCGTCGGCATCAGCGGCGACGTGGGCGCCAAGGCCCGGTCGCTGGCCGAGGCGGGCGTCGACCTGCTGGTGATCGACACCGCGCACGGGCATCAGGTCAAGACGCTCGACGCGATCAAGGTGGTGGCGGAGCTGGACCTGGGTGTGCCGCTGGCGGCGGGCAACGTGGTGTCGGCGGAGGGCACCCGGGAGCTGCTGGGCGCCGGGGCGACCATCGTCAAGGTGGGTGTCGGGCCGGGCGCGATGTGCACCACCCGGATGATGACCGGCGTCGGCCGCCCCCAGTTCTCCGCCGTGCTCGAATGCGCTTCGGCCGCAAGGGAAATCGGTGGTCATGTGTGGGCCGACGGCGGCATCCGCCATCCGCGCGACGTGGCGCTGGCGCTGGCGGCCGGGGCGTCGAACGTGATGATCGGGTCATGGTTCGCCGGGACGTACGAGTCGCCCGGAGACCTGATGCGCGACCGCGACGACCAGCCCTACAAGGAGAGCTACGGCATGGCGTCCAAGCGGGCGGTGGTCGCGCGCACCGGCGACGAGACCGCGTTCGACCGCGCCCGCAAGGCGCTGTTCGAGGAGGGCATCTCGACGGCGCGGATGGGGCTGGACCCCGACCGCGGCGGCGTCGAGGACCTGATCGACCACATCACGTCGGGCGTGCGCAGCACCTGCACCTACGTGGGCGCCGGCAGCCTGGCCGAGCTACACGAACACGCCGTCGTCGGGGTGCAGTCGGCCGCCGGGTTCGCCGAGGGACATCCGCTGCCGTTGGGCTGGTGATCGCGCTAAGCCGCCGACGGTCGTGCTGCCCGCTGGACGTCTTGGCTACCATGTGAATTCACGTGAGTTTTCGGCGGTCAGCAAAGCGCTGCGCCGCCTCGAGGGAAAGGGATGACGTGCCGCAGGCACGCGTCGAGGCCCCGCCACCGACCGGGGCCTTCCGCAGGAAGCGGTCGTGAACGTCGCCCTCACCGCGGTCAGCGTGCTGGCCATCGCGTTGCTCATCTTCGCCAACGGGGTCTTCGTCGCGGCCGAGTTCTCGCTGACTGCGCTGGACCGCAGCGTGGTGGACGCCAACGCGCGCGCCGGTGGCCGCCGCGACCGTTTCATCCAGCGCGCCCAGCAGCGGCTGTCGTTTCAGCTGTCGGGCGCCCAGCTGGGCATCTCGACCGCCACGCTGGCGACGGGGTATCTGACCGAGCCGCTGGTGGCGGACCTGCCGCACCCGGCGATGAGCTCGATCGGCGTCCCGGACCGGGTGGCCGAGGGCATCATCGCGTTCCTGGCGCTGCTGGTCGTGACGTCGGTGTCGATGGTGTTCGGCGAGCTCGTGCCGAAGTACCTCGCCGTGGCGCGCCCGCTGTCGAGCGCCCGGGCCGTCGTGGGCTTTCAGCTGCTGTTCTCCCTGCTCTTCACCCCGGCCATCCGGTTGACGAACGGCGTGGCCAACTGGATCGTGCGCGAGCTGGGCATCGAGCCGGCCGAGGAGTTGCGCTCGGCCCGGTCCGCGCAGGAACTGGCATCCCTGGTACGCAGTTCGGCCCGCAGCGGGACAATGGACGCCGCCACCGCCGTCTTGCTGCGGCGATCGCTGGAGTTCGGCGAACTGACGGCCGAGGAGCTGATGACGCCGAGGTCGAAGATCGTCGCGCTGCAAACCGACGACACCGTGGCCGACCTGGTGACCGCGGCCGCCAAGTCCGGCTTCTCCCGGTTCCCCATCGTCGACGGCGACCTCGACGAGACCGTCGGCATCGTCCACGTCAAGCAGGTGTTCGCCATTCCGCCGGCCGACCGCCCGACAACCCTGCTGACCACGCTCGCGCAGCACGTTCCGGTGGTGCCGTCGACGCTGGACGGCGACGCGGTGATGGCCGAAATCCGCGCCAACCCCCTGCAAACGGCGATGGTCGTCGACGAATACGGCGGCACGGCCGGCATGGTGACGGTCGAGGACCTGATCGAGGAGATCGTCGGCGACGTCCGCGACGAACACGACGACGCCACCCCCGACGTCGTCGCGGCCGGCACCGGCTGGCGGGTGAACGGGCTGCTGCGCATCGACGAGGTCGCCGCCGCCACCGGGTACCGGGCCCCCGAAGGCCCCTACGAGACGATCGGCGGCCTGGTGCTGCGCGAAATCGGCCACATTCCGGTGGCCGGGGAGACGGTGGAGCTGACCGGCCTGGACGCCGACGGCCTGTTGGATTCGTCGCTGCGCTGGCGGGCGACGGTGGTCCGGATGGACGGTCGCCGGATCGACCTGCTCGAGCTGCACGAGCGGGACAACCGCGCCGAAACCGGTGCGGGGCAAGGCGCCCGATGAACGACACGCTGGGTGTGCTGCTGGCGATCCTGCTGATCGGGGTGAACGCGTTCTTCGTCGGGGCCGAGTTCGCGTTGATCTCGGCCCGGCGCGACCGCCTCGAAGCGCTGGCCGAGCAGGGCAAGGCCCGCGCGGTCACGGTGATCCGCGCCGGCCAGAATCTTCCGTCCATGCTGGCCGGCGTGCAGCTCGGGGTGACGGTCGCGTCGCTGCTGCTGGGCCGGATCGGGGAGGCCGCGGTCGCGAACCTGCTGCGCGGCGCGTTGGGGCTGACGGGCATGCCACCGGCGCTGCTGCACACGGTGTCGTTGGTGATCGCGCTGGCGATCGTGGTGACGCTGCACGTGCTGCTGGGCGAGATGGTGCCGAAGAACATCGCGCTGGCCGGCCCCGAGCGCGCCGCGATGCTGCTGGTTCCGCCCTACCTGGCCTACGTGCGCGCGGCGCGGCCGTTCATCGGGTTCTACGACAAGTGCGCCAACGTGGTGCTGCGCGCGCTGCGGGTGGAGCCCAAGTCGCAACTCAGCGCGGCGGTTTCGACCACCGAGCTGCGGGTGATGATCTCCGAATCGGTGTCGGAGGGCCTGCTGGACGCCGAGGAGCACGGCAGGCTGACCCGGGCGCTGCAGCTGCGCCACCGCACGGTCGGCCAGGTGGCGCGGCCGCTGGCGGAGATCCAGGCGGTGCCGGTGGCCACGGCGGGCTCCGGGCCGACCGTGGCCGCGGTCGAACACGCCCTGGCCCGGACCGGGTACTCGCGGTTTCCGGTGGTGGACCTCGACGCAGAGTTCATCGGCTACGTCCACATCAAGGACGTGCTGACGCTCGGCGACGACCCGCAGACGGTGATCGACCTGGCGCTGGTGCGGCCGCTGCCGCGCGTCCCGCGGTCGTTGCCGCTGGCCGACGCGCTGTCGCGGATGCGCCGCAGCAACAGCCACCTGGCGTTGGTGACCGCCGACGACGGGGCCGACGGCGGCGGGGCGGTGGTGGCGATGGTGGCGATGGAAGATCTGGTGGAGGACCTCGTCGGCGCCATGCGCGACGCATAGCCGGCCTGGCCGGCGGGTGCACCCCGACGCAGGCCGTATGATCTCCAACGGCTACCAGTCAAGGAAATGCTGGAAAGCAGAGGGTCCCGGCCCGCGGAACATGCGTTGACCGCAGCGGCCCTCAGGGCCCGCCGCGGCGCCATAGTTGTGGCTCGAACCCGGGTGACCTGCAGTTGTGGGTCGGCCGGGTGACGGTCGTCAGGCGGCCGGTCGGTAGGCTGACGTCGATACCTGTTGAGGCCAGTGAGGTCCCACTTGGCCCATGAGGGAGCCCGGTAGGGAGCCCATTATGGAGGAGAAACATGACTGATCGCGTGTCGGTGGGGAACCTGCGCGTCGCCAAAGTGCTCTACGACTTCGTGAACAACGAGGCCCTGCCCGGCACCGATCTCGACCCGGACAGCTTCTGGGCGGGCGTCGACAAAGTCGTCGCCGACCTCACTCCGCAGAACCAGGGCTTGCTGGACCGGCGCGACGAGCTGCAGGCCCAGATCGACAAGTGGCATCGCCAGCGGGTCATCGAGCCGATCGACACGGAGGCCTACCGCGAGTTCCTGACCGAGATCGGTTACCTGCTGCCCGAGCCCGCGGACTTCAGCATCACCACGTCCGGCGTCGACCCCGAGATCACCACCACGGCGGGCCCCCAGCTGGTGGTGCCGGTGACCAACGCCCGCTTCGCGCTCAACGCCGCCAACGCCCGCTGGGGCTCGCTGTACGACGCCCTCTACGGCACGGACGTGATCCCGGAGACCGATGGCGCCGAGCAGGGCACCAGCTACAACAGGGTGCGCGGCGACAAGGTGATCGCCTACGCCCGGGCGTTCCTCGACGAGGCCGTGCCGCTGGCGTCGGGCTCCTGGGCGGACGCGACCGGCGTGAGCATCGACGACGGCCGGCTGCAGGTTGACCTCGGCGGTGAGTCCACCGGCCTGGCCAGCCCCGAGAAGTTCGTCGGATACAGCGGCGAGCTCGGCTCCCCCGACTGGTCGGTGCTGCTGACCAACAACGGCCTGCACATCGAGATCCTGATCGACCCCTCCTCGCCCATCGGCAAGACTGACCGCGCCGGCATCAAGGACGTCGTCCTGGAGTCGGCGGTGACCACGATCATCGACTTCGAGGACGCGGTGGCCGCCGTCGACGCCGACGACAAGACCGCCGCCTACCGCAACTGGCTCGGCCTGATGCGCGGCGACCTGGCGGCCGAGGTCGACAAGGACGGCAAGACGTTCACCCGGGTGCCCAACCAGGACCGCCACTACACCACCCCCGACGGCGGCGAGCTGGTGCTGCCCGGGCGCGCGCTGCTGTTCGTGCGCAACGTCGGGCACCTGATGACCAACGACGCGATCGTCGACGCCGACGGCAACGAGATCTTCGAGGGCATCCAGGACGCGCTGTTCACCGGCCTGTGCGCCGTCCACGGCCTGAAGGCCACCGACGCGAACGGGCCGCTGGTCAACAGCCGCACCGGTTCCATCTACATCGTCAAGCCCAAGATGCACGGCCCCGACGAGGTGGCCTACACCACCGAGCTGTTCAGCCGGGTCGAGGACGTGCTCGGGCTGCCGCAGACCACCCTCAAGGTCGGCGTCATGGACGAGGAGCGGCGCACCACCGTCAACCTGAAGGCGTGCATCAAGGCCGCCGCCGACCGGATCGTGTTCATCAACACCGGCTTTTTGGACCGCACCGGCGACGAGATCCACACCTCCATGGAGGCCGGCCCGATGGTCCGCAAGGGCGCGATGAAGACCCAGCCGTGGATCCTGGGCTACGAGGACAACAACGTCGACACCGGCCTGGCGGCCGGCTTCGCCGGGCACGCCCAGATCGGCAAGGGCATGTGGACCATGACCGAGCTGATGGCCGACATGGTCGAGCAGAAGATCGGCCAGCCGAAGCAGGGCGCCAGCACCGCCTGGGTGCCGTCGCCGACGGCAGCCACCCTGCACGCCATGCACTACCACAAGGTCGACGTCTTCGAGGTGCAGAACGAGCTGGCCGGCAAGAAGCGGGCCGGCATCGATCAGCTGCTCACCGTTCCGCTCGCCAAGGAGCTGGCCTGGGCCCCGGAGGAGATCCGCGAGGAGGTCGACAACAACTGCCAGTCCATCCTGGGCTACGTGGTGCGCTGGATCGACCAGGGTGTCGGGTCCTCCAAGGTGCCCGACATCCACAACGTCGCGCTGATGGAGGACCGCGCCACGCTGCGGATCTCCAGCCAGCTGCTGGCCAACTGGCTGAAGCACGGCGTCATCACCAGCGAGGATGTCCGCGCCAGCCTGGAGCGGATGGCCCCGATGGTGGATCAGCAGAACGCGGGTGACTCGAAGTACCTGCCGATGGCGCCCAACTTCGACGACAGCGTCGCCTTCCTGGCCGCCCAGGAGCTGATCCTGTCCGGAACGCAGCAGCCCAATGGCTACACCGAGCCGATCCTGCATCGGCGCCGGCGCGAGTTCAAAGCCCGCGCCGCGGGCGGGTGAAACCCGCTCGACAATGCGGTAAGTAGCGCGGCCGGTGACTAGAATCTGGGCCGAGTCCACAACGTTTCACACGATGAGTCGACGGAAAGGCGGCGGGTACCGGTATGGGTAGGCACAGCATGCCCGACCCGGATGACGCGGTCGCTGCGCCGGCCGACGAATACTCCGCCGACGATCAGGACGCTGCCGAGGACACGGGCCACCACCACCGCGATGCCTCGGCCGAGGACAGTTATTGGGGCTCAGACGACGACGTCGACCGGGCCTTTCGCGCCGAGGGCGGCGACCCCTATCCCGGCGACGACACGTTCGCGCCCACCGCCGATGACTATCCGGAATTCCCGCCGCGCAGCGCGGGTTCGGCTGACGCCGAGCCGTCGACCGCCCCGTTCCGCGGCGGGCACCGTGGCCTCGGCGAGCGCCTCGGCGGCCACCGCAGCGACGGCGGGCGCCGCGGGGTCAGCATCGGGGTGATCGTCGCTCTCGTCGCCGTGGTCGTCGTGGTGGGCACCGTGATCCTGTGGAGCTTCTTCGGGGACGCGTTGTCACACCGCTCGCACAACGCCGCCGCGCGCTGCGTCGGCGGCCAGGAGGCGGTCGCCGTCATCGCCGACCCGTCGATCTCCGAGCCCGTGCAGCAGCTCGCCGAGAGCTACAACTCCACGGCCGGCCCGGTCGGCGATCACTGCATGGTGGTGAGCGTCAAACCGGCCGGCTCCGACGCCGTGCTCAACGGATTCGTCGGGAAGTGGCCGGCCGATTTGGGCGGCCAGCCGGCGCTGTGGATCCCGGGCAGCTCGGTGTCCGCTGCGCGGCTCGCCGCCACCGCGGGCCAGAAGACGATCACCGAAAGCCATTCGCTGGTCACCTCGCCGGTCATGCTCGCCGTGCGGCCCGAGCTCGGGCAGGCCCTGGCCAGCCAGAGCTGGGCGGCGCTGCCCGGCCTGCAAACCAACCCGAACGCGCTGGCCGGCCTGAACCTGCCGGGCTGGGGATCGCTGCGGCTGGCGCTGCCCACCAGCGGCAACGCCGACGCCGCGTTTTTGGCCGGCGAGGCCGTCGCCGCCGCGTCGGTTCCCGCCGGCGCACCGCCGACGCAGGGCACCGGCGCCGTCCGCACGTTGTTGGGCGCGCAGCCCAAGCTGGCCGACAGCTCGCTGACCGAGGCGATGAACGCCCTGCTGAGGCCCGGCGATGCGGCGAGCGCGCCGGTGCACGCGGTCATCACCACCGAGCAGCAGCTGTTCGCGCGCGGCCAGTCGCTGTCCGACGCCAAGAGCACCCTCGCCTCCTGGGTGCCGCCGGGCCCCGTGCCCGTCGCCGATTTTCCGGCGGTGCTGCTCGCGGGCTCGTGGCTGACGCAGGAGCAGACTTCCGCGGCCAGCGGGTTCGCCCGCTTCCTGCAAAAGCCCGAGCAACTCGCGAAGCTGGCCAAGGCCGGCTTCCGGGTCAACGGAGTCAAGCCGCCGAGCAGCGCGGTCACCGGTTTCCCGGCGCTGCCCGCCACGCTGTCGGTGGGCGACGACGCGATGCGTGCGACGCTCGCCGAGGCCATGGCCGCCCCGTCGAGCGGGCTGGCCGCGACCATCATGCTCGACCAGTCGATGCCCGCCGACGAGGGCGGAAAGACCAGGCTCGCCAACGTGATCGGCGCGCTGCGGGACAAGCTCAAGTCGTTGCCGCCGAGCGCCAGCGTGGGGTTGTGGACGTTCGACGGCCACGAGGGCCGCTCGGAGGTGCCCGGCGGACCGCTGGGCGACCCGGTTAACGGCCAGCCGCGCTCGGCGGCGCTGGCGGCGGCGCTGGACAAGCAGTATTCGTCGGCGGGCGGCGCGGTGTCGTTCACCACCCTGCGCATGATCTACCAGGAGATGCAGACCAATTATCATGCGGGGCAGGCGGATTCGATTTTGGTGATCACCTCGGGGCCGCATACCGACCAGACGCTGGACGGCGCGGGCCTGCAGGACTTCATCCGCAAGAGCGCCGATCCGGCCAAACCGATCGCGGTCAACGTCATCGACTTCGGCGGCGACCCGGACCGGTCGACGTGGGAGGCCGTCGCCCAACTCAGCGGCGGCGGCTACCAGAACCTGGCGACGTCGGCGTCCCCCGACCTCGCCGCGGCGCTGAACTCGTTCTTGAGCTGAGGGGCCGCTGCCGCTCGACCTGCCGCGAGCGTAACTGCGCGGCGAAATTCGGCCCGGTTTTTCGCGGTGGGGTTACGCTCGCGAGCTGAGACGCTGTCACCCCTCCCGCATAGCATCGTGGGCGTTGCCGAAGGGAGCGTCATGAAGATCGATTTCACCCCGGATCCCCAGCTCTACCCGTTTACGTCCCGCTGGTTCGACAGCTCGCGCGGACGCCTCCATTACGTCGACGAGGGCGACGGCCCGCCGCTGTTGTTGTGTCACGGCAACCCGACGTGGAGCTTCCTGTACCGAAACATCATCGTCGCGCTGCGCGACCGGTTTCGTTGCATCGCACCCGATTACCTCGGCTTCGGGCTGTCGGAGCGGCCCGCGGGGTTCGGCTTCACCATCGACGAGCACGCCCGGGTGGTCGGCGAGTTCGTCGATCACCTCGGGCTCGACGGCTACCTGACCATGGGCCAGGACTGGGGCGGCCCGATCAGCATGGCCGTCGCCGTCGAGCGCGCCGACCGGGTGCGCGGGGTCGTGCTGGGCAACACCTGGTTCTGGCCGGCGGACACGTTCGCCACCAAGGCGTTCAGCCGGGTCATGTCCAGCCCACCCCTGCAATACGCCGTCCTGCACCGCAACTTCTTCGTCGAACGGCTGATCCCGGCGGGAACCCAGCATCGGCCGAGTGCGGCGGTGATGCAGCACTACCGGGCCGTGCAGCCCAGCGCGGAGGCGCGCAGGGGCGTGGCCGAGATGCCCAAGCAGATCCTGGCGGCCCATCGGCTGCTGGGCCGGCTCGCCCGCGAGGTGCCCGCCACACTGGGCGCCAAGCCCGCGCTGTTCGTCTGGGGCATGAAGGACTTCGCGTTTCGGCCCGGGCCGACGCTCCCGCGGATGCGCGCGGCGTTTCCCGACCACGTCGTCGTCGAGTTGCCCGACGCCAAGCACTTCATCCAGGAGGACGCGCCCGACGAGATCGCGGCGGCGATCCTCGAGCGCTTCGGCTGAGGACCGGCCGCTAGGCGAACGCCTCCACCGGCGGGCAGGAGCAGACCAGGTTGCGGTCGCCGTAGGCGCCGTCGATGCGGCGCACCGGAGGCCACACCTTGGGCCGGAAGCCCGTGCCCAGCGGGTAGGCGGCCTCCTCCCGGGTGTACGGGTGGTCCCAGTCGGAGACCAGCAGGCATTCCGCGGTGTGCGGCGCGCCCCGCAGCGGGTTGTCGTCGGCGGACCACTCCCCTGAACCCACGCGGTCGATCTCGCCGCGGATCGCGATCATGGCCTCGCAGAAGGCATCGACTTCGGTCAGGGTCTCGCTCTCGGTGGGCTCCACCATCAGCGTGCCGGCCACCGGGAAGCTCATGGTGGGCGCGTGAAAGCCGTAGTCGGCCAACCGTTTTGCCACATCGTCGACGGTGACCCCGGTGGACTTGGTGATGCCGCGCAAGTCCAGGATGCACTCGTGGGCGACCATGCCGTTCTCGCCGGCGTACAGCACCGGGAAGTACTCGTCGAGGCGCCGCGCGATGTAGTTGGCCGAGGCGATCGCGGTGAGGGAGGCCGCCCGCAGGCCCGCGGCGCCCATCATCCTGATGTAGGCCCACGTGATCGGCAGGATCGAGGCGGACCCGTACGGCGCCGACGACACCGGATGCCCCCCGGGCAATTCCGGGGCGTACGGGTGGCCCGGCAGGAACGGGGCGAGGTGGGAGCGCACCGCCACCGGCCCGACGCCGGGGCCCCCGCCGCCGTGCGGGACGCAGAACGTCTTGTGCAGGTTCAGGTGGCTGACGTCGCCGCCGAAGCGGCCCGGGCGGGCCAGCCCGACCAACGCGTTGAGGTTGGCGCCGTCGATGTAGACCTGGCCGCCGGCGTCGTGGGTGGCCGCGCAGATCTCGGCGATGTCGTGCTCGTAGACGCCGTGCGTGGACGGGTAGGTGATCATCAGCGCCGCCAGCCGGTCGGCGTGTTCGGCCACCTTGGAGCGCAGGTCGTCGAGGTCGACGTCGCCGTTGTCGCGGCAGGCGACCACGGCCACCCGCAGCCCGGCCAGCGCGGCCGACGCCGCGTTGGTGCCGTGCGCGCTGGACGGGATCAGGCAGACGTCACGGTGCGGTTCGCCCCGGCTGGCGTGGTAGTCGTGGATCGCCAGCAGGCCGGCGTACTCCCCCTGGGAGCCGGCGTTGGGCTGCAGCGAGACGGCGTCGTAGCCGGTGATCTGCACCAGCCAGCGCTCCAGATCGGCGATCAGCCGGCGCACTCCCGCGGTGTCGGAGGCGGGCGCGAACGGATGCAGGCGGGCGAATTCCGGCCAGGTGATCGGTTCCATCTCGGCGGCGGCGTTGAGTTTCATCGTGCAGGAGCCGAGCGGAATCATGCTGCGGTCCAAGGCGATATCCTTGTCCGCGAGCGTGCGCAGGTAACGCATCATCGCCGTTTCGGTGCGGTATTGGGTGAACGCGGGATGCGTCAGGAACTCCGAGGTGCGGGTCGCGATGTCGACCCCGGCCGGCTCGGCGGCCCGGACGCCGAACGCCTCGAGCACCGCGGCGACGTGCTCGTCGGTGGTGACCTCGTCGCAGGCGACTGAGACGTGATCGTCGTCGACGCGCCACAGGTTGATGCCGTCGGCTTTGGCCGCGGCGACGACCTCGTCGGCCGGGCCCGGCACCCGGGCCAGCACCGTGTCGAAGTACGTGTCGTGCACCAGCGCGTCGCCGAGCGCGGCGGCGATCGCCTCGGCACGGCCGTGCACCCGGCGCGCGATCGCCGTTAGGCCGTCGGCGCCGTGGTAGCTGGCGTACATCGCGGCCAGCACGGCCAGCAGCACCTGGGCGGTGCAGATGTTGCTGGTCGCCTTGTCGCGCCGGATGTGCTGCTCGCGGGTCTGCAGCGCCAGCCGGTAGGCCGGCGACCCGTCCGCGTCCACCGACACCCCGACCAGCCGCCCCGGCAGCTGGCGCGCGTGGTTGGCGTGGACCGCCAGGTAGCCGGCGTGCGGGCCGCCGAATCCCATTGGCACGCCGAATCTTTGGGTGGTGCCGAACGCGACGTCGGCGCCGATCTCCCCCGGCGGCGTGATCAGCGTGCACGCCAGCAGGTCCGCACCGACGGCGACAAGCGCGCCCCGGTCGTGCGCCTCAGAAACCAGCGCCGACCAGTCGCTGACCCGCCCGCTGGCGCCGGGCAGCTGGGCGACGACGCCGAAGAAGTCACCGTCCGGCAGGCCGTCTCGCAGGTCGGCGGTGACGATCTCGATGCCCAGCGGCGTGGCCCGGGTGGCCAGCACGGCCGCGGTCTGGGCGAAGACGTCGGTGTCGACCGCGAGCCGGTTCGAGCCGCCGCGGGTGGCGCGGTGCATCAGGGTCATGGCTTCGGCCGCCGCGGTGCCCTCGTCGAGCATCGACGCGTTGGCGACCTCGAGGCCGGTCAGGTCGGCCACCATCGTCTGGAAATTCAGCAGCGCCTCCAGCCGGCCCTGGCTGATCTCGGGTTGATACGGCGTGTAGGCGGTGTACCAGGCCGGGTTTTCCATGATGTTGCGCAGCAGCACCGGCGGCGTGAGCGTGTCGTAGTAGCCCTGCCCGATCATCGACACGGCCACGGTGTTGGCGTCGGCCAGCCGCCGCAACTCGGCCAGCGCCTCGGCCTCACTGGCCGGCGGCGGCAGCTCGCCCAGACCGGGCGCGGCGCCGCCGGCCACGAGCTCGTCCAGGATGCCGTTGGGAACCGCCTTCGATGCCAGCTCGTCTAACGAGTCGACACCGATCACGCTGAGCATCGCCGCGACGGCCGGGCCGTCGGGGCCGATGTGCCGGGCGGCGAAGGTGGATTGGTCGGGCACTGGGCGGACTCCTGAGGTCGAGGGACTAGCGGCCCTCTCCCTCTGTCTTCACCCGTTCGCCGGGCGCCTGAGAGATTCGGCGCCGGGTGCTGCCCGAGCGCCTTTCCCCATCGGCGGGTGGTGACCGGGACGGGTCTCCACCGCTTTCCAGAGGCGTCGTGAACTCGCGCGGTCCGGGTGCCTGAGAGGTTGACGGAGAGGTGTTGCTCCTTCGGCGTCCGTGACTGGCGGCCACGGAACTCTCCCGCTCGAGTGCGACGCGTGCGCCAGTTTACCCGCGCCCTCTCCAAACCCCGCGAGCGTGCGCGTTTGTACGGCGACACGCCGCACAACGTGCACAACTGTGCACGCTCGCGCAGGGGACGCAGGGGAAAGGGCGGTTAGCCGATCTTGCGGTCGCGGTGCTTGCGCCGGGAGGCCAGCTCGTCTTCGGGGGCGGCGATCGATTCGCCGCCGTCGGCGCGCTCGCCGTGGAAGTCGGCGATGACACCGGTCAGCTCGCGCATGGCGCCCGAGACGGCGATGCCGAACACGCCCTGCCCGCCCTGCAACAGGTCGACGACCTCTTCGGCCGAGGTGCACTCGTAGACGGTGGTGCCGTCGGAGAACAGGGTGATGTTGGCCAGATCCTGGACGCCGCGCTGGCGCAGGTGGTCGACCGCCACGCGGATGTTGTGCAGCGAGATGCCGGTGTCGAGCAACCGCTTGACGATCTTGAGAACCAGGATGTCCTTGAACGAGTAGAGCCGCTGGCTGCCGGAGCCGGCCGCGCTGCGGATCGACGGGACCACCAGCGACGTGCGCGCCCAGTAGTCCAGCTGCCGGTAGGTGATCCCGGCGATCTGGCAGGCGCTCGGCCCGCGGTAGCCCACCAGCTCGTCGGGCACGGAATCGTCGGGAAACAGCCCCGGCTGCACGGGCGCGCTCGCTGCGGTGACGGCCGGGTCGCTGCTCGCGGCGTTCGCACTGTCAGCTAGATCCAGCTGCTCTTGACGTGGCTGCTCGCTCACGGGGCTTCCTCTCGCCGATCGCGCTGTCCTCATTGGCTGCACCGCAGCCACGTTTGCTCAGGCCCGAGTGCTAGAGAGCTTACGCTTTTCGATAGCCGCCGCGCCTTCAAGTCGTGATGAAAGTATGGCTGCTGCGGGGCGCTCTGGCCGCACTATCGGTCAGCGTGTCGACATCGCGGTGCCAGATGAGATGGATCCGTGATGTCCAGACCCAGGGTAGTGGTCACCCACCGCGAGGGGCTAGGTGGCCTTGAAGTCGTCCGGGGAGACGCTGTCGAGGAACTCCTTGAACTTCTCCACCTCGTCCTCGCGGACGGCGGTGTTGGCCTCTTCGTCGCTCTCGTCGGGGATCAGCAGTCCCGCCTGGGCGAGCACGGCTTCCTCGACGTAGATCGGGACGCCCACCCGCAGCGCGATCGCCACCGAATCCGAGGGGCGAGCCGACACGGTGATGTTGCGGTCAAAGACCAGGTCGGCGTAGAAGGTCCCCTCCTGGAGGTCGACGATCCGCACCTCCTTCAGCGAATGCCCAAGTGCGGCAATGAGATCCCTGATCAGGTCGTGCGTGAGCGGGCGGGGCGGTTCGACGCCTTGCTGCTCCAGGGCGATGGCGGCGGCTTCGGACTGACCGATCCAGATTGGCAGGTATCGGTCACCGTTGGCTTCGCGCAGCAGCAGCACAGGTTGGTTCTGCGGCTGCTCGACGCGAATGCCGACAACACGAACTTCACCCATCTGTGTCTGCCCTCCGCATCTCTTCAGCCCGTCGAACACCAAGCTGTCCAACGAAGTCTAATCCTCAGCGATGCAGAACGTCGCGAACGGCAGACTTGATCAGCGAGGTATGCAGCGTGATGGCGAGCGCGGCCACCTCGCGCGCCAGGTCGTCGGCGCGGTCGCGGGCGCCGGTCTTGCCCGCTTTGACTACCGGCCCGGCGATTTGGGCGATCAAGTCGGACTGCCGGTCGGCGGCGTTGCGGAAGGCGCGCAGATGCCGCGGCTCGACGCCGTACTCGGCCAACGCCCGCGCGCATTGCAGGATCACCACGGCATGCTCGTCGAAGAAGCCGCCCGGACCGGTGGTGATCACCCCGGCCTTGAGCAGCGCCGTCAGCAGGTCCTGATCCACCCCGGAGCGTTCCAGCAGGTCTTCGCGGCTCAGCCGGATTCGGGTCGGAGCCACGGCCGCCGGGTCGGGCGCCGGCTCGCTCTCTTCCGAGCTGTCCGGCACCGACACCAATCGCGGTACGCCGTAAGGCGATCCGATCGGCGGCAGCTCACCGTCGGGCTGGGCGTCCAGTTGCGCCCTGATCACCTTCAGCGGTAGGTAGTGGTCGCGCTGGGCCGTGAGGATGAAGCGCAGCCGCGCGCAGTCGTACGCGGTGAACCTCCGATACCCCGACGCGGCGCGCTGCGGCGTCACCAGGCCCTCGGCCTCCAGGAATCGGATCTTGGAGATGGTGACCTCGGGGAAATCCGGCCTCAACAGATCCAGGACCGCCCCAATCGACATCCCGGCAAGTGCCGGGCTATCGGGCGCGCTCACTACCCTCCGGAACCTCCATCGTCGTCACCCTGCTTGGGGCCGGTCAAAAACACCAGCCGGAACTTGCCAATCTGCACTTCGTCGCCGTTGGCCAGCACCGCCGAATCGACGGGCTCGCGGTTGACGTACGTGCCGTTCAGGCTACCGACATCCACGACGTGAAATTCGTTGTTTTCCAACCTGAATTCGGCGTGGCGGCGGCTGACGGTGACGTCGTCGAGGAAGATGTCGCTGTCGGGATGCCGGCCGGCGGACGTGATGGGCTGGTCGAGCAGGAACCGCGATCCGGCGTTGGGTCCCCGCTTGACGACCAGCAGCGCCGAGCCGGCCGGGAGCCCCTCGACCCCGGATACCGCGCTCTCGGTCCCCGCCTGGGCGGGGGCGTCCAGTTCATTGAGGAAGTCGGCACGGAAGACCGAGGTCGTCTCTACCGTGACTTCGTCCTGGTCTTTCCCCATATCCGAGTCCATGTCCGTCACCCGCTGCTCCTCACTGGCCGCTGTGGCGTTATCCGACCGGGTCGGCACGCCCGGTTCTCCTCTGGGTTTCCTGAGTTTTCTCGGCCCCGTGTTGCTTGTTACTTGACTTCTCTAGTGCCTTCGAGTGTCGATCAAGTGTCGATCTGTCGACCGTACCGCGCACCGGTCCGCGATGCCCCCACCACCTGACGATCGAAAGCCTGACCGGGTGCGCCGCCCGCGTCGGCGAGCGGGGCTGGCAGGCACATTAGCAACCGTCATTCGGTCAGCGTCCCGCGGTAGGCCTCGGCGTCGAGCAGCGCGGCGATGGCCGACTCGAGCTCGGCGCCGTCGGAAACCTGGACATCCACCAGCCAGCCGCCGCCGTAGGGGTCGGAGTTGACCAGCTGCGGGCTGCCCTCCAGGTCTCCGTTGACCGCCGATACCGTCCCCGAGACCGGGGCGAACAGGTCCGACACCGATTTCGTCGATTCCACCTCGCCAAACGATTCGCCCGCGCTCACCTGGCTGCCCACGTCGGGCAGCTGGACGAAAACGACGTCGCCGAGGGCCGACTGCGCAAAGTCGGTGATCCCGACCCGGACGGTGTCCGCACCGCTTCGTCGAACCCACTCGTGTTCGGCGGTGTAGTGCAGATCGGACGGAATGTCGCTCACGGGGGATCCTGTTCTGGTCGCTTCTGTCACGGCACGTTCACTTGACCGGCTGAGCGTATTGGTGCGGTTTTGGTTGTCGCAAGGTGGTCACCTCCACGCGGTCGGCCTGCTGCACGGACATCCGCGCCCCGACGCGCTTGATGCTGTCCTCCGCGCCGCCCGGGATGTTCATGGCCGCGGCCAGTGTGGGCGGATCGCCAATCGCCAGAATCGAATACGGGGGCGACAGGTTCTTGGTGTCGATGGTCAACGAGCCAGGCGTACCCACAATCCAGGTATCGACACCGACCCGCACCGATTGGTGCGCGTCGTTGACCTCGATCGCTTCGGCGCCGGCGGCGCGCAACTCGTTGACCACGTCGAGCATCGCCTCCGGTGACACCCCGGGGCCGGGGTCGTCGATCGTGATCGTGACACCGGGCCCGGTGGCACCGACCGCGCCGACCAGGATCGACAGCGCGGCCAGCCTGGCCTGGGCGCTCTGGATCGCGGCCTGATCGCTGTTGCCGGAGGCCTGCAGGGAATTCAGCGTGTTCTGCAGCTCGCCGACTTCGGTGTTCAGCGTCGCCTCGCGCTGCCGCAGCGAATCCAGCAGCACCAACAGGTCGGCGGGGCGGGCGGTGTCCAGCGAATCCCCCGACTTGGTCTGGCGCACCTGGGTGACGATCGCGATCCCGAGGACGAGGCACAGCACGGTCGCCAAGACCCCGAAGGCCAGCCGGGAGCGGCCGCCCCGCAGCAGGCCCAACGGCCCCGTGCGGCGAACCGGCCCGATCTCGGGGCGGGGGCGTTTGGCGGGCAGTTCGTGCCGGCCGCGCGCCGCAACTTCGCCCGCCTGGGGTTCGCGACTTTCCCCGTCGTGGGCGGCGGGGCGGTCGGGCGGGTCCTGGCTCACGCCGGCCTCACGCCCCGAACAGCCGGCGCCGCAGCGCGGCCGCGTTGCCGAAGATGCGGATGCCCAGGACGACGATGATGGCCGTCGAGAGCTGCGTGCCGACGCCCAGCTGGTCGCCGACGTAGACGATCAGGGCGGCCACGAAGACGTTGAACACGAACGACACGACGAAGACCTTGGGGTCGAAGATCCGTTCGAGGTACGCGCGCAGCCCGCCGAACACCGCATCGAGCGCGGCCACCACCGCGATCGGCAAATAGGGCTGGATGGCCTCGGGCACGGCGGGGTGGAAGATCAGGCCGAGCACGATGCCGACGGCGAGGGCCGCGATGCCGATCATGCGCGGCACCCCGCGCCGGCCAGCGGGATCGGTCTTGGGTGGAGATTCCTCACTAGGGCCCAATCTGTTTGGCGAACTTGACATCCCGGATCGATCCGGCGGGCAGCGACAGACCGTCGGCGACGTTCACCGTGACGACGACGCCGTAGGAGGCCTCCAGCAGCCGCAGGCGCTGCAGGCCGGGGCTGCCGTCGAAGACGTCTCGCATCGCGTGCGGGGCCCCGACCGCGAGGATCTGGTACGGGCTGCTGGTGGGGTTGTTGTCGACGAGGATCGCCCCGCCGGCCTGCCGGATGGTCACGTTCGGCCCGATCCGGACGCCGCCGACGGAGATGGCTTCGGCGCCGCTGGCCCACAACGAGTTGACGACCAGCTGCAGATCGCGGTCCAGGATGATCTGCCTGCTGCCGCTGACGCGCTGCTTGGACACGTCGGAAAGGTTCGGTCCGGCACCGGGGTCCGTCACGGTCACCGTCAGACCGGGCCCGATGACCGCGGTGCTGGCCGCCGCCAGGCTGAGCGCGTCGAGACGCGTGAGCAGGCGCTGGCCCTGGGCGTTGTCCGCCAGCGCCCGGCGCTGCACGCCGTCGACCCTCGTCGACAGCGCGCTGCGTTCCTTGCCCAGCCTGGCCGCGGTGGTTTCCGACGAGCGCACGCTTTGCAGCAGCAGCTGCTGCGCGTTGCGGACGCCGGGGGCGACCGAGCGGGCCTGGGCGACCGCGGCGGCGAACACCGCGGCGATCAACAGCGCCGCCAGCGCCTCCCACAGCCAGCCGACAGCCCGTTCCCGACCGCTGCGCGGTGTGTCGGAGCCGCCCCGCCTGGCGGCGGCCGCGGCATACCCCGGATCCAGGTGCTCCGACAGCAGGGCGCGCAGCAGCGAGGGAACCGGGATCAGCTGTGGCCGGGCCGCGGCGTGGGCGCTCCGGCCGGCGTTCGGGTCATAGCCGCCGAGCAGGCGGTCGGGGTCAGTCATGCTCACCCGCCTTGGGCGCGACCCGCTGGGGGGCAGCGTGTTTCAGCTTGGGCATGCGGCGCACCACCAACGCCATTTGCACCGCGTACAACACGAAAGCCCACAGGTAGGAGTACAGACCCCAACCCAAAAAGCCCCACCCGCAGGCCCTCAGCACCCGGCTCCACACCGCGCCGCCCGTCCCCAGCAGGACCAACGGGAAGCCGGACATCAACGCGAACGTGGCGGCCTTGCCGATGTAGGTCACCGGCAGCGCCGACAGCCCGCGACTGCGCAGCAGCGGCAGCGTCGCCGCGAGCAATCCGTCCCGCACCAGCAGCGTGATGACGAACCACCAGGGCACGATGCCGTCGACCGCCAGGACGATCGGGACGGTCACCATGTAGAGGCGGTCCACCGCCGGGTCCAGCAGCACGCCGAGCCGCGAGGACTGGTTGAGCGTGCGGGCGATCTTGCCGTCGGCCCAGTCGGAGGCTCCGCTGAACATCAGGATCGCCACCGCCCAGCCGTTGGCGTGCGCGAACAGCAGGACGTAGATGAATACTCCGATGAGCGCCAGGCGGATGGCGCTCAGGGCGTTGGGCACTGTCAGCACCCGATCGGGCGGAAGCACCGGCTCCATGAGCCGTGACATTAGTCGAACGCCGGGCCCGAAGCCGACCGCGGCGGCGGCGGCCACCGCTACGGGGCCGTCGACCGCCGGGTCATTTCATTCCCAGATCAAGACGTTGGGAAGCGAGGGCTCGAGTCGCCGCAACACCGTGTAGCCGACGCCGGCGACGCCCCGGAAAAGGCCGAGATTGAAGCGGCCGGTGGTGCCGCCGGTCCACCGGTAGTCACCGCGCGACCGGGCGGTTTCGATCACCGACAGCAGCCGCCGCGAGGCCAGCTCGCGAAGGTCGTCGCGCCCGAGGACGCCGCCGGCCTCCCACAGGAACTCGATGCTGCCGAGCGTGCCGCAGCACAGCGCGTCGGTCGCGTCCGGCCATTCGTGCTCGGTGGCCGCGACGGCGTTCTCGACGTCGGCGTGGACGACGCCGCCCGGAGCCACCGGGTGTCGGGTCATGGCGGCTCGCGCCAACCCGATGCCCTGCGCGCCATGACACCACTTGGTTTGCCCGCCGCGCAGGTCGGGCCAAGTGCCGCGGTCCGCGTCGAAGGATGCGTTCTCGAAAGTGACGCATTCGGTTGCGGCGCTTGTGAACTCGTCACATCCGGTGGCTGAGGCCAGGGATGCCAAAGCGTACGCGTAGCCCGCCGCGCCGTGCGACATGCCGTTGAGGGGGGCGGCGGAACCGGGCGGAGCCCAGCTCCGCCTGCCCGCCGGCCCGGCGCGCCGTTGGGCAAGCAGGTGCCTCCCGCAGTGGGTCGCCCGCTCGAGCGCGTCGCCGGACCCGGTCTGGCGATACAGCCGAAGCAGCCCCAGGACGGCGCCGGCACTGCCGCCCAGGACGTCGAGCCGGCGATCCGCCGAAATGACGTCCGGGGTGATCAGCGCCGCCGCGGCGTGAGCATCGAGGAGCACATCGTCGTCGTCGAGCAGCGCCGAGACGACCGCGAGGCCGTACACGATCGAGCCGAGGCCGAGGCCACCGCCGATACCGACCTGGCGGGCGACGCGCTCCGAGCCGGGCCCTCGCAGGAATCCCCGAAGCCGGGACAGCCCGGCGGCGGCAAGGGCCCTCGACGAGGTGGAGCCTGTGACGGCGGCATGCGCGGCAAGAAACACCGCGAGCCCACCTGTGCCTTTGTAGAGGTCCGGACCGAGCACCACGAGCTGCGACAACTCGGACTCGCCCAGCCAGTCGAGGCCGATCCAGGCCGCATCCGGCCCCCTGCGCACGGCATGCTTCGCCAGCGTTAGGGCAACCGCGTCGGCTTCGGCGGCGAACACATCGCGGCCGGACGGCCCGGCCGCGGGGACAAGCGGCGGGGTGCCCGGCTTCGCGGAAGCTCGCTCGAGCGTGGCGATGCTTTGCCGGATCAGCTCTGTCTGCCATGCGATTTCGTCGTCGTCGAGGCCGCGCAGTCGGGCGCGCGCTCGATCCAGCCCCGGCGTCGTCCCCTGTGGGATTGAGGTGCCGTCCGCGTCGCGGATGCTGCGCCCGTCACCGGCCATCACGAAATGCGGAACATTCAGGGTGACGACGGCCGCGCGCTCGGCGCGCAGCAACGGCCACGCGGGGTCGACGTCGTGCTCCCAGTCCGCCAGTTGCGCCGGGAAGTCCGCCTGCGCAGACCACCCGACACCGTCGTCCATGGCACGGTGATCTTGCAGGTGCGCCAGCAGCATGCCGTAGAACCTCGTCGGCCGCACGACCCTCCGGATCGGCAGGCCGGCGAAGCCCTCGAACAGTTCGTCGGGGCGCTGCCGCGATAGAAACCGCGCGTAGTCACCGAACCCCGATATCAAGTCGTCGCCATAACCGCCCAGCCGGGCATGAGACCCGTTGATATGCGGCAGGTTTGGGATGGCCGCGGCGGCCTGGACGACTTTCGCGGGCCGCATCGCATCGGAGTTGACGTGGTCCCAGGTGTGGGTGGTTTGCGGCGCGGAATTCGAGATCACCGCGCCCATCGAGAAGGTTTCGTTGTCGTCCCAGCTGTACGTGGGAAGGACGCCGACCATCACCACCGAATTCATGACCTTCGCCATCGCCGCCCCGAACGCGTCCTGATCCGCCACGGTGCCGGTGTCGCCCCACGGCTCGGCCGGCTGCAGGATCATCTCCAGATCGATCGGTACCGGGTGTTCGCCGCACGCGATGATGTTCTCCTGATGCATGTCGACGCCGACGAAGCAGTGGAAGAGCGCCAGCCATGCGCCGGCGCGCCGGAAGTATCGCTGAAGGTCTTGCCTATCAACGCAACTCGCGTGATCGATGAACTCGGTCCAGCCGTAACCTTGCCGCGCCACCACGCGCACGGCCCGCAGCCCTGAGGGGGCGCCGCGGTTCAGTCTTTCGATCAGCGCATGCCACGCCGCGTCGACACGCAGATCCTTGGGCTTGTACACGACCCGTGAGCCGTCCTGGAAGCCGATCACCGTGACGGTACGGCCGAAGTTGTGCCGGTCCGAGAGGTCGCCCTCGATGCTGGTTACCCGGTGCGGCGCGGCGGAGTCGAGCAAGTCGCGGCGAAGCGCGGGCAGGTCGGCATCCAGCCGCGCGAGCAGTTCCCGGGACGCGTCGATCCACTGCCGGGTGAGCGAGGCCATCAGCCGCAACAGGACCGGTTTCTCGTCGAACAGCTGACGCCAGCCGTCCGTCTTCATGCTGCGGACGAAGCGGTCATAGCAGCCGCCCGGCCCGCCGTCGTCGCGGGCCTTCGCGAAACGCTCGTACAGCGCGGGTGCCGCAAGGTCCGACAGCCGTGCTCTCAGCGAGCGGCGCAGGCATGCGTGCGCGCCGTCGTCCAGCACACCTCGGACACCGTCGCCCACCCCCGACCAGAGGACGCGCTCCGCCTCCCGGACCACCGGTTCCAGCAGATCCGCGAAGGCGTGCGACCCGGCGCCGGGAAGCGCGGCGGTGTCGCGGCGATCCTGCAACGCCTCGGCGATCCAAGCCGCATCCTGGGCCCATTGCGGTGCGGGCAGGGACGGGTTGCGGCGAACCGATGCGAATCTTGCCAGCACGCCCTGCATCGACAGCCCATCGCGCTGCAGCCGTCTGGCGAACAGTGCCACGTCGCCACCGGCGGACGATCGGCACCACGCGGCGAGACGGCGCGTGGCCAAGTCGGTGTCGCTCTTCTGAACGGGCAGTTGCTCAAACGCGTCGGAAAGCAGCTCGTCGGTGGTGGCGGCCCGAATCAGCAGGCGCTCATCGAAAACCATCGACAGCCGCCATCCGGCTGAGCTTGGGCATTTGGCGCAGCACCAGCGTCATTCTGCACGACGCAAAGCACGAACGCCCAGCCGTGATCAATCCTCAGCGGAACACCCCGGGCAGGCTCAGGGTCGACAGCGTGTCATCCGAGAGCGGGTTGTCGTTGACCATGTAGGTCCACGTCGACGTCGGCCGCGCCAGCTTGGACAGGTCCAGACCGGGCTCCTCTTCGAGCACGTTTGCGGTTTCGAACGTCTGCTGGGCGGCCTCGATGGCGTCGGCCGCCAGCGATGCGAAGGCGTCGACCGCCAGCCGGTGGAATTCGTCGAGCGGGTTTTGCCGGCCGAGCGCGCGCAGGTGGATGCTTTCGCGGATGTCGGCCAGGTACGCCAGATGGTCCGCCCAGCCCCGGTCGAGGTGATACAGCATGATCAGCCGGCAGATCTTCTCCAGGCCCTCCTCGGAGATTTCCTTGCCCAGTTCCTCGTACCGGTCCGGCGCCAGCTCCGCGAGTTCCTCGCGCGCGGTTGCGGTGCGCAGCAACGTGTTTCGCCGATCGACGATGATGGCGCGCTGCTGGGCGATCAGCTGGTTGTAGCGCCAGGTGTTGGCGTGCACGTCGAGCATCCGGCCCTCGGCGACGCGCTGGGCGTGGTCGAGCATCCCGGCCGCCTTGGGGCTGACTATGCGGCCATCCTCGTCGGTCTCCATCGGCAGCTTGTTGTGGTCGAGGTTGGCGGCGACGACGTCGTCCTCCCAGCTGGAGAAGAACACCGACGAGCCGGGGTCGCCCTGGCGACCGGCGCGCCCGCGCAGCTGGTTGTCCAGCCGCTCGGTGTGATGGCGGCCGGTGCCGACGACGTGCAGCCCGCCCAGCTCGGCCACCCGGTCGTGGTCGGCCTCGTCCGACCCGCCGAGCCGGATGTCGGTGCCCCGCCCGGCCATCTGCGTCGACACCGTCACAACCCCGTACTTGCCGGCCTCGGCGATCACCTCGGCCTCCTCGGCGTCGTTCTTCGCGTTGAGCACCACCGCCGGCACGCCGCGGCGCAGCAGCCGCTCGTGCAGCTCCTCGGACTCGGCCACGTCGCGGGTGCCGACCAGCACCGGCTGCCCGGTCTCGTGCACCTCGGCGATGTGCGCGACGATCGCGTCGTTCTTGGCGGCCGCCGTGATGTAGACCCGGTCTGACTCGTCCTCGCGAATGTTGGGCTCGTTCGGCGGGATCGGCGACACGCCCAGCTTGTAGAACTGGCGCAGCTGCTCACCGGCGGCCAGCGCGGTGCCCGTCATGCCGCACACGGTGGCGTAGCGATTGATCAGCGCCTGCACGGTGATGGTGTCGAGCACTTCGCCGGTTTCGGTGGTCTCGATGCCCTCCTTCGCCTCGACGGCGGCCTGCAGGCCGTCCGGCCAGCGCTGCAGCTGCGCGATGCGCCCGCGGGCGGAGTTGATCAGGTGCACCGCGTCGTCCCGCACGATGTAGTGCACGTCGCGCTGCAACAGCACGTGCGCGTGCAACGCCACGTTGACCTCGGTCAGCGTGGTGCCGACGTGTTCCTCGGAGTACAGGTCGATGCCGCCGAGCGCCTTTTCCACCTTGCGGGCGCCGACGTCGGTCAAATGCACGTTGCGGCTGTCGGAGTCGGTGTCGTAGTCCGTGCCCGCGTCGAGCTCGCCGACCAGCTTGATGATCTCCAGCCGTGGCGTCTCGCGGTGCGTGGTGCCGGCCAGCACCAGCGGCACCAGCGCCTCGTCGACCAGTACCGAGTCGGCCTCGTCGATCAGGGCCACATCGGGGTTGGGCGAGACGAGGTCGTCGACGTCGGTCACCAGCTGGTCGCGCAGCACGTCGAAGCCGATCTCGTTGACCGAGGCGTAGGTGACCTCGCAGCCGTAGGCGGCCCGGCGCTCCTCGCTGGTGGAGTCCGCGGTGATCCAGCCGACCGTGAGCCCCATGGCCTCCAGTAGCGGGCCCATCCACTCCGCGTCGCGGCGGGCCAGATAGTCGTTGATGGTCACCACGTGCACGTGCCGCCCGGCCAGCGCGTATCCGGCGGCCGCGATCGCCCCCGACAGGGTTTTGCCCTCGCCGGTGGCCATCTCGATCACGTCGCCGGCGAGCATCCGCAGCGCGCGCAGCAGCTGCACGTCGAAGGGCCGCAGCCCGGTAGCCCGCTCGGCCGCCTCCCGGGCGATCGCGAGGAACTGCGGGATGTCGGTGGACTCCGCGAGGTCGTCGAGTTTGAGCAGCCCGGTCGCCTTGCGCAGCTTCTCATCGCTGAGGTCGGCGGCTTCCTTGTCGTACTCCGCCGAGGCGGTGACGTCCGTGAGCGACCGGCTGCGGTTCTTTTCGGTGCTGGCGCCCAGCAGCCGCCAGAACCGGCTACTCAGGCGTCCGGGTTGGGTCCGGGTGGTCTTTGGCACAGGTCAACGGTACGCGAGCCCCCACCCGTCGCCCCCACCCGCGCGAGCGTGCGTGTTGTGCCGCGACGCGCCGGCCGCCGACGTACAAGTGCGCACGCTCGCGGCCCGGGCTACGCCAGGTTGGAGCGGCGTGGGTAGGCGACGGCCGGGTCGGTGAGCACGTTGACGACAGCCGGTAACCCGCCGGCGAAGGCGCGTTCCAGCGCGGGGCGCAGCTCGGTCGGCGCGGAGACCAGCTCGCCGTGGCAGCCCAGGGCCCGCGCCACCTCGTCGTAGCGGGTGCCGGGCCGCAACTCCGCCACCACCGAATAGCCGTAGAGCGCCTCCATGGGGTGCTTTTCCAGGGCCCAGATCCCGTTGTTGCCGATCACCGACACGACCGGCACGTGATGCCTCGCCAGGGTGTCCCACTCCATGCCGCTGAAGCCGAACGCGCCGTCGCCTTGCAGCAGCACGACCTGGCGGTCGGGCCGGGCAAGCTTGGCGGCCAGGGCATAACCGGGGCCCGACCCGAGGCAGCCGAACGGGCCGCTGTCCAGCCAGCAGCCCGGCAGATAGCTGTCGATCACCCGGCCGGCGTAGGAGCCGAAGTCGCCGGCGTCGATGACGACGATGGCGTCGCGGTCCAGCATTCCGGCCAGCTCCGCGTACACCCGCATCGGATGCAGCGGGACCCGGTCGTCGGCGAGCTCGCCCTTTTCCTGCGCGCGCGCCGTCTCGGCCGCGCGCAGCTCGTCGACCCAGTCCTGATGCCCGGCGCCGCCCGCCGTCAGCGCGGCCAGGATCGAGGTGAGGTCGCCGTAGAGCCCGGCCGCGACGGGGCGCGGAGGCTCGCGGCCGGGTTCGGCGCGGTCGGCCACCACGAGTTGGGTGTCCGCGCCGAAGACCTTCCCGAAGCCCAGCCGGAAATCCATTGGCACGCCGACGATCAGCGCCACGTCGGCCTCCCCCAGCGCCTTGGCCCGGACGCGCGAAAACGCCATCGGGTGATCGGCGGGCACGACGCCGCGGGCCATCCCGTTCATCAGCACCGGGATCTGTCGTTCCTCGGCCAGGCGCAGCAGCGCCGCCTCGGCGTGTCCCCACCAGACGTTGGTGCCCGCCATGATCACCGGCCGCTTCGCGGCGGCCAGCAGGCCGGCGGCGCGATCCAGCGCCCGGCCGTCCGGGGCGGGGCCCGGCGGCAGCGCGGTCAGGGCGCCCGGCGAGTCGTCGTCCTCCGACATCGAAAACGCGTGATCCATCGGGAAGTCGACGAACGCCACCCCGGACGGGGCGCCGACCGCCGCCCGCAACGCCTCGTCGACCAACCGGCCGGCGTCCCCGGCCGACTGCGCCGTCGCGGCGAATCGCGCCAGGGGGGCCACGAACGGCACGTGGTCGATCTCCTGCAGCGAGCCCATGCCCCACCGCCCTGCGGGCGCCCGCCCCCCCAGGACCACCAGGGGCGACTGGTTCTGCTGCGCCGCCGCCATCGCGCTCATCCCGTTGGTGACGCCCGGCCCGGCGGTCAGGGCGGCGACGCCGGGCTGCCTGGTCACTTTCGACCAGCCCTCGGCGGCGAAGGTCGCGGTCTGCTCGTGCCGGGTGTCGATCAGCCGGATTCCCTCGTCCCGGCACCCGTCGTAGATGGAAAACAGGTGACCGCCCGACAGCGTGAAGACGGTGTCGACGCCGCTGGCTTTGAGCCGACGCGCGATGAGCCGGCCGGCGTGCAATGTTTGTGTGGGGATGGCGTCGGTACTCATTACCGCAGCCTATCCAGATCCTTCGGGTACCTTCGCCGAAGGATTTTTGTTGAGCACGGGCTGGACACCTCGGCCGTAAGGAGACCTCGACCATGGGCCCAAAGCCGTTCAAGCCGTCGATCGACTGGTCGGCGGCCCCCATGGATTCGCTGCGGTGGATCGCCATCGCCTGGGCGATCGGGGCGGTGTGTCTGCTGGCCGTGCTCGTCGTGTTCCGGTTTCTCACGCCGTGGGGCCGGCAGTTCTGGCGGATCACCCGCGGATATTTCGTCGGCCCGGCGAGCATCAAGGTGTGGGTGATGCTCGGAGTGCTGTTGCTGTCGGTGTTGCTGTCGGTGCGTCTCACGGTGTTGCTCAGCTACCAGGGCAACGACCTCTACACCGGGGTGCAGAAAGCGGTCCAGGGCATCGCGGCCGACGACGACGCCGTCAAACAGTCCGGGATTCATGGCTTTTGGATGTCGATCGCGATCTTTTCGGTGCTGGCGACCCTGTACGTCGTCCGGTTCATGATCGACATCTATCTGACGCAGCGGTTCATCATTGCCTGGCGCATCTGGCTGACCGCCCACCTCACCGACGACTGGCTGGACGGCAAGGCCTATTACCGGGACCTGTTCATCGACAACACCATCGACAACCCGGATCAGCGCATCCAGCAGGACATCGACATCTTCACCGCCAACGCGGGGGGTACCCCCAACGTCCCGTCGAACGGGACGGGCAGCACGTTGCTGTTCGGGGCCGTCAACGCGGTGGCCTCGGTGATCTCGTTCGCGGCGATCCTGTGGGAGCTGTCGGGAGACCTCGACGTGTTCGGCGTGGTGTTGCCGCGGGCGATGTTCTGGACGGTCCTCGTCTACGTGCTGGTGGCGACCCTGGTCGCGGTCTGGTTGGGCCATCCGCTGATCCAGCTGAGCTTCAACAACGAGAAGCTCAACGCCGCGTTCCGTTATGCCCTGGTGCGGTTGCGCGACGCGGCCGAGGCGGTGGGCTTCTATCGCGGTGAACGAGTCGAGCGCGCGCAGCTGTGGCGTCGCTTCACCCCGATCATCGGCAACTACCGCAAGTTCGTGCGCCGCACCATCATCTTCAACGGATGGAACTGGTCGGTGTCGCAGATCATCGTTCCGCTGCCGTGGGTGATCCAGGCGCCGCGGCTGTTCGCGGGGCGGATCGACTTCGGCGACGTCGGGCAGAGCGCGACGGCCTTTGGCAACATTCAGGATTCGCTGTCGTTCTTCCGCAACAACTACGACGCGTTCGCGGCCTTTCGGGCGGCGATCATCCGGTTGCACGGCCTCGTCGATGCGAACAGCCAGGGCCGCGCGCTGCCGACCATATTGGTCAAGCCGAGTGAGGAGGCGATCGTCGAGCTCCGCGGTGTCGAGGTCCGCACGCCGGCCGGTGACCAGCTGATCGATCCGCTCGATGTGGCCTTGGACGAGGGTGACGCGCTGGTGATCACCGGGCGCTCCGGCGCCGGCAAGACGACGCTGCTGCGCAGCCTGGCCGAGCTGTGGCCGTACGCTTCCGGGACGCTCTGCCGTCCCGATGGCGACAACGCGACGATGTTCTTGTCGCAGTTGCCGTACGTGCCGCTGGGCAGTCTGCGCACCGTCGTGTGCTACCCGAACTCGCCGGACGACGTCTCCGACGATGCGCTTCGCGACGTGTTGACCAAAGTGGTCCTCGCGCCGCTGATCGACCGGCTCGACGAGGAGCAGGACTGGGCCAAGGTGCTCTCCCCCGGTGAGCAGCAGCGGGTCGCGTTCGCGCGCATCCTGCTGACCAGGCCGAAGGCCGTCTTCCTCGACGAGGCCACCTCGGCGCTGGACGAGGGGCTCGAATTCGCGCTCTATCAGCTGGTGCGCACCGAATTGCCGGATACCGTCCTGGTCAGCGTGAGCCACCGGCCCACCGTCGAACAGCACCACGACCAACAGCTCCGCCTGCTGGGCGGCGGCGAATGGCGGCTGGGCCCGGTGGAAAAGGAGCCCGCGCCGGTTTAGTGGCTGACGGCCGCGAGGCTGTAAATCTGCAGAGGTTTACTCGAACTTTCGCTGCGAAATTACAGGTTCGCTGCGCCGCACCGATTACCCCGCGGCACTTCGGGCCGCGTGCGCTCCGGCGCGGCGCCCGAAGAACGACCCCTCCCCGAGCTGCGTGCCGCTGGCATAGCCCTTGCCGTCCTGCGCGATGTTGGACGCGCACGCCCCCACCGCGTACAGGCCGGGCACCGTCGAGCCGTCCTCGCGCAGCACCTGGCCGTCCACGGAGGTGGCCAGCCCGCCGACGGTGAAACCGGCGTACATCGCCTTGCCCAGCGACATGTCGAACGCGCCCCACGGCCCTTTGTCTTGCGGCGCAAGGAATTCCGGTTGCTTGTGGAAATCGGGGTCCTCGCCTCGCGCGGCATGGGCGTTGTAGCGGTCCAGCGTCGCGACCAGGTTGCCCTGCGGAATGCCGAGGGCGGCTTCCATTTCGGCAACGGTCTCCCAGCCGTCGATCAGTGGCACCAGCGGCATCTTGGGGTGCTCCAGGTGCGCCTCGTCGACGATCAAAAACGCCGCGCTGTCCGGCTGATCCATGATGAAGCCGGCGGTCCGGGAGTGGTAGGAGTCCTCGGCGACGAACCGCTGGCCCAGCTTGTTCACGATGATCCCGGTCAGCAGGATCGACGGCGGGTACGGCGGGGCCGTGATGAAGATTTGATCCATGTGCTGGGTGGCGCCGCCGGCCGATTCCCCCATCCGGATGCCGAGGCCGTCGTCGTAGGTGTTGCCGAGCACGAACGGCTTTTCCCCCAGCTTGGGTGTGTAGGTGGCTACCATCTCCGGATTCATCACGAATCCCCCCGCGGCGATGATCACCGACTTTGCCTTGATCGCACCGGTTTCGGTGAAATGCTTCCACGCCACGCCGGTCACGGCGCCCGAGTCGTCGACGACGAGCTGGGTGGCGCCGGTCTCGTAGCGGATTTGCACGCCGAGGCTCGCGGCGCGCTTGAGGAGCAGGTCGATCACCATGCTGGCGCCGCCGGTGTCGCCGGGCACGGGCACCTTGTGGCCGCGCGGCGCGGGCACGGCCTTCTCCAGGAAGGGCCACACCTTCTCGTTGCCGGTGAACATCAGCCCCTCGGTGTTGGGCTGGATCACCGCCTTGCCCGGGAAGTAGCTGCGCTCGAATTGAAAACCCAAGTCTTCCAGCCAATTGAAGTGCTCGACGCTGCCCTCGCAGTACGCGCGGATCTTGGCGTGGTCCGGTTGCCGCGACACGGCAACCAGGTATTTGTACATCTCCTCGGGCGAGTCGGGGTGCCCGGTCGCCTGCTGGACGGCGGTCCCGCCGCCGAGGTAAAAGTGGCCTCCCGCAAGGGAAGTGGTGCCACCCGCCGCGGCCGCGCGCTCGAGCACCAGCACCCGCGCGCCGGCGGCGGCCGCACTGACCGCCGCGCAGCCACCGCCGATGCCGAAGCCGATCACCACCACATCGACGTCGTCCGACCACGACGCCACACTGTCGGCATCGATCGTCGTTGGGATTTCGGTGCTCACTGACGCTGCTCCCCTTTGATGTAGTCGTAGAAGGCCCTCATCTCGGGCGCGATGTAGGCGATTTCAAGGAACGGGACGCCCGCCTGCGGCGCCGAGACGTAGGCGAATTGGATGCCGCCCGCCATCACGCCCTGCTGCACGACCGGGGCCCCCTGACCCGCGGCCTCTGCCAATGCCGCGTCGAAGTCTTCGGGGCTCGCCGCCTCCACGCAGATGTGGTGCAACCCCGCGCCCGATTCGCGGAGGAAGTCACTATAGATGTTCTCCCCGTGGACCGGTTGGATCAGCTCCAACTGCATGTCCCCGAGGTAGCTCAGCGAGATGCTGGCGACGAAATCGGCCGGCTTGCCAAGATAGCTGCACGCCTCCGGGGCAAAGTGCACGTCGGGTATCCGCACCCATTTCCGAACGCCTAATAGGCCGGTGAGGGCCGTTTCGGTGGCGTCCAGGTCCGGGGTGACCCATGCGATCTGCGTCGGCGTTCGGGGAGCAGCGGTCATCGTCTCGCAGGATAGCCCAGGACGGCGGCCGCCAGAAAGGGCCGGCGAAACTTTGCCGCGAGGGGCGGCCTCGGTCCCGAAACGGGCCGATGAACACGTTCTAATTCGCCGACGGTCAATGCCGGCTCAGCACGTCCACCAGCAGCCGAAGCTGGGTGTCGAACACCGCGGCCGGGTCGGTGAGGGTGTCGGCGCCGTATTGCCCGAACACCTCGAGGCTGATGGCGCCGAGCACGCCGGCCCAGAGCAGAAAGCACTTGGCGATGACCTGGTCGTCCCCCGGAAACCCGAACTCGTGGCGGATGCGTTCAAAGTCCGACGACATCGGTTGCGGGGCAAGGTCATTCGTCAGCCGGATGTCCCCGGTGGCGATTCCGGCGGCGACGGCGTCGAAGATGGCACCCACGACGCGGGTGCCGGCCGGGACCGTGCGCTCGGCCGGTGCATGATACCCGGGCACCGGGCTGCCGTAGAGCAGCGCCCATTGGGCCGGGTGGGTGACCGCCCACCGCCGCGCGGCCCGTGCGATGGCGATGACGTCGTCGCTCCACGCCTCGGCCACGGTCTCGCGGGCCCGGTCCACCGCGTCGGCCAGGTCGGAATAGGCGTCGATCAGCAGCAGGGTCAGCAATTCGTCGCGGCTGGACACGTAGCGGTACACGGCCGAGGACACCACGCCCAGCTCGCGGGCGATGGCACGCACCGACAGCCCCGCCGCACCGCGGTCCACCAACTGCCGGCGGCCCAGTTCCACGATCCTCGCCTCGATCTGCTCCCGCGATTCCTGCCGTTTGCCCACGTGGCCAGTCTGGCACAACCGAGATCACTGCTCTTGCTTTTCGCGGGGCGCTGTGGCAGCGTGTCGGGCGACGAGAGCACCGCTCTCGACGACGCCCCGAGAGGACACACCATGGCCACGCGCTACGAAGAACCGAACCGGGTGGCCCGCGCCGCCAACACCGTGATCCGCTGGCTGGCCGAGCTGGGGATCAGCATCGCCGGGACGCGGGCGCTGCGCGTCCGGGGCCGCAAGAGCGGAAAACCGCGGGCGGTGGTGATCAACCTGTTGACCGTCGACGGCGTCGACTATCTCGTGTCACCGCGGGGCAACACCCAGTGGGCGCGCAACGTCAGGGCCGCGGGCGTCGTCGAGGTCGGCCCGCGCTGGCGCCGGCGGCGCGCCCGGGTCAGCGAGGTCGACGACGCCGACAAGCCCGAAGTGCTGCGGCGCTATCTGGCGCGGTGGTACTGGCAGGTCAAGGACTACGTCGGCGGGTTGACGCCGGACTCCACCGACGAGCAGCTGCGCGCCGGGGCGCCAGCGATCCCGGTGTTCGTGCTCGAAGGCGCCCGGTAGGGCGGGTCAGCGCGGGTTGGTCGCGCCGCCGAGGTCCTGGCGGACCTGATCGGAAGCGGCCCGCCACGACACCGCGGCGGGCAGATCGCCCCAGACGCTGTTGAAAATCCCGACGATCTCCCCCGGCCCGCCGTTGGGCGCCAGGTACACCGGTCCCCCGGAGTCGCCCCGCTGGCTCTGGACGCCGTGCGACATGGTGAACCACCCGTTGTTCACGCTTTCCACGGTCCCGCAGGTCTCCCCCGTGACGACGCCGAAATGGCACACCGCTTCGCCGGGTTGCAGCGTCGCGGCGGGGTTGGATTCCAGCGGGCGCCCGCCGGGCAGGACGTTGTTGGGCGTGACGGCGCTGTCCAGCACGATCGCCTCGTAGTCGTTGATCACCTGGTCGGTGGCCACGGTGGTGCCGCTGGGCGTGTTGTCGCGGAACGTCGCCAGGCGGCCGATGACGTTGTGGTCCCGGTCGTAAACGACCCCGCTACCCCGGCAATGCCCGGCGGTGAACGCGATCTTCAGCGCCGGGTCGACGTAGCCCAGCGTGCAGACACGGTTGTCCTGATGGATTTCCATCCCGGGAAACACCACCGGGTCCGCCTTGGCGGGCACCGGCGGTAGCCATGATGCCAAGGCCGCTACGGAAGCCGACGCCGCGAGTGCGCGCATTACCAGGCGGTCCACCATGAGCCCCCATCCGTCCGTGAAAAATGCCGATCCGAAGGGTGACGTTACGACTAAGTCTCACCCCACATTGATCTTTTCGCACGTGACGGCGGTGGCGTTACCCCGGCGTGACCAGCGGGACGGCGTCGGAGGGCGCGTTCGCCACCCGCGGGGCCCAGCCCGGGGGCCCGAAGACGAAGCCGAGCCGGTCACGCAGGCGCTTTGTCGATCGCCAGTCGCGGGCGATGGCGACGTACTCGTGGGTCTGCAGCTTCCAGATGTTGAACGTGTCGACCTGCTTGGTCAGGCCGTAATGGGGGCGGAAGAGCTCGGGCTGGAAGCTGCCGAACAGCCGGTCCCAGACGATCAGGATGCCGCCGTAGTTCTTGTCCAGATAGATCTTGTCCATGCCGTGGTGGACGCGGTGATGCGACGGGGTGTTGAACACGAATTCGATGGGCCGCGGCAGCTTGCCGATGCGCTCGGTGTGGATCCAGAACTGGTAGATCAGGTTGAGCGACCAGCTGAAGTACACCATCCAGGGCGGGAGCCCCAGCAGCGGCAAGGGGGCCCACATCAGCACCTCACCGCTGTTGTTCCACTTCTGGCGCACCGCCGTGGCGAGGTTGTAGTACTGACTGGAGTGGTGCGCCTGGTGCGTCGCCCAGACCAGCCGGACCCGGTGGGCCATGCGGTGGTAGCCGTAGTACAGCAGGTCGACGCCGACGAGCGCGACGACCCAGGTGTACCACTTGGCCGGCGAAAGGTGCCAGGGCGCCACGTAGGCATAGATCGCGGTATAACCGAGCAGGGCCAGGGCCTTCCAGCCGGCGCTGGTGGCGATGGAGACCAGGCCCATCGAAACGCTGGTCCAGGAATCGCGGGTCAGGTACGCCCCCGAGGGTGGCCGCGGCGTGCCCGACTCCTCCGCCTCCATGCGTTGCAGCTTGCGAGCCGCGGTCCACTCGATGGTCAGCAACAGCAGGAAGAACGGGATGGCGAACAGCACGGGATCCTGCATCTGCGGGGGCAGCGCGAACCAGAACCCGGTGACAGCATTCACACGGATAGATTACGTCCACCGGCCACCGCCGGTAACGGCGCGTACCAAATGAGGTGGTGAGCACTTGGCCGCAGTGCTGGTGATCGGCGCCGGGTTTGCGGGGCTGTGGGCGGCACTCGGTGCCGCCCGGCGCCTCGACGAGCTGGGCGTGCCCGCGGGCGCGGTCGACATCACCGTGTTGAGCGCCCAGCCCTTCCACGACATCCGGGTGCGGAACTACGAGACCGACTTGAGCGCCTGCCGCATTCCGCTCGCCGACCTCCTCGATCCCGTCGGGGTTGCGCACGTCGCCGCGGAAGTGACCGCCATCGACACCGGCGCCCGCTGGGTCGCCACCTCGGGCGGTGCGGTGTTCGGCTATGACCGGCTGGTGCTCGCGTCGGGCAGCCATGTGCTCAAACCCGACATACCGGGTCTGCGGGAGTTCGGCTTCGACGTCGACACCCTCGACGGGGCGCTGGCGCTGCAGCGCCACCTGAGCGAGCTTGCCGAGGGCGCGCCGACGCCGGCGGCGGCCTCCGTCGTCGTGGTCGGGGCCGGGCTGACCGGTGTCGAGGCGGCCTGCGAGCTGCCGACGCGGCTGCGCGCCTTGTTCTCTCGCGGAACCCTCGCCCCGCGGGTGATCCTGATCGATCGCAACCCCGCGGTGGGGTCCGACATGGGTCCCTCGGCGCGCCCGGTGATCGAAGAAGCCTTGTTGCACAACGGCGTCGAGATCCGCACCGCGGTGGGTGTCACGGAGGTCACCCGAAACGGGGTGTCGCTGTCCTCGGGCGAACGGCTCGAGGCGGCCACCGTGGTGTGGTGCGCGGGCATGCGGGCCAGCTCGCTGACCGAGCAGCTGCCGGTGCCGCGCGACCGGCTGGGCCGGGTGGCGGTCGACGACTACCTGCGCGTGGTCGGCGTGCCCGCGGTCTTCGCCGCGGGTGACGTGGCCGCGGCCCGCATGGACGACGAGCACCTGTCGGTGATGTCGTGTCAGCACGGGCGGCCGATGGGCCGTTACGCCGGCTACAACGTCGTCAGCGACCTGCTCGGCGAGCCGATGCTGGCGCTGCGAATACCTTGGTACGTCACGGTTCTCGACCTGGGTCCGGCCGGCGCCGTCTACACCGAAGGGTGGGACCGGGCGGTAATCTCGACGGGTGCGCAGGCGAAGGCCACCAAGCGGACGATCAATACCCGTCGGATTTACCCACCGCTGACCCGCGACCGCGCCGAGCTGTTGGCTTCCGCCGCGCCTGCGCTGCAGGCCCGCCCCTGACCGGGTCAGTCCGACTGCGCGTGATCGCCGGCGTACCAATGCACCGCGCGCACACCCGGCTGCAACGACAGTTCGGCCACCAACCGCTCGAGCTTCGCCGGGGTGTGGCCGTCCATGAGCAGGTGTGCGGTCAACGTGATCTCGTCGTCGCCGGCGGGCCCGGTGTGGATGCCGCGCAGCGTCATGTCGTTGCCGCTGGCATGTTGCACGATCTGCGCGCGCGCGTACTTCTCGGTTTTCGGGCGGCAATTCACCTGCACCAGGAAGGGCTGGAGATCTTCGTCTTCCTCGTCGGTGCTGTCGCGGTCGATCAGCCGGCCGAGGGGGCGCCCGAACAGGTGAATGGCGATCACGGTGCCGGTGCCGATCAGGGTGAAGACCAGGTGCCCCGACGCGGCCAGCACGCCTATCGCCGCCGAGCACCACAGCGTGGCCGCGGTGTTGAGCCCGCGGACGTTGACACCCTCGCGCAGGATCACCCCGCCGCCGAGAAACCCGATGCCGGACACCACATATGACGCGACCCGTGTCGGGCTGCTGTCCTCGGTGGCGACCGCGTACAGCACGAACAGCGTCGCCCCGGCGGCGACCAGCGCGTTGGTGCGCAGGCCGGCGCGCCGCGCCCGCCATTGCCGCTCCAGGCCGATCAAGGCGCCACAGCCCACCCCGACGCCTAGGCGAAGGGCGAAGTCCGCGACGCTCAACGTCTGCATGACACCGCGCTCCTTCCCCCGGTTCCCGGTGCTGGTCGGCGGCAGCTAACCACGCGCAGGTGAACGGTAGGTGGACCGGGGCCAATTCCGTTGCCCCGCGGCCACCTCCGCGAAACCGCTGCGGAGGGGGCCGTCGTCGCTACGACTTGGAGAGCTGCTGGGGGCAGTAGAACTTCGCCGCGATCATCGCGAAGTTTGACGCGTTCTCCATGTCCATCCCGGGGTTGTGCATCTTGACGTCGTGCACGAGCTCGAGGCCCGACTCGCCGTGGTTCAGGCAGGTGCACACCGCCCTGCCGGAGGTGACGGCCATGTCCGGGCTGGCGTAGTTGATGCCGACCTGCTGCAAGGCGTTGAGGAATCCCCCGTCGTCACCGGGCGGCGGAGGAGGCGGATCTGCATACGCCGGCGCGGCGAACCCGATTGCGGCCGCAGCGACAAGCGCTGCCAGTAGCGGTTTCATGTTCATCACTCTCCTAATCACTTTGCGCCCTAGCCTGATTGCGCTTCCGAGGGCACGACTTTGGCCTTGTCGCCCTTCTTCAGGTGCACGGCGTGGATGCCGGGCTTCTTGGCCAGCTGCTCGAGCAGGGCGTCAAGGCCTTCCTGATCGACGTTGTGGTGCTGCACGCTTTCGGGCATATCGGAAATTTGCGCCACCAGACGCTTCAGCTTCTCGGGCGACGCGGCGTCCTTGAGGTCCTTGATCGGCGTGAGGCGGCCCCGCACGCCGGCCCGTTTCACCACGGTGGGGGCACCGGCGCCGGCGGCCGCGCCCAGCATGCCGGCCAGTGACATCGAACCGAGCAAGCCGCCCTCGCCCAGCGCGGCCGCCGGCACGGCGTCCGGGCCGGCGGCCGACAGCGCTGCGGCGACCGTCCGGATGGCCGGGGTTGCCGTCGTCCAGCTGGGCGGAACCCTCAGGTTGCCGACCAGCGTGCCGCGCCCGAAATCCGCCGAAGGCGAGACCGCATTGAACAGGGTGCCCTGGCCCCAGTGCGGCGCGCCGAGGCCGGCGCCGAGCGCTCCGCGGGGGATCTCGCCGAGACCGGGGTGCGGGGCGAACTTGAGGAACTGCGAGGCCGGGAAGTTGATCAGCAGCCCGATGTCGTTGAACTGCGTCGTCAGGCCCAACGGAACCTTGACCGAGTTGTACAGCGCGTTGTACCACGCGGTCCCGTTCGCCCCGAACAGGCTGTTCAGCATCCCGTTGATCGTCTGCGTGTAGTCGGTGCTGAGGTTGGCCCCGAACTGGAGCAGCCCCGCCAGGGGGCCGCTGTTGAACAGCGAGTTTGCATTCGACACCAACGACTGGGCGCTGCCGGCCGACAGGCCCGCGGCCTGGCCCACGGCGGCGGCTTGCGTGGCGGCCCCGCCTGCGCTGGTGACCTGGGGCGCCGCGGTGAACGGGGTCAACTGGCTGGCCGACGCGGACGAGGCGGCGTAATCGTCCATGGCCAGGGCGTCCTGAACCCACATTTCGCCGTATTGGATCTCGGTTGCCGCGATCGCCGGGGTGTTCTGCCCGAAGACGTTGGTCGCCACCAGCTGCGCCAGTTGGGCACGGTTGGCGGCGATCTCCACCGGGGGCACGTGGGCGGCGAACGCCGTCTCATACGCGCTGGCCGCCGCGGTGGCCTGGGTCGCGGCTTGCGCGGCCTGCGCCGCGGTGCCCTGCATCCAGGCCAGGTAGGGCGTGATCGCCGCGACCATGCTCAGCGACGAGGGGCCGGTCCATGGTCCGCCGGCCAGCCCGTCGATCACCGACGAATACGCGCTCGTCGTCGTCTGCAGTTCGGAGGCGAGGCCGGTCCAGGCCTCCGCGGCGGCCAGCAACGACCCCGCTCCCGGACCGCTGTACATCCTGCCCGAGTTGATCTCCGGCGGAAACGCTGCATAAAACATGTCGTGCCCCTTTTAGCTGGTCGGGTGAGCCGAGTGGGTGGTCATCGCGGTCAGTCCTCGAGCGCCGGGATCACGATGATGGTGGCGGCGGCGGGGTCGGCCTCGGCGACCACACCGCCGAGCGAGCTCGCCACAGCAGCGCCTCCGGAGTGGGTGCCCGCGGCGGCCATGGCGCGTCCGGCCAGGCTCGACAGCGCCATCTGGCTGAACACGCCCTCCTCGCCCGTCAGCGACGCGGCGGGGACCGCCGCCGCGTTGCTGGGCAGCACCGAGGCCAGTGTCTTGATCGCCGGGGCGGCTTCCGTCCAGCCCTGCGGCACCGACATGCTGCCTACCAGCGCGGCCTTGCCCATGGCCCCCGACACCGGCGCTCCCGCGGTGGCCGCGGACAGGTGCGGCATCTCGCTGGTCAGCGGCGCGAGTGCGCCGGTGATGGCTTTCGGGGTGAAGAAGGCCTGCACGCCCTGCCCGTTTTGCGCGTAGGCATACAACTGCCCGAAGGACAGGAAGGGCCCACCCGGTATGGCCGACCAGCTGAACAAGGGGCTGTAGGTGCCGGTCAGGGTCGACCAGATCGTGTTCCAGCTGGTCAGCGAACTGTTCACCGGCGGCAGATCAATCAACTGCGGCAGGGCCAGCCCCGACAACAGGTTCGTCGACCCCGTCGTCGGCGATGACGCCAGGCCGCTACCGAGGGTTTGCAGCGCGGTCGGCAGCGAGCCGGTGAGCTGGGACAGCTGCGCGCCGATGTTCAGGCCGCTCGCGCCGCTGGACTGGGACACGGCGGCCGCCTGGATCGGCGCGGCCGCCGCGTTGGTGGTCTGCGGTGGTTCGGTGAACGGCGTCAGCTGTGACGCGGTTGCGGACGAGGCCGCGTAGGCATACATGGCGGCGGCATCCTGGGCCCACATCTCGGCGTATTGGGCCTCGGTGGCGGCTATCGCCGGGGTGTTCTGGCCCAGGAAGTTGGTGGCGATCAACGTCATGAGCAGTGCGCGGTTGGCCGCGATCACCGGCGGGGGCACCGTGGCCGCGAACGCCGCCTCGTAGGCGCCCGCGGCGATCTTGGCCTGGCTGGCGGCCTCTTCGGCCTGGTCGCCCGTCGCGCTCATCCATGCCACGTAGGGGGCGGCGGCGGCCGCCATCGCGATGGACGACGGCCCGGTCCACGGTCCGACCGCCAGGCTCTGGATCGTCGAGCCGTAGGCGGCGGCGGTCGACTGCAACTCCGCCGCCAACTCGTCCCAGGCCGCCGCGGCTGCCAGCATCGGCCCTGCCCCGGCGCCGACATACATCCGGCCGGAGTTGATCTCCGGTGGTAGCGCCCCGAAATCGAACATCTATGCCCTCCGGTCCCCTAAGTGGCCGCCATGGTAGGCGCGGCTCGGTAGCTCCGGCCGCAACCGACCCGTAGCTCTAATGGAATCCATGGAATCCGTCGCCGGCTCCACGGACGTATGCGGCGTCTTGAAAGACAACTGGCTCACTCCGCTAACTCTGGTAAATGAAGCGGAACGCAGTCGCCCCGCCGTTAGGCCCCGCTGCCCAATGTCCGGATCATCGTGATTGAAACGTATTTGCTGCGGGTTCCTGGCGTGTAAGGCTAACGTAACAAACACATCTCAAGCGCCCATTATCGCTGTGAGTAGGCTGCTCGTCCGCTAACGTCTTGCTGTGGTGAAAGTTCTTGTGCAGCAGTCTAATAGGTGTCACTCAGCAACTTTCCAGAAAGCTACAGTAGATTACCTTCTTTGCGCAGGCGGCATGGGCCAGCGTGTGCTTAAAAATAAGGCAGCGGATAACCGCCAGAGGGTCGAGCTGCTATTGTAAGCGCCAAATTACTTAATGGTGGGGGGCGGCATTAACCCGGCCGGGAAGCGCACATTTGCGTTTGCAAATATGTGTCTAGACTGTGGACAGAGCCGTTTCACATTCTGACCGGATTACGAAATCCGCGCAGCCGGACCCGGCGCGGCACCGGTGCGGCTGATGTTGCTGTCGGAGGCACGTGTCGTTTGCTCGTGGCCCCCGGCATGCCCGGATGGACAGTTTCTCGTCATGTGGTGCTCCCCTGAATTTCACCTAGCGTACGCATTGATCGCTGCCGTAACCCTGATTAGCTGCTGGAAGTTCACTGTGAGCCAGAGGCGTGGCGTTCGGCGTGCTAGCGGGCTCGGCCAGCCCGTCGCAGGCCGCGGTTGGCATGTCAGACAGGTTGCGGAATGCTCATTCCGCCGATCGGTCGGCTGTGAGGTGGAGTAGAGTCCGGCCGCTAACCCGCCGCCGGGGGCCGCGCGACGAAGGTGGGGCGGAAGCCGTACTGGGGAACGGCGCGCCCGTACGGTTGTGCGCCCGCCGCGCCGACCGGCACTGCGGGCATGCCGGCGGCCATGGCCGGCGGCGGCACCATGGGCGTGCCGCCCAGTGCCGACGCCAACGGGCCGGCCAGGGGCGCGGGCGCGGTCCAGCTGGGCGGCACCGACATCGCGCCGATCATCGGAGCGCGGCCGAGTCCGGCCGAGACCGCGCTGCCCAGACCACCCACGCCGCCGACCGGCCCGGTGAGGGCACCCCCGAGCGCGCCGCCGGCCTGCGCGGCTGCGTCGCCAGCGGCGTCGCCCGCGGCCTGGCCCGCCAACCCGAGGAACGGAGCGATGGTGTTGCTGGGCATGTAGAAGCCCGACGAGAAGACGGTGTTCCACACGTTGGAGTTGGGTCCCCACGCTGCCCAGAGGTTGTCGAGCGCCGGCGATCCCGACCCGGACCCGGTGAGCAGCCCCGCGACCTCCGCCGCGGGCGACGAGGACGACGCCGGCGAGGACAGGCCCTGCAGCGTGGCGGGCAAGGCCGACATCAGTTGCGCCAGCGTGTTCTGCTGGGTCCCGGCCGGGGCGGTGACGGCCTGGGCCACCGCGGCCGACTGCGCGGCCGGCCCGCCGGCATCGGTGGTCTGCCCCGGCTCGGTGAACTGACTGAGTTGAGTGGCGACGGCGGAGGCGGCCGCGTAGCCGTACATCGCCGCGGCGTCCTGCGCCCACATTTCCGCGTACTGGGCCTCGGTGGCGGCGATCGCCGGCGTGTTCTGGCCCAGGATGTTGGTGGCGATCAGCGCCATCAGCTGGGCGCGGTTGGCCGCGATCACCGGCGGCGGGACGGTGGCGGCGAACGCGGCCTCATAGGCCGCCGCCGCCGCCTCGGCCTGGGCGCCCGCCTGCTCGGCTTGCTCGGCCGTCGTGCCCAACCAGGCGACGTACGGCGCCGCGGCCGCGGCCATCGATGCCGAAGCCGGGCCGCGCCATTCTTCGCCGGTCAGCGCGGCCAGCACGGAACCGTAAGCCGTTGCGGTGGAACGCATTTCGGCGGCAAGCCCATGCCAGCCCGATGCGGCGGCCAGCATCGGGCCCGAGCCGGCCCCGGAATACATCCGGCCGGAGTTCACCTCCGGCGGCAGCATCGCGAAGTCCAGCGTCATCGCCGGCCTCCCTCCGGGCTCGCTGCGGTCTTGGCATGTGCACCCAATTGCGTTGCGGTCAAAGTAGATACGCGCACAGGGACAAACGACATCGGGGTTCTCCTCACGGGAAGGGCCGATCCCGGGGAGCCTGGGCAGTGTTGGCAACGTTTCGTGCATGCCAAAGCCGCAGTCCACGAAGCGGACGGGTGCAAACGAGGCCTGTAAGTGCGAGCCGTTCAGTCCGTCAGAAGGGCGCCGGGGTCGGATCGAAACGAAATGGTCGATCTGGAATACGGACTATCGTCGGGACTCATTTCGCTCTCACCTCCTCACGGCCTTGGCACACGGGGATGCCGTTGTTGCACAAGCGGAGAGGGGTCAGGGTAGAAAGCCCGGACGCCGCACCCCTCTCGTCAGAGCTTTGGCACCACACGGCGTATCCGGCTTTCTCGGAGCTGGAAGCCACTTGGGCTCAACCCTTAATCCGGGAAGAGCTGTCCTGACCCTGGGCGTCTTTCGACGTTCGAGGTCAGTGGCCTGTATCCGTGCAGACGCCTCACCTAACGAGGTGCTTGCAGAGGCCATCGTGACATCCGGGCGTAGGCCAGTCAAGCCAAGCTGCAACTCGTTTGCAGTGATCCGCCCGCCGTCCCGGTCATCCGGCGGCGGGCGGACGCGGAATCACGGTCACGTTGAATCCGTATCGTGGTCCGCTGCCGAAGTGGCGGCCGGCGGTGCTCGCGGCGGGAACCCCGGGCATACCGGGCACGCCCGCCGGGCTCTCCGGGAGCGCGGTGCTCGTCCAGCCGGCTCCTGGGAGTGCAGCGCCGGCGTGGTTCTCGACCTGGGCGGCCACCGTCCAACTCTGGGGTACGGACAATCGCCCGACCATCGCCGCCTGGTGTGAGCCGGCCGAGACCCCGGCCACGGTCGCCTCCGACATGCCCGGCGAACCGAGCGGCGTGACCGCGGAGCTGAACGGCACGATTGCGGAGTTGGCCGGGATCGGCAACCAGATGCCGTTCCCCTCGCCCGAGCCCATGGGTGGTAGCGCTGTGGTCTCGGGCGCTCCCCCGAGCGCGACCGCGTTGACGTCGGCCATGGACGCCATGACGGCGGGTTCGACCATGGCGGGGTTGATATATCCGCCCGAGACGATCCCGTTGACGAAGTTGGTGTTCAGGAAGTCCCAGACCGGGGTCGCCTGCGCGGCCGCCAGGGGCGACGAGAGTCCTTGCAGTGCAGTCGGTATCGCGGACATAACCTGGTTCACAGTCTGGGCGCCGGTGCCCGCCGCCGTGCCCGTGGCCTGCGCGACCCCCGAGGCCTGACCGGCCAATCCGGCGGGATTGGTGGTCTCCGCCGCTTGATCGAACGGCGTCAGCGTGGATGCGGCCGCCGAGCTGCCGGCATACCCGTACATCGCCGCCGCGTCCTGCGCCCACATCTCGCCGTACTGGGCCTCGGTGGCGGCGATCGCCGGAGTGTTTTGCCCAAGAAAGTTGGTCGCCACCAGCGCCATCAGTAGGGCACGGTTGGCCGCGACCTCTGCTGGAGGGACCGTCATGGCAAACGCGGCCTCATAGGCACCCGCCGCGGCCGCAGCCTGAGCCGAAGTCTGCTCGGCAAGTGCCCCGGTTGTGCTCATCCACGTCACATAGGGCGCCGCCGCGGCCGCCATCGTTGCCGATGCCGGCCCCATCCACCCCTCACCGGTGAGGCGCGAAATCACCGCCTCGTACGAGGCCGCCGTCGAACCCAGCTCCGCCGCCAGTGCGGCCCATGCCGTCGCGGCAGCCATCATCGGCGCCGAGCCCGGCCCGGCATACATCCGGGCGGAGTTGACTTCCGGTGGTAATGCCCCGAAATCCATTGCCAGCACCCCCTTAGCCGACCGCAGCAGTGTCAGAAAGTACGGTCATCGCATCGCCGGCGGCCACCAAGACGACAACATCCCAGAAACCCCGAACCGGGACGGTCGACGTTTCCTGTTGCATCACAACACAAGTCATCGAACTTCTCCTTCGAACGGATAGTCCGAACCAGCTGCGGGCCCTTGGCCGTCGTGCTGCGAAGGCACGGCACTTTGGCAGCGCTGCGTGCTTCATGTATTCGGCGCCAGCCGATTCAGCCGGCGGCAGGAGCGCCGCGACCGGATCGGAACGAAACGGTCATCCTGCTCGCAAAGTGTCTGGCAATTCCGTCAGTTCGCCCCACCTCCCATCGTGGCCGGGCCGCTCACGAGGTTGCCGGTAGGCCGTCCCGGGCTCGGGGGGCTGGTGATAATCGCCGCAAATCCCCTTCTGTAAGCCAGTTTTGCTGGCAAAAGCACTCCCAGCGCGCAGCGTTCAGCGTCATGGTGGCACCAGCGCGAGGCGCGGCAACGCGACTCGCTTGCACTGCTGCGAACTAATAGAGATCTCATAAAAACCGCTCAACAGCTGGAGCCGTGCCGGGTTCGCCCCTTTCACGTTCTCGTTGGCCGTTCTTCGGCGAATGCCCTCAGTCTCGATGCCCCGGGCGCGCAGTTGCTAGGGCCCGAATGCCCTAACGGCTAGGGATTTCGTCATCAGCGGGTGCTAGGGCGGCGAAAGAAGCCCGCCGTCTGCCCTTCTCGGGGGCTGCGGTGAAAAAGTCGCGTGCGGACGCCGCAGGGTTGGCCGGTGGACTATCCGGCGAAACCGCTTTACCCGGTTTTCTTCTCGGCCACCGCCGCCTGCAGCCCCTCGGCCAGGTCGTCGCGGGTCAGTTCCTTGAACCGGAGCAGTTGGGATTCGCTGAAGTCGGTCAGCTCGCTCGCCAGCACCGCGTCGAGGTCCTCGTCGTCCAGGCGGAAGCTGCGGTGATCGCGGGCCTTCTCCACCACGTTGCGAACGAAGCCGGCGTTGCCGAGCGTGTCGATGCCGCGGATCAGGTCCCCGTCCTCCGAATAGGTTTCGTCGAGGTAGAACTTGGTGTACGACGGCAGCAACCCCTCGGCCGCTTCGTCGGTGATGATGTCCTCGTTCTCACGACCCATCAGCTTGGTCAAGGCGACAAGCTCTTCCGGGGTGTAGCTGAAGAACTCGATCACGGTCGAAAAGCGCCGTCGCAGGCCCTGATTCACCTCGAGCATCTTGTCCATCGCCTTGGCGTAACCCGCGCCGAACACCACCAGCTCGTCGCGGTGGTTCTCCATGTACAGCAGCAGCGTGTTGATGATCGCGTTGCCGTAGGGGTCGCCCTGGTGGTAGCCCGTCTCGTGCAGGGTGTGCATCTCGTCGAAGAAGACCGCCCCGCCCAGCGCCCCCTCGAGCATCTCTTCGGTGTTCTTCTCCGCGTCGGCCATGTACCGCCCCAACAGCTTGGTGCGGCTCGTCTCCACCACCACGGGCTTGCGCAAGACCGTGAGCCCGCACAGCTGCTTGGCGAAGGCCCGTGCCACCGACGTCTTGCCGGTTCCGGGCGGCCCCAGCAGCAAGGTGTGCCGCGACGTCACCGGCACCGGGAGCCCCATCTTTTCCCGAGCCAGGTTCACCTTGGTGGTCGACTTGATGAGCTTGATTTCCCGCTTGGCCCGTTCCATGCCCAGCATCGCGTTGAGTTCGGCGTCCCCTTCGGCCAGGTACTTGGCGGCCTCCTGGGCGTGGCGGGCGGCCTCCGTCTGCGCGCGCGACGGCGCGCTGTCCGGGTCCCACGGGTCGGTGCGGGCCTCGATCGTCTCCGGATCGGTCAGCACCAGCCGATAGTTGGGGTTGTCCAACGCTTCGCGGGCCGGGGCGAACTTCGGATCCCGGGAGTACACCCGGCGCAACAGCTCGATGGCCTCTTCCTCGCGGCCGACGTGCCGCAGGCACATGCCCTGGGTGTACAGCGCGATGTTGGCGGCCCCGGGAACCCGGTCGCCCTCGATGGCGGCCTCACCGCGCCGGAAGGCCTCCTCGAAGACACCCAAGGATGCCAGCGCGGTGGTCGCCATTGCGGCGCCCGCGGCCTTCAGTTCGGGGTGCCGCCAGGTCTTCCCCTCCGGGAATTGCACGAGGACGTCGGGCCAGCGCCCGGTGCGGAAGTACAGCACGCCCCGCACGTAGTTGACCACTTCCTCGTCAAAAGGGTGCCGGGGCTCGACGCCGTCGAGCAGTTTCGCGGCCTCCTCGTAGCGTTTGGCCTCGGCGAGGACGGCGGCGTAGGCGCAGGCCAGCGACTCCACGCTGGTGACGGCCAGGCGCAGAAACAAGCCGTCGGAGACCTCGGGCCGGAACTGCAGATCGGTGACGCCGAGGCGGCGGGTTTCCCAGCCGAACGTCCGGACCGAGGCCCACGCGCCCGCGAGCACCTCGAGGCTCTGGTCCCCGGCCAGCATCCGCGCCAGCCAGCCATCGCACATTGCCGGATCGAGCGTGGTCGCCGTGGTGAACATCTGCGCGGCCACCTGCGGGTTGTGGCTTGGCTGCAGCCCGTTGACCGATATTCCGGACGCCAAGAGGCCGGCGACCATTGCGTTGCGGGCGTCTTCGGCGGTGGATTGGGGCCGCGTCATTGCGCTGCGGCTACGCTCGCTGCGCTCTCCCGAACCTGGCCGAGCGACAGCACCAGATCCTCGTCATCGAGCAGCGGACGGCTGGGCACGACCAGGAGCGGGCGGGCCGCCGGGGCGGGCAAGCTGGCGCGCACGGCCGCCAGCTGGCGGCCGGTTAGCCGGTTGAGGCCGCTCGAAACCTTTCGGGGAAGCCGGTTCTCGCTGTGGTAGCGCACCCAGGCCGCCAGCTCGGGCCGGCCGCCGCTGGTGCCGAGCCGGACCGTGATCACGGCGGCCCCCACGTCGGGCACCAACAAGTCCTCGAGGGTGTCGGTGGAGATGTCCGACGGCGTCAACCAGAAGCTCGAGGCGAACCCGTTGAAGTGCTTGAGGTGCCGCCATCCGGGGCGGCTCCAGGTCGGTTCCAGGTCGGCCAGCACGGCGCTGTCGACCTCGGCGAGCTCGTCGGCGTTCAACGGCCTGGCGACACACGATTGCCCGTCGAGATCCTGGGCGAGCCGCTCGGTGGCCGCCGCCAGCGTCGACGCGAGCGAATCACGGGCCGCCACCGCGGCGACGTTGCGCTGCGGGTTCATCCGCAACACCAGCCAGGTGCGGCGCACGTACGAGGTGGGCTCGTCGCTCACCAGCCCCCACTCTTCGGGCCCCCAGTCATCCAGCTTCGACTTCTCGGCGGCCCTGACCTCGGGGCCGCCGCGGCGGACCTTCATCGAGACGACGTCGATGCCGTCGAGGTGAATATCGAACTGGCGCAGGCCATCGGCGACGGCCTGCAGCGGCAGGATGCCGGCCGTCGTCCGGTGCCGGTGGCGCCCGGGGGCATCCTCCTCCCCGCTGTCGACCGCGATGACGCTCACCAGGTGGCCTTCGTACTGGCGGACGCCCACCTTGTCGCGCCCGAAGCGGCGCTGGTGGTCGATCGCCGGCGTGCATCCCGCCGTCAGCGCGGTGCCCGGGTCGGCGGACCAGTCCCACAGCCACGTGGCCAGGCCGGAGGTCACGGTCAGCCCGTGGTGGGTGACGAGCGACAGCAGCGTCACCAGGGACGCCAGACCCACACCCACCCAGAACGCGATGTGGTGCTCACCCTGCCAGGAGGCCGGGCAGTGGCTGGCCACCAACAGGATCAGGATGTCGACGAGGAACACCGCCGTGACCCGCGGCCACGACAAGGACAGTCCAAAACTGCGTTGAGCCTTCATTACTATCGCTGCTCCGACCTCATTGCTGCTTCCGTGTCCGCTTGATGAACACCGCGATCCCGAACACGGCGCCGCCGATCAGCAAAGCCGCGGTCAATCCTCCGGCTGCCACCCATATTGGCACCATATCGCGGTGCGGGGCCGCCTTCGGGATGTTCAGGGGCGCCGACAGTTGCTGCGGCGGCTTTGCCGGACCGTCGGGTACATCCCAGGTGAGCGCCGCCACCGGGTCGATCACGCCGTATCCGACCTGGTTGTCCACCCCGCGCGCCGGTGCCCTGGCGGTGCGCTCCAGCCGGTTGATCACCTGGTACGCCGACAGCTGCGGGTATTTCGCGCGAACGAGAGCGGCCACGCCGGACACGATCGCGGTCGAGAAGCTGGTGCCGGCCGGGACCAGCAGCGTGTTGTCAGGGCCGTCGATGGCGTTGATCAGGCCGTCGTCCCGGGGCGAGAGCCCGATGACGTCGGTGCCCGGCGCGGCGATGCCGACCCACGGTCCCGCGACGCTCGTCGACCCCTGTCCACCGCCCTGGGTGAGCGGCCGGCCCTCGGTGTCAACGGCGCCGACCGTCAGCACGTAGTCGCTGTACCAGGACGGGGTCACCACCGTGTTGACACCGCTCCAGCCGCGCGGGTCCTTGGGCTGCATGGGGTCGTAGGACGGGTTTTGTTTGCAGTCCTTCTTGCTGGTGTCCCCGGCCGCGGACACGATGACGACGTTCTTGTCGACCGCCGCGTACCGCACGGCGGCGCCGAGCGTGCGCTGGTCGATGATGTTGCGCGCGCTCATGCAGGTGACGTCGGAGATGTTGATCACCGTGGCGCCCAGGTTCGCGGCGTGCACGATGGCCCGCGCCATGGTCTCGACGTCGTCGATCTTCGCCCGCGTCTGCGGATCCTCGTCCCCGGTGTAGGCGTCCTTGAGGCCGAACGCCTGGCTGGACTGCCGGATCGAGATGATGTCGACGTCCGGGGCGATCCCGCTATAGGCGTCGGGGGCGTTCGACGACGGCGCTCCAGGCGGCGGCGGTTTGGGCGGGTCGAGGGGGCGCGGCTCGCCCCGGTGATCGACGCCGACAACCTGTCCGCCGCCGGAATAGCTGGGGATCGTCACCGTGCCGCCGGAGTGGCTCGCGGCCGGGGCCTGACCGGGTGGCGGTGGGGCGCCCGGCGGACCGGGCGGTGCCGGCGGAGCGGCCGGGGGCGCGGGTGGCGCGCCGAACGGCCCCGGCGGAGGCGATTCCGGTGGCGGAGGCACCATCGTCACCGTCTGGGGCAGCGGCGACAGGGTCACGGTCTGCGGCGGCGGCGCTTTCGGGGGCGGCTCCGTGGTGGGGATGGTCACGGGCTTGCGCGGTGCGGCGGGCGGCGCCGCCGGGCCGTTGGCCGGGGCCGCGCCGATCATCGACGCCACGATGGTGCCGTGCGCGTCGCAGTCCGACAGCCCGTCGCCGGACATGATGTAGTCCCCGCCGGGGATCAGGTGGGGGAACCTCGGGTGCGGCGTCACACCGGTGTCGATGACCGCGACCTTCTGCCCGGCGCCGCGCCCGAACTGCCACGCCTCCTGCAGGTTGAGCATGTCCATGTACTTCGGCTGCAACCGGAAGTCGGTGCCGGGCAGCACGCCGACCTCGGTGCAGTAGGAGTTCTGCTTCATTGGGGCCGGCGGTCCCGGCGGGCCGTCCGGCGGCACCGCGCCCGGATCAACTGTCGGGGGCGAAATGGCCGACGCCGGCGGCAAACCGGCCAGTGCACCTGAAGTGAGCAGGAGTGCGGCGACGGTCGCGCGCAATGCGCGACCGCGCCACACCTCGCTGCTAGCGGTAACGGATCGCCGCATAGACATTCATCAGCCACAATGCCAACGGGAAGATGGGCATCAGGCACAGGTACTCGACGTATTCCACCAACTTGCGGAACAGCGGGCTGTAGATGGTGTTGGGCACGACCGCCGCGGCGGTCATGCCGAGCGCCGGCAGCAGGACCAGAATCGCCACGCTGATCGACACCGCCAGCGGCGACTGCAGCCCCAGGGCGTAGCGGACCACCACCGCGGCGACGATGAGCACCGCCGTCCCGGCAAGGGTGATGGCCTGCCAGCGGTCGACGTACGAACGGCCGCGGAGCATGAGGAACCCGGCGCTGAAGCCGGCCAGCAACAGCGGCAGCCAGCGCTGGAAGGTGTGCGGATCCGACAGGGCGGTCAGCGAGACCACCATCAGCACGCCCAGCCCCAGCAGCAGACCCGTCAGGAACGACCGGGCGCGCTCGGCCTGCAGCACCACATCCCGGACGGACGCGGGGCCCTCCAGGACCGGGGCGCCACCGTCGGGACGCACCACCGTGGTGGGCAGATCCGGCCGCGCCTCGAACACCCACCGGCTGGTGGCCGACGGGAACACCGGCAGCCGAATGCCGGCCAACCGGCGCGACATGGCCGGCGCGGCCTGGTAGGCCAGCACGCAGACCAGGACCACGCAGGTGAAGTTCGTGACCGCGCTGGTATTGGCGACCATGCGAGCCAGGCTGGCGATGGCCGCCACCGCGCTGATGGTGACGATCGCGGTGTAAATGCCCAGCCGGCGGCCGGTGAAGCGCAGGGTGAGCGCCGCGGCGATCGCGAGCACGCCGAAGCCGAGCACCGCCTGCGGGGAGCCGACGCCGCCCGGCGGCGCCGACGCCGCGGCCACCGTCAGCGGCGCGAGGCCGCTCACCAGCATGATGTCGGCAACCAGGCGGTCGGAGTGCGTCTTCGCCCGCATCGCCAGCATGATCGCGACCGTCAAGGCGATCGCGGCGATGATGGCGGAGTAGACCGTGGGCAGCCAGGAGTTGTGGTGCCAGCGCCACCAACCCAGCAGGCCGGACGCGGCGGTGACGCCGATCCCCACCATCGAGGCGCCGACCTGCACGGCGACGATCGGGTCGATCGCGGCGAAGCGCTTGCTCAGGTTCGCCGAGACCGCGGTCGAGATGTGCTCGATGACCTGCGACCGGTGCTCGGTGTCCGGCAGGAACCGGATCCACAAGCGGTCACCGTCGTAGATGTCCTGCTCGGTCAGCGACTGGGTGGCCCGCAGCGGGCTGCCGTCGACCAGGCACAGCGCCCACCGGCCGCGGCCGGTGGCCTCCAGCGGGGTCTCGCCGAGTTCCCTCAGCCGGCTGTTCACCACCTTCAGCAGCGGATCGGTCATCACAGAGACCGGGGCGTTGGCGTCCAGCAGCACGCCGATCTGGACGCCCTCGCCGGCCATGATCCCGACGACGACCGCCCGGGGCTGTGCGATGCCCTCGATTTCCGCCTGTAAGGCGTCAGATACTCCTGCCGATGTCATCGCGCGGCACCCCCTGCCATGGTGAATGTGTAACCCCGTGTCGCCAGACGTGCGGGAGCCTCGCCGGTTTCACTCGCCGCGGCGCTGCGGCCCCCTGAGAGGTACAACTCGACTAATTCGAATTTCATCTGCCTCGCCTTGCGCTAAGGAGTTGTGGTGACAGTGCTTTGGAGATTTGCTGATGTGATTCTAGAGAAGTATGCCGTCTTCGCATCCCGACCGCATGTTGTCGGCAAAAGCCTTGGTAAAGTTTGTGTTTCACGCGGATGTCAAACCCTGCTGTGTGTTTTCCACTCGCCGTAAGGCAGGGTGTCCAGCACCGTCTTGATGCCCACCTGCACCAGTTGCGGGGTCGCCGGGCAGATCGCCAGCCACGCCTCCCCCGAGCCCGCGGTCCGGGCCTGTTGATAGAGCGCGATGCGGCCGCCCGAGCCGTCCTTCAGCGACAGCACCGAGGCGCTCGGGCCCTTGGCGTCGTCCCGGTACTGGCGCGCGTAGACGGCAACCTCGGCCGCCGGGTCCGACAGGGCCTGGCCCAGCGCCGCGACCGTGGCGGCGCTGATGCCCATCCGCCGCAGATCACCGCCGGAAAAGACGTTGAACCCGGACTCCTGCCACGACTTCGTCGCTTCCAGCATCTCCTCCAGCGGGACGTTGACCGCGTTGATGGCCGCCGCCTCCGCGTGGTGGATCGACTCCAGACCGTCCAGCACCAACGACGCGATCGAGGCGCTGTCCGCGACGGCGACGTCGTCGACGGTGATGTCGCTGCCGACCCGCACCGCCGACACCCAGTGCTGGCCGCGGCGGGCCAGCACCACCCGGAATTCGTTGTCGGGGATGTCGCGCGACCCGGGCGGTTGGTTCTCGTCGTCCACGACGCCATAGAGCAGCTTGCCCCGCGACAGCAGGGCCACGACCTCGAGGTCGGGCGCGGCGAGCACCCGCATCCGGGCGGCGACCTGCTCCTGCACCTCGTCGCCGACGACGATGCCCTGCTCGCGCATCACCGCCATACCCGGGTGTTCGTTGAGCCAGTCGCTCGAGTCGGTGGATACGTACGGCCGGCACCGCAATTCGGGCGCGACGTGCCGGATATCGAGCAACGCCTGAAGCATCCAGAAGCCGTCGACGTTGACGGTGATGTCGGTGCGGGTGCTCTGTTGATCCATCAATAGCCTCAGAGGTCGAAGTGGTTGAAGTTTACTGAAACCGCAGGACGCGGCAGCACACCACACACCGGTGTGCTGCCGCGCCCGAAGTTGCGAGTTAGGCCCAGCTGGACCCGACGGCGCTGTCGGTGCTGGCCATGTTGCTGCCGGCGCTTTGCACCTTCTGGCCGTGGGCGTTGGCCTGCTCGTAGATCACCTGGAAGTTGCGACCCAACTGGGTGATGAACTCCTGGCAGGCGACCGAACCGGCGCCGCCCCAGAAGTCACCAGCGGCAAGCACATCGCGCACGATGGCCTGGTGCTCGGCCTCCAACGACGCGGCCTGGGCGCGAATCGTCGCGCCGTGGGCGTCCACGTCGCCAAACTGGTAATTGATGGTCATGTTTACTCCTAATCTCAAAGGGGACGCAGCGCCGTTGGGCTAGCTGCCGAGGATTTGCTGGGAAGCCTGCTCTTGCTGCTCGTAGTTGTTGGCGTCGCGGATCAGCCCGTCGCGCACACCGTGCAGCATGTTCACGATGTTGCGGAAGGCCTGATTCATCTGGCCCATGGTGTCGTAGGAGGTCGCCTGGGCCTGGCCGCTCCAGCCGGCACCGGCGATGTTCATCGACGACGCCCACATCTTGCGAGCCTCGTCCTCAACGGTCTGGGCGTGGACCTCGAAACGGCCCGCCATCGCCCGCATCTCGTGCGGGTCGGTCATAAAACGTGTTGCCATGTTGGCTTTCTCCTTAATTCTTGAGTGGCTTGTATTCAGTTGTGGACAGCGACGACACGACGGTTACGCGCAAACGCACCGCCGAGTCGCATACACAAAGTCGGTCCCCCGGAAAGCTGTTTCGGCCCAGCCGTCAGGCCCCGACGCCCCAGGCGCCGGATGATCGCCATGGAACCCGCACCGTCACGGGTTCCGTCGAGGGCGTTAACCGCTGGACCCGATCAGCCCGCCGCCGCCGCATTGGCGACTTCGGTCGCGGCGTAGGACGCCGAGCTGATGCCCAGGGTGCTGACGAACTGCTCGTGAATGGCGGCCGCCTGCGCGCTGACGGCCTGGTACATCTGCGCGTGCGCGGCGAACTGGGCCGCGGTCAGCGCCGACACCTCGTCGGCGGCAGCGGGCACCACCCCGGTCGTCGGGGCCGCCGCGGCGGCGTTCTGGGCGCTCAGCGCCGAGCCGATCCCCTGCAGGCTCCCGGCCGCCGCGGCCAGGGCCTCGGGCTGTGTGGTAACGAACGACATAGGTTTCCCTCCTCGAAATTCCTCCGCACCGCTTTGTGCAAGAGAGTAGATGACAACTTGCGCTTCAAGCTCGGTCCGAGGCCACCCGTTGGCAATTGTTCACCGGATGGCACGGCGAATTCACTTGTGGTAACGACACAGTAACAGCGCCCGGGCCCCTACCGCTGGCGTTCACAGGACCGTCACAGCAAACAGCCAGAGCCGGCGCCCCGCCGACGCTGTGGAAGGCCTGCTGGCCAGCACGTATGGAGCTTATCACCGACGGGGCGAGAGCGCTCGGGAGCAAATCGATCACAGCCGACGACCCGCCTACCCGGCCGCGGGCGGTCGGGCCATCACGACCGGCTTGAATCCGTACCGCGGACCCGCGCTGGATCCGCCGGTACCCGCGCCGGCCAGCGGCATGCCGCCCAGGAGGTTTCCGGCTCCCGCATCGGGCGCCTCGCGGACGTTGCTGACGGGTATGGCGGTGGCGTGGCTCGGCGCCGTGACGGGTCCCGACCACGAGGCCGGCACCGACAGCTTGCCGAGCGATGTCGCGCTGCCCAAGTGCGCCGCAACCGGTGCGCCCCCGCCGAGCAACCCACCCAGCCCAGGCAAGCCTTTCGGGACGGCGGCCGCCGCCGGCGCCGCCGCTCCGCCGATCGCGCCGAGGGTCTTGGCGGTCTGGGTCATGGAGTTGGCCATGCCGATGCTGAAGTAGGGCAGGCCCTCGGTGTTGTAGAACACCCCGGCGTACGGCGAAATCGCGGACATGAACGCCGAAAGGCTGCTGCCCGGGAAGGTGGGACTGCCGAACAAAAGCTGCCACACCGAGGACAGCGGGCCCGTGCCCGACGCGAAATACCACCATTCCTGTTGCAACGGCGCGTAAAACGGCGACGCCAGGCTGGTGAGTTGCGCGGTGATCTGACTGATGGCGCTGTTGATCTGGTTCTGTATCGAGCTCACCGAAGTGCCCGCGGCGGCGGTGGTCGCGGCCGCCTGGGTGCCCGCGGCGGTGGGACTGGCGACCGTCGGTGCCGCGGTGAACGGCGTCACGGTGGACGCCGACGCCGAGTTGCCGGCATAGCTGTACATGGTCGCGGCGTCTTGGGCCCAGAACTCGCCGTATTGCGCCTCCAATTGGGCGATGATCCCGGTGTTCTGGCCGAGCACGTTGGTCTGCACCGCCCGGGCCAGCTCGGCTCGGTTCGCGGCGATGAGCGGCGGCGGCACGATCGCCGCAAACGCGGCCTCATAGGCGGCCGCGGCCGCGCTGGCCTGGGTGGCCGCCTGTTCGGCCTGGGCCGCCGTGGTGCCCACCCACTCCACGTATGGCTGCGCCGCCGCGGCCATCGACTCCGAGGCCGGCCCCAGCCACTCCTCGCCGGCCAGCTGGGTCACCACATTCTCATAACCCAGCGCGGCAGCGTTGAGCTCGGCGGCCAGTGAGTTCCACGCCGAAGCCGCGGTCACCAACGGCGTGGAGCCCGCGCCGGCGTACAGGCGCGCCGAGTTGATCTCCGGCGGTAATGCGCCAAAATCGATTGCCATTTCCTGACTCCTTAACCAGTCGCGGCCGCGTTGGCCGCCTTCGTTACCGCGCTCGGCGAACGTCGTTGGGCATCTTGGTCATCCGGCCGATGGTGGGCGGGCGAGGACGCTGCGTCTGAAGCCATATTCGCGGGGCGGCCAGGCGGAGCCGGCGCGTCGGCTGCCGGTACCCGTCGGCATGCCGCGCAGCACACCGTTGGGGCCGGCGCCCTGCCGCTCGGTGGCGTAGTCGACGGCAAGAGCCTGGGCGGCTTGCTGCTCCACCGCGGCGGGAGAGCCGCCCCACGCCTGCGGCACCGACAGCCCGCCGATCCTGGCGGCCGAGGACAGATTCGCGGCCACCCCGCCGGGGCCGCCGGCGCCACCGGCGACGGCGCCCAGGTGCAGGCCGGCGAATTGTGGGGTGGCGAACCAGGCGCCCTGGGAACCGGCCGTCGTCCCGCCGGGGCCAAACGTCAGCTGCTGCGAGATCGAGCCGACGAAACTCATCATCCCGACCGAGAAGTACGGGAGCCCCACGCCAAACCGAGACAACGCGACGCGGTTCGCCACGTTGAGGTTGGCGAACTGCTGGACGATCCACCAGTTGTAGGGGTTCAGCGGCGACGCCAACGCTCCCGTCGAAAGTTGTTGCAGCGCTTGATTGATCGACGTGAAGATCGATGTGACCGAGATCGCGTCCGGGGTGAGGGACAGGCCGGGGGCCGCGGCGGGTGCGCCGGTCCCCGCGGGCGTGGCAACGGCTTGGCTGACGGCGGCCGCCTGCGCCGCAGGTCCGCTTTGGTCGGTCGTCTGGGCCGGCTCGATGAACGCGTTCAACCGGGCCGCGACCGCCGAGGCGCCGGCGTAGCCGTACATCGCCGTGGCGTCTTGGGCCCACATCTCCGCGTACTGGGCCTCGGTGGCGGCGATCGCGGGGAAGTTCTGCCCGAAGAAATTCGTCGCGACCAGGGTCATCAACAACACGCGGTTGGCCGCGACGGCGGGAGGAGGGACCGTCAGAGCGAACGCGGTTTCGAAGGCCGCCGCGGCCGCCCTGGCCTGGTTGGCCGTCTCCTCGGCCAGCGCTGCCGCGGTATTGAGCCAGGAGATATAGGGGGTGGCCGCGGCCATCATGGCCTGCGACGCCGGCCCCAGCCATGGTGACCCGGTCAGCTCGGTGAGCGCCGACGTGTAGCCGGTCGCCGTCAGACTCAGCTCGGCCGCCAGCCCGTCCCAGGCCGCCGCCGCGGCCATCATCGACCCGGAACCCGGGCCGGCATAGATGCGGCCCGAATTGATCTCCGGCGGTAACGCCCCGAAATCCAACACTTATGCGCCTCAAGCTGTCTTCGCTCGACGACCTTCACCGAGGTTGCTTGCAGTGAGGCTAAGTCGGCGCGCCCCCGGCCCGCCCTGGCGCGATCGGGCAGACCGCCCGGCGGCAGCCGTTAGCTACGCGGCGGACGGGCTGGGAGCGATTGCCACGACGGCGACGTCGGGACTCCGCGTCGCAGTCGTTCACCTGCGGCGATGCGCCGGCGACGCCGTCCCGCCGCGGCTGCACTTCGGTCGCGGCCGGGTGGCCGATCGTCGAGGAAAACCCCTACGTCACATAAAAATCCGGCCGCAGATAAAGGCCTTGTGGGCTGCGCGGGCGCAGGCGGCGACGACCGGGCCGTTACGCCGCGAACGACCGTGGGCGCAGGCATTGCTGCCTGCGCCCACGTCGCCAGATTCGAAGAAGGCCGGCTACCCGCCGAGGGGCGGCCGGGCCATCACGGTGGGACGGAACCCGTACCGGGGACCCGCACCGCTGGATCCGCCGGCGCCCGCACCGGCCAGCGGCATGCCGCCGAGCAGGTTGCCCGGTCCCCCGGCGGCCTCCGGGGCAGCGCTGATGCTGCTGACCGGGATCGCATGGGCCGCGGCAGCCGTCGGAGCGGTGGCCCCGGTCCACGAGACCGGCACCGACAGCTTGCCGATCGACGTCGCGCTGCCCAGGTGCGCCGCCGCGCCACCGACGCCGCCGCCCAGCAGGCCGCCCAACCCGGGCAGGCCCTTCGGGACGGCCGCCGCCGCCGCCGCGGGCCCGGTGATGGCCCCGAGGGTCTTGGCCATCTGGATGCCGAAGTTGCCCATACCGACGCTGAAGTACGGCAAACCCTCGGTGTTGTAGAAGAAGCTCGAGAAGTTGTTGTAGCCGCTCAGGAACGTGCCGACGTTGGACGGGAGCACCGTCTGGCCACTGATCAGGAACCAGAGCTCGGTCAACGGGTTGTTAGTCCCGAACTGGTTCACCGCCGAGACCGTCGAGCTGGGCGTGGCGAGGGCGCCCAACGAACCCTGGATCTGGCTGAGGTAGCTCTGCAGGGTCTGCTGGATCGAGGCGGCCGGCGCCGCGGACTGCGTGACGGCGGCGGCGGCCGGGTTGGCCACCGTCGGCGCGTTCTGGTACGGCGTCACCTTGGCCGCGGCCGCGGACTGACCGGCGTAGTTGTACATCGCCGCCGCGTTCTGAGCCCAGAATTCCTGGTACTGGGCTTCCAGCTGCGCGATGATCCCGTTGTTCTGGCCCAGGATGTTGGTCGCCATGGCCTGCGACAGCTCCGTGCGGTTGAGCGCGATCAGCGGCGGGGGCACCACCGAGGCGAGCACGGTCTCGTAGGCCGCCGCGGCGTTCTGCGCCTGGGCGGCGGCTTCCTCGGCCTGACCGGCGGTGGTCGTCATCCACTGCACGTACGGCTGCGCCGCCGACGCCATCGACGCCGAGGCCGGCCCCAGCCACTCCTCGCCGGCCAGCTGGGTGATGATCTGGTCGTAGCCCATAGCGGCCGAGGTCAGTTCGGCGGCAATCCCATTCCACGCAGAGGCCGCGGCCATCATCGACCCGGAACCGGGGCCGGCGTAGATCATCGCGGAGCTGACCTCCGGCGGCAACATACCCAAGTCACTCATCACTGCCTCCTAGCCGGCCGCGGCCGCGTTGGCCGCCTCGGTCGCTGCGTACGACCCCGAGCTGATGCCCAGGGTGCTGACGAACTGCTCGTGAATCGCCGCAGCCTGCGCGCTGACGGCCTGGTACATCTGTGCGTGCGCGGCGAACTGCGCCGCGGTCAGCGCCGACACCTCGTCGGCCGCCGCCGGCACCACCCCCGTCGTCGGGGCCGCCGCGGCAGCGTTCTGGGCGCTCAACGCCGAGCCGATGCCCTGCAGGCTGCCCGCGGCCGCCGCCAGCGCTTCCGGCTGTGTAGTCACAAAGGACATGTGGTTTTCCTCCTCAACTTTCAGGCTCGATGACCATCAAGGAAAGATTTGCTGCTGAAGTTTCCTTCAGACATGGCTTGCTAGTGAGACTAATTGGATCCCTCCGGGTCGCGCCTCCTTAGCGCCAACTGTTCACTGGTGGACAACTGCTGTTCATGTCGGCTCGTCATCCCGCCGACGGTGGGCGGGTCAGCACGCTATATCGGAAGCCGTACTTGTTGGTGTAGCCGTAGCCCGCGGTGCGCCGTCCCACGCCGCCCATCGGCATGCCGCGCAGGATGGCGTTTCCGGGCACGGCGTTCGCGCCGGCGTTGGCCGGGGTCTCCTCGCTGACGGCGCTGACCAGGGTGGCCTCGGCGGTCGGGTTGGTCCAGTTGGCCGGGACCGACAACGCCCCGACCTTGCCGGCCTGGCCCGCGTTGGCCAACACCGCGCCGCTGCCCTGGCCGCTGACCGAGCTCGCCCCGATCGCGCCCAGGTGCAGGCCGCCGAACTGCGGGGTCGGGAACCAGCCACCGGCCGCACCGACGGTGGTGCCGCTACCGAACGTCAGCTGCTGGCCATAGGACCAGCCGAAGTTCCCGATGCCGACACCGAAGTAGGCCTGCAGGGTCTGCCTGGCCGAGTTGAACAGCGGCGGAGTGATCCCGAACCAGTTGTTGCTCGGGGTGGGCAGCCCGTAGGTGAACAGATCTTTGAGCTGGTTCTGCAGCATCGAGAACGGCCATTGCGTGAAGTTGTAACCGTTCAGCTGCTGCAGCGCCAGCTGCTGCAAGGTCTGCGGGATCGACGCGGCCTGCACCGCCTGCGCCGCGGTCTGCGCGGAGTTGCCGGCCGGCTGCGCGGTGGCCTGGGCGACTGCGGCACCCTGTTCGGTCGGCGCCTCCGGCGTGCTGGTGTTGGGCGGCGCCTGGTAGGGCGTCAAGACCGTGGCGGCCGCCGACGAGGCGGCGTAGCCGTACATGGCGGCGGCGTCCTGGGCCCACATCTCCATGTACTGGGCCTCGGTGGCCATGATCGCCGGCGTGTTCTGCCCGAAGAAATTCGTCGCCACCAGCGTGGCCAGCAGCACCCGGTTGGCCACGATCACCGGCGGGGGCACCGTCATCGCGAACGCCGCCTCGAAGGCGCCCGCGGCCGCGCGGGCCTGGCTGGCGCTCTCCTCGGCCAGCCCCGCCGCCGTGCTGAGCCAGCTCACGTAGGGCACCACCGCCGACACCATCGCGGTCGACGAGGGTCCCACCCACGGCGCGCTGGTGAGTTCGGTGATCACCGAGTTGTAGCCCGAAGCCGCGGTGCTCAGCTCCGCAGCCAGCGCATCCCAGGCCGTCGCGGCAACCATGATCGACTCAGCTCCCGGACCCGCATACATCCGACCGGAATTGATTTCGGGCGGTAACGCTCCGAAGTCGAACACCCCGTGTCCTCCTCAGTCGGCCGTGATCGCGTAGGCAATCACGGCGGTCAGGTAAAAATCGTGGTGAGCGCGGTCACGCCTTTGTGGACCAGCAAACTCGGTCCGCGGGATCCGAGCGCACGGCGACGCACCCGACCCCTCCGTCCAAATGGGTGCTTCGCCAACGGGATTACCGGACTTCCGGTCAGACAAGAGATCCACAATGTGCGCCTCGATCAGCCCGCGGTCAGCAACCGAGCGACAGCTCCTAGTGCCCGAACTGCCGCTCGCCAAAGACATTAGCCGCTGATAATGGGCAGGCCGACCGACGATGCCAACTGTTCATTCCGAGCCAATTATTGTTCACTCCCGGCCAACCGCAGTTCACCAACGGCCGCCAATCGTTCACCCGCCGTTTGCTTTTGGTTCGACCGTTCGCGCCCCTAATCCTCCTCGAGGATCAGCGCCATTTCCGGGCAGGAGGCCACGCCGTCGCGAGTCACCTGTTCGTCCTCGGGCCGCACCTCATGCTCTTCGAGGGTCGAATAACCGGACGCGTCGATGGGGAACAGCTCGGGATCGACGGCGTAACACTGGGCGTGGCCCACGCATCTGGACTTTTCGAGACGAACCTTCACCAGGTTTCCTTCTTCGACGGAGGTAGATTGGTCGGTCGACAAAGTCTAAGAGATAGCCGCCGGTCGCGGACGCGCCGATTGGTGCCCTTGTCTGCTCCATGCGATATTGGTGTGCCATCGGGACCGGCGGACCCGCCCCGTCGGGGACCGCGAAGGCAAGACACGAAAATCACTCGGACAAGCGGAGATCGAGCGCATGAGCACTCTTGGCGACGGCCAGCCGGGCAGCTTCCACCTGCCGCGGCTCGAGTACACCAAGTTGCCGTTGGCGGACGACCGTGGTGTCGGCTGGAAAACGTTGCGGGACGCCGGGCCGGTGGTGTTCATGAACGGCCACTACTACATCACCCGTCGGGAGGACGTGCTCGCCGCGCTGCGCAACCCCAAGGTCTTTTCCTCGCGGCTGGCACTGCAACCCCCCGGCAGCCCGTTACCGGTGATACCGCTGGCGTTCGACCCGCCCGAGCACACCCGCTACCGCAAGATCCTGCAGCCGTACTTCAGCCCGCAGGGACTGAGCAAGTCGCGACCGGTGCTGCAGCGCCACGCCGCCGAGATGATCGCCGAGCTGGCCGGGCGCGGCAAGTGCGACGGCATGGCGGATTTCGCGAGGCTGTACCCCTTTCAGGTCTTCCTCGATCTCTACGGTCTGCCGGTCGAGGACCGCGACCGCGTCATCGAGTGGAAAGACGCGATCATCGCCGACAAGCCCTACATGACGCAGGAGGACTTCGGCAAGGCGCATGAGCTGTTGGCGTATCTGACCGACGCGATCGTCCAGCGCCGGGCAAAGCCGGGTGAGGACATGTTGTCCCAAGTGATGATGGGCGAGGGCGACTTCACCGACCTCGAGCTGCTGGGCATGAGCCACCTGCTGATCCTGGCGGGCCTGGACACGGTGACCGCGGCGATCGGGTTCTCGCTGTTCGAACTCGCGCGTAGGCCGCAGCTCCGCGAACAGCTGCGCGACAACCCAAGGCAGATCAGGGTTTTCATCGAGGAGATCGTGCGGCTCGAGCCGTCGGCGCCGGTGGCGCCCCGGGTCACGACCGAGATCGTCACCGTGGGCGGCATGACGCTGCCCGCGGGCACCCCGGTGCGCCTGTGCATGGCGGCGGTCAACCGCGATGGCAGCGACGCGATGTCCACCGATGAGCTGTTCCTGGACGGCAAGGTGCACCGGCACTGGGGATTTGGCGGCGGGCCGCACCGCTGCCTGGGTTCGCATCTGGCGCGGATCGAGCTGACCATCATCGTCGCGGAGTGGCTCAAGCAGATCCCCGATTTCGAGGTGCCGGCGGATTACAAGCCCGAGATCAAATTCCCGTCAAAGACCTTCGCGCTCAAAGAATTACCGCTGCACTGGAGCTGATCCCGGTCGATCGGGACCAAACCCCAGCGCAGCGGTATCGCCGTCCTAGTCCTGATGGCGGCGACCCGTCCCCCAGCTACGCGGGGGTACCCCCAGCGCCCGGCTTCGCCGCGCTCGCGATCGCCGTCTAGTGGCGGAACTCGGTGGCCGCCACCTGCACGAAGATGCCGGTGTCCTCGGCCATCAGGAGGCCTCGGCCGCGGGGCAGCGGGCCGCCCTTCATCTTGCCGCGGATGAAGCCCTCGTCGGGATCGGCGTCCATCACCAGCAGCGGCGCGTTCGCCTGGTGCAGAGCGCGCAGCATCGGGTCGCTGCCGGCCGACGACCACCCACCGAACGTGCGGGTCACGATCACGTGCAAGCCGACGTCGGCGGCCCTGGTGACCCAGGCGGCGGCCTTGTGCAGCGGTGAATCGAAGCCCGCCGGCAGCTGCTGGATGTCGTCGACGATCAAGAAGATCTCCGGGCCGCTCCACCAAGAGTGCGACAACAGCTCCTGCGCCGACAGGCCGGGCGGTGGTTCGCGGCTGGCCAGCAGAGCCGACATCTCGTTCATCATCTCCTGCACGCCGTCGAGGTTGTAGGCGAACTTCTCGACGTACTCGGAGCCCAGCACGGTCAACAGCTGACGGCGCGGGTCGACCAGCCACACCTGCGCCGACGGCCGTCCGGCCGGCGCTGTCGGCGCGCTGCTCGATCCCGGCGCATACAGCCGGCCGATCTCGGACATGATGGTGGCCAGCGTCGTGGTGCGCCCACACTCGCGCCGGCCCGTCACCATCAGGTGCGCGTTCTCGGCGAAGTTGAGGTACACCGGCGCCAGGTCCAATTCCGAGATGGCCCAGGCGATTCCGCCGGCGCCCACCCCTTGGCGGGTGTCGCGGGCGGCGAGCTCGCGCACCTGCTCCACGCCGAACCGCGCGGGCAGCCGGCGCACCGGCGGCGCCTGGCCGCTCGCGAGGCGGCTGACGGCCTCGATGATGCTGTCGGACGCGAACACATGGTCGGGCGTGTTGGCCAGCGCGGGCCGCGCGATCAGCGTGTGCAGGCCGGCCTGCGGGTCGGAATCCAGGCGGACGTAGTTGACCGCGACCATGCCGCGCCCCGGCTTGACCGGGACCTCCTTGGCGAACCGGGAACGCACCAGCTTGGCGTCCTCCACCGCGGCCAGGCGCAGCTCGATGCGGGAACCGAAACCGCTGCGCACCGGCGGACGCAGCTCCGATTCGCGGTCGGCCGTGACGACCACGTGCACGCCGAACGAGGGGCCCTGGTTGATGATCAGGTTCACCTGCTCGATCAGCACCTCGTTTTCCTCGGCCAATGCCCGGTAGTTGTCGATCACCAGGTAGACGTCGCCGAACCCGTCGTTGGGCACCGGCCCGGCCTCGCCGGCGAACTTGCGCCGCCGGAACACGTCCATCGAGGCGATGCCGTATTCGAGGAAGGTGCGCTTGCGCTCGCGCACCAGCGCCAGCAGTTCGGCCACGGTACGGCGCACGCCGTAGGGGTCCGTCGGGCCGGCCACCTCACCGACGTGCGGCAGGCGCGCGATGGTGGTCAGCGCGGTGCCGCTGTACGCCAGGCAGTAGAACTGCACCTGCTCGGGGGTGTGCGTCAGGGCGGCCGAGCAGATCAGCGTCTGCAGCGCCGTGGTCTTGCCCGAACCGCCGGCCCCCAGGATCAGGACGTTGGCACCGGGCCCGGAGGTGTCGACCGTCCACGGCGGCTGGTCGTGCTTGAACGGGCGGTCGATGATCCCGATCGGGAACACCAGGTTCTGGGCGGTGCCGTAGTCCTGCTGCCACGGGTGGCCGATGAACCGGTTGACCAGGTCGTCGATTGCGACGGGCTGGTTCAGCGGCGGCTGCCACAGCCGGTAGGGCTCGAAGTCGATCTTGCGCAGCTGATCGATGATCACCGTGCCGACCTTCGGCACCCTGATCCCTTCCTCGTCCTCCTCGGCCTCGCCGTCGGCATCGAGCGCCTCGCCGTTCGAGTGGATGGCCACCGGCTCCAGCTCCGGTCCCCCGACGCTGACCTCGAGCGGGGTGAACGAGTTGGTAAACAGTTGCGGGCGAACGTAGTCGATGCTGTGCACCAGCGTCGGGGCTTCCTCGCCGTCGATGGTGATGCCGCGCGAGATGTAGTCCCGCCACAGGAACTCGGCCTGGAATCGGACGATGTCCTCGAGGCTGCGGCGGAAATACCCCAGGCCGGCCTGGGCCGGCAGGTTCACCGCGTTCGGCACGCCGGCCGCCTGGGCCGCGCCGGCGGTGCGGGCCTTCAGCACCAACCGGTAACCCATGTTCTCCATGAGCTTTTCGGCGCGGCTCTCGATGGTCTGCGACGCCATCATCAGGTGGATCCAGTAGGCGCGGCCCTGACGCCCGATCGAGTCCAGCACGTCGACCGCGGTCGGCATGATGCGGAACCACTCGTAGAACTCGTCGATGACGACCACCAGCATCGGCAGCGCCGGCATGTCCTGGCCGCGCGCCCGCATCCGCAGGCGCACGGAGTTGTACTCCTTGGCGTCGTCGACACCGGCGCTGTCGCAGATCGCCTTCCGGCGGGCGATTTCGCCCCAGAGCGCGTCCAGGAAGCGCTCCATCAGCGCCTGGTCTTCCTCCAGGTCGGTGATGATGCGCGACACGTGCGGCACGCCCGCGAACGGCTTGACGGCCGAACCACCCTTGAGGTCGGCCAGCACGAACTGCAGTTCCTCGGGCGGGTGTCCGAGCATCAGCGATTCGATCACGGTCCGCACCAGCGTCGACTTACCCGAGCCGGTCGTCCCGGACATGACACCGTGCGGGCCGTCGCCGCCCTCGTCGAGCGACTTCATGTCCAAGAACAAAAGCTCGCCGTTGTCGGAGCGGTTTCCGAACGGCGCACGCAGCCGCGACCGGCCCATCGAGTCGGTGCGGCTGCCCCACAGCGCGTCGAAGTCGATGTCGGCCGGGTCGTCAATTCCGTAGTACGCCATGATGTCTCGCGCACCGATGTGGGCAACCCGCTGACCGATCTCTTCGTACGCCTCGGCCAGTCGCCAGCGCGCCAGCTTCTGCGCGAACTCCTCCGACTCCGCGATGCTGAGGTGGTCGGTCAGGGCGAAGAACCACGCGCTTTCGTCGATGACCATCCAGGTGTCGCGGTCGCGGGGCAGCGCCTCGATCACGCCGCGCTCGTCGAACTTCAAGGTCCGCTCGGGGACGGCCGACCACATCGATCCGCCGGTCAGGTCGAAGAAGGTCACGCCGTCGATGCCCTCGGCGCTGATCACGAACTCCCACTGCGGGTCCGAGACGTCGGCGATGATCACCGTGTGCGGGGTCGGCGTCTGCGCCGACGAGCTGGCGTGCCGGGGCGTGAACGAGCCACGGCCGGCGAACAATTCGGCCTGCTCCGCGGCGAACTCCCGCACCGAGCTGTAGACCATGCGCGCGTTGCCCGCCGCGTCCTGCCGGCGCGGGTCGCCGAAGTGCGGCAGCCACTTCACCCAGTCCCATTGCTCCAGCTCGGAGCTGACCACGATCATCTGCACGTGGTCCGGCCCGTGGGAGAACGCCAGCTGGCAGACGATCGCCCGCATCAGGCCCAGCACCTGCTCGCGGTCCCCGATCAGCGAGTACCACGGCTCCACCAGCAGGGAGATCATCTTGGGCAGGTTGTAGACGACGCTTTGGTAGCGACCGAATTCCTGCAGCGCCTTACCCGTGACGGGCTCAAGCTCGATGTCGGTCGGCATGTTCTGGGGCTCGCCCCAGGTCACCTCGGGGCGCGTCATGCCCACGCCGACCCGCACCACACCGAAGTTGAGGTCCTTGCCGTCGGGCTTGCGCTCCCACATCCGCGACGACCCGACGGCCGCGGCCAGGGTGTCCGGCGCCGGGTGGAACCAGCGGTAGTTGGCGTCCATGCTGTCGGCCGACTCGTGGGCCGTCTCGCGCAGCATGTCGAGCATCAGCATGAACTGGGCGCGCATCGCGTCCAGCTTCGGCCGGCTCATCTGCTGCTGGCCGCCGAACCGGCCGCCGAACATCATCATCGCCATGCCGCCGATCATGAAGATCGGGAAGATCGCGCCGACGCCGCCGAACACGTGCGAGCCGCTGGCGAAGGTCATGGCGACCATGCCGCCCAGCAGGCCGATCACCACCACGCCGACCACCACGATCCACCAGGGCTTGCCCTCGGGTGGCGGGATGCTCAGCGGGGTCGGTAGGACGATGTTCTCCGGCTTGATGACCGGGGGCTTCTCCGGCGTTGGCCGGGCAAATCCGCGCTTCACTTAGGTACCACCAAATCTCCAGGGGACATGTCCATCGGTAGCGTGTCGTGCTCCACCAAGGCGTCTGCTCTCGACAGGGTCGGGCCTTGCGGCAGCAGTCGCAGCGCCACCCACGGCGCCAGGCTCGGTGTGGTCTTCAAGCCCAACGCCTCGCGGGCCTCGCGGGTGTCGTCGACGCCGAACCGGGCGCCGGCGTCGGTGAGCCACCACAGCGATTCCGTCGTCTTGGCGCCGGGATCGTTGCCGGTGACGGCCACGAAGTTCGCGTGGTCGGAAGCGAAGTAGACCTGGTCGGCCTCGCGACCGGTCGTGTCGGCCTTCACCAGGGACACGACCTTGTTCGACTCCTTGGTCGGGATGGGCAGGGTCGACCCGGACACGACCTGGATGCGGGCCCGGTTCTCACCGGAGGACTTCTGCCACCACCAGCAGGTCGCCGGGTTCTCCCGCATGTCCATCACGTTCAACGGATTGTCGGGGTACGACGACAGGTCCAGCTTGTTGACCACCGGCATCTTCGCCAGCGCCGACGGCTCCACCGTGACCGGCTTGGTGTTGCCACCCGGGCCGCCGGCGTTCTGCAGGATCTGCGCCACCAGCGGGGGCAGCGTCTGCACGCCCTCGGTCAACACCAGCGAATACTGTTGCGGTCCACTGATTTGCGGTGTGACGATCACCGTCCCCACCGGCCCGGGCGCACCCGCGAACGTCGCCGGGGAGCCCGCGTTCGGTATTTCGGGCACCGTCAGCTCCGGCCCCACCGGCAGCGCGTCGTAGAGCGCGCGGCTCATCGGCTTCGCCATGCTGACCTGCTCGGGCGTCAGGCCCAGCGGCAACAGGACCGAGCGGTTCGTCGCGTCGATCTTGGACCGGCGCCCCTGCCGGACCACCCACGCCTCGTCGCCGTAGCGCAGCACCACCGCGTCCGATCCGTTCAGCACCTGGCGGTGGCCGCTGAGGTCCGGGGTGCCGTCGATCACGGTCACCGTCACCCCCGACGGCGCGCCCGTCCCGGTCGAACCCGCGACCGTGTCGCACACCAGCCACGACGACGCGGCCGGGGTCTTGGGCGCGAAGTTCGACGGGGCGCCGGGAATCCCCACCAGGGGCCCGCGGGGCAGGTTCGCGATCTGACTGGACCGCACCAGGTGCGGGTTGTCCGGCCGCCCGGTGATCAGCCGCGCCGACGCCAGGTTCAGCGCCGGGTACAGCTTGTCGCCTACCCGGACGTACAGCGCGCCGGAGTCACGGTCGGCGATGATCGGCGACTCGTTGATCTGGCCGCTCGGGCTGAGGAAAGACCACAGCAGCGCGCCCAGGCAAATCACCAACGAGGCGGAAACCGAGGCCACGACGGCCAGCGTCTGGCGCCGTCCCGGTTCGATCTCCATGCGGACCCGCCAGCGGGTCAGTGCCATCGCGGTTCGGCGGGCCAGGAATTGATAGCCCGTCACCTGGGTGCGGGTCGACAACCCGAGGCCGTACCCCGACCCCCGCTGCCCGCGACTCTCTTCCGCCACGTTATTTCACCATCCGGTCTGTTAGAACGCCTGGATATTGTCCGTCGAAAATGTCCACTGCGCGAATTACATCGACAACCGTAAGGGACCCGCACCTGCCTCGCCACGCGTTGGCGTGCGCTTCACCTTCTATTTACATCTCACTGGGCCGGCGAACCCCGCCTCTTTTCGAGCGCCCAGACCACGGGCGGCGCGGACAGCGGCGCCGCCGACATTGCTCTTCCCCACTCATCCCCCGGCTGGATTTTCGCGTCTTCACTGGGCATGTTAGCCGCGGATGTCCTTCCCGTCCTGCTGAAGGGCAACCTTGCAGCGAAGGCCCCGCCCGGCGCGGATTCCGGCATCCTCAAGCAAGATGGGCGGCATGCCTGAGCTCGCGCCCTCGCTGGTCGAACTCGCCCGTCGGTTCGGCATCGCGACCGAATACGAGGACTGGACCGGGCGGGCGGTGCCGGTCCCCGCGGAGACGCTGGTGGCGGTGCTCGCCGCGCTGGGTGTCGAGGCCGGCACCGAACAAGAGCGCAACGCCGCCCTGACGGCGCAGCGGCGGGCGTATTGGCAGCGCCGAATGCCGGCGACCATCGTCGGGCGCACCGGCGAGCAGATCCGGTTCTGGGCGCACGTGACCCACGGCGACCCCGCCGAGGTGTGGCTGCAGCTCGAGGACGGCACGGTCCGCGGCGGGGTGCAGCAGGTGGACAACTTCACGCCGCCATTCGAGCTGGACGGACGCTGGATCGGCGAGGCCAGCTTCGCCCTGCCCGCCCACCTGCCGCTGGGCTACCACCGCGTGCACCTGCGCTCCGGCGAGTCCGAAACGAGCACCGCGCTGATCGTGACACCCGACTGGCTCGGCCTTCCCGAGCAGCTCGGGGCGCGGCGCGCGTGGGGGCTGGCCGCCCAGCTCTACAGCGTGCGGTCCAGCCAGTCGTGGGGGGTCGGTGACCTCACCGACCTGACCGACCTCGCGGTGTGGTCGGCGTCCCGCCACGGCGCCGACTACGTGCTGATCAATCCGCTGCACGCTGCCGGGTTCGGCCCGGGCGGCCGCATGGAGCCGTCGCCGTACCTGCCCACCTCGCGCCGCTTCGTCAACCCGATCTATCTGCGTGTCGAGGCGGTCCCGGAATACGCCGACCTCACCAAGCGCGGCCGGGTGCGGCGGCTCCGCTCGGACGTCCAGCGGCGGGCCGCCCGGCTCGACGCCATCGACCGCGACGGCGCCTGGGTGGCCAAGCGCGAGGCGCTCAAGTCGTTGCACGAAGTGCCGCGGTCGGCCGGCCGTGAGCTGGCCTACGCAGCGTTCCGCGACCGGGAGGGGACCGCGCTGGACGACTTCGCCGTGTATTGCGCGCTGGCCGAGGAATACGGCGGCGATTGGCACCGCTGGCCGGATTCGTTGCGGCATCCCGGCGCCCCCGGGGTCGCCGGGTTCGCCGAAAGGCATTCGGACTCAGTCGATTTCCACCGGTGGCTGCAATGGCAACTCGACGAACAGCTCGCCTCGGCGCAGTCGCAGGCGGTTCGGGCCGGGATGGCGCTGGGCGTCATGGGAGACCTCGCCGTCGGAGTCCACCCCGACGGCGCCGACGCCTGGGCCCTGCAGGATGTGATGGCGCTGGGCGTGACCGCGGGCGCGCCACCGGACGAGTTCAACCAGCTCGGCCAGGACTGGTCGCAGCCGCCCTGGCGCCCGGACCGGCTGGAGGAGCGCGAGTACCTGCCGTTTCGCGCGCTCATCCGGGGACAGCTGCGGCATGCCGGCGGTGTCCGCATCGACCACATCATCGGATTGTTCCGGCTGTGGTGGATCCCGCAGGGCGCACCGCCCACCCAGGGCACCTACGTGCGCTACGACCACGAAGCGATGATCGGCATCGTCGCCCTCGAGGCGCACCGGGCCGGCGCGCTGGTCGTCGGAGAGGATCTCGGCACCGTCGAACCCTGGGTGCGCGACTACCTCCTGTTGCGCGGCGTGCTTGGCACCTCGATCCTGTGGTTCGAACTGGATCGGGACGCAACCGGCGGGCCGCTGCCCGCCGAGCGCTGGCGCGAGTACTGCCTGTCCTCGGTCACCACCCACGATCTGCCGCCGACGGCCGGTTACCTGGCCGGCGAACACGTGCGGCTGCGGGAGTCACTGGGGTTGCTCACCCGCCCGGTGGAGGCCGAGCTCGAATCCGACCGGGCCGAGCTGGCGGCGTGGCTGGCGGAGCTGCGCCGAGTCGGCCTGCTGGGCGACGGCCCGGACGTTCAGGACGACCCGGAACGCGTCATCCTCGCGCTGTACCGCTACCTGGGCCGAACGCCGTCGCGCCTGCTGGGGGTGGCGCTGACGGATGCCGTCGGCGACCGCCGGACCCAGAACCAGCCGGGCACCACCGACGAATACCCCAACTGGCGGGTTCCGCTGACCGGGCCCGACGGCCGGCCGGTGACGCTCGAGGACGTCTTCGCCGATCCCCGGGCGGCCAGGCTGGCCGAGGCGGTCCGCGAGGCGATCGCGCCGTAGGTCCACGTGGCCTGTTAGCTTCTGGTCCCATGGAGGCTTCCCCAAAAGTCGGGGTGGTGGCCCCGGTCGCCGACGGTGTGACCGCGGATCCCGAGTGGATGGCGAGCTTCGCGGGCCACCTGGAGCGCTGCGGGTTCGAATCGATCGTCGTCGTCGAGCACACCGTTCTTCTCACCCGCTACGAGAGCGTCTATCCCTACGACAGCTCCGGACGCGTCGGCCTGGCCGCGGACTGCCCCATCCCCGACCCGCTGGACCTGCTGGCCTTCCTGGCCGGCCACACCAGCCGCCTCCGGCTCGCCACCGGGGTACTGGTGCTGCCCAACCACCACCCGGTGGTGCTGGCCAAGCGGGCGGCGACCGTCGACGCGCTCTCGGGCGGCCGACTGCGGCTGTGCGTGGGCGTGGGCTGGCTCTCCGAGGAGCTGGCCGCCTGCGGCGCGGAATTCGACAGCCGGGGCAGGCGGGTCGACGAGCAGTTGGCCGTGCTGCGGGCGCTGTGGGCCGACCGCCCGCAAGGGGCGTCGCACCACGGCGAGTTCTTCGACTTCGACGACGTCATGTGCTACCCGAAACCGGCTGCGGGCGAACGTCTTGGAATCCATATCGGCGGCCACAGCCGGGCGGCGGCACGGCGCGCGGGGCGCTTGGGAGATGGCTTCCAACCGCTGGGCGTGGCGGGCCCGCAACTCGCGTCGCTGATCGCGCTGATGCGCGAGGAGGCGGCCGGGGGGGGCCGCGACCCGGCGGCCCTGGAAGTGTCGCTGGGCCACGCGGTCGCCAAGATCGACGCCGAACGCGCGGGCGCCCTGGTCGACCAGGGCGCCGACCGGATCGTGTTGTCGATGCCGCCGACCGGCGACATCGAGGAGGCCAAGGACCTGCTGTCGGCGTGTGCGCAACGGCTGTCGCTGGCGCCATGACCCTTTCCGCCGATGACCGGATGGCGCTCAGCGATCTGGTGCACCGCTACGCCGCACGCATCGATGACCGCCAATTCGACGCCGTCGTAGGGCTTTTCACCGAGGCGGCCGAACTGGTGCTGCCCGAGCCGCCGGCCGCGCTGGAGCCCGTCCGCTCGCACGCGGGCCGGGAGGCCCTCGCCGCCGCGGTGGCCGCCGTCGCCGCGGTCGACCGCACCGAGCACGCCATCGTCGGTGAGGTCTATGACGAGGGCGCGCGCCCCGGCGCCGCGAGCGGGCGCGTCGCGTGCGTCGCGCACCACTGGAGCCGGCGCTCCGGTGAGGTGGTCGACGTGGTGTGGCACCTGCGCTACGACGACGACTACCGCCTGACGGACGCCGGCTGGCGGATCAGCCGCCGCGCCCTGACCATCAACGCCATTGAGACCCGCCCGGCCCGGAAACTGCTGCCGCGCGACCCGGCCTAGCCGATGTCCAGAAGGTTATGCCCAAACTCACAGTGACCGCCAAGAAACCGAGTTTGCGGCGCCAAATGACCTTTTGATTGGCAGTTGCGGCTATCGCTATCGATGCCGGTGCGGATTTTGCCCGCCGGCAACTGTCGCCGACGGCCGCGCAGCCCGGCGCGGCCCGCCGGAGCGCCTTCGTTCCCGATCGAGTCCAATTTATCCAAGTCCGCTCGGGTATTTTCGGCCCCGTGACCAACACCGAGCATCGGGACCTGCACGCCCGGACCGCCGGGGGGCGGGCAGCGGCGGACGGCGTCGCGTCGACACTGGCAGTAGGCGCGCCGCTGACGGAAACTCCGGACTACCGCAACGAGATACACACCGCCGAGGACACCATCGACGTGGCGGCCTACGGTGGCGGCTTCGACCTGACCCGGCGGGCGACGGCCCCCAAGCTGCGGGTCGGGCGCGACAGGTGGTTCAACCTGCTGTGGCTGATCCCGATCGGCTTTGCCCTGCTGGTCGTGGGAGTGGCGATCGGCAAAGGCCTGCACAACATGCCGGCGGTGCAGGCGTTCATCCAGCACTACCCGGGGACCGACACGCATACCGGTGTCAGCCCCGGACTGCCCGCGTGGATCGGGTGGACCCACTTCTTCAACCTGTTCATGATGATGTTCATCATCCGCACGGGGATCCAGATCCTGTGCGACCATCCCCGGCTCTACTTCAGCCGCAACGCCACGCCGGGCAAGGACGAATGGTTGCGGGTGGGGCCGCCGGTGCCGGACGACGAACTGTGGACCGCCAACGCCGACACCGTCGCGCTGCCACCGCAATTCGGGTTGCCGGGATTCCGGCACTCCATCGGGCTGGCCCGGTGGTGGCACCTCGGCATCGACGTCTTGTGGCTCGTCAACGGGTTGGTCTTCTATGTGCTGTTGTTCGCCACCGGGCAGTGGCGCCATATCGTCCCCACCAGCTGGGACGTCTTTCCCAACGCCGCGTCGGTCGCGGTGCAGTACCTGTCGCTGGACTGGCCGAAGGACAACGGCTGGGTCGCCTACAACGGTCTGCAACTGCTGGCGTACTTCACCACGGTCTTCATCGCCGCGCCGGCGGCGTTGATCACCGGCCTGGGCATGTCGCCGGCGCTGTCGCAGCGCGTGCACTGGCTCAGCAAGCGGCTGAGCATTCAGCACGCGCGCTCGCTGCATTTCGTTGTGCTGGTGTACTTCTTGTTCTTCATCCTGGTGCACGTGACGATGGTGTTGACCACCGGCGCGCTGCAAAATCTCAACCACATGTTCGCCTCGCGCGACGACGCTAGCTGGGTGGGTTTCTGGATCTTCGCCGCGGCGATGGTGGTGACGGCCGTCGCGTGGGTGTGGGCCACCCCGTTCACCATTCGGCATCCCCGGGTGATCCAGCGGGTCGGCTATGCGCTCGTCGGTCCGTTCCAACGCGTGCTCGAACAGCTCGACCCCAAGCCCGGGGCGTTCACCGAAAAAGACATCTCACCGCACCACTGGCGCAACGGCCGGCTGCCCGAGACCGTCGAGTACAAAGAGTTGGAGGCCAACGACTTTCGCGATTGGCGCCTGAGGGTCTATGGGCTGGTCGAGCACCCGATGGAATTCTCGCTCGACGATCTGAAGGCGCTGCCCTACCACGAGCAGATCAGCCAGCACTTCTGCATCCAGGCGTGGTCCGGCGTGGCCAAGTGGGGCGGCGTGCAGATGAAGGCGATCATGGACATCGTCAAGCCGCTGCCCGAGGCGAAATGGGCGGTGTTCTATTCGATGGGCCTCGGCGCCACCGGCGGCATCTACTACAACGCCCACCACATCGGCCAGATGGACCATCACATGACGATGCTGGCCTACAACATGAACGACCAGCCGCTCCCCTATCTGCACGGCAAGCCGCTGCGGCTGCGCAACGAGTTGCAGCACGGCTTCAAGCTGGTGAAGTGGATCAAGGGGATCGAGTTCGTCGCCGACTATCGCGACATCGGCAGCGGTTACGGCGGTTACAGCGAAGACCACAAGTACTTCGGACGCCACCAGACGCTATAGGGCCCGCGCCCGGAAGTCGTTTCCGCCGAGGGTGTTTCGGGTAGCCGCAACCAAGCGGTGAAACGAGACGACACCTGGGGGACGGCCATGAACCACATCACGCGCACGCGCCGGGATGCCGAGCGCTCGCCGGGCCTTGTCAGCATGGGAATCGCCGCGCTGGCGCTCGTGGTCTGCGTGATCAATTTCGTCCTCGGCGACGCGGGCGCGGGCGTCGTCGCCGCGAGCGTCGGCTTGTTGGCCTTCGGCGCCGGCCTGGCCTGGCTTGTCATGGACGGCAGGCGGTTTCGCGACGCCCAGCGCGGCCGCGGGACGCGCCGCCCGGCACCGTAACTCGTCGACTACTCGTCGACCACCGCGGGGACTACTGCAGGGATGCCAGGTTGCTGACCGATTTGCGGATGTCGGATCGCAACACCCTGGCGACCAGCCCCCCGACCGGCCCGCTGAGCACTCCGCCGTTCAGGTCCGCGGTGAGGTGGAACTTCGATCCGGGGTGGTCGTCGGAGATGGTCACCCCGACCGTAATCCGGATCCCGCCCCGGCCGCCGCCTTGCAGCTCAATCGATTCCGGTGCGTCGTAACAGGTGACTTCCCAGTGGATGACGTTGCGGAAGCCCTTGACCTTGATGCACGAGGAAACGCAGGTGCCCTTCTCGATGGTCGAGGGAACCGGCCCGCGCCAGCCGCCGAAGATGGTCAGCCACTCGTCGAATCGGCGCAGGTCGGACGCCAGCTTCCAGGCGGTTTCGGGTGCCACCTCGGACGACATCGAAACATCTACTCGTGCCAACTCTTCTCGCTCCTCGTGAGACGTTTGGTCTTGGACCGCATACCCGCCTGAAACGAAGAGGTAAACGCGATCGGGCCGTTAGGGCCAGGCCTCCTGCAACTGGTGGGCCACGTCGATCACTTGCGCGGCCTGCGACTGCGGTGAGTCGATCTCCTCGGCGACGTACGCGGCGACGAAGCGGCGGATCTCGCCGTCGACGCCGGCCAGGATGCGCAGCACCTCGCCGCGGAAGGACTTCGACGACACATTCACCGTGATATCGGATGGCCGCGGCTTGGCGACGTCGACGATCAGGAGCAGCGGCTCGGCGGCGCGCGCGGTGGCGCGCAACGCGATGTCACCGGAGACCACGAACCGCTGTTTGTCGAGCCGCAGGTCCAGCAGCAGATCGATGGACAGCGGGATGTGGATGACGAACGTGATGTCGTCGCCCAGGCGCCGGGTCACCTTCGGGTCCTGAATCTTGACGTTGGCGCTGACCTTGGCGATACCGCCGGGGCCCTGAGCGATCGGCTCCATGGCGAACTCGTTGCCCGCGATGTCGGCGAAGGCGGCGGCGACACGCTCGGGGGTGACGGCGACCTCGAAGAACCTGCGTCCGAACTCTTCGTAGGTGACATACTCGCGATTTTGCATAGGCTTATACCGTCTCACGTCCCCTGCCGGAACGGTCGCTGATCTGCCCGCGTCGCAGCAATTTCGCGGCGGAGGCGGCCGGGCCTCGGCGTTGAGCGGACACGACGGGTATCACGAGGATGTGACCCGCTTCCCCGCTGTCCTCTGTGAAGAGCACCACAGGCGTGGCGCTTCGATTCGGTGTGTCGGCCGGCGGCCTGGGAGGCTTGACCTACTGGGAGGTGTTTGGAGCTGATGTGCGCCCAAAAAATTGCTGAGCCTCGCTCGTTCGCAGGGCGGATCGAGGGGCCACTCGCCTGGCTCGGCGGCGGGCACTGGGCGGAGCTCGGTGAGCGCCACGAGCGGTCCACCCACGCGGTGGCCGGCGCGGTGGTGCTGTTGGGGGCCCTGCTGGCGTGGCTGGTCGCGGGCGTGGCGGTGAGTGAGGCCGCACGGTGGCCGACGCTCGCCGTCGTGCCGCTCACGCTGGCCTTCGGCCTGCTGGTGGGCGCGGTGGCTCGCGGCACGGCCGGCGGGACCGAGGGGCGCCGGCCCGCCGTCGCCGGGCGCGCGGCGGTCGCCGTGGCGATCGGCGTCGTCGCCGGCGAGTTCGCCGCGCTGGTCGTCTTCGCCGGGTCGATCGACCACCGCCTCGCCGAACGCGCCATGCGCGGCGCCGACGCGTCGCCGGCCGTCGTGCAGGCGGCGGCGGACCTCCAACAGGCCACGCAGGCCCGCAGCGGGCTCGACCGGGCCGTCGAGGCGGCTCGCGACCACCAGGATCAGGCCCTGATCGTGGCGCGCTGCGAGTACCACCCCACCCCGGCCTGCCCGCAGACCCGGATCACCGGCGTTGCGGGCTCCGGGCCCGAAACGCGAACGGCGAACGAGCTGCTGGCCGACGCGCAGCGCGAGCTGGACACCGCGCTGGTGGCCCGCGATCGCCGGGCGCCCGAATTGGACGCCGGCATCTCCCGCGACCAGCAGACGCTGGCCCGCGCGCGGCAGAACGCGGTCGCGGACGCGGGCCGGGGTCTCGGTGCGCGCTGGGTGGCGATGAACGAGCTGACGCTGGCCAGCCCCGGGGCACTGGCGCTGCGGGTGGCGACGATCGCCTTCTTCGCGCTGCTCTGCGTGCTGCCCCTGATCCTGCGGCGGTGGCGGGGTGAAACGACCCACGATCGCCACGCGACGGCCCGGGCGGAGCAGGAACGCGCCGAACTGGAGGCGGACACCGCGATCGCGATCAAGCGCGCGCAGGTTCGCCGGGAGGCCGAGATCATGTGGGCCGAGCACCGACTGACGCAGGCGCGGCTCGCCATCGAAGCCCAGACCGAGATCGATCGCGAAAGCCAGCGCCGGCGGGTGATCGAGGCCCTCGACGCCCCGGTGCGCGCGTCGTCGCAGCGCGCGTTCGAGCCGGCCGATGACGATATCTACCTGCCGATCGCCGCGGAAGCCGAGGCGGCCAGCCGGGCGATCGCCGCGCCGCAACCCGTCGAGGCGGCCCCGGAAAACCTGCCGGCACCCGTCGAGACGGGCGGCGAGGTCGAACCCCGGCATCAGGAGGGCGCGACGCCCTTCATCCCGTCCATTCCCGACGCCACCAAGGCCGCGGCCCGCTGGATTCGCCCGTTGGTGCCGCCGTTCGTCGCGCGGGTCATCGACAACACGACCGCGCCCCTGCGCACCGCGCGCCACGTGTTCGAAGAGGTCGAGGAGATCCGGTTTTCGCTCAAGCGCACCCACAAGGTGACCTTCGATGCGGAAAGCACCGATCACGGCGGACAGCCGCCGCACCGAGCGCAGACCCCGCATGCGGAGCGGATCTCCTCGTCGCGCCGGCGCGGCCCGGCGAGTCACGACCGGCACTCGTCGATGCGGCCGGTGGCCGCACGGGAGGCGACGACGCTGGGGCCGGCCGAGCGTGACCACGCGAGCGAGCTGACCGGGCGCGACGGCCCGCGCGAATTGCGGGGTCCCGACGGCCCCCGGCAGCTGCCGCCCGGGAAGTGATCGGTGCTGCCCGCCCGGGAAGTGATCGGTGCTGCCGGACTGGTCGTTCGGATCACCGGGATTTCATGGGTTGGTCGGCCGCCGTTAAAGCTCCGTTCGGCCACAGCGGATGCACGCCGATCGGCGCTTTGGAACAATCACGGAACTATGAGACTCGTGCTGTTGATGGCAAGCGCCGCCGTGGTAATCGGCACGGCTGCCCCGGCCTACGCCGACCCCACCGCCAACGATCAAGCCTTCCTGACCGCCCTTTCGCAAGCCGGGCTGACGTACCTGAGCGCCGACCGCGCGATCACCGCCGGCAAGCAAGTGTGCAAGTCGGCCGACGACGGGATGACGGGCGAGGAAATCGTCAAAGCCCTGCAGGACAAGAATCCTGGGTTCCAGGGCCCCGGGGCCGCCAAGTTCGCGGCGATCGCGGCGTCGGCGTACTGCCCCGAAAAACTCTCCCAAACCGAGGACGGCACTCCCCCGCCGAAGCCCAGCGGCGCATAGCGCAAGACCCACCCTGCGCCCAGCGGCCGTAGCGGGTGCGGGGCCGGCCGCCGCTGATCCACGCGAAGGTATGATCCTCCCGACAAGATCGGGGGACGGATCGCGTGGATGTCGTGAGGCGGCGGCAATGGCAGGGCAGGGTCTTGCGGTGAGCACCGCGAGAGCGATCATGGCTCCGGCCGGCGCATGAAGATCACCCTGTTCCTCGCGGACGCGGCGCAGGCCGACGCCCAATCGGGGAAGGTCCACGCCCTTGGGCTGGGCTGGCGGCAATGCCAAACACCCACGCCCCCTTTCGCTTTGGTGCTGTTCCTGGACATCGACTGGGACGAGACCAACAAGCCGCACAAGCTGAGCTGCCAGCTGTTGACCACCGACGGCGACCCGGTCGTGGTGATGGGAGCGCAGGGGCCGCAGCGGATCTCGTTTGAGGCGTCCGCGGAGGCCGGGCGGCCGCCGGGGGCGATCCACGGCACCTCGGTTCGCATGCCGCTCACGCTCAACATCCCGGCGGGAATACCGCTGGAGCCCGGGATTTACGAGTGGCGGGTGGAGGTCGAGGGTTTCGAGCAGGCGACCGCGGTCGAAGCGTTCGTGGTCATCGGCGCCCCGCACCCGCCGACGGCACCCGCTTAGCCGCGAGCGTGCGGGCTACCGACTCGGCCACCCGAGAAATGCGTCGCCCGTTGCACTTTCGCGGTCCTGGCCTGATCTACTCGTCGCCGAAGTGTTCGTAGAGTACGGGCAGGAAGCTCGCCAGGTGGTTCATCTCCTGGGCGCAATGCACCAGCAGGTTGCGGCCGCTGGCCACCGGGTCGCCCAGGATCCGCGACGCGATGGGCCGCACCGCCTTGGACGCGACGCCCGGGGCCTTGCGCACGGCGATGTGCGGCCCGCCCATCCAGAATCGTGACCGCATCTCGGCGCCGTTGGCCGTCGACCTGATGTGGTGGATGAACCATCCCACGTCCACCGGCGCGTCGCTGGAGCCCAACCGCGCGCAAATCGCCACCGCGCCGTCGCCGTCGGGCGGACAGCCCATTTCGGCCGGATCGACGAATTGTATGGCGCCGTTCAGCATCGTGGAGCCGATGTACTCGCTGATGATCGACCAGCGGCCGATGTAGCGCTGGGAGCCCTGACGGCCGGCATCATCGCCGTCTTTCCACGCGGCGGAGAGATGCGCGCGCGGATGCCACAGCTTGTAGCGGCGGGTGTCGCAGCCGTGCCAGCCGAACCACCAGGACCACATCGCCGGGGTCACCCCGGGCATGTCGGTGCGCACCGATACCTGATAGCTGCCGTCTTCGAGAACGCCGTAGCCGTTCTCGGTCTGCTGGTAGCCCTGCTCGGCGACGGCGGCGGCGTCGTCGAACGCCGGCAGCGCCATCGACCCTTGCGGACCATGCTGGAGCGCCTCGACGACATGCGTTGGCAGCGGCGCCATCTCGGGCTTGAAGAACTTGCCAAATGGCGTATTCGCGTCGTCGCCGCGGTAGCCGAGGTAAAGGTCGCCGGTCATCTACAGTCGTCCCATCCAGCTGTTGAAGAGGCCGTCGGGGTCATACGTGGCGCGCGCCTTGTCGAGCCGCGCCATGGCCTCGTCGGTGGCGAACCTGGCGGGGCGCTGGCCGAGGTTCTCGTCGGCGAGCTGGATCCCGGTGGCCAGGTGCGACATCGCGGCCATGTTGGACCCCGACCAGTCCGCGTACTTGTCGTCGTCGGCGGCGTCCTTCCAGGAGCCGTAGAGGGCCAGGTAGATCTCGTCTTCGATGCTGTAGGCCATGTCTTGGCGCTCCGGCGACGGCCCCCAGTTCAGCCACAGGAAGTGGGATGGCGCCGGTGGCATCGTGTCGAGGATCTTACGGATTCCCGGCAGCAGCTCGTCCGCCGACGCCGAGGTCCACATGTTGTCCGCCGTGTAGCGGTAATCGTCCAAATAGTGGGTCATCACCGCGGTGTACCACGTGGGCAAATCGCTTGGCATGTAAGGAACTTTCAGCACGGCTCGATCGACGACCGGGCAGGTTTCGAAGATCGCGAGGGCCTGCTGGGCTTCCTCTTCGGAGTCGGCGAACGCCGGCGACGCGAACGCGATGCCGGGGCTGTCGATGCCCATCTCCGCCAGACTCCGGGTCGCGATGGCCTGCAGCTCGACGCGACGGTCGACCTCGGCGCTGATGCTGCGGGCCCAGCTGTAAACCTCGTCTGCGACGTCCCACGGGTAGACGTAGACGCTGGTGCCGCAGGCCGCCGGGCGCGGGTACAGCTTCAGGTAGTACGACGTGACCACGCCGAAGAAGCCCGGGCCGGCCCCGCGGGCGGCGAAGTACAGGTCGGGGTGGTTCTCCGCGTCGCAGTGAACCTGTTCGCCGTCGGCGGTGATGACGTCGAGGCCGACGACGCTCTCGCAGGCCGGCCCGTAGATGCGGCTGTTCCATCCGTACCCGCCCTGCAGCAGGTAACCGCCCAGACAGACGCCCTTGCAGTGGCCGCCCGGGAAGAACAGGTTCTGCGCCTCCAGCTCGGCCATCAGCAGGCTGCCGCCCTTGCCGGGCCCCGCGACCGCGGTCTTCTTCTCGGCGTCGATCGTCGCGTGGTCCAGGCGGCTGACGTCGAGCAGCACCGCGCCGTCGCGCAGATGGCTGGCCGCGAAGCTGTGCCCGCCCGACACGACGTTGACCTTGTGCCCGTTGGCCTTGGCATAGCGCAGGCCCGCGACGATGTCCGCGGCGTCGACGGCCTGCACGATCAGCTCCGGGTAGCGGTTGGGCACCTTTTGGTGCCACACGGTTTTCTGGCGGGCGGACTCGTATCCGTCCGCGCCGCGGAAAAAATGTCGTCCGGCCGGCAGCGCACCCATCTGGAGCTCCTTCGGATCCACATAGCGGTACTTGGTAGACCGCAATGCGGAACACTATAGTGTCATCGTGCCGTCCACGGAAGGAAATTCGCCAAGTGGTCGCGACGAAGGCATCCAGGTGTTACGTCGCGCCGTAGCGGCGCTCGACGAGATCGCCGCCGAGCCCGGACGGCTCCGGCTGGTCGACCTCGGCGAGCGGCTCGGGCTGGCCAAGTCGACGGCTCGCCGCCTGCTGGTCGGCCTGGCGGAGGTCGGGCTGGCCAGCGTCGACGCGCAGGGCCGCATTTCCCTCGGCGAGCGCCTGCTGGGGTTTGGCAGCGCCGACGGGGCGCAGATCGCCGCGACCTTCCGCCCGACGATCGAACGGGTGGCGCACGCAACCGGCGGCGAGACCGTCGACCTGTCGATCATGCGGGGGCAGCGGATGTGGTTCATCGACCAGATCGAATCGTCGCACCGCCTGCGCGCCGTCTCGGCGGTCGGCGTCAAGTTCCCCTTGCCGTCGACAGCCAACGGCAAAGCCGCCCTGGCGGCGCTCGCCGATGCGGACGCCGGGGCAATGATCGCGCGGTTGGGTCCCGGCGTCGCCGCCGGGCTGCGCGAGGAAATCGCCGAGATCAAGCGCACGGGACTCGCTTTCGACCGCGGCGAACACACCGCGGGGATCTCGGCGGCGGCCGTCGCGCGACGAGCCGTGGGCGGCGCGGTGGTCGCGATCTCGGTCCCGGCGCCCACCGAGCGTTTCCTCGACAAGGAGCAGCGCATCGTCGCGGCACTGCGCGCCGCGCTTGACGCACCGGTCTGGATGCATTGACGACGGTGCAATAACCAAAAATCGGGAACCCCCCTATATCGGCCCGAAACCGGACCGGGACACGGGCGCTCGGGCGCTGCAGGGCCCGAGCGCAAACGATTCAGGACGGGAGGCTTGATGCCGTCGGCCACGTGGCGCAGTCGTGTCAGCGATGCATTGCTCACCCGATTGTGGCCGGTGCCGCTGATCGGCGTTGTCGTGGCGATCGGTGCGGGACTGGGCGTGCCGGCGCTCGACCGGGCAATCGATGACACGCTGCCGGACTTGCGCATCATTTCCGGGAGCACCGTAGACGACGCGCGGGAGTTACTGGGCACCATCACGACCGCCATGATGACGGTCACGTCACTGACCTTCTCGCTGACGGTCGTGACGCTGCAGCTGGCGAGCGGGCAGTACTCCCCACGCCTGCTGCGCACCTTCGCCCGCGATCGCTTCGTGCAAACCACGATGGCGCTGTTCCTGGCCACGTTCGCCTACGCGCTGACAGTCCTGCAGAACGTTCAAAACGGGCCCAGCCAAACGGTCTACACCGTCCCGCACCTCGCGACCGCGGTCGCCGCGCTACTGGCTTTGCTCAGCGTTGTCGGACTGGTGTTCTTCCTCGCGCACCTGGTGGGCGAAATCCGCGTGGAAACCATGATGCACACCGTGTGTGCCGACGCCATCGCGGCCGGGACCGACGTCTTCCAGGCCCGGGATCCCACCGGAGAGCCGGAGGCGGTGCCGCAACCACCACCCGACGCCGCCCTGGTCCGGGCGCGGTCCACCGGTTTTTTGGTCAGCGTCGACGCGGGCCCCTTGGCTTCGGCCGCCGAGCAGGCCGGCGCGGTGGTCTTCATCATCCGCACGCCCGGGGATTGGCTCATCGCAGGCGAACCGCTGGGTTACGTGTGGCTGTCCGACTCGCCTGATCCGCCCGGGGCAAAGGTGTTGGAACGGCTCAACGGGCGCGTTACGGCCTGCGTGCACACCGGAAACGAGCGCACGCCCGTTCAAGACGTGGGTTACGGGCTGCGTCAACTGACCGATGTGGCGGTGAAGGCCCTGTCGCCCGGGGTGAACGACCCAACCACGGCCGTCCACGCGTTGGGTTACAGCTCAGCGCTCCTGTGTTGCCTGGTGCAGCGCCGCCTCAGCTACAAAACGCTGCGGTGCGGCGATGCGACGCGGGTGGTGGTCCGGTTACCGAGCTTCGCGGAGCTGCTCGACATGGCCGTTGCGCAGCCGCGACGATACGGCGCCGACGACCCCACGGTGCTGGCCCGGTTACTCACCTTGCTTCGCGAGGTTGCGTGGCAGACAACGCAACCCGAGCATCGGTCGGCGATCGCCGGCCAGCTCGCGCGGGTACGGCGCACCGCTGCCGGGCAAAACTTCGATGAGGTCGAGCTCGCCGGGCTGGCCGACCTGGGGCGGGACGTGGAAGCCGTGTTGGCGGGTGACTGGCGGCCTTCGGTCAACGGCGGACGCTGAGGGCGGTCCCCGAAAAAGTTGGTGACGGCCGAGTTACCCCTCGAGAGCGCGGCCGCCCCAACGTCTTATCGGGCCGTCAGCAGCCCACCGCGGCGTCCCGAAACAGCGGACCCCACTCGCGGCGAGCCGCGGACTGCGCATCGATGAAGCTGGGTGTCTGCTCGCCGTCACCGGCCAGGTGCACCAGCGCCCAGGCCATCGCGAATACCGGAACCTTGTGACGCATTGCCGCGCTGTGCAATTCATCGAAAGCCGCGTGCGACGGGCAGCGGCGAAGGCCGATGAGAATGCCTCGCGCGGTGTCGAGAATGCGGCCGGAATTCGGGCCATACGTTGTCTGGGCAGGCACCCAGTTCCCCATCATGCTGTCGATACCTCCTGTTGCGCCGGAACGAAATCCCCTACGCGCATAGCGGAAGAGAATCCGTTCTCCTACGCATCGTCGCGCCGGGGTTTCCGAAAAGGCGCCCTGTGCAATGATTTGCGGAGTGAACGAGTTTGTGCCAGACCGCCGCCGGTATCGATATGCGCTTGTGACCCTTTCGGGATCGAGCGATTCAGCCCGCGAGGGCTAAGACCTCGTCGAAACCGGCGACCAGCGCCTCATAGAAGATGTCGTAGTCGGGGATGGCGGCGGTATCGACGTCGATGCCCAGGGCACAGGTGTCGACGTAGGTGAGCAGGGTGACATTGACCGCCGAGCCGATCGTCGGGCCGAACGCGTATTGCGCGCGCACCGGCGCGCCGCCCAAAAAGACCGGCACCGGCACGCCGGGCACGTCGCTGGCGAGGAAATCGACGTGGCGCAGCACGGAACCGATGTACCAGCGTGGCATCAAGTTCAAAGCGCCGGCAATCAGCTGGGTGTAAGGCAGGGACCGTTCGGCGCGCACCGCGCCGGCCCGCCGGTGGATTGCCTGAATGCGTGCCGTCGGCTCGGTCTCGCCCACGGGAACGTCGAACCGCATCAGCGTGATCCGGTTGCCGCCCATGTCATCCGACTCCGTCCGCAGGCTGATCGGCATCGTGAGGTGCAGGTCGCCGATCTCGACGTCGTGCTTTTCGTGGTAGCGGCGCAGGCCGCCGGCGACCCCGGCGACGAACGCATCGTTGAGTGCCCCACCGGAGCGGTGCGCCGCCTCGCGCAGTTGCTGCATCGGCACCTGGTGCACCATCAGACGACGGATCAGGCCGCGCTCGGTGAGCAGCGGGGAACCGGTGCGACTTATCGGCCGAACGGTCCGATAGAACGATGCCGCGGTGGCCGCCGCCGAGCGGGCCGTCGCGACGGGCCGGCGTACGCCGCTGTAGAGCAGCCGCGGGGTCGCTTTGACCGCTGTCGCGACGGCGTTCGCCAGCAGCCCGGCGTCATAGCTCCACGCATCCCGATAACCCGCGAGCGGCGATGACCGGGATGTTTGCGGCTCGGGCGGCAGCGGTTCGCGGCGGCACTCTTCGGAGAGGTTGAACAGGCGCATCGCGATCTGCACGCCGCCGATCCCGTCGGTGAGGGCGTGATGGAACTTGCAAATGACCGCCGCGCCACCGTCTTCCAGGCCATCGATGAGGGTTGTCTCCCAGAGCGGCCGGGCCCTGTCGAAGTCCTGCATCTCGGCCAACCGGGCCAGCTCGAGGACGTCGTCGAGCGTGCCGGCCCCCGGAGCGGCCGCCCGCCGGACGTGGTAGCCGAGGTCGAAGTCCGGGGCGTGTTCCCAGTGCGGAGGGGCCGGCGGCGGCGACGGGACCACCCGCTGCCGAAACATGGGCAATGTGCGGCTGATCAGGTCGAACCGTTCGCGCACTTCGTCCCAGTCGGGCGAGTGCTGCAGCAACACGATGCTGACCACGGTCGATCTCAGCCGTGGATCGCTTTCCATCGCCCAGGTGAAGGCGTCGCTGTTGCGCAAGAATCCGGTCATCGCATGCTCCGCGCACAAACCTACGACGCGGGGCGGCAAAGGTCAGCAGATCCTTGGCAGCCAATGACTTTGGTCCTTCTACATCGGGTCCTTGGTCAGCGGCGCCGCGGCTATGACGACTTGGCGGCCTCGGCGTCGGCGAATTCACAGAACGCCGTGTAGGCGCGCGCGCCGTAGATGGTGGCCGGGCCGCCGTGCATGAGGAAGGTGACGCCGATGGCTTCGGCGGCCTCCTCCCGGGTGGCGCCGGCGCGCGCGGCGCCCTGCGCATGCGAGGCGATGCAACCGTCGCAACCCTCGACGACCCCGATCGCCAGCGCCACGAGCTCCTTGAACTTGCGGCTCAGTGCCCCATCGGTCAGGGCCGCGCCGCTCAGGGCCGCAAAGCCTTGGTAAACCTCGGGGATCTGCTTGCGAAGCGCGCGGTGCTGCGGCAGCAGGTCCTGCAGGACTTCGTGGTGATGCTGGGGATCCGACATTGCCTCGTCCCGCTTCTCAGTGATGAACCGCGGGCTTGAGGGAATCGATGGCGGCCTTCAGCCGGTCCGTGACCTCCTCGGCGACCGGACGCAGTTCGGGCTCGCCGGTGACCTCGACCAGCAGCCCGGGGTTCATGGCCTCGACGAGCACCGTGCCGGCGTGGTCCGGGTCGGCCCGCACGACGACGTTGCAGGGCAGCAGCAGGCCGATCTGGCGCCGCGCGTCCAGGGCCCGGTGCGCCAGCGGTGGGTTGCAGGCGCCGAGGATCAGGTAGTCCTCCATGTCGTGGCCGAGCTTCGCCTTCAGCGTGGCCTTCACGTCGATCTCGGTGAGCACGCCGAAGCCCTGCTCCGCGAGCGCCTCGCGGGTCTTGGCGACCGCGTCCTCGAACGAGGTTTGCAGCGGTGTCGCAATGGCGAGATTCATCATGGCTTCCTTTCGTTTGTTGTCGTCACCGCCCCGGGCGCTCAGGCGAGCGCCAGGAACAGCTTCTCCAGCTCGGCCTCGCTCAGCGGCGTCGCGCCGTCCGCGGTGGTACCCGTGACGCATTCCTTCAACCCGGTCGCGACGATCTTGAACCCGGCGCGGTCCAGCGCACGGGAAACCGCGGCAAGCTGGGTGACGACGTCCTTGCAGTCGCGGCCCTGCTCGATCATCGAGATCACCCCCGCAAGCTGGCCCTGGGCGCGCCGCAGCCGGTTGAGCACCGCGCCGACGCTGTCTTGATCACCAATCACTGGATCCTCCGTCTCGGTTGTCGCTAGGAACAGGGTACCCGCCGGGGTATCAACCGATCTACAGTGGAATATACCCCATAGGGTATCTGTTGTCACGGGCAAGCATGCGAAAGAAAGGAAGCATCATGCCAACCACCGCCCTGACCGGCCAGACATTCGAATCGGGCATCGTCGACAACCCGCTTGTGCTCGTTGATTTTTGGGCCGGGTACTGCCGCCCCTGTCAGGCCTTCGCACCGGTCTATGACCGTTCGGCCCAGGAGCACCCCGACGTCGTGCACGCCAAGGTCGACACCCAGGCCGAACCGGAGCTGGCCGCCGCGCTCGGCATCCGGTCCGTCCCGACCATCATGGCGTTCCGTGACGGCGTCCTGGTCTACAGCCAACCCGGCGCGATGCCCGCCGACGTGCTGGAAGACCTGATCAACCAGGTGAAATCGCTCGACATGAACGCGGTGCGCGCCAAGATCGCCGCCCGCAAGGCGGCGGTGGCCGGCTGATCCGGCGTTGCTCAGAGGATCGCCCGGCGATCCTTCGCGCCGGCGATGTCGTCCCAGTCGACGCCGAGTTCCAGCAGGATTTCCTCGGTGTGCTGCCCGTGCTCCGGGGCGCGGGCGGGCGCCGGCGGGGTTTCGTCGAACTGCACGGGCGCCGCGACGATGCGGTAGCGCTCCCCATGGTCGTCGACGTTGGTCACCACGTATCCGTTGGGCTCGACCTGCGGATCGTTGAGGGTCTCGCGGGGCGTCGCGAGCGCGCCCCACACGCCGGGTTCGTCCGCCAGAACCTGTTGCCAGTGCGCGAGGTCATGGCGGGCAAAGGCGTTCGCCACGAGCTCGGTCGCGGCGGCGGCGTTGGCGATCAGGTTGCTCGACGGCACAAACCGCTCGTCGGTGGCCAACTCGGCTAGGCCCATCCGCGCGCAGAAGCCGGCCCAGAACTTGTCGGGCTGCAGGAAGACCAGCTGAATCCACCTGCCGTCCTTGGTTTTGTACCGGTTCACCAGCGGGTTGATGGCCAGCCCGGGTGGCGCGCCGGGAATGCCGTCGATGTCGAAGAAATCGGCCGCCGAAATCGAGGGAGCGATCGCCCACATCGCCTGCGCCAGCAGCGACGAGTCCACGATCGTCGGTTCGCCGGTCCGTTCGCGGTGGAATAACGCCGCGCACACGCCGCCGGCCAGCGTCGCGCCGCCTTGCAGGTCCCCGAACGCCGGCCCCTGGACCGCCGGCGTGTCGGTGCCGAACGGCGTGAGCGTGTACGCCACCCCGCCGCGCGCCAAGTACGTGGCGGCGTCGAAACCGCCGCGGTCTCGGTCCGGGCCGCGGACGCCGAGCCCGGTGCCGCGGGCGATGATGATCTTCGGGTTGAACCCGCGGACGTCGTCGACGGTCAGCCGCGCCCGCTCGAGCGCTCCCGGCAGCCAATTGGTCAGGAACACATCCGCACTGGCCAACAGGCGGCCGAAAAGGTCGCGGCCCAGCTCGGACTTGATGTCGATGGCGATGCTGCGCTTGCCGCGGTTGCCCAATTCGAGGATGAAATCGGCGTCGGGGCGGGCCGCCTCGCGGGTAAAGCCGCCGACGACCAGCGCGCGGCCAGGGTCCCCGGAGGCGACGCCCTCCACCTTGATCACGTCGGCACCCCAGTCGGAAAGGGCGGCGCCGGCCGAGGGCACATAGGTCCACGACGCCAACTCGACCACTCGGACACCGCTCAGCACGCCGGCCAACCAAACCCCCTCGGTCGTCTTTCTTGCTATTTTAAGTATTCTAGCTACTCTAAGGGATATCGAGAGCCCGGCTGTGGCCACGCGCAGTTTTCGTGGCAGACATGTGATGGAGCCGACCATTGCGTCGCTCCTCCCCCGCGATGCGGTGAGTCCGCGGATTCCCGGCTCTTCGGCACCGAATAGCTTTGGCCCCCAACGCGGGTCGCTGGTGTAGGCGCCGGGTGAAGGGCGGAATATGGGCAGGGTGATGGGCAAGGTGGCCGTGGTCAGCGGGGCCGCGCGTGGCCAGGGCCGTTCCCATGCGCGGCTGCTGGCCGCGGAGGGCGCCGACATCATCGCGGTGGACGTATGCGCGGACATCGAGACGAACGAGTATCCGCTGGCGCGTCCCGAGGATCTCGACGAGACGGCGCGGCTGGTGGAGAAGGAGGGGCAGCGCGCGTTCACGGCGATCGCCGACGTCCGCGATCGGGTGGCACTGGCCGCCGCGATCGATCAGGGTGTCGCCGAGTTCGGCCACCTCGACATCGTGGTGGCCAACGCCGGCATCTGCCCGCTCACCGCGGGCCTCCCGCCGCAGGCGTTCGCCGACGCGGTCGACGTCGACCTGGTCGGCGTGCTCAACCTGGTGCATGCCAGCCTCAAGCATCTGGGGGCCGGCGCGTCGATCATCGTGATCGGCTCGAACGCGGCGTTCATGTCGTCTCTGAACACCACCGGTATCGACGGCGGCCCCGGCGGAGCCGGCTACGCATTCGCGAAACTCGCTGCCGCGCACTACGTCAACGACTTCGCGTTGGCACTGGCCAAGTTCTCGATCCGGATGAACGCGGTGCATCCGACGAATGTCAACACCGACATGCTGCACAGCGCACCGATGTACCGCGCGTTCCGGCCCGACCTGTTGGAGCCCACCCGAGAGGACGCCGAACCGGTCTTCCCGGTGGTTCAGGCGATGCCCATCCCCTACGTCGAACCCGAGGACATCAGCGAGGCCGTGCTGTTCTTGGCGTCGGACGCCGCGCGCTACATCACCGGACAGCAGCTTCGCGTGGACGGCGGCGGCTTCCTCAAAGTCAAACCGTGGTCGGGCGGCTGACGGCCGCCACGAATCGTGTTGGGGTGCACAATGACTGGAGGGTGTTGGTGAGCGACGGTCAGGCCGCAATGGACATCGAACGTCGCCTCTACGAATTGATGATCCTGATGAAGGCCGCCGACGACCGGCTGTCCAAGGGCATCGGCACCGGCGAATTCATGTGCGTGTATTGGCCTTCGCGCGGCCAAGAGGCAATCGCCGCGGCGATGGGCGTGGCGCTGCGGCCCGGCGACCAGTTGGTGACGACCTACCGCGGGCTGCACGATCTGATCGGCAAGGGCGTCCCGCTCGAGGAAATCTACGGCGAGATGATGGGCCGCACCGTCGGCGCGAGCCGGGGCAAGGGCGGCACCATGCACATCGCCAAGCCCGACAAGGGCGTCATGCTCTCGACCGGGATCGTCGGGGCCGGACCCCCGGTGGCCGTCGGGCTGGCGATGTCCGGCAAGCGCAAGGGCCTCGACCGGGTCACGGTGGTCAGCTTCGGCGACGGAGCGACGAACACGGGCTCGTTCCACGAGGCGGCCAACATGGCCGCGCTGTGGGACCTGCCGCTGGTGTTTGTCTGCCAGAACAATCTGTTCGCCGAGATGACGCCGACGTCGGACACGATGAAGCTCGAGCACGTCGCCCAGCGGGCGGCCGGCTACGGGATGCCGGGCGTCCGCGTCGACGGCAACGACCCGCTGGCGGTGAAATCCGCGCTCGACGACGCCCTGCGGCGCGCCCGCGCCGGCCAGGGCCCCACCTTCATCGAGTGCGTGACGTTCCGCTTCCGCGGCCACTACTTCGGTGACCGGATGCCCTACATCCCGAAGGAGCAACTGGCCGCGGCCATGGCGGCCGACCCGGTGCCGCGGTTCCGCGCTCACCTCGCGGAGGCCGGAATCTGCGGCGAGGACGAACTCGACCGCATCGACAACGAGGCGCTGGCCGTAGTCGACGCGGCGCTGGCGACGGTCATGGGCGCGCAGTCACCGGCCGGGGACGAACTCGACCACGACGTGTACGCGACCCCGATCGGGTTTCCGGTATGACGCAGAGCCTTGACATGACGGAAGAGAAAGAGATGACCATGCGCGAGGCGCTGAACCTCGCGCTCGACGAGGCGCTGGAGGCCGACGAGCGGGTCTTCCTGCTCGGCGAGGACATCGCCGATCCCGGCGCCTCGGGGCCCACGGCGGGACTGTCCACCAAGTACGGCCACGACCGGGTCCTGGATACGCCCATCTCGGAGGCCGCGATCGTGGGCGCCGCGATCGGTGCCGCGATCGACGGGATGCTGCCCGTGGCCGAGATCATGATCATGGACTTCATCGGCATCGCCGCCGACCAGCTCATCAACAACGCCGCCAAGCTGCGGTTCATGACCGCGGGCCGCACGACGGCGCCGATCACCGTCCGCACCCAGGTCTACGCCGGGCTGGCCACCGGGGCCACCCACTCGCAGAGCCTGGAAGCGTGGTTCATGCACATCCCCGGGATGAAGGTCATCGTGCCGTCGACCCCGCGCGACGGCAAAGGCCTTCTCACAGCGGCGATCTTCGATCCGGATCCCTGCCTGTTCGTCGAGACGATCCGGTTGCAGGGCAAGAAAGGTTTGGTCCCCGTCGAGCCCGGCTTCTCAATCCCGCTGGGGCAGGCCGACATCAAGCGGCCCGGTACCGACGTGACGCTGATCGCGTACGGTCGCCCCGTGCACGACGCACTCGCGGCGGCGGACACGTTGGCCGAACAGGGTGTCAGCGCCGAGGTCGTGGACCTGCGCACCCTGGTACCGCTCGACGTCGAGACCATCGTCGAATCCGCCCGCCGCACCCGGCGGGTCGTGATCGTGCACGACGCGGTCCAATTCGCCGGGCCCGGAGCCGAAATCGCCGCGATCCTGCAATCCGAACTGTTCGGCGAGCTGGCCGCACCCGTCGAACGGGTGGCCGCCAGGTTCGTCCCCAACCCGGCCGCGGCCGCGCTCGAGGCGCAGGTGTACCCCTCGCCGCCGCGCATCGTCGCGGCCGCCCAACGCACTCTCGAAGGCGCGGGGAAGGCCAAGGTGCATGGCTGACTTCATCATCCGCATCCCCCGCGTGTCGGTGGCCGTCTCGGAAGCCGAGCTCACCGATCTCCTCGTGGAGGCGGGTGCGCACGTCGAGGAGGGCACACCGATCTATGTGATCGCCACCGAGAAGGTGGAGCAGGAAATCGAAGCCGGCGCCTCGGGCGTCGTGCAATGGACCGGACGGATCGGGACGACCTACGACATCGGCGCCGAAATCGGCGTCATCACTTCATAATTCGGAATACTGAAAGGTAAGTCTGCATGGATCTCAACGAGACCCGCGAAAGAATCGTCTACGAAAAGGAAGGCCCGATCGCCCGCGTCACGCTCAACTGGCCGGAGAAGGCGAACGCCCAGGACCAGAAGCTGGCCGAGGAAGTCGACGCCGCACTGCTCGACGCGGACCGCGACTACGACATCAAGGTGCTGATCCTCAAGGCCAACGGCAAGGGCTTCTGCTCCGGGCATGCCATCGGCAACAACGCGGTCGACTATCCGGCGTTCGTCGAGGGCGCCAAGGTGATGGGCACGCCGTGGAAGCCGCAGACGGACCTGTTCGTCAAACCCGTGCTGAACCTGTGGGAGTTCTCCAAGCCGACCATCGCGGCCGTGCACGGCTACTGCGTCGGAGGGGGCACCCACTACGGGCTGACGACCGACATCGTCATCGCCGCCGAGGACGCGTACTTTTCCTACCCGCCCTTGCAGGGATTCGGGATGCCGTCGGGTGAATGCTCGATCGAGCCGTGGGTTTTCATGAACTGGCGCCGCGCGGCGTACTACCTCTACCTGGCCGAGGTCATCGACGCGAAGAAGGCGCTGGAGGTCGGTCTGGTCAACGAGGTGGTGCCGCGCGACCAACTAGAGGAGCGCGCCAACGCCATCGCCCGGCACATCGCCCAGGCGCCGATGACGACGCTGTTGGCGACCAAGGCCAATCTCAAGCGGGCGTGGGAGCTGATGGGCATGCGGGTGCACTGGCAGAGCTCCAACGACCTCGTCGCGCTCGCGTCGATCAGCAAGGATGTGCAGGAGCTGATCCAGACGGTGTTCAAGGACAAGGTGCTGCCCTCCGAGCAAGCCCGGCGCCAGGCGGCGGCCGCCTCGAAGGACGGCGCATCGCCGTCGTGACGACGGGACGTTAACCACCCCCGAAGGCCACGTACGGCCCTCGTGACGACGTGTCGTGCTGAGCGACGCTGCTGCAGACGAATCGACGCGCCGCCGCGCTTCCAATTCCCGATAATCGACGCCGGGTCGAATTAGTATTTGCGTGTGTCCGCCGACACCCGCCGGGGACCGACCATCCTTTCGCGGTCGGCTAGGGGGTAGTGAGGTGTTGGATTTCGGGGTGCTGCCCCCCGAAATCAATTCCGGTCGAATGTATTCGGGCCCGGGCTCGGAGCCGATGATGGCCGCCGCCACGGCCTGGGACGCGCTGGCGGCGGAATTGGGCGCGGCCGCGAGCGGCTACAGCTCGGTGATCACGGAGCTGACCAGCGCGCCCTGGGCGGGGCCCGCGTCGGTCGCCATGGTGTCCGCCGTCGCGCCGTATGTGCGCTGGCTCGCGGCGGCGGCCGCCCAGGCGGAGCAGACGGCGAGCCAGGCCCGCGCGGCCGCCGCCGCCTTCGAGACCGCATTCGTGATGACGGTGCCGCCGCCGGTGATCGTGGCGAACCGGCTGTTGTTGATGACGCTGATCGCCACGAATTTCTTCGGGCAGAACACGCCGGCGATCGCCGCGACTGAAGCGCAGTACGCCGAGATGTGGGCGCAGGACGCGACCGCCATGTACGGCTATGCGGCCGCCTCGGCGACGGCCGCCCAGCTGACTGGGTACCCATCGCCGTCCGACATCACCACCCCCGACGCGACGGTCCGGCAGAGCGCCGCGGTTTCCCAAGCGCTGCAACAACTGTCGTCACCACCCGCGCAGGGGCTCCTTGGGAACACGATCCAGGATTTTCTGATGTACGGGCTGCCCACCCCGACCAACAACTGGCTCGGGCTCACTCCCCCGAACTACATCACGGTCTTCAAGCAGACGCTGCAGGCGTATTTCGGGGTGGGTGTCGCAAACTTCGCTTACAGCATCGGACAGCAGTTGACGTTCGGGTCCGGAACGACGGCCGGTTCGGCCGGCGCCTGGTACCCGACGCCTCAATTTTTCGGCCTGCACATCGAGGGGCTGGGCGGCGTGGGTGCCCATCCGGCCGGGGCGGTGTGGGCGGGCGCGGGCCAGGCCGGCCGGGTCGGGCTGTTGTCCGTGCCGCCGAATTGGACGTCACCGACATCGGAAGTGGCACTTGCCGGCGCTGCGATCGACGAGAGTGTCGCCGCGCCGGGCGCCCCCGCGGGCGGGGCAAGCAATGCCCTGCTGCGGGGAATGCCGACCGGGGCCGTGGGCCGGCGCACCGCCGCCTACGGCCACACCAACGTCTACGGGGCCCGCCACAGCGTGGTCGTCCGCCCGCCATCGGCCGGATAACCCCATGATCACCGCGATGATCCACGGAAGGAGTCAAGATGTTTGATTTTGGAGCATTGCCCCCGGAGATCAACTCGGCGCGGATGTACGCGGGTCCGGGCTCGTCGTCGTTGACAGCAGCGGCGTCGGCCTGGAACGGGCTTGCGGCCGAGCTGAATTCGGCGGCGGCCGGTTACGACAAGGTGGTCACCGCGCTATCCGGCGAGGAATGGCTGGGGCCGGCCTCGGCGGCCATGGTGGCGGCGGTGCAGCCCTATGTGGGGTGGATGAACATGACTGCGGCGCAGGCCGAACAGGCGGCCGCGCGGGCCGGTGCGGCCGCGGCGGCCTACGAGGCGGCGCTTGCCGCGGTGGTGCCGCCGCCGTTGATCGCGACCAACCGCGCCAAACTAACCCAGGCGACCGCGACCAACGTGCTGGGTCAGAACAACGCGATCATCGCGCAACTGGAAGCGCAATACGCCGAATTCTGGGCGCAGGACGCCGCGGCCATGTACGACTACGCGGCCGCCTCGGCGAGCGCCACGAAGGTCACGCCGTTCACGGCGGCACCGCAGATCGCCAACCCGGCCGCCCAAGCCGCACAGACGGCCGCGGCCACCTCGGGCGGCGCGCAGTCGACACTGGCACGTCTGGTTGCCGGCGTGCCGAGCCAGCTGCAGGGCCTGGCGTCGCCGACCTCGGCGGTGTCGGCCGCCGCGTCGATGCCGGTGCTCACCGAACTGTGGTTCTTGCTGACCGGGCAGACCATCCTGCCGACGAACGTGGGGACGTTCCTCAACGGCATCGCCCCCTACACGAGCTTCTTCTACAACACCGAGGGTCTGCCCTACTTCAGCGTCGGCATGGGCAACTTCGGTGTCCAGATCTCCAAGACGCTGGGCGGGCTCGGCGGGGTGGCGGGACCGGGTGTCGCCACCGTGCCCAAGGGCCTGCCCGGGCTGGGTGGACTGATCGGCGGTGGTGCCGGCGCGGCGGCGCACCTGGGCAGCGCGACCTCGATCGGCAAGCTGTCGGTGCCGGCCTCCTGGGCGGCGGCCGCCCCGGCGGCGCAACATGCCGGGACCGAGTGGGTCAGCGCGATCCGGCCCACCGCGGAGGCCGGCGCCGGGCCCGGCAACCTGCTCGGCGGCATGCCGCTGGCGGGCGTGGGGTCGGGCACCGCCGGCGGTGCGGGACCGCGATACGGCTTCCGGCCGACCGTCATGGCCCGCCCGCCCCTCGGGGGATAGCCGGCCCGCGGGCACCCGGTATCGTCACGACAGGGAGTCCAACAACGGCTAGTTAAACACTGACGGCTCAAAGGGGAGCACGGGTGAACATCGCCGACCATGCGAGCACAGCCGCGGACTCGCCTGCGTTGATCACCGATGACGGCCCGATATCGTTCGGCGAGCTGCATGCCCGGAGCCGGCGCGTGGCCGCGCTGCTGCACGGTGCCGGGCTGCGGCGCGGCGACGGTGTGGCGCTGGTGCTGCCGAACCGGCCCGAGTTTTTCGAAATCACCTGGGGCTGCCAGCTTTCCGGGCTCTACTACACCGCCGTCAACACCCACTTCACGCCCGACGAGGTGGCCTACGTCGTCGACGACTCGGACGCGAAGGCGGTCTTCGTCGACGCATCAGAGCCCTGGGGGCCCGAACTCGCCGCGCACGTGCGCGCCGCCAACGCGGGCGTGACGGTCCACCTGACCGTCGGGGGCACGCTGCCCGGCTGGCGCTCGTACGAAGAGGCTCTGGCGGCGGCGGGCGACGCGCCGCCGCTGTCGGATGGCTCGGAGATGCTCTATTCATCGGGCACCACGGGACGGCCCAAGGCCGTCCGCCGGTCGCTGCCGGCCGACGGCAACGGGTCGTGGGCCCAGGCCGTTCTGGAGATGGCGCTGATCCACAAGTACGGGATGGACTCCTCCAGCGTGTACCTCTCCCCCGCACCGCTGTACCACGCCGCCGGGGTGAACTACACCATGGCGGTGCACCGCGTCGGTGCCGCCTCGATCCTGATGCGCAAGTTCGACGCCGAGGCCGTGCTGCGGCTGATCGAGACGCAAGGCGTCACCCACGCCCAGTTCGTCCCCACCATGTTCGTGCGGATGCTCAAGTTGCCGGAGGCCCTCCGGCGGAAATACGACGTGTCCAGCCTGCAGTGCGTGATCCACGCGGCCGCCCCGTGCCCGGTGGACGTCAAGCACCGGATGATGGACTGGTTCGGTCCCATCATCCACGAGTATTACGGCGGCACAGAGGGATTCGCGGGCACCACGATCGGACCCGAAGAATGGCTCGCCCATCCCGGGTCGGTCGGCAAGCCGCTGAGCCCCGTTCACGTGCTGGCCGACGACGGAAACGAACTTCCGGTGGGCTCCTCCGGCGAGCTGTTCTTCGAAGGCGGACCCCATTTCGAATACTTCAAGGACCCGGCCAAGACCGCGTCGGTCTCCAACAACCGGGGCTGGCGGTCGCTGGGGGACATGGGCTACGTCGACGACGACGGATACCTCTACCTCACCGACCGGTCGACGTTCATGATCGTCTCGGGCGGGGTGAACATCTACCCGCAGGAAGCGGAGAACCTGCTGGTCATGCACCCCAAGCTCGTCGACGCGGCCGTCTTCGGCGTCCCCAACGACGAGTTCGGCGAGGAGGTCAAGGCCGTCGTGCAGCCGGCCGACGGGGTGGCGCCCGGCCCCGATTTGGAGGCCGAGCTCATCGCCTACTGCCGGGCTCACCTGGCCGGCTACAAGTGCCCGCGCACGGTCGAGTTCGAGCCGGAGTTGCCGCGCGACCCGAACGGAAAGCTTTACAAGCGGCGCATTCGTGAACGTTACTGGCAGGGGCGGACCTCGCGGATCGTATGAGCTGACAAGGGACAGTGAGATGGCTGTAGAGACGGGTTCGGAGAGAATCGGTGTCAATTGGACTCCGCTTCCGGTGCCATGGGCCGTTCAGACGCCCGATCGCATCCCCAAGCAGCGGTACTACGACGCGGACTTCTACGCGCTCGAGAACGAGATGTTCTGGCCACGGGTGTGGCAGATGGCGTGCCGCCTCGAGGAGATCCCCAAGGCCGGCGACTTCGTGGAGTACGAGATCCTCGACGAATCGATCATCGTGGTACGAGTCGACAGCCAGACCGTGCGGGCCTACCACAATGCGTGTCGGCACCGCGGGGTAAAGCTGGTGGAGGGCAACGGGAATCGGCGCACCTTCGTGTGCCCGTTCCACGGGTGGTGCTGGGGCATCGACGGGCGCAACACCTTTGTACTGCGGCCCGAGGAGTTCGCCGGGGAAAACCTGTGCCCGGACGACCTGCAGCTCGTTCCGGTCAGGTGCGAGCTGTGGGGCGGCTGCGCCTGGATCAACCTCGACGACGGTGCGCCCGCACTGCGGGAGTGGATCGAGCCGTTCGCGTCGATCTACGACGCGTGGAAAGTGGAGTCGCTGCGCGTCGAGTGGTGGCAGGCGTGCCGGCTCCCGGTGAACTGGAAGCTAGCCACGGCGGCGTTCATGGAGGGTTATCACGTCCCCCAGACCCACCCGCAACTGCTGCCGTCGTCAATGCCCACCACATCGAAATCACCGGGCCTGGCCCGGACCAACCTGTACTTCATGCGCACGCTGGGCGAGGGCATGGCGGGCATGACCCACGAGAACGACGTCCGCATCGCCGAAGGCCTGCAGGACATGGAGCTGCCACCCGATCCGGCCGAGGCGATGGCCGTCTGGCGCAGCGCCCTCAACGACGCCATCGTGCACTGGCACCGGGCGCGCGGGTGCGATATGCCCGACCTCAACGAGTTGGCGCGGCGCGGCATCGTCGAGGCGATCAATTTCTGCTTTCCCCACTACTTTGTGTTACCCCAATACAGCAGCGCCTCGTCGTATCGGATTCGGCCGCTGGGCCCCGAGGAAACGTTGTTCGAGATCTGGTCACTCACCCGCATCCCGCCGGACCAGGTCACGGCCAAGCCGACCCCACCCGTGCCGATGGCGCCCGACGACCCGCGCTGGCCGCCCATCCCCGCCCAGGACTTCTCCAATCTGCCGCGACAACAGAAGGGCCTGCACTCCAAGGGGTTTGAATACATGCGACTGTCGGACCAGATCGAGGGGCTGATCTCCAACTTCGAGCGCGTCATCGACGGCTTCCTGGCCGGCCTGCCCTACGACGCGCTCGTGCCCGCGATCCAGAAGACCAACACCACCATCGACGTGCCGGTCGCCGACCTGGGCTTTGACGAGGGACCCCGATGACCACCCGGTGGGACCGCTCGGTCGACCTGCTCGTCGCGGGCAGCGGCGGCGGCGGCATGGTGGCCGGGCTGGCCGCGCTCGACTGCGGGCTGGAACCGTTGATCCTCGAGAAGCAGTCGCTGGTCGGGGGGTCGACGGGCCTGTCGGGTGGCATCGTCTGGCTGCCCAACAACCCCCTGATGCGCGCCGAGGGGGTCGCGGACTCGCACGAGGACGGCATGGCGTACCTGGCCGACGTGGTCGGCGACATCGGCGCGCCGTCCTCGCCCGCCCGGCGGGAGATGTTCCTGACCGCGGGCTACGAAATGGTCAACTTCCTTGTCCGCAAGGGTGTTCGGTTGATCCGGTGCGCCGGGTGGAGCGACTACTACCCGAACCACAAGGGCGGCAACGAGTCCGGTCGCGCGATCGAGGGCATTCCCTTCGACGCCGCGGAGCTGGGCAGCTGGAGCGGCAAAGTCCAGCCTCCGCTGGCCAAGAACTACGGGTTTGTCGTCCTGACCAACGAGCTGCGCTCGGTGCAGTACTACAACCGTTCGCCGCGCGCGTTCGCCGTTGCCATCCGCGTGTTCCTGCGCACCGCGGCCGCGCGGGCGCGCCGCCGCCAGATCCTCACCAACGGGGCGTCGCTCATCGCGCAGATGCTCAAGGCGCTCATCGACCTCAGCGACGGGGCGCCGCCGCTGTGGACGAACGCGGCGATGGAAGACCTCATCGTCGAGGACGGCCGCGTCGTCGGCGCCCGCGTCCGCAGGGGCGAGGAATCGCTGAACGTGGAGGCCCGGCGGGGCGTCCTGCTGGCGGCGGGCGGTTTCGGCCACAACAAGGAGATGCGCCGCCAGTACAGCGGCGATCAGCCCAACGAGGCGCAGTGGTCGATCGCCAACGCCGGGGACACGGGCGAGGTGCTGCAGGCGGCGATGCGGCTGGGCGCCAAAACCGATCTGCTGGACGAAGCCTGGTGGCTGCCCTCGGTTTTCATCGCCAACGGCGGCGCGGTCGCGGCCTCGCTGGGCTCGGGCCGCCAGCGCCCCGGGGCGATCTACGTCGACTCGACCGGCCGGAGATTCTGCAACGAGTCGAACTCCTACGTCGAGGTCGGCAAGGCGATGTACGCCAACAAGGCGGTGCCCTGCTGGATGATCTTCGACGAGGGGTACGTGCGCCGCTACGTCACCAGCAGCAACCCGCTCAAGCGTAACCAGCCCCTGCCAGCGGAGCTCATCGACAGCGGCGCGGTCAAACGCGGTGACACCATCGCCGAGTTGGCCCACCGGATCGAGCTTCCCCCAGACGAATTGGCGCGGACGATCCAGCGGTTCAACCGGTTCGCCGCCAAGGGCCTGGACCCGGACTTTGGGCGCGGCCAGTCGGCCTACAACGACTGCCTCGGCGATCCGGGCTACCGGCCCAACGCCGCCATCGGCCCGCTCGACCGCGCCCCGTACTACGCCACCCGGGTGCTGCCGGCGGACGTCGGGACGTGTGGCGGGGTCGTCACCAACGAGCACGCGCAGGTGCTGGACGAGCAGGACCTGGTGATCGACGGCCTGTATGCCACCGGCAACACCACCGCGACGGTGATGGGCCGCACGTATCCGGGCGCCGGGGCGAGCATCGCCAGCTCGATGGTCTTCGGCTACGTCGCCGCGCGGCACGCCGCCGGGCGCCGGATCGCCGGCGAGCGGAGCCGCTAGGTTCCTGGCGGGGTGTCCTTTTCGTCGCGGCCGACGAAATCCCTTGGCTTCATTCCCGATTGGATGAGTTCGGCCCGCCGTGCCTGCACGTCGGTGGCGGCGCCCACCATGTTGGTCAGGATGTGGCTGACCTGTAGGTGCACCCGCATGCCCATCAATTCCCAGGCGCGCTTCACGTTGTTCTTCACCGCCATCAAGGTCGTCAACGGAATCTGGGCGATCCGGCGCGCCATGTCCTCGACGGTGTCTTCCAGGTCTTCGCGTGGCACCACCTTGTTCAGCAGGCCCCAGTCCAGCGCCTCCTGGGCGGAGAGCGTGGGAGCGAGCAGCAGCCAGTCCATGGTGCGGTGCCAGTTCATCAACAGCCAGGGTTCGATCATGGTGTGCCCGCCGGGCTCCCCGAGGCTTTGGGCAAGGGGCATCTGGAAATACGCGTCGTCGGACGCCACGCAGAAGTCGGTCAGCAGGCCGAGATAGATCCCGCCGCCCATGCAGTAGCCGTGGATCTGCGAGATCGTCGGCTTGGGAAACTCCCACAGGTACAGGGTGGGCCACAAAAACAGGTCGGCGGTCCCCTTGTACAGGTCCTCGAAGGTGTTCCCGAAGTCGGGGTATGGGTTCTCGTCCGGTCCCCAGCGCGCGACGTGGCCGCCGCAGAAGCCCTTGCCGTTGGCCTTGAGGATGACGACCTTGATCTCCTTGTCGCGGTCGGCCTCGTGCAGGCAGTCGTCGACTTCGGTGACCAACACGGCGTCCTTGGTGTTGGCCCTGTCGACCCGATTCAGGATGATCCGCGCAATCGGCGGTTCGCGTTCATAGATGATCGCTTCGAGCACGCGCCGCTCCATCTCGGTGACACTACCGGGTTCCGAGCCCGCGACGAGGTCGCCGAGCCTGCGCTCAGATCGCAATTTTGCCCCGGATCGACGCTCTGGACGCAGTCTCGACCGCGCCGCCTCAGCGGCGCGCCAGCAGCCAGGCCTGACCGTCACCCTCCCCCGCGTCCAGCAGCTCGAGTTGGGCGAACGCGGCCGGCAGCTCGTCGGGTGCCACCCGGAACGGCCCCGGCGCCGCCCCGACCTCGCTGAGCGCCGCGATGGCGAGGAGCCCGCCCGGCGCCAGCCGCTCGACGATCGCGCCGTCGAGGCGGCGGTCCCGGAACTTGTGGCAGAGGATGACGTCGACGGGCGGCCCGGGCGGCAGACCGTCGTCGAGATCGAACACCTCGAAGCGGCAGCGCTCACCGACGCCGGCGAGCCGGGCCACCTCGCGGGCCTGGCCGATGGCGACCGCGGAGACGTCGAAGCCACGGACGTCCAGGCCGCGCCGGGCCAGCCACACCGCGCCGAACCCCTGGCCGCAGGCCAGGTCCAGCGCCCGGCCGGCCGCCGGAAATTCCTCCGCATGGCGCGCCAGCAGGTCGGGCGGGTCCACCGCGCGGCTCGGCGGCGGCCCCTGAGCGGCGTAGCGCTCGTCCCAGCGGCGCCGGTCGCCCTCGGCCATAGGCGCTACCCTAGAGCGCTCGCGGCCGTTTCTACACTGGACCGGTGTCTAGGGAAGCGGCCGCCACCACGCCCCGCCGCTCGGACCGCAGGCCGGCGCAGACGATTCGCAAGGTCCTCGACGCCGGGCTGGAGGAGCTGCGCACGTCGTCCTACGCGAACCTGACGATGCGGGCGGTCGCGACCCGCGCCGGGGTGTCCCCGGCCAGCGCATACACGTACTTCCCCTCGAAGAGCGCGCTGGTGGCGGCGGTCTACCTACGCTTTCTGCGCGATCTCCCCCTGCACACCGACGTCGACGACACCATCCCCGCCCGCGTCGGCGCGACGTTGCGGGACATGGCGCTGATGGTCGCCGACGAGCCGGAGCTGATGACGGCCTGCGGCGCCGCGCTGATGGCCGACGATCCCGCGGTCAAGCCGCTGCGCGAGGAGATCGGCGCCGAGGTGTCGAGGCGGATCGGTGCCGCGCTGGGCCCCGGATGGCCCCGCGCGGTGAAATCTGCGTTGCAGATGACGTTTGCCGGGGCGCTCCTGACGGCACGGTTCGTCAGCTACCAGGAGATCGCGGGCCAGCTGGACGAGGCCGTCGACGTGATCCTCGGTGCATCCCGCGCGTAAAGGATTGCGGTGGAAAGGGATCCGGCGACGTGGCCGTTCCGCACGTGCGGCGCGCGAGAGACGTTATGATCCAGCGATGGGGTTGAGCGTCCGCTAGCCATGCGCAGTCACGGCTGGGCAGGGAACACGCCCGCCTCCGACGAGGAGGCGATCGAGCGCATCCTGGACGCCGCGGACAAGATCATCGACCAACGCGGTCCGGCGACCCGGATCACCGACGTGGCGCGGGCGCTCGGCGTGACCCGGCAGACCGTGTATCGATACTTCCCCGGAACCCAGGCGTTGCTGGTGGCCACCGCGATGCGATCGGCCGACGGCTTCCTGGACCGGCTGGCGAGCCACCTCGACGGCGTGACCGACCCGGTGGTCGCGATGACCGAGGGCATGGCATTCGCCATCGAGCAACTGGCGTCGGACAATCAGGTCGAATTCGTGCTGAACCGGCGCCACCGCGGCGGGCAGGCCGTTTCCATCATCTCCGATACGGCGTTGGCGTTCGGGCGTTCGATGTTGCATCGCTACGACATCGATTGGGAGCACTACGGTTTCGACGAGGCCGGCCTGGACGAACTGAACGAGTTCTGCCTGCGGGTGCTGCACTCGTTCCTCGCCGACCCGGGCCGTCCGGCCCGCGGTGGCGACGATCTCCGCCGGTACCTCACTCGCTGGATCGGGCCGGCGATCGCGTATCCGCAACTGGCGCGGGCGATGGACGCGCTGCGGGACCCGGATGCGGCGCCGACCCGGGGACGCCGCTCGAAGGCGTCCTGACGGCGTCGCGGCCGGGTGGTTGATCCCTTTGGCGGGTTCGGCGATCCTCAACGAACCGACGTTGACGACCGGTTAAGGAGTGGACGTGGTGGGTCTGGGACAGGTCGCGCTCAACAGCGCACCCGTGTTCGGTGGTGTGATGCTGGCCGTTGCGGCCGGGCAATTCAGGGGCCCGAACTATCGGGAGCTGATCAAACAGGACATGGATTTGCTGGATCGTCTCCCGCCGGAGGCGATCGCGCGGCGCGCCGAGCTGCAACGCACCATCGACGACCGCATCGATGACCTGGTCGATGTCGCCGACCGGAACCGGGCGCTGCGCAAGGCCGCACTGTCGTACCGGGGCAATTGGCGGGACGTGGTGCTGTTGGCATGCGTCGTCCTGTTCACCGTCATCTGGTGGGAGGTCGATCACAGCCGCGGCAATTGGCTGCCGATGTTCGTCCTGCTGATCCTGCTGGCGGTGGTGACCGCCGCGTACGCCTTCCGCGGCGTGGTGCGCGCCGTCACCTCTTTCCTGCGCAGACAGGACACCGCGAACTAGCGCCGCCGTTATGGCCCTGACCTGCCACTTCGCCGGACGGGGGGGTCGGTTGGCTTCCAGGTCGGCGCGCTCGGCGAGCATCTGTCACCGCCTTATGCCAAAATTTTGGCGTGAAGTTGTCTCCCCTTTTCAAGCTGATTTGCGCTGCGGTAGCACCGATTTGGGTTTTGGTGATCGCGCCCGTTCCCTCGGCATCGGCGGAGCCGTGCCCCGACGTCGAGGTGGTATTCGCGCGCGGTACCAGCGAGCCCCCCGGGGTCGGCGGCATCGGCCAGCATTTCGTCGACACGCTGCGCTCCCGGGTGGGCGGCAAGTCGCTGGGCGTGTATCCGGTCAACTACCCGGCCACCACGGACTTCCCCACCGCCATTGACGGCATCAACGACGCCGGCCACCACGTCGAGTCCATGGCGGCGAGCTGCCCCAGAACCAAAATGGTGCTCGGCGGATACTCCCAGGGCGCGGCGGTGATGGGCTTCGTCACCGCGAACAAGGTGCCGGACGGCGCGAATCTCGCGCAACCACCCCAGCCGATGCCGCCCGACGTCGCCAATCACGTCGCCGCGGTCGCCCTGTTCGGCAAGCCGTCGGGCCAGTTCATGAGCATCATCAACGAGCCGCCGGTCACCGTCGGCCCGCTGTATGCACCCAAGACGATCGACCTGTGCGTCCCCAACGATCCGGTCTGTTCCGGATCGGGCTTCCCGGCCGCGCACCGGCAGTACGTCGACGCCGGGATGGTGGATCAGGCGGCCGATTTCGCCGCGAGCCGCCTGTAGCCGCGCCGTGACGAACGGGCCGCTCGAGGGGGTCGGCAGCGCCGCCTTCGACGTCGCCGACAGGTTGGCGATCATCAACCTGTTCGGCGCCTACGCCTACACCTACGACGAGAACCGGCTCGACGACTTTCGTGGGCTGTTCACCGAGTCACCCGAGCTCGTCCTGTGGCACGAGGGTCGCCCGCTGTCGGCGGACATCGATACGGTCATGAGCCTGCTCGCGGTCCGCAAGGCGGGGTTCAAGGCCGAAAACAACCAACGGCGCCACGCGCTGAATTCGTTTTGGTTCTCCAGCCAGGGCGACACCGAGGCGACGGGGCACTGTTATGTCCAGGTTTTCGCCGTCAAAGACGGCGGCCCGCCGGTCCCCGATCTGACCGGGCGTTATGAGTTCACCGCGACGAAACACGACGGCGTGTGGCGGTTCAGCCGGTGGGTGGTGGCGATCGACCAGGCTCAACCCGGCGACGGCGGGTGAGACGGGCGCGGTCAGAAACGGGGCGCGCTCTCGAGAACTTCCAGCGCCGCGTCGATATTCGGAACGATCGTCGGGCCGTAGCTGCTCACCAATTGTCCGAGCGCACGGGCCACGTGCGGACCCACGGCGCCCGCGGCCAGCACCTCCTCGGCCAGGACGATGCCACTCACCACGTGGGCGGCGCGCAACCGGCCGTCAGCGGTGAGTTCGTACCGCCAGTCGCCGATTTGGATCCGCTCCGGCTCGGAGCGGAAAAAGCCTCGGCGCGCCGGAACGAGGACCACCCCGGGAACCGCGCAGAACACCTTGACCACCAACGCGACTCCCCCGGGGCCGGCCAGGGCCGCCCCGATGGCGTGGCTGACCCGCTCGTGATCGAAGGCCGTCATCAATCACTCATCGGCAGGACGAACGACGGCGTCAGGGTTTGGGCCTCGCCGCTGCGGCGGACGGCCGTGCCCGCCACGTAGAACTCCACCGTGTGGTGACCCCACGCGTAGTTCGAGATGGCGAAATGCACACCGACGACGCCGTTTCCGCCGTCCCGCTCCGCCTCGCCCTGCATGCGCGACATCGCCAGCTCCCGGGCCTGGTAGCTGCCCTGCGTCCATTGCGGCATCTCGGTGTTGCGCCCCGCCTGCTTCAGCATCGCCATAAACCCTTGCACCGCAACGTGGAACACGCAGTTGCCCATCACGAAGGCGACCGGGGTGTACCCGGACCGCAGCAGGGTCGTCAGGTCCTGGCCGGACAGGTGGCTGGTGAACGCCTGCCCGGTGGGACGCCGGTATGCCCCGGGCTTTGCGGTGTACCGGACGGCGGTGCCGACCGCGATGAACTCGAGGTGCTCGCCCTCCCCCTGATGGCGCCACTCCAGGCGGACGCCGACCACCCCGTCGGCGCCCAGCGAATCGGCCTCGGCCTGCATCCGCGACATCGCGTTCCACCGCGCGCGGTAGGTCGCCTCGGTGAGCACCGGCAGCTCGGACTGCTGCCTGATGCCGGTGAACTGGTATCCCACGTGATAGACCGACACGCCCATGACGAGTTCGATCGGTTCGAACCCGGCGCCGTGCAGCAGGGCGAATTCGTTGATCGACAGGTCGGACGTAAAGACCTTGCCTGCGTGAGACAGGCGCTCGCTGGCAACTGGGTCGAGCGGGTTGGGTTGCATCGGCTACCGGCCCTCCTGAGGTTGGGAAGGACAGCGTAGCCCGGGCGGGGCGTGATCACCGGGCGGTTTGCCCCCGCGGAAACTAGCGCGGACAGCTATCTTGCGGCTGAACGTCGGTGCACTCGAGCAGCTCCTTGAGCGCATCGGGGAACGCGTCGGCGATGTCCCACAGCTCCGGCAGCAGGTCGGGGCAGGCGATGATGCCGATGCCGAGCTCCCCGTTCAGCGACATCACCGTGATGTTGAGCCCGGCGCTGCCGATGATCGGGCCCATCGGATACATGGCGTCAACGTGACACCCCAGGAAGTACAACTCGGTCCGGGGGCCGGGCACGTTCGACAGGATCAGGTTGTACGCCGGGCTGTGCGATATCGGGATGCGCGGCAAGATCCGCATGGCCGCACCGAACATCGTGGGTCCGCCGAACTGCGTCCAGTCGTGGAGCAGCGTGGGACCGATTGCCGCGGTGTGGTCTTTCGCGGCGGCATTGCCCGCCGCGATGGTGCGGATGCGTTCGGCCGGATCGGCGATGTGGCTTGCCACCCGACAGAACATCCAGGTGGTCTGGTTGCGGCCGGGCCGCTGCGACTTGTCGTGCACCGACACCGGCACGGTCGCCACCAGTGGGTGGTCGGGCAACTCGCCGCGGTCGAGCAGGAACCGCCGCAGCACTCCCGCGCACAGCGCCACCACGACGTCGTTGACCGTCACCCCGAACCGATCCTTGACCCGCTTGACGTCACGCATATCCAACTGGGAGTAGGCGATGTTGCGGAGTCGGCTGACGGCGCCATTGAAGGGGGTGGGCGGCGCCGAAAACGGTGCGGCCATGGTGCGCCCGTCGCGCGCGCGAAGCGCCGTCTGCGCCAACGTCAGCAGCGTTGCCGGCACCACGGTCGCAAGCCGCAACGGCCGCAAGGCGAATCCGATCAGTCCACTCGCTGCGATCTGCAGCGGATTGCCGTGACCGGCGCCGCGCACCGGCTCCGGGGGCGGCGCGTCGGGCTCGACGCTGCAGAGCTGGGCGAGCAGGTTCGCACCGGCCACCCCGTCGACCACGGCGTGATGGACCTTGAGCAGCACCGCCACCGCACCCGGGCGGGCGCCGCCTTCGAGCACCCACATCTCCCACAACGGGCGATCGCGGTCCAGCGGAAGCCCCGCGATGTAGCCGCAGATGTCGGCCAGCTCGCGGCGCCCTCCGGGCGCCGGCACCCCGACGCGGCGCAGGTGGCGTCGCAGTTGGAAGTCTTCGTCATCCACCCACACCGGGTGATCCAGGTTCAGCTGCGTGTCGGCCAGCTTCATTCGAAATTCGGGCATCCCGGCCACCCGCTTGGCCACCGCGGAGCGCAAGCGGCCGTAGGTATAACCGCCGGGCATGGTCGAGGTGTCCAACTCCAAAATGCAACACACGTTCAACGGCTGCGTCGGAGTCTCCAGATAGAGAAAGAATGCGTCAAGTCCGCTTAGTCGTTCCATAGCCGCCCGCTCGACTAGTGACCTCTAAATCCCCCGCCCTAACCCCACAGAGTTTAGGTAGCGAAAATGTGGAAAGCCACTGCTTAACAAATCTTTTCGCGTTAATTGTTGATGACCGCGATGTTATTTCGCCGGTCCCGTTCCGAAACAGGACACGCCAATCCCCCGGGTGCGGTGTGCGCCCCGACAGAGACCGACCGGTTTCCCCAAACGCCGCGACGGTTAAACCTCCCGTCCCATGAACCGATCGTGGCGCCGTCTCGTTATCTGCCATATCAGCGTCTTGGGGGCACGCTCTGCGTGGCGGCGGTCGTGCGCTGACGAGTGCGGACGCGCGGGAGGACCATGTTCAGACGCATCGACACCGGCAATCCCTCGAGGCAGCGACCGTTGGCCATCGAACTGCGCGACGTGGTGCGCGAGTACCGGGTGGGCGGTCAATCCGTGCGCGCGCTCGACGAGATCAGCCTCCGGCTCGAGGGCGGGCACTTCCTGTCGGTCGTCGGCCCGTCCGGGGCGGGGAAGAGCACCCTGCTGCACCTGCTCGGCGCGCTGGACTCCCCCGATTCCGGGTCGATCACGTTCGATGGCGACGAGATCGGCCGGCTCAGCGACGAGCAGCAGTCGGCGTTCCGCCATCGGCGCGTGGGGTTCATCTTTCAGTTCTTCAACCTGTTGCCGACGCTGTCGGCGTGGGAGAACGTCGCGGTACCCAAGCTGCTCGACGGCGTCCGGCTGGGCAAGGCCAAACCGGATGCGACACGGCTGCTGGACCGCGTCGGGCTCGGCAACCGGATAGACCACCGGCCCGCCGAGCTGTCCGGCGGCCAGATGCAGCGCGTCGCCGTGGCGCGCGCCCTCATGATGGACCCGCCCCTGATCCTCGCGGACGAACCGACCGGGAACCTCGACTCCGCCACGGGAGCGTCCATCTTGGCGCTGCTCGGCGAGGTGGCGCACGAGCCCGGCCGCGGACGGCTGGTGGTGATGGTGACCCACAACGAACAGGCCGCGGACGCGACCGATCGGGTGATCGTCCTGCAGGACGGCCGGATCGGTTCCGACGAGCGGTTGGCGGTCCCGGTGTGACACCGGGCTGGCCGATCGGGGCGGCGGCGAGCCGGCTGCGGCTGTTCAGCCTGCGTGAACTTGCGGTGCACCGCCGCCGTACGATCGCGTCGATCGCCGTGATGGCGGCGTCGGCCATGTACCTGGTCGCGGTGTTCGGCATCTTCGGCTCGATCACCGGATCGGTCAACCGGCTCGCCGACGGGATCGCGGGCATCGCCTCGCTGGAGGTGTCGGGCATCACCGACGCCGGGTTTCCCGACGCGATCGCCGCCGACGTGGCTGCGGTTCCCGGCGTTGCGACCGCGGCGCCGATGATCCGCACGACGGTGTCCACCTCGTCGGGGCCGGTCCTGCTGTTCGGCGCCGACGATCGCCTCGCCGCCCTGGGCGGCGCCCTGAAAGACGCCTTGCGGGCCGACCCGAAAACCGGGGCCGCGGGACCGCCCGCGGCGAACGCCGTCCGGGTCGGGCCCGGCACCGGCCGGGCCAAGGGGGCAACGTTTCAACTCGGTTCCGCCTCGGTGACGGTCGGTGAGGTGCTGACCGGCAAGCAGGCCGCGGCCCTCGACGGCGGACACTATGTCCTGGCTCCACTCGCCTTGGCGCAGAACATCACCGGGCGGCAGGGCCAGCTCGACTCGATCCTGATCACCACCAAGCCCGGCGCCGATCTCGCCCAGGTTCGCGCCGCCGTCACCCGCGCGGTCAACGGCCGGGCCGTCGTCGCCGACCCCAGCATGCGGGCCACGCGCGCCGGCGACGGCGTCAAGTTGATGAACTACATGGCCCTGATGGGCGCCATGGTCGCGCTGATGGTCGGCGCGTTTTTGATCTACACCACGATGACGATGGCGATCACCCAGCGCCGGCCGGTCATCTCGCTGTTGCGCGCGATCGGCGGTCGCCGCGCCACCATCGTCCGCGACATGCTGGCGGAGGCGGCGATACTCGGAATCATCGGCGGGTCGATCGGATCGGCCGCTGGAATCGTCCTGGGCCGCATCGCAATTGGCCGATTGCCCGCGGCGATGACTCAGGGTCTGGAAGCCCGCATCGAGTACTGGCTGCCCGGCTACGCCATCCCGGCCGCAGTTGCGGTGACCGCGCTGACCAGCGTGGTGGCGTCGGCGATGGCGGCCCGGCAGGTGTACAAGGTCGCCCCCATCGAGGCGTTGGCGCCCGTCGGGGTTTCGGCCGCCGACCGGGTGCCGCGGTGGCTGCGGGTCACCACCGGGGCGGCGGCCGTCGCGGTCTTCGCGCTGTCCATCGCGGTCGTGCTCAACCAGCGTGGCGCCCTGGCCTTTGTCGCGGTGTCGGCGGTGTTCTCCGCCGAGGTAGCGCTCGGCTTCGCGCTCGCCGCGCCGATTGTCAACGCGACCGCCGCCGCGGCCCGCGTGTTCGGGTCCGTCGGGGCGCTCGCGGCGGCGACCGTCGAGCGGGCGCCGCGACGAGTGTGGGCGACGGTGATGACGGTGCTCATCGCCGTGGTCACCACCGTCACGATCACCGGCACCAACAGCGACATGATCCGCTCCGCGCGGAACGTGTTCGCCCCGGTCGTCGACACGCCCGTCTGGGTGAGCGCGAACTCGCCCGACAGCTATCCCACCGGCGCTCTGCCGCAAGGACTTTCGGCCAAAATAGCCGCGCTGCCGGGGGTGCGGCACGTCACCGAGGGCGCGCTCGGGTTCGCCGAGGTGGGGGGCACCCGCGTCATGCTCGACGGCTTCGCGCCGGGTACGGCCGATCCGCTCTACCGCGCGCTCGACGCGCGGGTGCGCGACCAAGTGCTCGCCGGCGCGGGTGTGGTGCTCTCACAGAATCTGGGCAAGACGCTGCACGTCGGGGTCGGCGATCAATTACGGATGCCAACGCCGCACGGCGTGCGGCAGGCGAGGGTGCTGGCCCTCGTCCCGTACTTCTCGACGGTCGTCGGGACGGTCGGGATGAGCCTCGACGACCTGCGTTCGTGGTTCGACCGCCCGGTCACGACCACCCTGGAGATCGCCGCGGGGCCGGGTGTGGATCCCGATCGCCTGCTGGCCGACGTCCGCCGCGTGGTGCCCTCGCCGGATTATGTGTACGACGGTCGCGCCAAGCTGGCCGGTCTACAGGCCCCGATGCGCCAGAGCATGTTCATCGCGAATGCGGTGTGGATCATCGTGGTGTGCGTGGCGGCGGTGGCACTGCTCAACACGCTGACCCTGTCGGTGCTGGAGCGGCGCCGCGAACTCGGTGTGCTGCGCGCCATGGGATCCAGCCGCCGGTTCACGTTGCGGATGGTGCTGGCCGAGGCGACCGGCATCGGGGTCATCGGCGGTGCGTTGGGGCTGGCATTCGGGTGTGCGGACCAGTGGCTGTTCAGCCTCGTCAGCGGGGACATGATGAATTTCCAGGTCGCGTTCCGCCCGAGCTGGACGGCGTTCGCGTTCTGTCTCGGCGCGGTGGCGATCAGCCTGCTCGGCTCGGTGTCGCCCGCGCGGCGCGCGGCCCGGCTCAACATCGTTGAGGCCGTCAGCGTCGAGTAGTTCGCCGCGACCTAGCTTGCCTGGCCGCTCCGAAACCATCACCACAGCAGTCGGGCGAGGCCGAACAAACCCGCCAGGAAGCTGCCTCCCGTGTTGAAGACGCCCGAATCGAACCCGCTGTTGAGCGGGCCCAGGTAGGGGCCGGCCGGGATGGCGATGTTTCCCACCCCGGAGCTCTGGCCGTCGGTGCCGGTGGCGCCGCTGACCGTGTTGAAGAAGCCGGACACATGGCCGTTGAACGATCCGCCGACGGCCGAGTTGAAGAAGCCCGAATTGTTGGCGGTGTTGCCGAAGCCGGAACTGGTGGCCCCGCTGTCGGTGGTAAACCCGACGCCGGTATTGGTGTTGCCGGAATTCCATGAGCCGGTGTTCAGGTCGCCCGTGTTTCCGTCACCGGTGTTGAAGCCGCCAGAATTCCACGAACCGCTGTTGATGCTGCCGGAGTTCCCGATTCCGGTGTTGATCCCGCCGGAGTTCCCGAACCCGGTGTTCACCTGGCCCCCGTTGCCGGCGCCGAAGTTGTTGAACCCCGAATTGCCGATGCCGATGTTGGCGGTGCCGGAGTTGCCGAGGCCGAAGCCGTTGAGATGGCTCGTTGTTGTGAAAGGGTTGGAACCCGAATCGAAGATGCCGATGTTGCCGCTGCCCGAGTTGAAGAAGCCGATGTTGTTGGTGCCGGAGTTTCCGAAACCGATGTTGCCGACGCCGGAGTTCAGCCCGGTGACGACGAATTGATTGGTTGCCGTGTTGAAATACGCGTTGCCGATCCCGACGAGGTTGTTGCCGGTCAAACCGAAACCGATGTTGTTGTTGCCGGTGTTGCCGGCACCCCGGTTTCCGTCGCCGGAGTTGCCCAAGCCGATGTTGTTGTTGCCGGTATTGCCCAGGCCCACGTTGTGGCCCGGGTTGGAGCTGGTGACGATGTTGCCGGTATTGCCGAAGCCGATGTTGCCGTTGTTGGTGTTCCCGGCGCCGAAGTTGTTGTTACCGAAGTTGCCGCTGCCCACATTGGAATTGCCGGTATTACCCCCGCCGGTGTTCCCGCTGCCGCGGTTGCCGACGCCGATGTTGGCGGCGCCGTTGTTGCCGTTGCCGATGTTGCCGGTGCCGCCCTTGTTGCCGATGCCCAAGTTGACCGGCAACGAAGCCAACAACTGCGCGAGGGGGTTCAACTGGGCGGCCGCCGCCGCCGCGCCGGCGTGATAGGCCGTCATCGCCGAGACGTCGGCGGCCCACATGTCCTCATACAGGTGCTCGAAAGCCATGATCGCCGGCGCGTTGAAGCCGAGGAGATTCGACCGCACCAGCTGCACGATTGCGTTGCGGTTCGCGGCCACGGCCAGCGGGTGCACCGTGGCCGACAGCGCCGCCTCGAACGCGCCGGCCACCGCCTGGGCTTGCCCGGCCGCCCCGGCGGCCTGCGCCGACGCGGCGCTCAGCCATCCGGCATACGGGGCCGCGGCGGCCGCCATGGCCGCCGACGCCGGGCCTTGCCAGGCCCCGCCGGCCAGCCCGGAAGTCACCGAGGAGAACGAATTGGCCGCTGCCGCAAGCTCATCGGATAGCCCGTTCCACGCCGCGGCCGCTTCCAGCATGGGCGCGGACCCCGCACCGCTGTACATGAGCAGCGAATTGATCTCCGGCGGCAACATCGGATAACTGACCATGATGGCCTCCTATCACTCCGCCTCGCCGGACGATGGGTGCCGGAGAGCCGCGCAGCCGAATTTTAGGACTTCGATTGGCGAAATTTTGGAGTTCCGCCGGAAACCGGCGCCATGCGAAACCTCACCTTTGCCGGTCGTTGCGCCGGCGTTTGCCGAACGCTCAGAACCCGAGCGGAAGCAGCGCGGTGAACAGGGGCGCCAGCGGATCGGTAACCGGAAGGGCGAGCGAACTATTCAAGAACGGGGCAACCGGGCTCTGGAACGTCAGTATCGTCTGGCCGGGAGCGCCCAAGCCCAGCGTGGGCTCGGCGCCGGAGGTGACCGCGGCCGTGAAGAGCGGGCTGGTGAAGGTCGTCCCGACGAAATTGTTGTCGTCGGGGTCGGCCACGGACGTGTTCGACAGCAAGCCCGCGAACCCGCCCGTTTGGCTCATGAAGTCCGGGTCGCCGGGCACGGGGTTGGTGACCGGGCTGAGGCCCAGCGCGGCCGCCAGCCGGGTTGCCAAACCGTTTACCGACTGCTGCCACTGCGGCAGCTGCGCGGCGGCGGTCGAGGCTCCCGCGTGGTAGCCAACCATCGCGGCCACGTCCTGCGCCCACATCCGCTCGTAGTCGGCCTCGGCGGCCGCGATCGCCGGCGCGTTCTGCCCGAACAAGTTCGCGATTATCAACTGCACCAACCCATTTCGGTTGGCAGCGACCTCCAGCGGATGCACCGTCGCGGCCCGAGCGGCTTCGAACGCGCCGGCCACCGCCCGGGCCTGCCCGGCCGCCCCGGTCGCCTGACTCGCCGCCGCACTCAACCATCTCGCGTACGGGGCCGCCGCGGCCGCCATCGCCGCCGACGCCGGACCCTGCCACGCCTGGCCCGTCAGGCCCGACGTGACCGAGGAAAACGATGACGCCGCGGACCCCAGCTCGGAGGCCAACGCGTCCCAAGCGGCGGCCGCTCCCAACATGGGAGCGGAACCCGCGCCGGCGAACATCCGCGCCGAATTGATCTCGGGCGCCAACACGGAAAAATTCATGACCACAGTCCCTTCCCTGAGGGCCGCGACGATCGCGTCGGCGCCGTCCTCGCCGACGACACGCAGCGTCGAGGACTACACGAAATACGCGCCCCGTTGGTTCAATGCCGATCTAGCCGGCATCGGCGATCGCGGTGGCGAAGCCTTGTAGATGCGGCTTGCACGGAAACGGCACCGGGGTTCGGACGCGCCGCAGCCCCGAGGTATCGAAGCCGGCCGCGGCGATGGCGTCGACCGTTCGGCGGTTCGGATGGCAGCCGGCGGCCAACCACGACCACGGCCCCGCAACGAGATCCTGCAGCCGGCCCGTGGCGCCCTCGCCGCGGACGTGCTCGAGGACCACCAACCTCCCCCCGGGGGACAGGACGCGCCGGATCTCGCGCAGCGTCGCTGCCACATCGTCGACCGAGCACAGCACCAGCCCGATGTGGACCGAGTCGAAACTGTTGTCCGGGAATGGGATCGACTCGCCAGTGCCGTCGACGACTTCGACGGCGACGCCGTGTCGGTCGGCGAGGCGCGACGCCATCCGGCGGAACGCGGCGACCGGCTCCACGGCGGCGACCGCCGTCACCGCGGGCGGCACGAACTTCAGGTCGGTTCCCGGACCCAGGCCGACCATCAGCAGCCGGCCGGTCGCGTGGGCGATCGCCGCGCGACGATAGCGGTTGTAGAAGAGCCGGTCGAAAACCGGCTGTCCAAACCGATAGATGTAAGGGAACAAAGGATTTTCGCGCGTTATCGACCGCCTAGATCAAGTTGGAACGGTGGATATTCGTCAGACATCAACGATACGTACACCGCCACCCGGTAGCGCCACCGAACGATCCCCATCAGGAGGTCGTGCATGCCGGGGTGGATGGACCCGGTGCACAACAGCCAGGCCGCCGAGATGACGCACAGCACCTGCAACAGCGGCTCCATCGCCCAACACAGAAGTATCTGCGGGAGCCCCAGTAGCCACCACTTCACCAGCACTGCCCATCTGGTCAGCCGCTCCGGGTAGTCGACCGACAGGTCACCGGGGTAGTCGGGCCGCGGCGCCAACGTGAAAGGCGGGTACTTGTCGGTGCTGTTCATCGGGAATCGGTAATTCATCACCCGCCACGACCAGCGCAGCACCCCCACGTTGAAGTCGAAGATCGGGCGCGGATAGCGCCCGGTGAACAGGATCGCGACGCCCGCGACGATCGTCAGCAGCGGATACACCGCATACAGCGCTATCAATATCGGGTAGTGCGGAACGGCCAGCACGCACCACTTGACGAGCCATCGTTTGCGCGACGGCGCGTCGAGGTCCCCGCGCACCCGGACGGGACCGTCGGCGTGACGCACGGTGGTGAGGACGGGAGTCGCGCTCACGGGCGCACCGCCGGGACAGGGGTTGCGGCGGCGAGGCCCCGATCGATCTCCGCCGACATCCGGCGGTGACTCGTCGCGCCCAGGAACGCGGTCAGCAACCGGGTATGTAGCCGGTCGGGGATCAACGCCGCGGGCCGCAGCACGGACTCGCCGTGGGCCACCTGCAGCGCCGCCACCCGTGACACGGCCGCGACGCGGCGTCGCCGGGTCTGCTCATACCGGCGCAGCGCGCGGGAAATCTGCCTGCCCTCGTTGCGGACCTGCGACAGCGCCTTGCACAACACCATGGTGTCGAGCAGCGCCTGGTTGGTTCCCTGGGCGAGGGTGGGCGGCATGGTGTGGGCCGCGTCGCCGAGCAACGTCAGCGGACCAGCGGGCAGGGCGGCGGCAACGGGGTGCCGGAAATGCGGATACGGCGAGCCCGTCAGGTCGTCGTCGGTGAGTCGGCCCAGGACGAGGTCGACAATGTCGGACCAGCCGGTGAAATTGGACCGAAGCAGCTCGAGCGGGCGCGGCGGCCTGACGAAGTCGTGCGACCACGGCAAGTCGAACCACCACTGCACTTCGCAACCGCCCGCCGGCCACACGCCGACGTTCCCCCCTGCACCGATGGCGATCATCGCCACGCGCGAGTCGGTGACCTCCGGAACGGCCGCGAGGCCCTGCCAGCTGCACCAGCCGGTTGGCTCGGCGGCGGGCGCGCCGAGGACATCGCGCAGGATCGAGTGCAAACCATCGGCACCGATCACCACGTCGCCGCGGGCCACGCTGCCGTCTTCGAATCGGACTTCCGCGCCACCGGGCGCCGGGGCGACCTCCACCGCTCGCGCGTTGCACCGGATGCGATCGACTGGGAAGCCGTCCGACAACCGATCCAACAGGAGGCGACGGGGGACCATTCGAACGGGTTCGCCCAGCCGGTCCGCCATCGCGGTCACGTCCAAGGTGGCGAGCCGGCGTCCCCGAGATGTCTGGACGCGCACGCGGGAAAGCGGCTGGCCGGCCCCGTCCATGTCGACGCCCAGCTGCCGCAACACCGCCGCGCCATTGGGCCAGACGGTCACCGCGCCACCGCCGGCGCGGGTGTCGGCGCGCTGTTCGAAAACCGTGACGTCATGGCCGTCCCGCAGCAGTCCCCGCGCGATGGAAATGCCGCTCACGCCCGCGCCGATAACCAGGATCCGAAGGGCCCCGCCGCTCGTCACTCCAGTGGATACGTAACCGCCGGCCGATCGGTTCACGCGCTCGCGCGCCGGTCAGCCGGGTGCGGGCAGGCCGATCATTTTGTGCAGGTCCTCGACGGACCAGGGTTCGGCGGTGTGATGGTCGCGATACGCCAGCACGCGCGGCGCCGGCCGATCGAAGCTGCCGACGAATCCGCCTGCGGCGACGAAGATTTGACCCGTCACGTCGCGTGACAACCCGCTGGCGAGATAGGCGTAAAGCGGGGCCACGAAAGTGGCCGGCGCACTGTCCAGCGAGGCGCGCATCGTCATCTCGTCGAGCAATCCGCGGCGGTGGAGGTCCGCGATGTGTTGTTCGTACTCGGCCCCGGTGGACAGGCGCGTCCGCGCGCCGGGACACACCACGTTCGCCCGCACCCCATAGGGCTTCAGCTCCGCAGCGATGGCCATCGTCAGCCCGTTGACGGCGCCTTTGCCCGCGGGGTAGCCGGTTCCGCCGTAGTCGCCGAGAAAGGCCACCGAACCGGTGTTGATGATCGCTCCGTGTCCTTGGGCGGCCATGACGCGGGCCGCGACCTGGCTGGTGTGAAACGCCGTACCCAGGTGCGCGCTGATCAGGTGGTCGAAGTCCGCCGGCGAGATGTTGAGGATCGACGAGCCGGGCGGCTCGGCGATCCCGGCGCAATTGATCAGGGCGTCGAACCGCCCGAAAGTGTTCAGGCATTCGTCGATCAGCGCGCCGGCCACCCGTTCGTCGTCCGCGGCGCCGACCACCGGGGTGATGCGGCCGCCGGAGGCCGCGATCACCGCGACGGTCTCCCCCACGGCATCGGCGTCGCGGCCGTTGACGACGACGCCGGCGCCGAGCTCGCACATCAGTTCGGTCACCGCGCGCCCGATACCGCGGCTGCCGCCGGAGACCACCACACCGCGGCCGCCCAGCAGATCCATGGGGCGAACGGTACTCAGGCGAGGACCGAAACAGAAACCCGTAGCAGACCAGCGGCGGACGTTCTCGAGGACTCCCGGTCAGCGAAGCCCGCCCTCGCGCCGTTATGGGAGCGAAATCGCGTGTTCGTGCGATGAGGCGTATAGTCACGGATGAGATCCGATCTGGACCTGTCGCCGTTTAGCTCAAAGCGGTCAATCAGCCCTCGGGCTCTGGGCTTGACGTGGCTTCGGCGACATCAGCACTGTCACCCATTTCCCGTTGTTGTTTCGTGCGCTGATCATCGACCCGTCCTGCGGATACAAGTGCGGCGGAGGCGACTGTACGCATAGTTGCGATGCCCTGCCGCACGTGACCCATAGGAAGTGGGCCCCATGCAAATCCATTCGTGCGCTTATCTTTTCACTGCGAGTTGCGTCGGCTCGACGCGATTCAGCCGATGACCGACGTCGCGACTGCACCCCGCCCCACCCGATCAACCAACACTGACGATTCATACGACGACGTTGTCGAGATGTTCGTTGCGCTGCGCCGGATGCCGGGTGAGTCTCACGAGTACCGCCGACAACGCGAACGCATCGTTGCCCGATGCCTGCCCCTGGCCGACCATGTGGCCAGCCACTTCGCCCGCCGCGGCGAAGGTCTCGACGACCTGATTCAGGTCGCCCGCCTTGGGTTGATGAACGCCGTCAACCGATTTGACCCCGACAAAGGGCCCAGCTTCATCGGATTCGCGGTTCCCACCATGATGGGCGAGGTTCGGCGTTACTTCCGCGACTACAGCTGGGGCATGCGTGTGCCGCGCCGGCTTCGCGAGCTGCATGTCCAAATCAGCAGGACGACAAGCGATTTGGCGCAACGGCTGGGTCGCGCGCCCACTGCCGGCGAGCTGGCTCAGGTGCTGGAAGTCCCGCGGGAGGAAATCGTCGAATGCCTCGTCGCGGGCGACGCCTACCGGCTCGACTCGCTGGACGCGCCCCTCGGCGCCGACGACTCGGGCAAACCGCGATCGGTGGCGGACGCGGTGGGCGACAACGATCCGCAAATCGACCACATCACCAACCGCGAGGCGGTGCGCGCACTGGTGGGTGCGCTCCCCGAGCGGGAACGCCAGGTGCTGCACATGCGGTTCTTCGAATCGATGACCCAAAGCCAGATCGCCGAGCGAATCGGCGTCTCGCAGATGCAGGTCTCTCGCATCTTGGCCAACACGCTGCGCTGCCTGCGCGACCAACTGGATTGACTCCCTCGCGCCGCCACCTTCGGCGGCTCCGGGCGATGTACTGTGCGATTCGGAAACGAGTCGACTGTGTCGCCGGAGTCAGCCTGGAAGGAGCGCGATGCGATGAGGGTTTCTCGGACGGTGATCGCGGGCCTCGCGGCGGCGACGGCGCTCTCGGTGTCGGTGGCCGGTTGCGGCAGTAAGCCGGCTCCGTCGACCTCCCCGACGTCGCAATCGGGGTCATCCAGCCCCGGGACGAATACCAGCAGCTCGGCTCCGAAACCGTCGGCGCCGGCGCAAGGCGCCGACTACGCCTCGCTGTTGATCCAGGCGACCGACATCGACGCACCGATCCAGTTCACGGGCAGCCCGCCGACGAACAACCCCAACGGCCAGCCGGGCGTCGCGACGGTCTTCAGCACCCAGGACAACAGCCACGTCATCAAGGACACCATCCAGGTTTTCCCGGACCCGGCGGCCGCCACGAACGCGCTGAACGCTGCCAAGGGCGCTCAGGGCGACAACGTCAAGAATCCGAAGAGCGAGCCATTCAACGTCGGAACCGGCGGAACGACCCTGACCGGTAACTCGCCGGACAACTCGAAGGGTGTCCTGATCTTGCTTTTCACCGAGGGCCGGGCATTCGTCACGCTGGAGTTCGACGGACCGGTCGACTCGCTGCCACCGCAGGAGTTCGTCACCGACGTGGCCCAGAAGCAACAGGCGGCCGTAAAGAAGGGCCTCGGCGGCTGACCCGGGTGCCCATCGCGATCACCCGAGGGGGTTCATGAACGTCGTCAACGGCCTTCCGGCGCATGCGTTGTTGCTGCACATCGTGGTGGTGTTCGTGCCGCTCACGGCCCTGCTGGAAATCGCCTGCGGTTTGTGGCCGGCCGCCCGGCGGGGCCAGCTGCTGTGGCTGACGCTGCTGATGGCCGTCGCCACAATGGTGATCACGCCCATCACCGCCAACGCCGGCGAATGGCTCTATGACCTGAGGAAGAAGCCCAGCCCGATCCTGCAGGAACATGCCGAGCGCGGCAGCACGATGGTGTACTTCGCCGCCGCCCTGCTGGTGGTCGCAGTCGGGCTGGTCGTACTGCGTTTCATCGAACGCCGATCCGACAAGCGCCGGGTGACCGCCCAGGTCGTCGTCGCGATTATCGTTCTCGCCGTGAGCGTCTCGTCGATCGTGCAGGTCTACCGGACCGGTGATGCGGGCGCCCAATCGGTATGGGGAGGCGAGATCGCGCACCTGAAGAAGTCCAACGGGACCTAGCCAACTCGCTCAGTGCACGCTCAACGCGACGCGCGCCCACGCATTGTTGCCGTAGCCCCGCGGGTTCCACAGCGACGCCGCGGATTCCGGCTGTGCGGCGCCGGCCTCGTCCCAGGCGCGGGCGGTGATGCGCAACGGTCCCGGCGCCACGTCGACGACCAGCGACCACGGTCGCCATGACCACTGACTGGGCGCCGGATGCAGATCGGCTTGCCGCCAGGTGAGCCCGTCATCGAGCGATACGTCGACGCGCTCGACGCTGCGGCCGTCGCCGGCGATGCCGTAGCCGCGGATGGTCAACTGACCGCGCGGCACCCGGTCGTCGTCGGTGGGGTCGAGGATGTCGCAGTTGAGCGCCAGGGACGACAGCGGGATGCCCTCGCCCGCGGCGACCGCGTCGGGGTCGGCGTCCGGCGGCAGGATGCGGTAGTCGCGCGATTGGAAGTAGTTCTCCGAGGGGCCCGCTTGCACGGTGATGGCGGAGATCCACTTGACGCTGCGCGCACCGATGTAGCCGGGCACCACCACCCGCACCGGACCGCCGTGGGCGGCGCTGGCCGACGGCGGCATCACCCCGATCGACGCGTTCTACGCCCGCAATCACGGTCGGTTCCCCGCGACCGCGCCGCAGGACTGGCAACTGGTGGTGAACGGGCGGGTGGACAGGCCGCTCAGCCTGACCTATGAGCAGCTGACCACCGAATTCGAGCAACACGAGGTGGTGGCGACGCTGGCCTGCGCCGGCAATCGGCGCGCCGAGCTGCTGCGGGTGCGGCCCATACCCGGGAAAGAGCCCTGGGCGCACGGGGCGATCTCCACCGCGCGGTGGCGGGGCGTCCGGCTGGCCGACGTCCTGGCAGCCGCGGGAGTGCAGCACGACGACGGGCTGCACGTCGCCTTCGAAGCGTTGGACATCGCCGAGGAGGCGACGCCCGCGCAGCGCTACGGCAGCTCCATCTCGTTGAGCAAGGCCATGTCGCACGAGGTGCTGCTCGCGTGGCAGATGAACTCCGAAACCCTCCCACC
>NZ_LZIS01000094.1 GCF_001667015.1 Mycobacterium sp. E3198 | reverse complement strand
CAACCGCGCCTGCGTCGTGCTCGTCATCGACATGTCGAACTCCATGCGCGCCACCGACGTCGAACCCAACCGGCTCAAAGCGGCCGAGCAGGAGGCGGGCAAGAAATTCGCCGACGAGCTGACGCCGGCCATCAACCTGGGACTGGTGGAGTTCGCGGCCAACGCCTCGCTGCTGGTGTCGCCGACGACGAACCGCCAGGCCGTCAAGGCGGCGATCGACGGCCTCAAGCCGGCGCCGAAAACGGCGACGGGGGAGGGCCTCTTCACCGCGCTGCAGGCGATCGCCACCGTCGGCTCGGTGCTGGGCGGCGGCGACGGGCCGCCCCCCGCGCGCATCGTGCTGGAGTCCGACGGCGCCGAGAACGTGCCGCTGGACCCCAACGCCCCGCAGGGCGCGTTCACCGCGGCGCGCGCCGCGAAGGCCGAGGAGGTGCAGATCTCGACGATTTCCTTCGGCACGCCCTACGGCACCGTCGACTACGAGGGCGCCACCATCCCGGTCCCCGTCGACGACCAGACGTTGCAGGAGATCACCAAGATCACCGACGGCGAGGCGTTCCACGCCGACAGCCTGCAATCGTTGGAAAGCGTCTATTCGACGCTGCAGCGCCAGATCGGCTACGAGACGGTGAAGGGCGACGCCAGCCTCGCCTGGATGCTGCTCGGGGCGGTGGTCCTGGCCGGCGCCATCCTGGCCGGTCTCGCGCTCAACAGCCGGTTGCCCTCCTAGGCGATCAGGGCGGCGATCGGGTGGGCGATCAGGTCGGCAGCCGCCGGTTGATCAACAGGGCCAGCGCCGCGGCGATGAGCGCGGCGACGACGCCCAGGCGCAGCCACCCGGCGCTGCCGGGTCCGGGCACCGTGCGAAACCCGATGTCGTTCTCGATGGCGTTGTAGCTCTTGTTGAGCTCGGCGATGTTGGTCGCGGTGTAGGACTGCCCGCCGGAGAGCTGGGCGATCTTTTTCATCTGGTCGGTCGAGACGGGAACGGCGACCCGCTGCCCGTTCATCTCGATCTCGCCGCCTTTGGTGCCGAACGAGATCGTCGAGATGGGCACGCCCTGGTCCTTGGCCAGCCGCGCG
>NZ_LZIS01000093.1 GCF_001667015.1 Mycobacterium sp. E3198 | reverse complement strand
GCAAAGAACGCGGCTGCACCAAACCCGGCTGCGACGCCCCCGCCTACCACAGCCAGGTCCACCACATCAAAGGCTGGGCGGCCACCCGCCGCACCGACATCGACGACCTCACCCTGGCCTGCGGACCCGACAACCGACTCGCCGAACAAGGCTGGACCACCCGCACCAACGCCCGCGGGGAGACGGAGTGGATTCCGCCGCCGCACCTCGACCGCGGCCAACCCCGCACCAACACCTACCACCATCCCGAAAAACTCCTCCACCCCGACGACGACGACGGCGAGAGTCCCGGCGCCGCATAGCGCGGCCGCCGGTCAGGACCGGCTGGTCAAGATTGACAGTGCGATGGCGGTGATCTCGTCCGCGACCCCGGCGAAGCGGGTGAGATGCCATGTGCGAGCGACGTCTTCGATGAAACTGATCGCCGCCGCGACCAGAAGTCGCCCCTCGGCGGCCGTCGTCGCCGGGACCAGCTTGGTGATCTGCTCGATCCACACGGCCTCGCGGTCCGATTGATTTCTCAGGTACCCGTCGCGCACTTCGGCGGACGCGTGCGAAAGTTCGGTGACGGAAACGGCAACCAGGTCCGGAGCGTCCAGGCTGATTCGCACGTGACCTTCGACCAGCCGGCGAAGGCGTTGTGCGGGCTCGGGATTCGTGCGCAGTGCGCGGATGCATTCAAGGCTCCACCACTCGTCGAGGCGCCTGATGAGCGCGTCGAGGATTGCCTGTTTGGAGGGAAACGACCGATACAGCCCGGGTCCCGCGATCCCGGCTCCCTTCCCGATCTCGCTGGTGCTGACCGCCGGATAGCCCCGTGCCCGGAACAGGCGCGCGCCCGCCGCCAACAGGGTCTCGTAGCGGGAGAACAGCACGCCTTCTGTGTCTGAAGCGGCAGCGGTAGGCGGGAGGGGCGCCAACCCGCACTTGGGGGGCGTCTTGGCCGCGGCCATGCAGGCTTGGTAGAGACGGTCTTTGAGTTCGTCGGCCGGCAGAGTCAGATTGTGCCTGCCCAGGCTGGTCAGCGTGCTCGACACCGCCCACGCCCGCAGCTCCGAATGCGGCGGGCTCAGGCCCGGCACCTCCAGCAGGACGCTGTCGCGCATGCCGGCAACGATCGCGTTGATGCGGCGCCGCACCTCCGCACGGTCGGCCTCGTTCAGGTAGCGGGCCTCGCGCTGCCACAGCACCGTCAGGGCCCGAGACGCGACGGCCGCCGCGATCAGGTCCGGCAGGTCGACGCTCAGCGGGCGGGCCGTCGGCTCCGTCTCCCCGTCGGTGAGGCGGCGCGCGCTTTGGTACTGGTCCTGACCGGTTCGGATCGCTTCGGCGAGCAAGGCCTGCTTGTTGTCGTAGTGGCGGTACAGCGCGCGTGCGGTGACGCCTGCGGCCTCGGCGATGTCCTCCAATTTGACCGAATGGAAGCCACGCTCGATGAAGAGCCCGACGGCCTGTTCCAGAATCTGTTGCTTACGGTCCTTCGGCCGGCGCCTAGCGGGTTGGGCCAGAGCCTTCATGGTCCCCATCGAGTCGAACCCCCTTTGTGCGCACCGGAGTTACCCATCCCGCCATACCCATCGTCTACAGCTTCATCCCGCTTTGTCGCTCGAAGTCCGCCAGATCAAAGTAGTCGCTGAACCGGGTTATCTTGCCGTTCTGAACCTCGAACACGCCGGTCACGGGCAGCACGACTTTGCGGCCGTCGTTCATCGTGAAGTAATCGACGCGCTCGACCAACACCCGGCCGGGCTCGGCGGCCAGCGTGACGATGTCCAGCCTGGCATCAGAGAACGCGTCCAAGAACGCCCGGAATATCGCTCGGATGCCGGCAATGCCCTCGATCGGCTCGACCGGCACGTTGTGGTACACCGCGTTGTCGGCGAAGCCGCTGCAGATGGTGTCGAGGGTGCGCGCCTGCCAGGATCCGAGAAAGTCGCGAACGAGCCTCTCGCTGGTGTCCTTGGTGTCGGTCATTTCCGTATGGATCCCCTTCGGCTCGGACTACCCAAATACATCAGCCAATACCTCCTCCAGCCCGTCACGAACGGAGCATAGATTCGACCCACTAGCAGTACTAGCAAGATACATCATGACACATAAGTGGCTATTTGCTTCGCTATTTGCCATGCGCTACAGCATAAATATGCGTATCGGCTATGGACATGAGGCCCGGGTGCCGCGTACCCTCGCGGATGTCACTCGTCCACATCGACCTGTCCGGGGGGCCAGCGTGAGCAACTCGAGGTGGTGCGCAGCGCGATGGTGATGGTGGTCGATCAAGCGGCGAAGCCGGTCCGCGCGATGGGCGACTTCTTCGCGATGACCCTCGACACCTTCGCGTCCATGCTCAGGCCACCGTTCGCCTGGCGCGAGTACCTGTTTCAGTGTTGGTTCGTCGCGCGGGTCTCTACGGTGCCCGGGATATTGATGACGATTCCGTGGGCGGTCATCTCCGGTTTCCTGTTCAACGTCCTGCTGACCGACATCGGGGCGGCGGACTTCTCCGGCACGGGGTGCGCGATCTTCACGGTGGACCAGAGCGCCCCGATCGTCACGGTCTTAGTTGTCGCGGGGGCGGGCTCCACCGCCATGTGCGCGGATCTGGGTGCGCGGACCATTCGCGAGGAACTCGACGCGCTGCGAGTCATGGGCATCAATCCGATTCAAGCGCTGGCGGTTCCGCGCGTCCTGGCGGCGACGACGGTCTCGCTGGCCCTCAGCTCGGTGGTGACGGCGACAGGCCTCATCGGCGCGTTTTTCTGCTCGGTGTTTCTCATGCACGTCTCGGCGGGTGCGTGGGTGACGGGCCTGACCACACTCACCCACACCATCGACGTCATCATTTCGATGATCAAGGCAACGCTGTTCGGGCTGATGGCCGGGTTGATCGCCTGTTACAAGGGCATGTCTGTCGGCGGCGGTCCGGCCGGCGTCGGCAGGGCGGTCAACGAAACCGTGGTTTTTGCCTTCATCGTCTTGTTCGTCATCAACATCATTGTCACCGCCGTCGGCATGCCGCTGATGGTGTCGTGAGGTGAACCCGTGACGCTCACGAAAACCATTGCAGGCGAATGGAATCGGATGGGATCGCAGATGCGGTTCTACATCGACACGCTGGCCGGGATTCCCGATGCGATCATGCACTACCGAAGCGAGCTGCTGCGGGTGATCGCGCAGATGGGGCTGGGGGTCGGAACGCTCGCCGTGATCGGCGGCACGGTCGTCATCGTCGGCTTCTTGGCGATGACCACCGGCGCGATCGTGGCGGTGCAGGGCTACAACCAATTCGCCTCCGTCGGGGTGGAGGCCCTGACGGGCTTCGCGTCCGCCTTCTTCAACACTCGGGAAATCCAACCGGGGACGGTGATGGTTGCGCTCGCGGCGACCGTCGGGGCCGGCACCACCGCGCAGGTGGGGGCGATGCGGATCAACGAGGAAATCGACGCGCTCGAGGTCATCGGCATCCGCAGCATCAGCTACCTGGCGAGCACCCGGGTGCTGGCCGGAGTCGTGGTGGCCGTACCGCTGTTTTGCGTCGGCCTCATGACGGCGTACCTGGCCGCCCGGATCGGGACCACCGCGATCTACGGGCAGGGGTCCGGCGTCTATGACCACTACTTCAACACGTTCCTTCGTCCTAGCGACGTGCTCTGGTCGTCGTTCGAAGTCGTCGTGGTCGCCCTGATGATCATGTTGTTGTGCACCTACTACGGGTACACGGCGCGCGGCGGTCCGGCGGGGGTCGGCGAGGCAGTCGGCCGGGCCGTACGCGCCTCGATGGTCGTCGCGTCGATCGCGATCGTCGTGATGACCCTCGCCATCTATGGCCAGTCCCCGAACTTCCACCTGGCGAGCTAGTGGCATGAGTCGCGGTCGGGGCAGGCAGCGTCTACACGACGGCTGGTGGACGCTGATGCTGTTCGCGACGATCGGGGTTGTTGTCCTGGTGACGGCGGTGTCGTTCAACGGCACCCTCCGGTCCTATGTGCCGGTCACGCTGACCGCCGACCGCTCCGGGCTGGTGATGGACGCCGGCGCGAAGGTCATGCTGCGCGGCGTGCAGGTCGGCCGGGTCAGCCAGATCGGGGACGACCGGAACGGGACGCGTTTGCGGCTGGAGATCGACCCCGACCAAATCCGGTACATCCCAGCCAATGTCGAGGCACAGATCAGCGCCACCACCGCGTTCGGCGCGAAGTTCGTCGACCTGGTGATACCGCACGACCCAAGTCGCGCACGGCTTTCCGCCGGGGCGGAATTGCACTCGAAGAACGTGAGTACCGAGATCAATACCGTCTTCCAAAACGTCGTGGACCTGCTCGACATGATCGATCCGCTCAAGCTGAACGCGGTGCTGACCGCGGTGGCCGACGGCGTCCGCGGGCAGGGTGAGCGGATAGGCCAGGCCACCACCGACCTCAACCAGGTGTTGGCGGCACTCAACGCGCGCAGCGAGACCATCCGCCAGGATTGGCGATCCCTCACCAAGTTCAACGAGACCTACGGTGCGGCCGCCCAGGACATCCTGACGATCCTCAACGCCGCCAGCACGACCAGCACCACCGTCGTCAACCATTCGACACAGCTGGATGCGTTGCTGCTCAACGTCATCGGCTTGTCCATCACCGGGACCAATTTGCTCGGCTACAGCAGGGACAACCTCGTCGCGTCGGTCAACACCCTCGAGCCCACCACGGAGCTGCTACTCAAATACAACCCCGAGTACACCTGCTTCCTGCAGGGCACCAAGTGGTATCTCGACAACGGGGGCTACTCGGCCTGGGGCGGTGCCGATGGCCGGACGCTGCAACTCGACGTCGCGCTGTTGCTGGGGAACGACCCTTACGTCACCCCCGACAACCTGCCACTGGTCGCGGCCAAAGGCGGGCCGGGCGGAAAGCCGGGATGCGGGTCGCTGCCGGATGCCAGCAAGAACTTCCCGGTGCGCGAGCTTGTCACCAACACCGGGTGGGGAACCGGGCTCGACATCCGCCCGAACCCGGGCATCGGACATCCGTGCTGGGCTGACTACTTCCCGGTTACCCGCGCCGAGCCCAGGCCGCCTTCGATCCGCGCATGCATACCCGGTCCGGCGATCGGGCCGAACCCTGGCGGGCCACCGTACGGCGCGGCGCTGTACGGACCGGGCGGGGTGCCGCTCTGGCCCGGGGTGCCACCGGCGCCGCCGCCGGGCGAGCCCGGCCCGCCCGCGGCTGCGGGCCCCTGACCCCTCCCGCGTGACCGAGAACAACCGGCAAACAGGAGAAGATCATGCAGGACAACCTCAGAGGCGTCGTGGTGCGCTTCGGCGTCTTCCTGACGATTTGCCTGCTGACCGCGGCCCTGCTGGTTGCCGTCTTCGGGGAAGTGCGATTCGGGCAGGGCAAGACGTACTACGCCGAGTTCACCAACGTGTCGAACCTCAGGGAGGGCAAGCTGGTCCGGATCGCCGGCGTCGAGGTCGGCAAGGTCGAGAAGATCTCCATCAACCCGGACGCGACGGTGCGGGTTGAGTTCACCGCCGACGATTCGGTCACCCTCACGCAAGGGACCCAGGCGGTGATCCGCTACGACAACCTGTTCGGCGACCGCTACCTGGCGCTGGAGGAGGGGAGCGGCGCGCTGACCAAACTCGTTCCCGGACAGACGATTCCGCTGGCTCGCACCAAGCCGGCCCTGGATCTGGATGCCCTGATCGGTGGCTTCAAGCCGCTGTTCCGCGCGCTGAACCCCGACCAGGTCAACGCATTGAGCGAGCAGTTGCTGCAGGTATTCCAGGGGCAGGGCGCGACGATCGGCTCGTTTCTGGAAGAGGCGGCGGCGGTGACCAACACACTGGCGGACCGCGATCAGCTCATCGGGCAGGTGGTCAACAACCTCAACGTGGTGCTGGGTTCGCTTGGGGGACAAAGCGATCGGTTGGACAAAGCGGTCACCTCACTTGCGGAGTTGGTCCACGGGCTCGCGGAACGCAAGACCGACGTCTCCAACGCGGTGGCGTACACCAACGCCGCCGCCGGCTCGGTCGCCGACCTGTTGTCCCAAGCGCGGGCGCCGTTGACGAAGGTGGTTCACGAGACCGATCGGGTGGCGGAGACCGCGCTCGCCGACCGCGAGTATCTCGACAATCTGCTCAACACGCTGCCCGACAAATACCAGGCCCTGGTCCGTCAGGGCATGTACGGGGACTTTTTCGCCTTCTACCTCTGCGATGTCGTGCTCAAGGTCAACGGCAAGGGCGGACAGCCCGTGTACATCAAGGTGGCGGGCCAGGCCACGGGACGATGCGCGCCGAAATGAAATTCTTCGCGGAACGCAACCCGATGATCATCGGCACCGTGGGCATTGTGACGGTGGCGGGGATGGTGACGGCGGCGCTGGAATACCAGAAGCTGCCTTTTTTCGATCAGGGCACCAGCGTCGCTGCGTATTTCGCCGACGCGGGCGGGCTGCGGGCCGACAACACCGTCGAAGTCTCCGGCTACCCGGTGGGCAAGGTATCCAGCATCGAACTCGACGGTCCCGGCGTGCTGGTCAAGTTCAAGATTCACGACAACGTCCGGCTCGGCGACCGCACCGAGGCGGCGATCAAGACCAAAGGCCTGTTGGGCAGCAAGTTCCTTGACGTCATGCCGCGTGGCGAGGGCCGGCTCGACAAACCCATCCCGATCGAGCGGACGATGTCGCCCTATCAGCTGCCCGACGCGCTGGGCGACTTGGCCAGCACGATCAGCGGATTGAACACCGACCGGTTGTCGGCATCGCTGGACACCGTGGCGCAAACCTTTGCCGATACACCGGCGGATTTCCGCAACGCGATGAAAGGGGTGGCTCGGCTCGCGCAAACACTCGACCAGCGTGACGAGCAACTGCGCAGCCTGCTCGACAACGCCGCGAAAGCGACGGGGGTGCTGGCCAGGCGCACCGACCAGGTCGTGAGCCTGGTACGGGACACCACGGCCCTGCTGGGCCAGCTGCGGACCCAGAGCGCCGCCCTGGATCAGATCTGGGCGAATATCTCCGGGGTATCGCGGCAACTGCAGGGCTTCATCACCGAGAACCGACAGCAGCTGCGGCCGGCGCTGGACAAGCTCAACGGGGTGTTGACGATCGTCGAAAACCGCAAAGAGCGTGTGCAGAAGGCGATCCCGTTGATCAACAGCTATGTCATGTCGCTGGGCGAGTCGCTGTCGTCGGGCCCCTTCTTCAAGGCGTACGTGGTGAATTTGCTGCCGGGCCAGTTCGTGCAACCGTTCATCAGCGCAGCGTTTTCGGATCTGGGGCTGGACCCGGCCACGCTGCTGCCGTCGCAGCTGACCGACCCGCCAACCGGTCAACCCGGGACACCACCGTTGCCGATGCCGTTCCCGCGCACGGGGCAGGGCGGCGAGCCGCGCCTGAATCTGCCCGACGCGATCACCGGCAATCCCGGCGATCATCCGTGCGGCGCGCCCGCGGTGCTGCTGCCGGGCCCCGGCTGCTACCCCTACCGGGTGCCGCCGCCGGCCCCGCCGGCGGGCGGACCGCCGCCCGGGCCGCCCGCAGCGCAATCCGGGGAGCACCCGTGACCGCCCGGCTGCGCCGCGCAAGGTCGGTGCTGGCGACCGCGCTGGCCCTGGTGCTGGTGGCGGGAGTGATCGTCGCGATGGGGAGCCCCGGCGACACCGCCCGAACAACCGTGGTCGCCTATTTCGACAACAGCAACGGCGTGTTCGCCGGTGACGACGTGCGCATCCGGGGCGTCCCGGTGGGCAAGATCGTCAAAATCGAACCGCAACCGCTGCGGTCCAAGATCTCGTTCTGGATCGATCGCAGGCACAAGGTCCCCGCCGATGCCAAGGCGGCGATTCTGTCACCGCAGCTGGTGACCGGCCGAGCGATCCAGCTCACCCCGCCCTACGCCGGCGGGCCGGTGATGGCCGACGGCGCCGTCATCCCGCAGGATCGCACCGCGGTCCCGGTCGAGTGGGACGACTTGCGGGCGCAACTTCAGCGGCTCACCGAATTGCTCAAACCCACCCAGCCGGGCGGCGTCAGCACGCTGGGCGCCCTCATCAACACCGCCGCCGACAACCTGCGCGGGCAAGGCCCCACCATCCGGGACGCCATCGTCAAGCTGTCGCAGGCGGTGTCCGCGCTCGGCGACCACAGCAAGGACATCTTCTCCACCCTGAAGAACCTGTCGACGCTGGTGACGGCGCTGCACGACAGCGCAGACCTGCTCGAGCAGCTCAACCACAACCTGGCCGCGGTGTCGTCGGTGCTGGCCGACGATCCCCACAAAGTCGGACGGGCCGCCGAGGACCTCAACGCGGTCGTGGCCGACGTGCAGAGCTTCGCCGCCGACAATCGTGAGGCGATCGGCACCGCATCCGACAAGCTGACGTCGATCAGCAAGGTGTTGGTCGACAGCCTCGACGAGATCAAGCAGACGCTGCACATCAGCCCGACCGTGTTGCAGAACTTCAACAACATCTTCGAACCGGCCAACGGCGCGCTGACCGGTGCCCTCGCCGGCACCAACATGGCCAACCCGATCGCGTTTTTGTGCGGCGCGATCCAGGCCGCCTCCCGGTTGGGCGGCGAGCAGGCGGCGAAGCTCTGCGCGCAGTACATGGCGCCGATAGTCAAGAACCGCCAGTACAACTTCCCGCCGATCGGGGAAAACCTGTTCGTCGGGGCGCAGGCCAGGCCCAACGAGATCACCTACAGCGAGGACTGGATGCGGCCCGACTACGTTCCGCCGGCCACAAACGGGCCGCCCGGGCCGCCCGCGCCGACAAGCACCGACCCCGCGGCCGGCCTGCGCGGCATGATGATGCCGCCGGGAGGTGGCTGATGCGAACCGGCCGGCGCCGCTGGGCGGCGAGCCTGGTGATGGCCATGGCCGTGGCCGGGGCATCGGGCTGCGGCTGGCGCGGGCTCAATTCGCTGCCGCTGCCGGGCACCCAGGGCAACGGCCCCGGCTCCTACGCGATCCAGGCACAGATGCCGGACGTCAACAACATTCAGCAGAACTCGCGGGTGCGCGTCGCCGACGTCACGGTCGGCCACGTCACGAAAATCGAGCGCCAGGGCTGGCACGCATTGGTGACGATGCAGCTCAACGGCGATGTGAACTTGCCTGCCAACGCCACCGCCAAGATCGGAACCACCAGCCTGCTGGGCTCTTACCACATTGAACTCGGGCGTCCCAAAGGCGAAGCGCCGCAAGGCAAGCTGCGTCAGGGCTCCGTCATTCCGCTGTCGCACGGTGGTGCATACCCGAGCACCGAGCAGACGTTGGCGGCGTTGTCACTTGTGCTCAACGGCGGCGGGCTGGGCCAAATAGAAGACATCACAGCGGCTTTCAGCACCGCCTTCCGCGGCCGCGAGCAGGACCTGCGCAGCCTGATCGGACAGCTCGACAAATTCGCCGCGTTCCTCAACGACCAGTCCGGTGACATCATCGCGGCCACCGACAGCCTGAACAACCTCGTCGGAAAGTTCGCCGCCCAGCAACCGGTGCTCGATCACGCCCTGGCGACCATCCCCGACGCGCTGGCGGTGCTGAACGACGAGCGGGACAAGCTCGTCGACGCGGCCGATCAGTTGAGCAAATTCAGTGCCCTGACGGTCGACTCGGTCGACAAGACCAAGGTCAACCTGGTCAAGGAATTGCGGCAAGTCGGCCCGGTGCTCGAGTCGCTCGCCAATGCCGGGCCCAGCCTGACCCGGTCGCTATCCCTGCTGGCCACCTTCCCATTCCCCAACGAGACATTCGAGAATTTCCAACGCGGCGACTACGCCAACCTGACCGCGATCGTCGACCTCACCCTCAGCCGCATCGACCAAGGGTTACTCACCGGGACCCGGTGGGAGTGCCACCTCACGCAGCTCGAGCTGCAGTGGGGACGCACCGTCGGCCAGTTCCCCAGCCCGTGCACCGCCGGCTACCGGGGGACCCCCGGAAATCCGCTCACCACCCCGTACCACTGGGACCAGGGGCCCTAGATGCATCTGCAGCGACGGGTCATCGTTCAACTGGCCATCTTCAGCGTGATCGCGCTCAGCGTGCTGGCCGTCACGTTCCTGCACTTCGTCAAGTTGCCGGCCATGCTGTTCGGCGTCGGCCGCTACACGGTGACGATGCAGCTGCCGGAGAGCGGCGGGCTGTACAGCACGGGCAACGTGACCTACCGCGGCTTCGAAGTGGGCCGAGTGGAATCGGTGCGGCTCACCGACACCGGCGTCGAGGCCGTGCTGTCACTCAAGTCCGGCATCGACATCCCCTCGGACCTCAAAGCCGAGGTGCACAGCCAGACGGCGATCGGCGAATCGTACGTGGAACTGTTGCCCCGCAACGCCACATCGCGTCCGCTCAAGGACGGCGACGTCGTTCCGCTGGCCGACACCTCGGTGCCGCCCGACATCAACGGGCTGCTCAGCGCCGCGAACACCGCGTTGGCGGCGATACCCCGCGACAACCTGCGGACCGTCGTCGACGAGTCGTACACCGCGGTCGGCGGGCTCGGCCCGGAACTGTCCCGGCTGATCACCGGCACGTCCAACCTGGCGATCGATGCGCGCAAGAATCTGGATCCGTTGGTGGCGCTCATCGACCGGGCGCGGCCGGTGCTCGACTCGCAGACCCGCACCTCGGACGCGATCGCCGGCTGGGCGTCACACCTGGCCGCGGTCACCACGGAGTTGCGGACGCACGACGCGGCGGTCGGCGGCGTGCTAGAGCGGGGCGGTCCGGCGCTGGGGGAGGTGCGGCAGCTGATCGAGCGCGTGCAGCCCACCCTGCCGATCCTGTTGGCCAACCTCGTCAGCGTCGGTCAGGTCGCGCTCACCTACCAGAACGACATCGAACAGCTGCTGGTGGTCTTCCCGATGGCCATCGGCGCCGATCAGGCCGGCATCCTGGCCAATCTCAACACCAAGCAGGCGTACCGGGGCCAGTACCTGAGCTTCAACCTCAACCTGAATCTGCCGCCGCCCTGCACCACCGGATTCCTGCCGGCCCAGCAGCAACGCATCCCCACGTTCGAGGACTACCCGAACCGCCCGGCCGGCGACCTGTACTGCAGGGTGCCGCAGGACTCGGCGCTCAACGTGCGCGGCGCCCGCAACATCCCCTGTGAGACCGTGCCCGGCAAACGCGCCCCCACCGTGAAGCTCTGCGAGAGCGCCGAGGAGTACGTGCCGCTCAACGACGGCTACAACTGGAAGGGCGACCCCAACGCCACCCTGTCCGGTCAGGACATCCCGCAGTTGCCGCCCGCATCGCCCCCGCCGCCGGCCGGCCCCGAGCCACCCCCGCTCGCCGCCGCCCAGTACGACCCGGCCACCGGCACCTACACCGGGCCCGACGGCCACCAGTACACCAGATCCGACCTTGCCCGCACCGCGCCCAAGGACAAGTCATGGCAAACGATGCTGCTGCCGCCGGGAAGCTGACGGCCGTCGAAGGAGGAAATCATGTCGACCGCAACTGATTCCGACGTCGCCGACACGGACGACGAGCCGCCCCCGGGCCGGCCGAAGAAGCCCGCGCCGGCGGCGCGGCGCGCGATGCTCTTCGGCCTGATCGCCGTGGCTTGCTTGGCGACGCTGTTGTGCTGGTTGGGCTTTCGCGCCCACCAGTCGCAGCAAGAACAGGCCCGGCGGGATCAGTTTCTGCAAGCCGCCAGGCAGGGAGCGCTCAATTTGACGACCATCGATTGGCGGCGCGCCGACGCCGACGTGCGCCGCATCCTGGACAGCGCGACCGGGGAGTTCTACAACGATTTTTCCAAGCGGTCGCAGCCATTCATCGACGTTCTGCAGCAGGCCAAGGCCACCACGGTGGGAACGGTTGCCGAGGCGGGGCTGGAATCGCAGGGTGCGGCCACCGCCCAGGCACTGGTGGCGGTGTCCGTGCGGACGTCGAATGCCGGCGAGCCAGACCCTGTTCCGCGCGTGTGGCGAATGCGTATCACCGTGCAGAGGGTCGGCGATCAGGTCAAGGTTTCCAACGTGGGGTTTGTGCAATGACCGTCGTCGACGAAACCACCACCGGGCCAACGCAAACCGGGGCCGACGAGCCCCCCGGTGGCGAGGGAGCCGGCAGCGATGGGCGCCCCGTGCCGCGGTGGCGTCGCGTCAGCTGGTCGAGGGTGACCGCTTATGCGCTGCTTCCCGGGCTCGCCCTGTCGTTGGGATCCGCTGCGGCCTTTGTGAAGTGGCGGGACGGCACCGCCCGCGGCGCAGCGGCGGTCCGTGCGGAATCCGTGCAGGCCGCCACCGACGGCACCATCGCGCTGCTGTCCTATCGGCCCGACACTGCACAACGAGATCTCGAGTCCGCACGAACAAGGCTGACCGGCACGTTCCTGAACGCCTACACACAGCTGACCCACGATGTGGTGATCCCCGGAGCAAAGCAGAAGCAGATCTCTGCCGTCGCGAGCGTGCCGGCGGCGGCGTCGGTATCGGCGGCCGGCGACCATGCCGTCGTTCTGCTGTTCGTGAACCAGTCGATCACCGTCGGCCAGGACGCGCCGACCAGCACCGTATCCAGCGTTCGGGTCACCCTCGACAAGGTCGACGGGCGTTGGCTGATCTCGCAATTCGACCCGGTCTAGGTAGGAGGAATCGACATGCCGCATCGACCGCACACGGTGTCCGCGCTGCTCGTGGTGTCCGCCGGGGCAGTGCTCTATGCGCCCGCCGCGCACGCCGACAACAAGCGGCTCAACGACGGCGTCGTCGCCAACGTGTACACCGTTCAGCACCAGGCGGGCTGCACCAACGACGTGACGATCAACCCGCAACTGCAGCTGGCCGCCCAGTGGCACGCCCTCGACGTGTTGAACAACCGAAACCTCGACGGCGACGTCGGTTCGGACGGGACCATGCCGCAGGACCGCGCGAATGCCGCGGGCTTCCAAGGCAAGGTCGCCGAAACCGTGGCCATCAACCCCGCCATCGCGATCAGCGGTATCGAGCTGCTGAACCGGTGGTACAACAACCCCGCTGATTTCGCGATCATGTCCAATTGCGCCAACACCCAGATCGGGGTGTGGTCGGAAAACAGCCGCGATCGCACCGTCGTGGTGGCCGTCTACGGGCAGCCCCACCAAGCGAATCCGACACCGCAGGCGCCCCCGACGGGGCCTCCACCCGTGGTGGCGATGCAGCAGAACATTCCCATCGACCCCAGCCCCGACTACGACGCCAGCGACGAGATCGAGTACGGCATCAACTGGCTCCCATGGGTGTTGCGCGGCGTGTACCCACCGCCCGCGATGCCGCCGCAATAGGCGAACTGCGCGGCCATGAAGGGTCACGCCCGGCGCGCCGCCGTGATCGTCGCCGCCGCCGTCGGCGCGATCCCACTGGCGCGGGCGCCGTGGGTAGCCGCGGCACCGGCGCCCGAGGTGGAGTATCTGTACGACGTGACGGTACGGCGCCACTACAACTTTCCGAACAATGACGCGCTCGGCTACGGCCGAGGGATCTGCGCCAAGGTCACCGCCGGCGGCACGTACGCGCAAGTGATGGCCGACGTCAAGGGCGCCGTGACGCCCAACGACGAGAATGCGGCCAACTACCTGGTCTCGTACGCGGTTGGTCTGCTGTGCCCCTCGCAGATCTGGCAACTGCGGAACTCAGCCGCGCATTACCAGCCCCCGACGGACTAACGACCGCGAGGCTTGTTTGCAGTGCCTCGCGGCTGCAGGCTCTGAGCTGGTAGATCACGGCCGTCGGGTGTTAGCCTCGGGCGATGGCAAACCGCAGCACCCCCGTTCTCGCGGGCTTCTTCCTCGCAACCCTGGTCACGCTGACGGCGTGCAGCCCGAAGTCCACGGTCAAGCCCGAGGGCGCGGCGCAATCCGTCGTCGACGTCGTCTCTGGCCAGACCGGCTTTCACCCGACCGACGTGCACTGCCCGTCGGGGGTGGAGGCCAAGGCGGGCCAGGAGTTCGACTGCCACTTCACCGGCCCCGAGGGCAAGCCCTACACCGCGCACATGCGCATTACCAAGGTCGACGGTGAACGGGTCGACTTCGACGTCAGAAGCCGTCCGTCGTAACCGGCCCCAGCCGGTCGATCGTGGCGGCCAGCGCCTCGCGGCATCCGGTCCACATCCGGGTGATGATGTCGGCGGCCGGCGCGATGTCGTCGATCCGCCCGGCCACCTGGCCGGTGTTGGCGACGCTGGCACCCATGTCGCCATCGAAGTAAAGCCGCTGAACACGTTGCAGCGCCTCCGCGCCCTGCGCGAAAGACGCGGACGCATCGAGCTTTTCGGCTGCCGGTGTGCGGATCACCCGCATCATCCGCTTCCCGTCGAGGGGCAGCAGCACGGTCGCCGTCTCGTCGGCGCGCACGACCGCCTCCTTGAGGTTGCCGTGCACCGGCGACTCCGCCGACGCCATCAACCGGGTGCCCATCTGCACGCCCTCGGCGCCGAGGACCAGCGCGGCGGCCATGGATGCGGCGTCGCAGATGCCGCCCGCGGCCACGATGGGCACGTCGACCTGGGCCGCGACCAACGGCAGCAGCACCATCGTCGAGGCGCCGAAGCGGTTCTTGAAGCCACCGCCCTCGACGCCCTCGACCACCAGCCCGTCCACGCCGGCGTCGACGGCCTTCTTGGCGGCGGCCAGGGTGCCGACCACGTGGAACACGGTGATGCCGGCGTCGTGCAGCCGCTCGGTGAACAGCGACGGGTCGCCGGCCGAGGTGGTGACGAACCGGATGTCATGCGCCGCAAGGAGATCCACCACGGCGGGATCGCGGTTGAACAGCAGCGCGATGTTGGCGCCCACCGGACGTTCGGTGAGCTCGCGGACTCGCCGGATGTCGGCGCGGCCTCGTTCGGAGGTGGTCTCGATGATCCCCAGCGCGCCGGCGCTGGAGACCGCGGCGGCCAACTGGGCGCCGGCGATGTAGGTCATCGGCGCCTGGATGATCGGGATGTCGATCCTCGCGAGCTCGCAGACCCGGTTGGGCGCGGGGCCACCGCCGTCGGCGCTCATCGGCCGCGCGGGTCGATCAGGTCGCGGAAGCCCGCCGCGGGGCAGACGGTGGCGCCCAGGGCCGCGACGCGATCGGTCAGCCCCTTGTCGGAGGTCACCACCCGGATTTCGTCCGGTCGGGCGTCGGCTTCGACCAGCCGGACGATCTGGTCGTCGGCGGAGTTCGCGGCCGGCCTGGGGGCGTACGCGACCTCGATCACCGACGATTCGATGGCGGTCGCGGGCGGCCGCTCAAACACCACGGTCACCTGCTCTTTCTGCCTCGCCGCCCATCGGTCGAGCCTTTCCACCAGCGCGACCATGGCGCGGCCGCGGTCCTTCCACCACCCGTCGGGGCGAGTTCCGATCACGTTCATGCCGTCGACGATCCACCGCACAGACACACGGTAGGACACACCGGCCGCAGGGTGTCCGGGCGTTGCCGGGGCCGCCCCGAACGCACGCTGAAAGCCGATGGTATTAACTACGGTCACCGGTATCAGTTTTCTTCATGATGGGAAGCGACAATGACGTCGATCGCCGACACGGAAGACCGGGTGGTCTCGCTGGCCCGCGGCATGCGCGACCTCGTGGCGGCCCAAGCCGCCGACTCCGAGAGGGCGCGCACGCTGACCCCGGCGATCGTCGACGAGATGTGGGCCAGTGGGCTGATGTCGTCGTTCAACCCCGTCGAGGCCGGCGGCGTCGAGCCGTCATTCACCGAGATGATCGAGACCTGGATCGAAATGGCTTGGCAGGACGGATCGTTCGGGTGGATCGGCATCGCCAATCTGCCGTCGTCGTTCGCCGCCGCGGCCTACCTGCCCGACGACGGCTTCGCCGAGGTGTTCACGGCGCACGACAACCGGGTCACGCTGGGCGGGCAGTTCTTTCCCAACGGGCAGGGCGCCGCGGTCGACGGCGGCTACCAGGTGACGGGGGCGTGGAACTTCGGCTCGGGCATCGGCCACTCCGAATACGTCGCGGCCGGGTTCCTGCCGATGGACAACGGCGAAATGCGTTGGATCAGCGAGGGCTTCCCGGAGATGCGCGTCGCCGTGATTCCGCGCGAGCAGATCAGCTTCAACGACGGCTGGTTCGTGCAGGGCCTCAAGGGGACCGGCTCGTATGACTACAGCGTCCAGGACGTGTTCGTGCCGTCCAGCCGCACCTTCGAGCTGTTCGTCCGGGAGCCCCACCGCGGCAGCTCACCGGCCACGCGGATGGGGCTGATGCCGGTCACCGCGGCCGGTCACGCCTCGTGGGCGCTCGGCGTCGCCAAGAGCATGCTCGACGACGTCCAGGAGCTGGCGGCGACGAAGTTTCGGATGAGCGACATGGCCTCGCTGGCCAGCCGCCCGACGTTCCAGAAGGGGCTGGCGCACCACCGCGCGGCCTGGCGCGCCGCGCGCCTGCTGGTGATCGACGCGTTCACCACCGCCGAGGCCGCCGTCGCGGCCGGCGACGACCTGACACCGGCCCTGCGCGCCGACATGCGGGTGGCCGCCGTCTATGCGACCGACACGGCCCGGGCCTGCGCCGAGTGGGCGCACCTGGTGGCGGGCACCAGCTCCATCCGCGAGGGCAGCCGCCTGGAGCGCGCCTTCCGCGACATCTACACCGGAACCCAGCACGCCTTCATCAGCGAGAAGGTCGCCATCGACGTGGCGCAGATCTGGCTGGGCATCATCGACGACCAACCGGGTCTATAGAAGCCGCTCGCTTGCACGTCGATCTCGACGAAGGGCCCTGCCTTCGCTGCTGACTCGCCCCTGAGCACAACGCGCAAAACCGGGTAATCGTCGCTTATTTCGACTATCGCCCACAAGCGCGACACTGGCCGCGCCGCGCCGTAATTTCGGTTTCAGCAGCTAACCGAATTGACCGCACGGTCGCCGCGCGAAGCCGAAATGCCGCTCGCACGAAAGACTTTCGCGCGAGCCACTTTCGCTCCACGGCACGACATTGCGGCAGCACACAGAACGGGGTCGGGGAATGGTCGCACTGGGCAGCATCAACGGGTGGCACCCGGGCGAGGGGCGGGTCGTCACGTGGCGGGCCTCCGCCGCCGCGCGCGCGGCGGCGCTCACCGCGCCGCGCAGCGACTTGGCGCCGACTTACCAGCGGGCTCGCCACCTGCGGGCCGCCCACGACGCGGCGGGCCGGGCCGCGCAGCTGCCCCGGCTGATGGTCGTGGCGTGGGACATACCGGGCACCTGCGACATCCCGGTGATGACGGCAACCATCAACGCGCACGTCCGCCGTCACGACGCCTACCACGACTGGTTCCAGATCGAGGAGGGCGTCATCGTCCGCCGCACGATCGAGGACCCCACGGTCATCGATCTGGTGCCCGCCGAGTTCGGCTACCTGGACGCCGAGCAGGTTCGCACCCACGCCTTGACGACCACGCCGGGCACCCTCGAGTGGGACTCGTTCACGTTCGGCATCGTCCAGCACGCCGACTACTTCACCTTCTACGCCAGCGTCGACCACCTGCACATCGACGGGATGTCGGCCGGCCTGATCTTCTTCGACGTCCACCTGATGTACCAGCACCTGTCGCAGACCGGGGCCGAGCCCGTCGCGCGCCCACAGGTGGCGAGCTACCGCAGCTACGCCGCGCGCCAGCGCGACGGGCTCGCGGGCTTGACCCTGTCCTCGCCGGAGGTCAAGGCCTGGATCGACTTTGCGCGGGACGCCGGGGGCCACTGGCCGGCCTTCCCGCTCCCGGTAGGCGACCGCGGGGCCGGCAACAAGGGCACCTTCGTGACCGTCGACCTGCTCGACGCCGCCGACACGGAGTCCTTCGAGATCGCCTGCCACGCGGCCGGCGCCCGGTTCAGCGGGGGAGTCCTGGCCTGCGCGGCCTTTGCCGAGCACGAGTTCACCGGCGCCGCAACGTATCACGGCTTCACCCCGTACGACACCCGCACGCCGGGCGTCGACTCGATGACGGTGGGCTGGTTCGCCAGCCTGGTCCCCGTCACCGTGCCGATCTGCACCGCGACCTTCGCCGAGGCGGCCCGGGCGGCTCAGGAGTCTTTCAACGCCGCCAAGCCGCTCGCCGACGTGCCCGTCGAGCGCGCGCTCGAGCTGGCGGCGCCACTCGAGTTGGGCATCGAGCCACCCGACCACCGCGCAATGATGGTGTCCTTCATGGACTTTCGGAAGATACCCGCATTCGGCCTCTTCGAAGAGACCAACTGGGGCACCTACGCCGACAACCTGTCACACGGCGGAATCAACCTGTGGATCAACCGTCAGACCGACAAGACCACCGCGACGATCTCGTTCCCGGACAACGCCCAAGCGCGCAAGTCGGTGCACCGCTACCTGGCGGCGCTGACCCAGGCGTTCGCCTACGCCGTCAAGTCCACCTCGGACTGGACGGATGCCGTTGTCGACCACGCGAATTCGGGCCACGGCATACCGGTCATCAGCCGCTGACACACCCCTCTCACCCCTCTCACGAAAGGACCAACCGAAATGACCAACGTACTCGACCTCTTCGACCAGACCCTGTTTCGCTTCGAGGAGGCCACGGGAGTCACCAGCGTCGGGCAGTGCGTGTGGGTGTACAACCGCGCGATCGACCTCGACGGCCTGCGCCGGTTCCACCGCCACCTGCAGCGCGGCCGGCTGGCGCGCCGCATCGAGCGCTCGCCGCTGCCCTTCGGGCGGCACCGCTGGGTCGCACCCTCCGACTCCTCCGAGCTCGAGATCGTCGCGACGCCCCGGCCGCGCGAGGAATTCGACGCCTGGCTGCGCGAGCAGGCCGCGACGCCATTGCACGCCGAGCACGGCCCCGGGTTTCACCTGGCGGTGCTCCCGTTCACCGACGGCGGCGCCGGCGTGAGCCTGGTCGCCCTGCACAGCCTCGCCGACGGCATGGCGGGCTGCCTGGCGGTGGTGGAGGCGGCCTGCGGATACGACGGCGCCATGGACTGGCCGGCCGCCGGGTCGCGCCGGCGGTGGCAGGCTCTGCGCGAGGACGCCCGCCAGGCGGTCCGCGACCTTCCGGAGATCCGCCGCGCCGCGAAGGCCGCCGTCGCCGCCGCACGTTCGGCACGGCGCGGCGGCGCCGCTCAGGCCGCCCCGCCCGCCGGCGGGGACGGACCGGTCACCATCCCGACCACCACAATCTTCATCGACGCCGACGAGTGGGACGCCCGCGCGCAGGCGCTCGGCGGGACCAGCAACGCGCTGCTTGCCGGGCTGGCGGCCCGGCTGGCCCAGCGGGTGGGCCGGGTCACCGCCGACGGCGCGGTCACCCTGGCGATCCCCGTCAGCGAGCGCACCGCGGACGACACCCGCGCCAACGCCGTCGCCAACGTCGACGTCACCGTCGACCCCGCACCCGCGGCGACCGACCTGCGCGACATCCGCGCCGCCATCAAGCGGGCGCTGGTTCACCGCCAGGACGTGTCCGACGAGCGGCAGGCGCTGCTGCCCCTGGTTCCCTTGCTGCCCAAGCGAATCGCCAAGCGGTGCGTGGGCGTCGCCACCGGCAACGCGACCGGCGTCGTCTCCTCCAACCTCGGCGCCGCGCCCGCGGCCGTCAACCGGCCGGACGGCACCGACGCCGACTACGTCTCCGTCACCTCGCTGTACCCGGGCATGACCAAGGCGACGATGGACCGCACCGGCGGAGTGCTGGCCCTGCTGTCGGCGCGAGTGCACGGGCGGGTCTTCGTCTCCGTCCAGGCCTACCAGCCGGGACGGCAGAACTCCGAAGACGTTCTACTCCAGGCCCTTTCGGGCGCGCTGGCGGACTTCGCGCTCCACGCAACCAACGGCTGGCCGGCCCCCGTGCCCGCCGCACGATAGAGAGGACTTCAAGGCGATGAACACCACACTCGACCTCTTCGACCAGACCTTCGCGACCCTGGAGCGGGCCACCGGCGTCCTCGGCCAGCTGCAGTGCGTCTGGGTGTACGACCGCGCGATCGACCTCGACGGCCTGCGCCGGTTCCACCACAACCTGCAGCGGGGACGGCTGTCGCGCCTGATCGAGCCGTCGGCCCTGCCGTTCGGCCGGCACCGCTGGGTCGCGGGGGGCGCTGGCCCCGGGCTGGAGATCGTCGCGACGCCCCGGCCTCGCGCAGAATTCGACGCCTGGCTGCGCGACCAGGCCGCGACGCCCCTGGACGTCGAGCACGGGCCCGCATGGCACCTCGCGGTGCTGCCGTTCACCGACGGCGGCGCCGGGGTGAGCCTGGTCGTCCCGCATGCCCTCACCGACGGCATCGGCCTATGCGAGGCGTTGGCGGACGCGGCCTTCGGACGCAAGGACCCGATCGACTGGCCGGCCGCCAGGTCGCGGCGGCGGTGGCAGGCCCTGCGCGAGGACGCCCATCAGACCGCGCGCGACCTCCCCGGCATCGGCCGCGCTCTGAGGGCCGTGGTCGCCGCCGCCCGGCCCGCCCGGCCCGACCACGACGGGACCGCTGCGCCCCACCCGGTCGGCCCGGACGAATCCATCACCCTGCCAACGGAAACGGTCTTCGTCGACGCCGACGAGTGGGACGGCCGCGCGAAAGCGCTTGGGGGAACCAGCAACACACTGCTGGCGGCCCTGGCCGCCCGGCTCGCCCAGCGCGCGGGGCGGCTCACCGCGGACGGCTCGGCGACCGTGGCCATCCCCGTCAACGAGCGCGCCGCCGGCGACACCCGCGCCAACGCCGTCGCCAACGTCGGCATCACGGTCGACCCCGCCCGCGCCGTGACCGACCTGCGCGACATCCGGGCCGCGACCAAGGACGCGCTGACCCGCCGCCACGACGTTCCCGACACGCGGCGGGAATTGCTGCCCCTGGTTCCCCTGATGCCGCAGCGGCTGATCCGCCGGATCGTCGGCGTCGCGGCCGGGAGTCCCACCACCGTGGTGGCATCCAACGTCGGGATGATCGACCCGGCCGCCTGCCGGCCGGACGGCACGCAGGCCGACCAGTTCGCCATCAAGGCTCCCCACCCGCAGACCACGACGGCGATCATGGACCGGTTCGGGGGAATGCTGTCGCTCGCCTCAGGGCGGGCGAACGGGCAGGTTTTCGTCTCCGTCGTGGCGTACCAGCCGGGTCGTCCCAACTCGAACAAGGCCTTCCGGGAGGCGCTTTCGGGCGCCCTGGGCGACCTCTCGCTCACCGCCACGATCGGCTGGCCCTGCCGCGTACCGGCCGGCGCGGTGTAGCCCGGCGCACGAGCACAACGCGCAAAAGCCTTGAATCGCGGCTAATCCCGACTATCGGCGACAACCGAGACACGGGTGCCCGCGCGCCATAAATTCCCAGGTAACCGAAGCGAATTGAGGGGTTTCACCATGATCGGACAATCGTCCAAAGCGGGCATCGGTGCCTTTGGGATCCTGGGGCGCGCCGCCGTGCGGGCGCCCTGGCTCGTGATCGCCGCGTGGGCCTTGGTGGTGGCCGTCCTGGCCGTGGCCTTCCCCCCGCTGACCAAGGTGGTCGAGGGCCAAACGGTGCAGCCGCTGCCGGCCAAGGCCATGGCGGCGGCCGAGCAGATGGCCAAGGACTTCGGGGAATCCGCCCAGAACGTCCTGATCGCCGTGCTCACCAACGACCGGGGACTGCAACCCGCCGACGAGGAGGCCTGCGGGAAGCTGGTCGCCACGCTGCGCGGCGACGCCGGCGACGTGACCGGCGTGCAGGACGTCGTTACCACGCCCGCGCTGCGACCATTGCTGGTCAGCGCGGACCACAAGGCCATCTACCTTGCGGTGATGCTGCGCGCGCCCGCCGGATCGCCCGAGTCGTCGGCGGCGTACCAACGGATCACGGACATCGTCAAGCGCTCGACCGCGGGCACCCCGCTGACCGCGAACGTGACAGGGCAGGCCGCCATGGTCGGCGACATGTCGATCGTCACCGCCCGCGACATGCACATCACCGAGATCGTCACGGCGTTGTTCGTGCTGATCATCCTGCTGGTGATCTACCGGCGGCCGGTGACCGTGCTGCTGCCGTTGATCACCATCGGAGTCTCGGTGGCCTCGGCGCAGGGGGTGGTGTCCGGGCTCGCGCAGGTCGGTCTCGGGGTGTCCGCGCTGACGATCGCGTTGATGACCGCCATGATCTTCGGCGCCGGCACCGACTATGCGGTCTTCTTGATCAGCCGCTACCACGAGTACATCCGGTCGGGCGTCGAATCCGACCGGGCCGTGCAGAAGGCGCTGAGCTCCATCGGGGAGGTCATCGCGGGCTCGGCCGCCACCGTGGCCGTCACCTTCCTGGGCATGGTCTTCACCCGGCTGCCTGCGTTCACGAGTATCGGCCCCGCGCTGGCGATTTCGATCGGCATCGCGTTTCTGGCCGCCGTCACCCTGCTGCCGGCCATCCTGGTGCTCGCCGGTCGACGCGGCTGGGTGGCGCCGCGGCCCCCGCTCACCGGCCGCCTCTGGCGGCGGTCCGCCGTTTCGCTGGTCCGCCGGCCGAAAACCCATCTGCTGGTGAGCCTGTCGGTGTTGATCGCGCTGGCCGGCTGCGCGGCCTTCCTCCGGCCCACCTTCAACGACCGTCTGCAGTTACCGCAGGCGGCCCCCAGCAACATCGGCTTTTCGGCGATGGCGAACCACTTCTCCACGAGCACGCTGCTGCCGCAGTACATCTACGTCCGCTCTCCGCACGACCTGCGGACGTCACGGTCGCTGGCCGACCTCGATCAGATGGCGCAACGGGTGTCGCAGTTGCCCAATATCGCTGCGGTGCGCGGCATCACGCGGCCCGACGGCCAGCCGCTCGACCAGGCCAAGCTCAGCTCCCAGGCCGGAGCCGTCGGCGGCAAGCTGCAAGACGCCTCGACCCAGATCAACAACCGGGCCGACGACCTCGACGCGCTGACGACCGGCGCTGACAAATTGGCCGCAAGTCTCGCCGAGGTTCGCGATCAAATCCGCGGCGCCGCCGCGCCGGCGGCGCAGGTCACCGCGACCGTCGCCCAGGTGCAGCAACAGCTCTCCGCGGCAGAGGGCGCCCTGGCCACCATCCGCGGACTCGCGAACGGATCGGTGTCGGCTCTGGTCACCAGCGTGGCGGCGGCGGCCGGCCCGATGTTCGGCGGCGTGCCCACGCAACCCGCGGTGAGCGGCATCCAGGCGGGGGTGCAGAACCTGACCGCGCTGTTGGCATCGGCCGGCAATGGACTGCGGACGGCGGCGGGCAGCACCGCCGGCGTGCGGCAGCAGGTCGCGCAACTGCAGGCGGCCGCCGATCAGCTGGCCGGCGGCAGCCGGCGGCTGGCCGATGGCGTGCGCGCGCTCGTCGATCAGACCAAGAAGATGGGCCTGGGCATGAATCAGGCGGCCGACCTGCTGCTGTCAATGAAGCGCGACGCCGCGGGGCAATCCATGGCGGGCATGTACATCCCGCCTCAGGCGCTCACCTCGGACGACTTCAAGAACGCCGCGAAGATCTTCTTCTCGCCCGACGGGCACGCGGTGCGCTACCTGGTGGAGACCAAATTCGACCCGTTCAGCACGGCCGCGATGGATCAGGTCGCGGCGATTCTCGCCACGGCCCGCGGCGCCCAGCCGAACACCTCGCTCGCGGACGCCTCGATATCGCTGGTCGGGACGACCGCGATGTACAGCGCGATCCGCGGCTACTACGACCACGACGTTCGCCTGATCGTGGTGATGACGCTGCTGATCGTGTTCGCCATCCTGGTGCTGCTGCTCCGCGCGATCGTGGCCCCGCTCTACCTCATTGCGTCCGTGGTGATCTCGTTCCTGTCAGCGATGGGAGTTGGAGTCCTCTTCTTTCAGTTCGTGCTCCACCAGCCGATCTACTGGAACGTGCAGGCGACGGCGTTCATCGTGTTGGTCGCCGTCGGGGCGGACTACAACCTGCTGTTGATCACCCGGATTCGTGAGGAGTCGCGCACCGGCGTCCGCTCGGGCATCATCCGCGCGGTGCGCTCGACGGGTGGGGTGATCACCTCGGCCGGCATCATCTTCGCCGCCTCGATGTCGGGCCTGTTGTTCGGCAGCCTCTCGACGATGGTGCAGACCGGATTCATCATCGGCATGGGCATTTTGATCGACACCTTCGTGGTGCGCACCGTCACGGTGCCGGCCCTGGCGGCGTTAGTGGGCCAGGCCAACTGGTGGCCCGCGAGGCCCCGGAACCGCCGCGCGTCGTCAACGAGCCCCTGCTAGCGGCATCGAGCCTGCGCACAGATCGCGGTTGGCCGGCAAAATCGCGCGCTGAACGCAGTCTCGACGCGACCGCCGCTGCCACTCAGCGCGGTGGGCGGGGGCGCCGCTTGTCGGCCGCGGTGAACTCCTGTTCGGGCCGCCCGGTGGTGCCGTAGCGCAACCCGACGGCGACGTCACCGGCGGTGGCCAGCGCCGCCAGGTAGCGTTGGGCCGTTGCCCGCGAGATGCCGATCGCCGCCGACACCTCCGCCGCCGACATCGCCTTGTCGGAGGTGCGCAACGCCTGCAGCACAAGCTGTTTGGTGGACGACGCCGCGATGCTGGCGGGCGCCGGGGGAGCGACCCGGGGCCGCAACGCGTCCAGCGCCGCGTCCACGTCGGTGGAGCTGAGCTCGGGGCCCGCCAGGATCTTGCGGTAGCGGGCGTAGCCGGCGAGCCGCGCGGCCAGCTCGGTGGTCGCGAACGGCTTGACGAGGTAGCTCAGCGCGCCCGCCGACATGGCCGCACGGATGGTGGCCGCCTCGGTAGCCGCCGTCAATACCATGCTGTCGCAGTGCAATTCGCGGACGAAGTCGACCCCGGAACCGTCGGGCAGGTAGACGTCGACGAGCGCGAGGTCGATGTCGGGCGCCTCGGCGAGCGCCTTGCGCGCCGCCTCGACCGTGTTCACCGTGGCGGTCACGGTGAAGCCGGGCAGGGTGTTGACGACCTCGGCGTGCATGTTGGCGACCCGAAAGTCGTCGTCGACCACCAACACGGTCAGGTCTGCGTCGCCCATTGCGCCTCCTCAACCATCACGCCCGGCAGCCGGGCGATGAATTCCGCTCCGCGCAGCCGTAACTCCGCGTTGCCAGCGCTGGCCAGCAAGAGGTCGCCGCCCAGCGCGCGGGTGATCTGCCGCGACAGCGCGAGCCCGATGCCGCGTCCGCCCGGTATGCCGGAGTCCGGCTTGGTGGTGGTCCCCTCGGTGAAGAGCTGGTCGACGAAGCCCGGCGCAACGCCGTCGCCGCTGTCGGCGACCGTGATGTGCAGCGTCGTACCCTCCTGCAACAGCTCGACTTCGACTTCCTTGACGGCGTTGCCGCTCATCCGGACCGCGTCGATCGCGTTGTCGAGCAAGTTACCCAGGACGGTGGTGACGTCGACCGGCAGGACGAGCCGGCCCGGCACCCAGGTGTTTTCCCCGATGCTGAGCGTCACGCCGGCCTCGCGGGCGGCCGCGCCCTTGGCCGCCAGGAACGCTTGCAGGTAGGCGTCGCGGATGGCGTCGATGCCGGGCAGCGCGGATCCCAACGGCCCGGACCCCAGCAACTCCTCGAGATATTGCAGCCCCTCCTCGACATGTCCGCCGTGCAACAGTCCGGTCAGCAGATGCAGCCGGTTGGCGAACTCGTGACGCTGGGCGCGCAACACCGTGCTCATCACCTGCACCGCATCGAGCTGCCGGGTCAGCGATTCGACGTCGGTTCTGTCGCGCGCCACCAGCACGGTGCCCAGCTCGCGGCCCTCGCGCGACACGCGCCGCGCCGACACCACCACGATGCGCTCGCCGACGGTGGCCAGACTGGGTGTCGAATCCGCGGCCCTGAACACGTCGAGCACCCTTGGTGTCAGCCCGATTTCGTCGACGGGCCGGCCCGGTTCGTTGCCGATCTCGAGCAGTCGACACGCCTCGTCGTTGACGAACGTCGTCTTCCCGGCCGTGTCGGTCGCGAGCACGCCCTCGCCGATGCCCTGCAGGACCGCGGCCTGACTGCGCACGAGCCCGGTGATCTCCGCCGGCCGCAAGCCCAGCGTCAAGCCTCGCCACCGGCGGGCCAGCGCCGCCGAGCCGGCGCCGCCGATCAGCAGCGCCACGGCCCCCAACGCGGCGAGCACCCGTAGGTTCTTGGAGAACTGATCGTCGAAAGCCTTTGTGGAGATGCCGACGATGACCACGCCCAGGACGCGATTCGAAACCGGTTCCAGCACCGGGACTTTGGCGACTATCGCCCGCCCGAAGACCGTGGAGTCGTGCGACACCACCTCGTGGCCGGCAACCGCCCGCGAGATGTCCGCTTGGATGTGGGCACCCAGCCTGCTGCGGTCGGGATCCGCGAGCCTGATGCCTTGCGTGCTGCCGACGACCACGAACCGCACATGCGTACGTTGCTCGACACGCGACGCGACGCTCTCGATCGGACCGGCCGCCAGTTCGTCGGTCAGTGCGGGGCTTGCCGTCAGAGCAGGATCGTCGTAGCGGGAGATGTTGTTGACGACGGTCGGCGACGAGGCCACCACGCGGGCGATATCCAACGCGTGGACGTGGTACTGGCTGTCCAGGCGCTGCCGGTTGAACCACGCGAACATCCCGAAGGCGATGATCAGCGTCAGCGTCACGATGACGAGTTGCAGCAGCATCACCTGGGTGGCGAGCCGCAAGTCGATGCGACCCCTGGCGGCCATGCGTTTCTCCTATGTCAAGCCGCTGCCGGTTGGCAAGGCTTTTGGCGGGTTTGTTCGTCGGTTTGAAGGTGGCCGAAGACAATGCGGGCTAAGCGGCGTTTGAGGCAGCGCAGCGCCTCGGTCTTGGAATCGCCCGCGGCGATGCGGCGTCGGTAGTAGACCTGCCCCAGTCCCTCTAGGCGGATCTGGGTGACTGCGATGCGGTGCAGGGCGGCGTTGAGTTGGCGGTTGCCCGAGCGGGTCATCCGCACGCGGCCTGCGGTGTTCCCCGACCACACCGGGACAGGCGCCACCCCGGCATGGCGGGCATAGGCGGCAGCGCTTTTGAAGCGGATCGCTCCGGCGGTTTCGCCGACCAGTTTGGCCGCCGTCAGCTCCGCGCAGCCCGGAAGAGCGAGCAAGGCCGGGGCGACGAGGCGTACTCGCTGTCCGATGCGCTGGGCCAAGGTGTCGATAGTCTCGGTGACTGGTTGGCCACGGTGCCCGGGCTGGTCGCTGAGTTGGCTCGCGAGGAGTTGGCCGACATCACTCGACTCACCGAGACTATCGACACCTTGGCCCAGCGCATCGGACAGCGAGTACGCCTCGTCGCCCCGGCCTTGCTCGCTCTT
>NZ_LZIS01000092.1 GCF_001667015.1 Mycobacterium sp. E3198 | reverse complement strand
CGTCGCGGCCGCGCGGGGCCGAGCCGGCGGACACGCGGATCACGTGCGGCTCGTGGATCGCCCCCAGCCGCAGCGCGCCGTCGAGTGGGTCGCCGGCGGCCGGGACGAGGTCGAGCCGCTCGCGCAGCGCCTCGACGCCGGCCAGCCCGCCGACCATCGCCACCGGGCCGTCCCCGGCCGCGCGGGCCGTCGCGGCGAGCGCGGCGGCGGCGGCATCCACGATCGCCCCGGCCGCGGCATCGCCCGTCGCGGCGAGCACGTCGGGCGCGAAGGAGGCGAGCGCGGCGGCGGACCCGAATCGCGCGGGCCAGGTTTCCGGCGGACCGAAGCGGGCGCGGGCGGCGTCGAGTAGTGCGGTGGACGGGCCGCGGCCGTCGTGGGCGCGCAGCGCCGCCCGCAGGCCCGCGGCGCCCATCCACGCCCCGCCGCCCTCGTCGCCGAGCCACGGCCCCCAGCCGTCGGCGGTCCGCAGCGCGCCGTCGGGGCCGATCGCGAGCGCGACGACGCCGGTGCCGACTACCAGCACGACGCCCGGCTTCCCGTCGAGGGCGCCCGCGTGGGCGATGACGGCGTCGCTGGTCACCGCGACGCGCTCGGCGCGCAGCGCGGCCAAGAGCGCGATGCCCAGCTCGCGCGCCGCGCCGGGCGCCGCCAGCGCCCCGGCTGCGCCCACGATCACCTCGCCGACGGGGCCGACCTCGCGCGCTAAATCATTGGCCAAGGCCAGGATCGCCGCCTGCGCGGCCCGTACGCCGCCGGGCGCCGCCAGCCCCGGCGCCCCCGCGCCCTCGGCCCGCCGGCCGCCCGCCGCGGCCCGGCAGGACGTCTTGCCGAGGTCGACGGCGAGGATCACGAAAGCGGTTCGGCCGCAGGGAAATCCCACTCGCCACTGAGAATCTTCTCGTGCGGTCGGTAGAGGCGCACCAAGTAATTCCATCCCGGCGTGATCGGCAAGCAGTTGGCCGTCGCGGCGCCGCAGCCGCCGAACTGAATCGTGATGCTGCCGTCGGCAGCGCGTTGTGCCGTGAGGTTGTTGAGCGAGTAACCGTTCTGCGGGTTGGGGGAGAAGTAGCCGTCTTTGTTGTAGACGCTCACTGACCAGAACCCGTCGACGGGCACCTCGTCCACGACCAGCCGGTACGCGGTCGCCCCGTCGTTGGCGGCCGGGCGGACGCTGAAATAGATGGCGTCTTTTTCCGGGTTTCCGCCCCAGGCCGACGCCGAGCCGATCAGCCGTCGCACCGGGTCGGTGTCCTGCTTGGTGCCGAACATCCCCTTGGAGTCGGGCAACGTGGTCGAGAGTTGGAGGAGCGCGTCGCGCACCGCGTTCTGGCTGACGGGATCCCAGTCGGGAATTTCGAAGCTGCCGGCGTCGTCCTGCCGCACCGCAATGGCGTCTTGGAGCGCATGGACCGCGTCGAGATCGGCGGCGTCGTTCGGATCGACCAGGGTGCGGATGGCGACCATCACATAGCGCGTGCCGATGCCGTCACGGGTGAGGGTGTGTTCGCCGTGCCCATAGAACACCGCCGGAACGTAGTGGTCCTCGGTGATCACCTGCGTCGACATGAACCGGCGGCCGGGATCGGGTAGTGAAATCGTTGCCGGCCCGGCGTCGAGGTCGAAAATACCCGGGGAATACAGCGTGTCCCGGTTCGACCGCACCACCAGCTGCTGGTCCAGCGGCGTGGGCTGACGGAAATGGATAAACTTCCCGAACCCGCCGCCCTTGACGACATTGCCGAAATACAAGTCGGTTTCGGCCCGGATGAAGTTGTCCGCCGACACCAGCACCGCGCCGTCGGCGTTCGTGCGCGCGTTCACCGTTGGGACGATACGCCGGGCCTACCGGTCCGCGTCGAACTCGATGGGCAGGCTCGTCGGGCCGCTCAGGCTCACCATCGGCTTCCAGGGAACCGGCCCAGCGGTGCGCGGGTTCAGCAGCCGGCTCGCGATGACGTTCAGAGCCTCGGCGATCTCGCGGCGGGCCAGGTTGGCGCCCAGGCAGTAGTGCACGCCGCCGCCGAAGGTCAGGATCGGGGGCGCCCCGTCGCGGGTGATGTCGACGCGGTCCGGGTCGGCGTAGACCGACGGATCACGGTTGGCCGCAGCGGTATTCACCAGCACCGTGGTACCGGCGGGGAAAAGGTAGCCGTCGAGTTCGGCGTCCTGCGTCACCAGGCGCAGGGTCCCGCACGCGATCGGCGAGTGGCGCATGGTCTCCTCGACCGCACGCATCGCCAGCTCGGGCTGCTCCTTGAGCAATCCCCATTGCCCCGGGTGCTCGCAGAGGACATGCACCGACGCGGCCACCTGGTTGCGGGTGGTGTCCGTCCCGGCCAGCAGCAGGCCGCCGGCCATCATCCGCAGCTCGGCGGCGCTGAGCCGGTCGCCGTCCTCCTCGGCGCGGATCAGGTCCGACAGCAGGTCGTCGGTGAGGCTGTGCCGGCGGCGGGCCACCATGTCGTCGACGTACTCGTCGAGCTCGCCCCAGGCGCGCATGACGACCGGCTCGACGTCGCGGAGGTCGACGGTGAAGCTGAAGGCCTTGAAGATGTCGTCCGCCCACGCGGAAAACCGTTGCCAATCCTCGCGCGGCGCGCCCAGCAACGCGCAGATGATCGGGACCGGGTAGGGGCGGGCCAGGTCGGTGACGACGTCGCAGCAGCCCGTGTCGGCGACCCGGTCGACCAGTTCGCTCATCACGGCGACCATCGTGTCGTGCAGGCGCAGCGTCGCCCGTGGCGTGAAGGCCTTCGAGGCCAGGCTGCGCACCCGCTGGTGGGTGTCGCCCTCCATGCCCAGGAGGCTGTTGACCACCTTGTCCCACAGCGGGCCCGAGCTGATGCCCTGGCTGAGCAGGTTCAGCCCGGGCGGGATCTGGAACCGGGGGTCGCGCAGCACGGAACGCACCAGGCGGTAGGAGAGCACTTCGGGCCCGAACGGCCCCATGGCGACGGGAGCCCGGCGTTGCGCCGCTTGCAGCCGGGGATAGACCTCGGCAGGGGTTTCCTCGGCGGCGTACTCCAACGTCGGTAGGTCGGCAGCGAAAATGCTTGTGGGAGCGGCACCGACGGTCATGACGGTCTCCTCGCGACAACTTTCCCACACCGTATGGCCAGGCCGGCCGACTGTCAACGATATCGGGCTCGGCGCCGAGCATCGCCATACACCGGAAGGAAAATGTCTAGCCAGTGCGGGCGGCTACCCGTGCCGCGCACCGCGGGTCAGGTGCCCGCCGATCAGCGCCGCGGCGAACACGCCGCCCGTGATACCCGAAATGAGCAGGGGCAGTTGGCCGTTGGGACCCCACAGGAAGCCCGCCCACAGCCCCGCGACCAGCACGCCCAGTCCGGTGCCGCCCTGGAACACGCCCTGCGCGCTGGCCTGATGCTCCGGGCCGACCAGCCCCGAGATCCAGGCCTTGCCCACGCCGTCGGTGCACCCGGTGAACAACCCGTACGCGCCGATCAGCAGCCATGCCGTCACGATGTCGGTGGTCAGCCCCAGCCCGATGTAGCCGATCGCGAAGAACGCCAGACCGAGCGCGAACAGCGCCGGGCGGCCGACGCGGTCCGCGAGCGACCCGGCCGGGTAGCTGGCCAGGGCATACACCGCGTTGTACCCGACGTACGCGAGAATCACCTCCACCACCGAGAAGCCGACCTCGTTGAGCCGCAACAACAGCAGGGCGTCGGGAAAATTCACGACGCTGAACGCGACTAGGAGTGCGGTCACCCGCCAGTACGGTCGTGGCAGCGACCGAACACCGGCCCACATGGACTGCCGCTGCGGTCGGGGGCCGCGGCGGCCGCGCTCCTTCGCGAGGAAGACGAGGGCCACGCTGAGGACGGCGGGCACGATCGCGACAAAGAGCAACGGCCGGATCCGGTGGTCGAGCAGCTCGTAGCCCACCAGCCCGAGCAACGGGCCGACGACGGCGCCCAGGGTGTCCATCGTGCGGTGGAAGCCGAAGACCCGGCCCCGCGCCGCCTCGGCCACGTCGTCGACCAGCAGCGCGTCCCGCGGCGCGCCCCGGATGCCCTTGCCGAGCCGGTCGACGACGCGGCCCGCGAGCACGCCCGGCCACGCCGCGGCCGCGGCGACGATCACCTTGCCGAGCGCCGCCATGCCGTAACCGGTGGCGATCAACGGGCGCCGGGCGAATCTGTCGCCCAGCGGGCCCGACGCGAGTTTTGTCAGCGAGGCCGCGCCCTCGCCCAGACCCTCGACCGCTCCCACCACCGAAGGCGGCGCGCCCAGCACGGCCGTGAGGTAGATCGGCAGCAGCGGATACAGCAGTTCGCTGGCGGTGTCCTGCAGGAACGACACCGCGGACAGCACGCGAACGTTGCGGGTGAGCCAGTGCCCGGGCCGAACCACGTCCTGCGTCACGGTGGTCAGCGTAGGGGAGACGCTCAGTCCTCGACGCGCAGCCGCACCATCCGGGTCGTCGAGCTTTCGTCCAACTCGACGACGTCGGAACGCGACCGCAGGAAGTCGCTGAATGACTTGAATCCCAGGGACTTCTCGCTGAACGAGGGGTCCATCCGCTTCATCTGGGCCTTCACCGCCGAGTTGTGCAGCCAGTCGACGTCGTCCTTTTCCAGACCGATCTGCAGCGCGCGCGTCAGGAGCGCGGTCGCGGTGACCTGCGGGTCGGGCGGCTCGTCCGGCTCGTCGCGCTTCTCCGATTTGGATCGTCCGGTCCGCTTCTTCGGCTTGGCGGTGTCGGCGTCGGCGGACGCCGGTTCGGGCTCGAGCACCGGAACCCCCGGCAGCGCGTCGTAGATGACGAAGTCGTCGCAGGCGGCCGCCAGCGCCCGGCTCGACGAGCCCGCCACCCCGATCCCCACCACGTAGCGGCCGAGCCGCTTGCAGCGCTGCGCCAGCGGGATGTAGTCCGAATCGCCCGCGACCACCACCACGTGGGTCAAATCGGGCAGCCGGAACATGTCCTCGACCGCGTCGACGGCCAGCCGGATGTCGGCGCCGTTCTTGCCGTAGGCCGCCGCCGGGAACAGTTGCACCAGATCGACCGCGCGGGCCACCAGCTGCCCGCGATACTTGGCGTTGACGTCGGCCGACCAGTCCGCGTAGGCGCGGGTGAGCACCAGCGTCCCGAACGACGACGCGAAATCGATGATCGCGCCGACGTCGACGGTGGCCCGGGACTGGCGCTCGGGATACTTCTCGAGTCCGCCGGCCTTGTCCCGCTGAAACGAGTTGCGCCCGTTCACCTGGTCGTACCGCGAGATCACGATGTTGTCGAAGTCGAGGTAGACCGCCACGCGGGCCGCGCCTGGCTCGGTCATGGACTAAATCATCGCTGAGGCCCCGGGCACTTTGCCGCCCGGATGCGTTTCTCGTCACGATTCCAACGCCGCGCGTCCCTAAAACCGGGTGGAGCGGGTACACAGGGCCGATGAGCGAGGTGAAGTTTCTCGAGCTGCACGGCGATCGGGTCGCCTACCGCGACGAGGGCGAAGGCGAGGTGCTGCTGCTCATCCACGGCATGGCCGGCAGCTCGGAGACGTGGCGGTCGGTGATACCGCCGCTGTCGAAGAAGTTCCGGGTCATCGCCCCCGACCTGCTCGGTCACGGCGAATCGGCGAAGCCCCGCACGGACTATTCGTTGGGCGCCTTCGCGGTCTGGCTTCGCGATCTGCTCGACGAACTCGGCGTCAGCCAGGCCACCCTGGTCGGTCAGTCGCTCGGCGGTGGGGTCGCGATGCAGTTCGTGTACCAGCACCCCGACTACGCCAAGCGGTTGATCCTGATCAGCAGCGGCGGCCTGGGCCCCGACGTCGGGTGGGTGCTGCGGTTGCTGTCGGCGCCCGGGGCGGAGCTGGTGCTGCCGGTCATCGCGCCGAAGCCGGTGCTGTCCGTCGGCAACCGGCTGAGGTCCTGGTTGAGGACCGCCGGGATTCACTCGCCGCGGGGCGCCGAATTGTGGAGTGCCTACTCGTCGCTGTCGGATTCCGAGACGCGCCAGTCGTTCCTGCGGACGCTGCGATCGGTGGTCGACTACCGCGGGCAGGCGGTCAGCGCGCTCAGCAGGCTGCGGCTGCGCGAGCAGCTACCGGTGATGGCGATCTGGGGGGAGCGGGACGGCATCATCCCCGTCGATCACGCGTACGCCGCCCACGAGGCCCGCACCGACGCCAGGCTCGAAATCCTGCCCGACGTCGGCCACTTCGCGCAGGTGGAGGCGCCGAACCAGGTGGTGGAGCTGATCGAGGACTTCATCGCGACCAGCGACCGCCGCGACGTGGGCAGCCCCCAGCAAAGCGTCTGATCCCTACAGCCGCACCCACTGCCATGCGGCGTCCAGCCGTTCGCGGTCATAGGTCCGCAACTCTCCGCGCATCAGCAGCGACGCGGCGACATTGACGCACCATTGTTCCCACCGTGGCGCGCCCACTACCGCGACCTTGTCGAAGTCGTTGCGATGCTTGACGTCGAAGACCGTGTTGACCCACGCGGCGCGCAGGTCCCAGCCCCCGAAGGGTTCATCGAGCAGGAACAGCACTTTGAGCGTCCGAGACCGGTCGAGCAACGTTCGCACCGCCGGCTCCAGCACATCGCGGTAGTCGCCGACGGTCAATTTTCCCGTCGCGCGCAGGCCCAGCACGTTCCCGCCGCTTTCGCGCATCACTTCGATCATCGCTTCATTCCCGGAACATAGGGCGCGAACAGCGCGTCCGCGTCGGAGTCGAGTCCTGTTGGGGCGTCGATGATGACGATGAACGCGTCCGGTTGCTCCTCGGTGGCGAAGCGCAGGAAGGGGCAACACCGCCGTTCGCGACGGACGAGTTCGCGTGCCTGGGCCGCCGCCGCCGGGCGGTAGCGCAATCGCATCCGGTGGCCGTCGCGGTCGTAGCCGCTCAGCGCGGCCTCATTGAGTTCTCGGATCCACGCGATGCGGGCGGCGTGTTCGTCCGACGAGAGCGTGCAGGCGAGCTCGACTGGTTCGTCATCTGCATTCATGACTCCAGCGTGGTACTTCAAGCGGGTTGAGGGTCAAGCGCGCGAGCGCGACCATGGGGATATGGCTCTCAAAATCAGCGAGCTCGCCGACAGAACGGGAACGACCGCCCCCACGATCCGCTACTACGAACAGATCGGTCTGCTGCCACACCCGAGGCGGGTGGGCGGTCAGCGTCGCTACGACGGCGACGACGTGCGACGGCTGACCTTCATCCGGCGCTGCCGTGACTTCGGCTTCCCCGTCGAGCAGGTCCGAAGCCTCGTCGAGCTGGCCCGGGACGACGACCGCTCCTGCCTGGAGGCGCGTGACTTGGCCGAGACCCACCTGGCGGCGGTGCACGCGAAACTGGCGGAGCTGCGTGCACTCGAAACCAGCATCGCCGGGCTGATCGAGGCCGCGAAGGACGACTGTTCCGGCGGCCCCGGATCGGAATGCGCTGTGCTGGAACGGCTTCGGTGCCCCGGCTAGGCCGTCGGCGGGTCTTCGATGACGCTTTTCAGGTAACGCAGCTCGGTTCTGGCGTGTTCGCGATCCTTTTCGATGCCGTTGAGTAGATGCACGAACGCGAAGGCGGCGACGCGGCCCACCAGGTGTTCCGGGAATCTGGCCCACACCCGGGCGCTGACCCGCGTTTTCGCCTCGCCGGCTGGCTCGGCCCGCCACGTGACACCCTCGCCGACGCGCAGCGGGATGCCGAACCAGCGATACAAAGCGTCGGCTTCCCAGGTCACAGCGGTGCCCGGGTCCACGGCCGTGATCGTCCCCTCGGCGACCCCGGGGATCCCGCCGATCTTCTCCCGTATCCGCAGCCGCGCACCCACCTGCGTCGGCGGCAACGAATCCAAGTGCTCGAGGCCCTCGTGCTCGTGGTTGGAAGCCAACCACCAGCCGTCGATGTCGCTGAGCACGCTCCACACCTGCTCGTGCGGCGCCGCTATCACTACCGATTCGCTGAAATCGAACAATTCCTCACCTCCACCTTTCGTCATTGGGTTTCGTATACCCAACCCTAATGCATATATGCGCAGATATACATATGTGGTCCGATACGCCTGGCGACGAGCGGGGATCAGTGAGCTACCCGGCGGCGCCCCGGTACTCGACCTGCCAGTGCTTGATGCCGTTGATGAACGACGACCGCAGCCGCTCGGGCTCTCCCCTCGACGCCAGGTCGGGGAGGTGGTCGGCGATCGCGTTGAACATCACGTCGATCGTCATGCGCGCCAAGTTGGCGCCGATGCAGTAATGCGCGCCGGTGCCGCCGAACCCGAGATGTGGGTTCGGGCTGCGCAAGATGTCGAAGGCGTGCGGGTCGTCGAAGACCTCTTCGTCGAAGTTGGCCGAGCGGTAGAACATCACCACCCGCTGGCCCTTCCCGATCGATACGCCGCCGAGCTCGGTGTCTTGCAGCGCGGTGCGCTGGAACGCGGTGATCGGGGTGGCCCAGCGGATGATCTCGTCCGCCGCGGTCTTGGGTCGCCGCGCCTTGAACAGCTCCCATTGCTCGGGGTGTTCCGCGAAGGCCATCATCCCCTGGGTGATCGAATTGCGCGTCGTCTCGTTCCCCGCAATGCCCAGCGTCACCACGAACATGCCGAATTCGGCATCGGAGAGGCGCTGGCCCTCGGCGTCGGCCTGGACGAGCGCGGTGACGATGTCATCACCGGGATCTTCGGCCTTGCGGGCCGCCAATTGCATGGCGTACCACATCAACTCGCCCGCGGCCGTCAGCGAGTCGTATTCGGCGAACTCCGGGTCGTCGCTACCGATCATCTTGTTGGACCAGTCGAACAGCTTCTCGTGGTCCTCCTCGGGCACCCCGAGCAGGCGCGCGACGGCCTGCAGCGGGAGCTCGCAGGCCACCTGCCGGACGAAGTCGCCCGACCCCGCGGTGGCGGCCTCGGCGGCGATGCGCGCCGCGCGCTCGCCGAGGTCGGCGCGCAGTCGCTCGACCGCGCGCGGCGTGAAGGCTCGCGAGACGATCTTGCGCAGCCGGCTGTGTTCGGGATCGTCCATCATGATCATCGACGCGCGGCCCGCCTCGATCTGCCCGGCGGCCACGTCTTCCCGATAGCGCGGCACGATGGACTTCTTGGCCGACGAGAAGACATCGCTGCGCAGCGACACCTCGCGGACGTCGCGGTGCTTGCTCACCACCCAGTAGCCGCCGTCGCCGAACCCGCCCTGGCCGGGGGGCTGCTCGTTCCACCAGATCGGGGCCGTCGCGCGCAGCTCGGCCAGCTCCCGCACCGGCAGCCGGTGGGCGTAGATGTCGGGGTCGGTGAAGTCGAACCCCGGCGGGAGGTTCGGGATGCCCATGGGCAGATGGTAGCCGCGCACGCGCCGATGTCGCGGTGATCCGACGAACGCAAGAATTTCGCAAGGATTCGGCGAAGATCCGGCAAGCGGTCTGCGTCACCCTGGGGGCATGTACGCCACCGACGCCCTGAAGTGGGTGGTCGCGAGCGCCGTGCTCGCGGGCGGGGTCGCGGCGGTTGGCGCGGGGCCGGCCGCTGCGACCGCCCGCGCCGACGACGACCACTGCTCGTCGCGGACGGGGTGCTACCACGGCCCCGGAATGCGCTGGTGCCCCGGCGATTACGTGTGGCCCGGGTTGAGGGCGACGGGGTGGGACCTGAATGTGTGCCACGTCTACCACGAGCAGTGCCCGCCCGGGTATTACGGCGGTTGCCCCGACAACATCGTCGAGGGACCTCCGCCGCCGCCACCACCGCCCATCTTCCGGACGCGGGAGGAATGCGAGCGAGCGCTCGGGTTCATCTGCGCGTTCGCGCCCTAGCACGGAGAAGACCAAATGCGATTCGGCCCAACAAGAATCACGGCCATTATCGAGGCAGCCCTGTTGGGCGCCGCGGTCCTGATCGGGATTCCCGCCCACGCCGAGGTGACGGTCCGATCCGCGCCGAGCCAGTTCCATCCGCTGCAGCCACCGCCGGCCCCGCCCACCGACGCCCGGTCGCAGGTACAGGAATTGCTGCGGCAGACCTCCGAGCTGGACGACCAATGGAACGGTCTCGCCCCGGCGGAGCGCAATCGGCGGCTAGCGGCCCTGCAGCAGCAGGCCACCACCGTCCAAAACGACGTCAACAACCTTCCGCCCGACCAAAAGCCCGAGGTGCAAGGGATGCTGATGCTGGCCGTTATCCGGTTGGCCGACATCCTCGGGAAAATGCGGGCGGCGTCGTGAGCACCCCGGAAGTGGCGCGATAATCGCAACGTGCTTCTGATCCCGGCATGGGTGTGGCGCGGTGGTCCCGTGTTCCGTGCGGTGTGCCTGGGGGTCCCGGCCGGTGTTCTCCTGGCGGCCTTGGCATTTGCGGAGTCGGGAGTGCCGCTGAGCGCACCGGTGGTATTCGTGGTCATCAGCCTCTTCAACGGAGTCATGATGGCGCGGCGGATGGGCAAGGCGTGGCCCGCAGCAACCGATCTCAGCGCCGACGAGCGTGTCGCGGTAAGTTCCGCGGCCCGCCGGGGCCACGCTGTCGCCGAGGTCCGACTCGCGCCGGCCGCCATCGAGTACGCCGGCGCGCTGCGGGACGCCGCGGCCCTTTCTCGCCGCTATCAGCGGATTGTGCTGATAGGCGCAGTGGCCGCGCTGGTACTTGCCGTGCTTGACAGCTTCGTTGCGACGTCCCGGGTCGCCGCCGTGTCGTGGGTGATCGTCGCGCTCTTTGCCGTCGAAATCTGGTGGTGGCCACGAGCGCGGGACCGGGTGCTGGCCAACGCCGAGCGCACTCGAGACTCGGCTCGCCGGGCGCTGGGCCAGGGGCACGTCGGCGATGCGTGAGATTCAGCTCGCGACCGGGCTGGGCACCCTCGGGCTGTCGCGGGCACCGAGGTTGGTGGCGGCCGTGGTGATGGCCCGCTCGATCTGGCGAAGCGAGTGCACCGCGGTGAGGAACCGTCGGGTGTCGGGGCGCGGTCCGTCTTGGCCGTCCTGCTGTCGGGCCAGGGTTTCGGCGGAGTCGAGGTCGTCGGTCACCGACACGATCGTCGGTGCGTGGGCGCCGCCGATGGCCGCCTTCAGCGCCTCGATGTTCCGCTGCGTCTGCGCGGCGGCCGACGTGAACGCGTCGGCCAGCGCCGGCGAGCAGCCGGCGGCGCCCCGGTATTGCTCGGCGCTGCGGGCCAAGCTTCGTCCGTAACGATCGCAGGCCGCGAATATTCGCAGACCGCGCCGGATGTTTCGCCGGCCGGCGAGCCCGGCCACCCCGGCCAACAGCGGCTTGGCGCTGATCCGGAACTGCTGCAGCGCCCGGTCGAGCTCGCGAGCCTGTTCGGTCGGGCTCCCCGTCTGCTCGGTGCCGAACATGGTGGCCGTGGAGATCTCGATCAGCGCCGACAAGGCCGTCAGGAAGGCGCGGGTGTCGTTGCGGATGGTGGTCCGAGTGTTGGTGGGCAACACCAGGATTGCCACGGCCACGCCGATGACGGCACCGATCGCGGTTTCTTCGATCCGCAGCATCAGCACACCGAACGAGAATTGGCCCAGCAGGCCGTACAGCAGCGCCAGCATCGTGGTGATCCAGAAGGTCATCAGGCTGTAGGTGACGGTCATGAAATAGAAGGCGCAGAACAGGCACACGAAGATCGCGACCAGCGCGGCGCGGGTGTCCCCGGCGAACAGCGTGGCCACCAGCACGCCGCAGGGCACGCCCAGAATGGTGCCCAGCAGCCGCTGCCACCCCTTGGTCAGGGTTTCGCCCCAGGAGTTGGTGCCCGCGAAGATCACGAACGCCGCGATCACCGCCCAATACCAGCGCGCCGGCGACACCAACTCACCGGTGACGATGGCCAGCGACGCGGCGACGGTCACCTGGATTGCCTGTCGGGTGGTGGGCCGCAGGCCTTCGTCGGCGGGCTCGTCCGTGGCCGCAGCTTCCGGCGCGGGCGGCGGCGCGCCCTCGTCGGGCCGCAGGGCACCGGCTTTGCCGGCGGCCGCGCCCTCGACGATCGCGCGGACCTCCGCGGTCGCCGTCGCCGCGTTGATGATCGCCAGGGAAAGGCGGCGCACGGCGGCCTCCCCGGGATCGTCGTCCGGTGCGGCCGTGGGAGCCTGCCGGTCCAGGATCCGTTGCGCGCGTTCGGCGGCTCGGCTGAGGCCGCCGGCCTGCGCCGTGCGGATCGCCCGCGCCAGCTGGTTGAGCGCCGCGACCAGTTCGGCGCGGGTGGCCGGCGGCAAGCCGGCGGACAGCGCGGCCGCTCGCCGGCCCGCGGTGGCGACCCATTCGATGGCCAACTCGGCGTCGAACAGCCAGGGGGCCAGCTGTTCGCTGCTGACGCCGGGCCACAGCATGGCCGGATCGGCCTTGTCCTCGATCTGACCCTGCACCATCAGGGCGGTCTCGTTGAGCCGGATGGTGCGGGCGCGCATGCGGCGCCGACGTCGCTCGTCGAGGCGGCCGGTGGACACCGCCTCGGCGGTGGTGTCGACGACGATGGCCATCCGGGCCCGCAACGCCCGGACGGTAGCGCGCAGCACGCGTTCCGGCCGGTCGGGCAGGACGTAGGTGCTCATGACGAACGTGCACAGCGTTCCGACCACCACCGCCCCGATCAGCCAGGGCAACTCCGAAATCCTCGCGCGCAGATACAAAGTGAAGAAATAGGACATGAACGCGACCATGCCCAGCGCCCTGCCGCGCGCGCCGAAGCGGCGGATGTAGACGGCGGTGAAGACGACGGCGACGAAGACGGCGTCGCTGGCGATGGTGTAGGGAGCCAGCAGCGCGGCGGCGGTGATGGACGCTGCGGCGGGCAACGGCAGCATTGCCATGGTGATGCGCTGCCGGCGAAGGTCCGGCTCGTTGACGGATCGCGACGCGACCATCGTGATGACGACGCCGAGCAGGGCGACCGTCAGGGGCTGTCCCGTCGCCGTCGTCACCAGGTACATGATCAGCAGCGAACAGCCCAGCGCGGCCGTCGTTCGCGTCGCCATCCGCAGCCGCAGCAGGCCGGGATCCGACCCGATCCACCAATTTCGGGCTCTTTCGTAGAGAACGGTGATCTCCTGACCTCTCGGGGGACACCCCATGGTTACCCGAACCGCGCCGCGCGGGCCAAGCTAGTCTTCGACCTCGTGACGACGCCGACGCGGGCAAAGCTGGCCGACGGCCGTGACCTCCTGTTTTTCGCGCTGCCGGGCCACCGCCCGGCGCCGGTCGAAGATCGCAGGCCGCTGCCGCGGCGTGACCCGGACCAGTCGCAATTGCGTTTCGACTTCTCGACGGGGCAGTGGGTGATCGTCGCGGCGCTGCGCCAGGACCGCACCTACAAGCCCCCCGCCGATCAGTGCCCGCTGTGCCCGGGCCCGACCGGTCTGACCAGCGAGGTGCCGGCCGCGGACTACGACGTCGTCGTGTTCGAGAACCGCTTCCCGAGCCTGGCGGGTGCGGGTCGGCCGGTGTCGGTGCCCGCCGACGCCGGGTTCGTCACCGCGCCCGGACACGGCCGCTGCGAGGTGATCTGTTTCTCCAGCGACCACGCCGGGTCGTTCGCGGCGCTGCAACCGGCGCATGCCCGGCTGGTCGTCGAGGCCTGGCGGCACCGCACCGCCGACCTGATGGCCACCCCGGGCGTCGAGCAGGTGTTCTGCTTCGAGAACCGCGGCGAGGAGATCGGGGTGACGTTGACCCATCCGCACGGTCAGATCTACGGCTATCCCTTCCTGACGCCGCGCGCCGCCGCCATGCTGGCCCAGGCTCGCGAACACCGAATACGCCACGGCGGCAACCTGTTTGCCGATCTGCTGGCGGCCGAGGTCGCCGACGGCGCTCGGATCGTCGCGCGCACCGAGCTGTTCACGGCGTTCGTGCCGTTCGCGGCGCGCTGGCCGGTCGAGGTGCACATCTACCCGAACAGGTTCGTGCACAACCTGGTTGAACTCGACGACGACGAGCTGGACGGGTTGGCGTGCGTCTACCTCGACGTGCTGGGGCGTTTCGACCGGATGTATTCGGCTCCGCTGCCCTACATTTCCGCGCTGCACCAGTTCGCCGACACGCAAGCCCAGGACGACGGCTACTTCCACATCGAGTTGATGTCGATCCGGCGCAGCGCAACCAAGCTCAAGTACCTGGCGGCCTCCGAATCGGCGATGGACGCGTTCATCAGCGACGTCACACCCGAAGCCGTGGCGCGGCGGTTGCGGGAACTGGCATGACGGTCCGCTACGCCGCCCCCGGGCGGGTCAACCTGATCGGTGAGCACACCGACTACAACCTCGGGTTCGCCCTCCCGATCGCGCTGCCGCAGCGCACGGTGGTGACGTTCACCCCGGACGGCGGCGACGCCATCACCGTGGGCAGCCAGCGCGCGGACGGCGCGGTGCGCTTTCCACTGGCCACCGCTCCCGGTCAGGTGACCGACTGGGCCGCCTATGTGGCCGGGGTGGTGTGGGCGCTGCGCCAGGCGGGTCACCCGGTGCCGGGCGGCTCGATGTGGATCACCAGCGACGTGGAGATGGGGTCCGGGCTGTCGTCCTCGGCGGCGCTGGAATGCGCGGTGCTGGGCGCGATCGCGTCGGCCGCCGGCATCGATATCGACCGCATCGAGCAGGCGCGGCTGGCCCAGCGCGCCGAGAACGAGTATGTCGGCGCGCCAACGGGATTGCTTGACCAGCTGGCCTCGCTTTTCGGCGAGGCGTCGACCGCCCTGCTGATCGACTTCCGCGACGTCACGGTCGCGCCGGTGGCCTTCGATCCCGACCCGCACGGTGTGGTGTTGCTGCTGATCGACTCCCGGGCGCGCCACCGTCACGTCGGCGGCGAGTATGCGGCCCGGCGCGCGTCGTGCGAGCGGGCGGCCGCCGCGCTGGGGGCGTCGTCGTTGCGGGAGGTCTGGGATCGCGGGCGGGCGGAGTTGGACGCGATCAACAACCCGATCGACGCCCGCCGCGCCCGCCATGTTCTCAACGAGAACGGCAGAGTATTGGATTTCGTTGCGGCAGCGGGGGATTCGGACTTCGTCGAAGCCGGCCGGATCATGACGGCCTCGCACGTCTCGATGCGCGACGACTTCGCCATCACCACCGAACACATCGATCTGATCGCCGACACCGCGGTACGGGCGGGGGCTTTCGGCGCCCGGATGACCGGCGGCGGCTTCGGCGGCTGCGTCATCGCGCTGGTGCCGAGCACCCGGGCGGACGCCGTCGCGCAGACGCTGCGACGGACCTTGCTCAGCGCGGGTCATCCGCGGCCGGTCGTCACCCGAACCGCCGCCGCCGCCGGCGCCGGCCCCGGCGGGTGAGGTAGCGACGCCGTTTGCCGAGGTTAGCCGTAACGATTGTGTATAGCTGTAACGTAACGGGTATGGCCACCACCATGTGCTTGATGTGCGGCGCCAACTTCTCGGCCCGGTCGGACGCGATTTACTGCTCGCCGGCATGCCGCCAGAAGGCCCATCGGGCCCGGACCGCTCAGCGGACGGCCGTGCTCCGCGAGTCCCTCAGGCGAGGCTTCGGACCCGCTCCGGCCGATTCCGCCGAGGCGACCGCGCTGCGGCTTTCCGTCGCGACGTCCGTGCAGCGCGCGCGGGAGCAGGTCGATCGGTCCCGTGAACTGTGTCGCGATTCGGAGCGTCGGCTGCGGGAAAGCGACGCGATCCTGCGGAGGCGCGCACCGTGGCTTGGGAATTAGACGGCCAGACGGAAGCCGTCGAGCGGGCGCTCGCGGGCGGCACCCCGCAGCGCGCGGGCTGGTTCCGTTTCTATTTCGAAGACCAACGCTGGGAATGGTCCGAGGAAGTCCAGCGCCTGCACGGCTACGAGCCGGGGACGGTGACACCGACCACCGAGCTCGTGTTGTCCCACAAGCATCCCGACGATCGCGGCCAGGTGGCCGCGACCATCAACGACATGGTCGAACGTCGTGGGGCTTTCAGCACGCGGCATCGCATCGTCGACCCCAATGGCGACATCCACCATGTGGTCGTGGTGGGCGACCAATTCTGCGACGACAACGACGAGGTGATCGGCACCCACGGCTTCTACATCGACGTCACGCCGGCGGCCACCGGCAATTCCGAGGACGCGATCACGGCGAGAGTCGCCGCAATCGCGCAGCGTCGCGGCGTGATCGACCAGGCGAAAGGCATGTTGATGCTGGTGTACGGCGTCGACGAGGACGCCGCCTTCAACATGCTCAAATCGCTGTCCCAAGTGCGCAATATGAAGCTATGGCCGCTCGCCCAGCAGATCGCCAGGGACTTCGCCGCGTTGGGCGGGGAGGCGATCACCTCGCGCTCACGGTTCGATCAGCGCTTGCTCACCGCACACACACGCGCGCCGGAGCGCTAGCCGGCCGGAGTCAACCGGACCGCCGCCAGGTGCATCCGGTCGACGGCCTCCGCGAACTCCTCGCGGGTCGGGATGCGCGGGTCGCGGAATTTCAGTCCGATCATCCGCTGTGCGCGTCGCAGCCCATAGGACTCGGCGCAGCGGTGGTACAGGTCGGACACGATTTCGCGGTCGCGGATGAGCTCGCCGCGCATGGCCGTCGTCTTGCCGTCGTAGACGACCTGCGCGGGCGCGCCGTTGCGGAAGTTCTGCTTCCACGGGGCGCCGGTCAGCGCGTAGAGCTCGTGATCGATCACGTGGGCGCTCAGGGGAATCGTGTACGGCCGCCCCGTCTTTCGGCCGGTGAAGCTCAACACCATCAGCTGCTTGCGCGCGGGCCCGGCAAGCGGGGTGCGCAGCAGGAAACCCAGGACGGGGTTGACGAGACGCAGTAGTGCCGACGGTGGGTGCCCGACGTCTATCGCATGCGACTGTTCTGTCATGCCAACACCGTAAAGCCAACGGGACGCCGCGGCGTAGGGATTTCCGGCCGCGGCGTCCCGAAGGGCGGTCGGTGGTCAGGGGGTGATGGTCGTCTGCTCGTCGATGATGTTGGTGGCGTCCATCAACGGTCCCTGGTCGCTTTCGAGCGCATCGGCGTTGAGTTGCAGCACGTACACCGCTCCCTGGCTGGGAATCACCACCGTCTTCTGGGCGACGGCGCGCGTCTTGCCGTCCCGCTGGTAGGTGCCGCCCAGCTGCCAGGCCTGGAATCCGGCCAGCGTGGACGCCTTGCCGTTGCCGCTGCCGCCCTGGTAGCCGGGGAGGCCGAGCAGCTCATTGGGGGCGTACTGGAGGATCTTCGCGGGGTCGACATCACCGGTGAGCTTCGAGTACAGCGCCGAGACGGTGGGTGGATCGGCTGGGTTCGCCGGCTGCAACTGGACTATGCCGCCATAGGACGTACCGGTGTTCTGGGTGATCTGCCAACCGGCGGGCACCGGCAGATCGACGTTAGGGCCGGGATCGCCGTGGTGGATGGGGGTTTCGGTGATGTGGTTGTCGCGGACGTAGTCGGCGATCGTCGGGCCGCCCTGCGCGCTCGCCGTCGCGGAGGTTTTCGAAGTTGTGGTCGAGGTCGACGTGGATGTCGACGTCGATGTCGACGTCGACGGCGATGACTTGTTGCTAGAGCCGCATGCCACGAGCGCCACACTCAGCGCCACGGCAATGGTTGCTGCGGTCAACTGTTTCATCGATCAAATCTCCCGAATTTTGGGCCGGTACCAGCGCCAGCCACGCGGAATGAGACTAGCCGAACTGGGCGGAAAAAGTTGCTAGGAAAAATTGGGGCCTGCCGGCGCGCGCGAAACGCACCGCAACGAGGCGGTGATGCAGTAAGAGACAGTCATGCGGTCACGTGGGTTTCGCAGGGCCCTCATCGCGTTGCTCGCTGCGACCGCCGTCTTGCTGACCTTCATCGCCGCGGCACCGCCGATCGCCTACGACGGCGAGCCGCAGCTGGTGACCAATCCCGTCGACCACGTCGACACCCTCATCGGGACCGGGACGGGCGGCGAGACGGTGGGGGAGATCAACAACTTCCCCGGCGCCACCGTGCCGTTCGGGATGGTGCAGTACTCGCCGGACACCGTCGGCAACTACGCCGGCTACAACTACGACAACCCGCGCTCCACCGGGTTCAGCATGACCCACGCCTCGGTCGGCTGCGCCGCGTTCGGCGACATCTCGATGCTGCCGACCACCACGCCGATCGGCGCGCAGCCGTGGAACGCCTGGGAAGGGATCGCGCACGACGACAGCGAGCAGGGCGCGCCGGGCTATTACACCGTGCGCTTCCCGCGCACCGGCGTGACCGCCGAACTCACCGCCACCACCCGCACCGGTGTCGGCCGGTTCCACTACCCGCACAACGGTCGGCCCGCCCTGCTGCACGTCCGTTCCGGCGCGTCGCTGGCGGGCAATTCGCGCGCGGCCATCCAGATCGGCGAGGACAACACCACGATCACCGGATGGGCGACCAGCGGGGGGTTTTGCGACAAGCCGAACACCTACACGGTGTACTTCGCGATGAAGTTCAGCCGGCCGTTCACCGCCTACGGGTCGTGGGACGGCTATGCCGTGTACCCCGGTGCCCGCGGCGCGGCGTCGCGCTACAGCGGGGGGTACGTAGAGTTCCCGGCCGGCTCGGCGCTCGAGGTGCGCACCGCGATCTCCTACGTCGGCATCGACGGCGCGCGGGCCAACCTGGAGGCCGAGGGCGGGATGAGCTTCGACGCCGTGCGCGAAGCCGCGGTATCCGAGTGGAATGCCACGCTGTCGCGTATCTCGGTGGCGGGCCGCAACGCCGGCAACGTCGACACCTTCTACACGTCGCTGTACCACTCGCTGCTGCACCCCAACACCTTCAACGACGTCGACGGGCGTTACATCGGATTCGACGGCGCGATCCACAGGGTGCAAAACGGGCGGACCCAGTACGCGAACTTCTCGGACTGGGACACCTACCGGAGCCTGGCCGCCCTGCAGGGACTGCTCTTTCCCAAGCGGGCCGGCGACATGGCGCAATCGCTGGTGAACGATGCCGAGCAGAGCGGTTCGTTGCCCCGTTGGGCTTTGGCGAATTCGGCGACCGGCGAGATGAGCGGCGACAGCGTGGTCCCGCTCATCGTGAACCTCTACGCCTACGGGGGCAAGGACTTTGACGTCCAGACCGCGCTGCGCTACATGGTCGACGGGGCTACCAAGGGCGGGGCCGGCCTCGGCGGCTACGTGGAGCGGCCGGGCATCGCCACCTACCTGGGGTTGGGCTACGCGCCGCACACCGTCGAGTTCGGCAACGGCGGATGGATCGCCGATGCGTCGATCACGCTGGAGTGGTCGGTCGACGACTTCGCGATTTCCCGATTCGCCGACGCGCTCGGCGACGCCGCGACCGCGGCCAAATTCCAGGTGCGGGCGCAGTATTGGCAGAACCTGTTCAATCCCAGCACCCGATACGTCTCGCCCCGCGGCACGATGGGATTTTTCCAACAGGGCCCCGGCTACGTCGATTCCCCCAGGGCTTTCGGCCAGGACGGGTACGACGAGGGCAATGCCGAGCAGTACGTCTGGTGGGTGCCGCACAACGTCGCCGGCCTGGTGACCGCGCTCGGCGGCCGCGCGGCGGTGGCCGACCGGCTCGACCGGTTCACCACGAAGCTCAACGTCGGCCCCAACGCTCCCTACCTGTGGGCCGGCAACGAGCCGGGGTTCGGGGTGCCATGGCTGTACAACTACATCGGACAACCGTGGAAGACACAGCTCGCCGTCGATCGGGTGCGCGGCCTGTTCGGGCCGAAGCCCGACGGCGCGCCCGGCAACGACGACCTCGGGGCGATGTCCAGCTGGTACGTCTGGGCCGCCCTCGGCCTGTACCCGAGCACGCCGGGAACGCCGATCCTGACGGTGGCGGCGCCGCTGTTCGACCGGATCGTCATCGCGCTTCCCGCAGGAAAATCCATTCGGATCTCCGCCCCGGGCGCGTCGGGGCCCCATCACCTGAAGTTCATCGACGGCCTGAGCGTCGACGGCCGGACCACCGATCGCACCTGGCTGCCGGAGCCGATCATCCGCACCGGCGGCGACGTCGCGTTCTCCCTCGCCGCCTATCCCAACAAGAGCTGGGGCACCGCCGAGTCGTCCGCGCCGCTGTCGTTCGCCGCGGGCGCCTCGGCGGTGACCGTCAACGCGCCGCAACCCATCCTCCGGATCCGGCCGGGGCGCACCGGCATCGTGAAGGTCGACCTGCAACGGATGATCGACGGCGCAGGGGATTACAGGATCACCGGCACCTCCTCTGATCCCGGGATCACCGTCGCGCCGGCCTCCGGGCAGTTCGGCGCCGACGGATCGGCCTCGGTCGACGTCGCGATCACCGCGACACAGTCGGTGCCCGGGGAGTATTACGTGGTGTTCCTCACCACGACGGTCGGCGAAACCGCGCGCAAGTCAATCGTTTTCGTCGTCGCTGCGCCCGAGCCCGACGAACCCTGACCGTTGTCAGATCATCTCGTTGTCGGTCAACCACCGCATCACCGGCCAGCCGACGAAGACGGGCAGCCAGCAGGTGAGCACGCGATAGAGCAGTACCGACGGCACGCCGGTGGCCGCGGGTATGCCGAACGCGGCCAGGCCACCGATCAGCGCCGCCTCCACGGCGCCGACACCGCCGGGCGTCGGGGCCGCCGACGCCAGCGTCCCGCCGACCATCGTCACCACGGTGCACGTGACGAATGTCGCGCCGCCGCCGAATGCTTCCACGCTGGTCCACAGCGCGAGTGCGGCACCGAGAGTCGTTCCGGCGCAACCCAGTACGATCAGACCCAGTCGTTTCGGTTCCCGGGCAACCTCGACCAGGTCGCCGGTCACCTCCTTCAGCCTGGGGCGCAGATCCGTCGCCAGCCACCGGCGCAGCCTCGGCACCAGCAGGAAGGTGCCGACGATGCCCAGCGCCACACCCGCGATCAGGTACAGCACCGTGGCGCTCGGAACGTAGTGCGAAAGGTCCATCGACGCACCCGCCACCAGGCTGAACAAGATCAGCAGCACGAGGTGCATGATCACCTGCACCGCTTGCTGCAGCGCCACCGCGGTCGTGGCGCGCACCGCCGACAGCCCGCCGCCCTTCTGCAGGTAGCGCGTGCTGAGCGCGAGCCCTCCGACACCGGCCGGCGTCGTGGTTGCGGCAAAGGTGTTGGCCACCTGAGCGATTGACAGCTTCCAGAAGACCACGGATTCGTCGGCGCTCGCCCACAGCGCGGCGGCGGCGCCCACATACGTCAGCGCCGAGATCAGCAAGCCCAGCAGCGCCCACCACCAGTTCGCCTTGCTCACCTGGGAAACGAACGTCGGCATGGTGCTGATGAACGGGTAGGCGACATAGACCAGCGCGACGAGCAGCACCAACTGAATGACCTGCCGCCGGGTGAACCGCGTGATCGTTTCGCTCTTGATCTGGTCCGCACCGGTTTGCCGCTTCACCTCCGCACGGGCGCCGGAGATCACGGCCCCGGCATCGGCGACCGACCGCCGGATGGATTTGGGCACGGCGGATTTGGTGAGCCGTCGCGACGCGCTCAGGACGGTGTCCTCGCCGAACGCATCGATGGCCGCGGCCACCGCCGACTTCGCGTCGTACAGCGCCGACGTCGTTACCAGCAGTTGGGCGATGTCGGACTGGAGCTGGGTCTCCGTGGCCCCGTACTCGGCGCTGCCGAACCCGCCGAACAGCACCGTGCCGTCGTCGACCGTGATCTCCCGGGCGCGCAGGTCGCCATGGGAAATCTGGTGGTCGTTGAGCTCTCGCAGCGACTTCCACGCGCGGTCGACGGGAGTCGTCTTCGCGCATTGGTCGAGCGGAATGCCTCGAACGGGCCTGTGCGCGTACAGCATCCAGCCCCGGTCGAGGCTGGCGACCGCGATCGTCGACGTGTTGGCGAGGCCCACCTCGCCGACGGCGATGGCCAGCAGCGCGCGGTGCTCGACCACGCGGCGCATCGATGCCACCAGCGGCGCGGTTTCCCTGGCCCGTAGCCGCAGCTTCCGCCAAAGCTGAAGTAAGGCGCCCCCGCTGCGCTGATGCGGGCCGTACAACTCGATCAGGGCCGCACCGGAGTCCTCACACGTCGCCGACAGGACCAGCGGGCCGGGTCCGGCGGGCCGCACCACTTGCAGCCGCGAGACCACGCATCCGCGCTTGGCCAGGGCGCGCACCGTGCCCTCCAGCGGCACCTCGAGGGCGGGAGTGCCGACCACCAGGACCACCAGCGCGCCGACGAACCAGCCGACCGCCAGCCCGAGCAAGGAGCGGGCCGGGACGATCGCGCTGACGAACAGGTGGATCGGCACGAAGGCCAGCAGCAGCGTCCACCACCAGTGCCGCCACCGCGCGGGCAGCCAGGGGCCCGACACGGTCAGGACCGCGGCGAGCATCGCGATCCACCGTGGGTCGTCGAGGATCTGGGCCAGCGCGGTCTGCGGCCGGTCCGACAGGTCGAAATGCCAGCGGGGTGCCGAGATGCCGTTGCCGCCGATCGAGAGCGAAAGGACCGCGATGAGTCCGGCGGCCGCGTAGGCGCCGAGCAGCTTCCATTGCCGCCCCGCGACCAGACCGATGAGGATGGCGAACGGCAGCGCCAGGATCGCGATACCGTAGGCCAGGTACACGAGATCCGACTGGGTGGGGGTCAGCACCCCGACGATCTCCGAGATCGATCGCTCCAGCGCGAGCCATTGCGGCCGGGTGATCAGCGAACCGGCGATCACGATCGCGAAGAAGACCACCGACGCGGCGAGCCGCAGGATGTCGTTGGTACGGCGGGTCAGCGGTTGCAGCAAGTTGCCCGAAACGCTGATGTCGCGCCCGTCAACCCGCATGTCGAGACCTTAACCGGATACCTCCGGGCCAGGGTGGATGAACTTGACGGACAGGCCGTTCACATGCGGCGCGCGTACGGTCGGGTAGGTAGTCGTGCTAGCGAATTGGAGGACACGAGGTGGCCAGAACCGACAACGACACCTGGGAGATCACCGAGAGTGTGGGCGCCACGGCGCTGGGCGTCGCGGCGGCCCGCGCGGCGGAGACCGAGAGCGAAAATCCGCTGATCAGAGATCCTTTCGCGCGGATCTTCCTCGACGCCGCGGGCGAGGGCATGTGGAACTGGTTCGCGGCGCCGGACCTGCCCGCCGAGATCGCCGAGGCCGAACCCGACCTGAAGCCGCGGATGCAGTCGATGGTCAACTACATGGCCGCCCGGACGTCGTTTTTCGATCGGTTCTTTCTCGACGCGACGCGCGCGGGCGTGCCGCAGGTGGTGATCCTCGCGGCCGGCCTGGACTCGCGGGCGTGGCGGCTGCCCTGGCCCGACGGCACGACGGTGTACGAACTCGACCAGCCGCGGGTGCTGGAATTCAAGTCCTCGACGCTGCGCGAAAACGGCGCGTTGCCGACGTGCAACCTGGTGCACGTCCCGGTCGACCTGCGCCACGACTGGCCGGCCGCGCTGCGCCAGGCCGGTTTTGACGCCTCGCTGCCGAGCGCCTGGTCGGCCGAGGGCCTGCTGCCGTTCCTGCCGGCGGCCGCCCAGGAGTTGCTGTTCGAGCGCGTCGATGCGCTCGGGGTCGCGGGCAGCCGGATCGCGGTGGAGGCCCCCGGCCCCGACTTCCTCGACGAGGCCGCCATCGAGAAGCGGCGCGCGGACATGCAGCGGGTGCGCGACCTGATGGCCAAGCTCCAGCCGGAACGCGACATCCCCGACGTCCACGACCTGTGGTACTTCGAGGAGCGCGAGGACGTCGGGCACTGGTTGCGCCGGCACGGGTGGGCGGCGACGGTGACGCCCGCCGAGGAGCTGATGGCCGGCTACGATCGCAGGCCCCCGCAGGGCGTCGAGGACGCCGCTCCCAAGACGCTTTTCGTGGCCGCCGAGAAGGAGTGACCGTGGCTCGCACCGACGACGACACCTGGGAGATCACCGAAAGCGTGGGCGCGACGGCGTTGGGCGTCGCCTCGGCGCGGGCGGCCGAAACCCGCAGCGAGAACCCGTTGATCTCCGACCCGTTCGCCCAGGTCTTCCTCGACGCGGTCGGCGACGGGGTGTGGAATTGGCACTCCGCCCCCGAGTTGCCTGCCGAGCTCATCGAGGCCGAACCCACGGTGGCGCTGCAGATGCAATCGATGGTCGGCTACATGGCTTCGCGGACGGCGTTTTTCGACCAGTTCTTCCTCGACGCGACCCAGGCCGGCATCCGCCAGGCGGTGATCCTGGCGGCGGGGCTGGACGCGCGCTCCTGGCGGCTGCCCTGGCCCGACGGCACCACGGTGTACGAGCTCGACCAGCCCAGGGTGCTCGAGTTCAAGCTGGCGACGCTGACCGAACACGGCGCCCGGCCCGCCTGCAACCGGGTCGCCGTCGCGGTCGATCTGCGCCAAGACTGGCCGGAGGCGTTGCGGCAGGCGGGATTTGACCCGTCCGCGCCCAGCGTCTGGTCGGCGGAGGGGCTGATGCCCTACCTGCCCGCCGCGGCCCAGGAGTTGCTGTTCGAGCGCATCCAGCAGCTCACCGCCGCTGGCAGCCGGGTCGCGGTGGAGGCGCTGGGTCCGAAGTTCCTCGACCCCGAGTTTCGCGCCAGGCGCCGCGAGCGGATGGAGCGGATCCGCGCGCTGATGGCCGAGGTGGACCCGGGCCGCGAGATCCCGCGCACCGACGAGCTGTGGTACTTCGAGGAGCGCGAGGACGTCGGTGCCTGGTTCCGCCGCCACGGCTGGGACGTGACGGTGACGCCGTCCGACGAGCTGATGGCCGGCTACGGTCGCAAGGCCCCGAAAGAGGTCGCGGACCAGGTCCCGGGGAATCTCTTCGTGGCCGCGCAGCGGAGCGGAAGCTAGCCGCCGCTTCGCCGAGCGTGCAGCTGCTGCGAAAAGTCGGCCGGAAACTCGCAACAGTTTCACGCTCGGCGGCACGACACGCTGGTCTGACCACTTGACGTCAGACCTCAGGCCAATCACACTCACCGCATGGCGCTGCAGCCGGTCATCCGCCGATCTGTGCCCGAAGAGGTCTTCGAGCAGATCGCCACGGGCGTGCTGAGCGGTGAGATGCAGCCCGGTGAGGCGCTCCCCAGCGAGCGCCGGCTGGCGGAGGTGTTCGGGGTGTCGCGGCCCGCGGTCCGCGAGGCGCTCAAAAGGCTGTCGGCGGTCAGCCTGGTCGACGTGCGCCAGGGCGGCGTCACCACCGTGCGTGATTTCCGGCGCCACGCCGGCCTTGATCTGCTGCCGCACTTGCTGTTCGCCAGCGGTGAGCTCGACCCCGCCGTCTTCCGCAGCATCCTCGAAGCCCGGCTGCGCATCGGGCCGAAGGTCGCGGAGCTGGCGGCCGAACGCCAAGGGCCCGAGCTGGCGGCATCGCTCGAGGATTCTCTGCGCATCCTCGAGACCGAGGATGACCCGCTGCAATGGCAACGCGAGACGCTCGCCTTCTGGGAGCAGGTGGTCGACGGCGCCGGCTCGATCGTATTCAGGTTGATGTACAACGCGTTTCGGGCCGCGTACGAGCCCGCATTGGCCGCGCTGGGTGCGGCCATCACCGCCGAGGGCAGGCGGCCGGGTGCGTACCGCAAATTGGCCGAGGCGATCCGCGCCGGCGATCCCGCCCGGGCGAGGAAGGCCGCCCACGACGTGCTCGAAGCCACCAACACCGTGCTTGCCGCCGCCCTCGACCGCCGGGGCGGCCGGCGATGAGCGCCCACACCGTGATCACCAACTATCTGCGCGGCCAGGTCCAGCCCGGGATCGACGCGATCGGCGGGTTCTTCCGCACCTGCGTGCTGACCGGAAAGGCGTTGTTCCGGAGCCCCTTCCAGTGGCGCGAGACGATCGAGCAGGGCTGGTTCATCACGAACGTCTCGTTGTTGCCCACGCTCGCGGTCGCGATCCCGCTGACCGTGCTCATCATCTTCACGCTCAACATCCTGCTGGCCGAGTTCGGCGCCGCCGACATCTCCGGCGCGGGCGCGGCGCTGGGCGCGGTCACCCAGTTGGGGCCGCTGACCACCGTGCTGGTGATCGCCGGGGCCGGATCCACCGCGATCTGCGCCGACCTGGGCGCCCGCACGATCCGCGAGGAGATCGACGCGCTGGAGGTGCTCGGCATCGACCCGATCCACCGGCTGGTGGTGCCCCGCGTCGTCGCGGCGACCATCGTCGCCACCCTGCTCAACGGCGCGGTGATCACCATCGGGCTGGTCGGCGGGTTCGTTTTCGGCGTTTACATCCAACACATTTCGGCCGGCGCCTACGTCAGCACCCTGACCCTGGTCACCGGCCTGCCCGAGGTGATCATCTCGGTGGTCAAGTCGGCCACGTTCGGAACGATCGCCGGCCTGGTCGGCTGCTACCGCGGGCTGACCACCAAGGGCGGTCCCAAGGGTGTGGGCATCGCCGTCAACGAGACGCTGGTGTTGTGCGTGATCGCGCTGTTCGCCGTCAACGTGGTGCTGACCACGATCGGCGTGCGGTTCGGGACGGGCCGCTGACATGTCGACGGGAACCATCCTGCGCGCCCGCTACCCGCGAACGGTCGCCGGCCTCACCCGCTACGGCGGCGGCACCGCCCGAAGGCTCTGGCAGGTCGGGGTTTTCGCCAGGTTCACCCGGCTCAGCATCGGGGAGATCGGGTGGGCGTTGCGCCGGTACCGGCGGGAGACGCTGCGGCTCATCGCCGAGATCGGCATGGGCACCGGCGCGATGGCCGTCGTCGGCGGCACGGTCGCGATCATCGGCTTTGTGACGCTGTCCGGCGGCTCGCTGATCGCGATCCAGGGCTTCGCGTCGCTGGGCAACATCGGTGTCGAGGCGTTCACGGGATTCTTTGCCGCGCTGGCCAACACGCGCGTCGCCGCGCCGATCGTCGCCGGCGTCACGCTCGCCGCCACGGTCGGCGCCGGCGCGACCGCCCAGCTGGGCGCCATGCGGATCAGCGAGGAGATCGACGCGCTGGAAGTCATGGGCATCAAGTCGATCTCGTTTCTGGTCTCCACTCGGATCCTCGGCGGGCTGGCGGTGATCGTGCCGCTGTACGCGCTGGCGCTCGACATGGCATTCACGTCGGGCCAGGTCGTCACGACGGTGTTCTACGGGCAGTCCAACGGCACGTACGAGCACTACTTCCGCACCTTCCTGCGCCCCGAGGACGTGGGCTGGTCGGTGGTCGAGGTCGTCATCATCGCGGTCGTGGTGATGATCACGCATTGCTACTACGGCTACACCGCCAGCGGCGGCCCGGTCGGCGTCGGCCAGGCGGTCGGTCGATCGATGCGCTTCTCGCTGGTTTCGGTGGTCGTCGTCGTCCTGCTGGCCCAGTTGGCGCTCTACGGCGTGGACCCCAACTTCAACCTCACGGTGTAACGGCCATGGCGACCCGGAAGAACCGACGCGCGTGGGTGTACGTCGAGGGCGCCGCACTGCTGTTGGTCTGCGGGCTGGTGCTGGTGCTGGTGTACAAGCAGTTTCGGGGCGACTTCACGCCGAAGACGGAGCTGACCATGGTGGCGTCGCGGGCGGGGCTGGTGATGGAGCCCGGTTCGAAGGTCACCTTCAACGGGGTGGTGATCGGCCGGGTCGCCGGCATCTCGGAGATGGAGCGCGACGGCAGGCCGGCGGCCAGGCTGACGCTGGACGTGAATCCGAGCTACCTGAGCCTGATTCCGGCCAACGTGGTGGCCAACATCGAGGCGGCCACCCTATTCGGCAACAAGTACGTTTCGCTGGTCTCGCCGGAAAATCCAGCGCCGCGGCGCATCTCGCCGCACGACGTGATCGACGTGCGCTCGGTGACCACCGAGTTCAACACGCTTTTCGAGACCGTCACCTCGATCTCCGAGAAGGTGGATCCGATCGAGCTCAACTCGACGTTGTCGGCGCTGGCGCAGGCGCTGAACGGGCTCGGGGGCAAGTTCGGTCAGTCGATCGTCAACGGCAACGAGATTCTGGCGCGGTTGAATCCGCGGATGCCGCAGATCCGGTACGACGTGCGACGCCTGGCGGACCTGGCCGACGTATACACCGGCGCCTCGCCCGATCTGTGGGACTTTCTGCGCAACGCGCTGACCGTCGCGCGCACGCTGACCCGCCAACAGCGCGACCTGGACGCCGCGCTGTTGGCGGCGGTGAGTGTGGCCCGCACCGGCGAAGACGTCTTCGCCAGGGGCGGGCCGTACCTGGCGCGCGGTGCAGCCGATCTGGTGCCCACCGCCGAACTGCTCGACACCTATAGCCCCGAGATTCTCTGCACGATCCGCAACTTTCACGACGCCGCGCCGGAAGTCGCGAAAGCGGCCGGCGGCAACGGCTATTCGCTGTCGGCCGCCGGATCGCTCATCGGGGCGCCCAATCCCTACGTCTATCCCGACAACCTGCCGCGGGTGAACGCGCGCGGCGGCCCCGGCGGGCGGCCGGGCTGCTGGCAGAAGATCACCCACGACTTGTGGCCGGCGCCGTATCTGGTGATGGACACCGGTGCCAGCCTCGCGCCGTACAACCACCTGGAACTCGGCCAGCCGCTGGCGGTCGAATACGTCTGGGGGCGCCAATACGGGGAGAACACGATCAACCCATGAGAACCACCGGCACCGCCATCAAACTCGGCATCTTCTGGTTGGTGCTGGCCACGTTCACCGTGATGATCATCGTCGTGTTCGGCCAGGTGCGATTCGAACGCACCACCGGGTACTCCGCGGTGTTCACCGATGTGAGCGGGCTGCGGGCGGGCCAGTTCGTCCGCGCGTCGGGCGTGGAGGTCGGCAAGGTCGCCAAGGTGACGCTGATCGACGGTGACGCGCGAGTGTTGGTCGACTTCAACGTGGATCGCTCGCTCCCATTGGACCGGGCGACGACCGCGTCGATCCGTTACCTGAACCTGATCGGCGACCGCTACCTGGAGCTCACCCGCGGCGACAGCGGCCAGCGGCTGGCGCCCGGTGGCATGATTCCGCTCGAGCACACCCGGCCGGCGCTCGATCTCGACGCCCTGATCGGCGGATTCCGGCCCCTTTTCAAGGCGCTGGATCCGGACAAGGTCAACAGCATCGCCCAGTCGATCATCACCGTCTTCCAGGGGCAGGGCGCCACGATCAACGACATCCTCGACCAGACCGCGGCCCTGACCGCCTCGCTGGCCGACCGCGACCGGGCGATCGGCGAGGTGATCACCAACCTGAACACCGTGCTGGCGACGACCGCCAAGCACCAGAAGGAGTTCGACCGGACGGTCGACAACCTGGAGCTGCTGATCACCGGGCTGAAGAACCGGGCCGATCCGCTGGCCGCGGCGGCGGCACACATCAGCGACGCCGCCGGCACCCTGGCCGACCTGCTGGCCGAGGACCGGCCGTTGCTGCACACCACCTTTGGGCACCTCGAGGTCATCTCGCAGTCGCTCATCGACGACCTGCCGACGCTCGACGACGTGCTGGCCAAACTGCCGGGCGCGTTCCGCGTCATCGGCCGCGCCGGTGGCATCTACGGCGACTTCTACAACTTCTACCTGTGCGACATCTCCATCAAGGTCGACGGACTACAGCCCGGCGGCCCGGTGCGCACCATCAAGCTCCTCGGGCAGCCGACCGGAAGGTGCACGCCGCAATGAGAACGCTGACCGAGTTCAACCGCACCCGCGTCGGCCTGATGGGCGCGCTGGTCACCACGCTCGCGGTCGGCGTGGGGCAGAGCTTCACCAGCGTGCCGATGCTGTTCGCCACGCCCACCTACTACGCGCAATTCACCGACTCCGGCGGCATCAGCGCGGGCGACAAGGTGGAGATCGCGGGGGTGAACATCGGCCTGGTCCGTTCGCTGGCCATCCGCGGCGACAAGGTCCTGATCGGCTTCTCGCTGCCCGGTCGGACGATCGGGACGGCCAGCCGCGCGGCGATCCGCACCGACACCTTCCTCGGCCGCAAGAACATGGCGATCGACAACCGTGGCGCGGATGCCCTGCGGCCCAACGGCATTCTCCCGTCCGGCCAGACCACCACGCCCTACCAGATCTACGACGCGTTCGTCGACGTCACGAAGGCGGCGACGGACTGGAACATCGATGTCGTCAAGCGGTCGCTGAACGTCTTGTCCGAGACGTTCGATCAGACCGCCCCGCACCTGAGCGCCGCCCTCGACGGGGTCGCCAAATTCTCCCAGACCATCGGCCATCGCGACGACCAGATCAAGCAGCTACTGGCCAACGCGGACAAGGTCGCCCGGGTGCTGGGCGACCGCAGCGAACAGGTCGACGGGTTGCTGGTCAATGCCAACACGCTGCTGGGCGCGTTCCGGCAGCGCAGCCAGGCGCTGAGCGTGCTGCTGAGCAACGTGTCCTCGGTGTCCGCTGAGGTGTCCGCCCTGATCAAGGAAAACCCCAACGCCCACCATGTGCTGCAGCAGTTAGGCACGGTCAGCGACGAATTGGTCAAGCGCAAAAAGGAACTGGCCGATGTGCTGGTCCTGCTCAGCCGGTACACCGCGTCGCTGACCGAGGCCGTCGCCTCCGGGCCGTACTTCAAGGCGATGGTCGCGAATCTCCTGCCGCCCCAGATGCTCCAGCCGTGGGTCGACGCCGCGTTCAAGAAGCGCGGCATCGACCCGGAGAACTTCTGGCGCAGCGCGGGCTTGCCGGCGTTCCGGTGGCCCGACCCCAACGGCACCCGGCTTCCCAACGGCGCGCCGCCGCCGGCGCCGCCGGTGCGGGAGGGCACCCCCGATCACCCGCAGCCGGCCGTGCCGCCGGGAACGCCGTGCTCCTACACCCCCGCCGCGGACAGCCCGCCGCGGCCCGCGAATCCGTTGCCGTGCGCGCTTTCCGGGCAGGGACCGTTCGGCCCGGTGCCCGGTGGCTTCCCCGCGCCCCTCGACGTGCAGACGTCGCCACCCAATCCCCAGGGGCCGCCGCCGACACCGGGGGTGCCGAGCGCGGGCCGGCCCGGCGAGGCGCCGCCGAGCCTTCCCGGCACCCCGGTGCCGTTGCCGGCGCACGCGCCGCCCGGCGCGCGCACCGAGAACCTGCAGCCGGCCGGCCCGACCCCGCCACCGTCGACGTTGGCGCCGGGTCTGCCCGCCGGGCCGGCGGCGCCACCGGGACCCGGTCCGCAACTGCCGGCCCCATTCGTCACGCCCGACGGGACAGGCGGGAGCACCCGATGAGCACGATCTTCGACATCCGCAACCTCCGGCTGCCGAAAGTGTCCGGCAGGGCGGTGCTCGTCGCGGCGCTGTCGGCGGTGTTCGTCCTCACCGGCCTTGCCGCCGGGGCGCAGCTGTACCGCAAGCTGACCACCACGACCGTCGTCGCCTATTTCTCCGAGACCCTGGCGCTGTACCCGGGGGACAAAGTTCAGATCATGGGCGTACGCGTCGGCTCGATCGACAAGATCGAGCCGGCGGGCGACAAGATGCGAGTCACTTTGCACTACAACAACTCCTACAAAGTACCCGCCACGGCGACCGCGTCCATTCTCAACCCCAGCCTGGTGGCCTCGCGCACGATCCAGCTGTCACCGCCCTACACCGGCGGGCCGGTGCTGAGCGACGGCGCGGTCATCCCGATCGAGCGCACCCAGGTGCCCGTCGAATGGGACCAGCTGCGCGACTCCATCAACGGGATCCTGCGCCAGCTCGGCCCGACACCCCAGCAGCCGAGGGGGCCGTTCGGCGACGTCATCGAATCGGCCGCGGACAACCTGGCCGGAAAAGGCAAGCAGGTCAACGAAACCCTGACCAACCTGTCCAAAGCGCTGACCGCGCTCAACGAGGGCCGCGGCGACTTCGTCGCGATCACGCGAAGCCTGGCCCAGTTCGTCAGCGCGCTCTATCAGAACGATCAGCAGTTCGTCGCGCTCAACGACAACCTGGCCGAGTTCACCGGCTGGTTCACCAGGTCCGACCATGACGTGGCCGACACGGTCACCCGCCTCGACGACGTGCTCGCGACGGCCCGAAAGTTCCTCGAGGACAACCGGTCCGCGCTGACCCACGACGTGGGCAACCTCGCCGACGCGACCACCACGCTCCTGCAACCCGAGACGCGGGACGGCCTGGAAACCGCGCTGCACGTGCTGCCCACCTTCGCGGGCAACTTCAACAACCTGTACCACCCCCTGCACAGCTCGCTGGTGGGCTTGTTCGCGTTCCCGAACTTCGCCAACCCCATGCATTTCATCTGCAGCGCGATCCAGGCCGGCAGCAGGCTGGGCTATCAGGACTCGGCCGAGCTGTGCGCGCAGTACCTGGCGCCGGTACTGGACGCCATCAAGTTCAATTACATTCCGGCGGGCCTGAACCCGTTCAACTCGGCGGCCGCCCTGCCCAAGGAGGTGGCCTACTCCGAGGAGCGGCTGCGCCCGCCGCCGGGATACAAGGACACCACCGTCCCGGGGATCTTTTCGCGCGACACACCCTTTTCGCACGGCAACCACGAGCCGGGCTGGGTCGTCGCGCCGGGGATGCAGGGCACCGAAGTCCAGGCGTTCACGGCCAACATGCTGACCCCGGACTCGCTGGCCGAGCTGATGGGTGGGCCGGACATCGCGCCACCGCCGCCGGCGACCAACCTGCCGGGGTCTCCGGACTCCTATGACGAGTCGAATCCGCTTCCGCCGCCGTGGTATCCGCAGCCGGCGCGCCCGGGGCCGGCCCAGTGAGGCGCGTGAGGCGCGGCCTGGCCGCCGCGTTGACCGCGACGATGCTCACGTCGTGCGGTTGGCGGGGCATCGCCAACGTACCGCTCCCCGTGGGCCACGGCACTGGTGCCGACCACCTGACGATCTACGTGCAGATGCCGGACACGCTGGCGCTCAACACCAACAGCCGGGTGCGCGTCGCCGACGTGTGGGTCGGCACGGTACGGGCCATCGCCCTGAAGAACTGGATCGCCACGCTGACACTGGACCTCGATCCGGGCGTGCGACTACCGGCGAATGCGACCGCCAAGATCGGCCAGACCAGCCTGCTGGGCACCCAGCACGTCGAGCTCGCCGCGCCGAAAGACCCGTCGCCGCAGGTGTTGCGGAGCGGCGACACCATCGGCCTGCGGAACTCGTCGGCCTATCCGACCGTGGAGCGGACGCTGGCCAGCGTCGCGGTGATCCTCAACGGCGGCGGCATCGCGAACCTGGACGCAATCCAGACCGAGGTCGTCAACATCCTCGACGGCCACGCCGACCAGATCCGCGAATTCCTCAGGCGCCTCGACACATTCACCGCCGAGCTGAACCGCCAACGCGACGACCTCACCCGCGCGATCGATTCGACCAACCGGCTGCTGACCGTCGTCGCCAATCACAACGACACGCTGGACCGCCTGCTCACCGACCTACCGCCGTTGATCCAGCATTTCGCCGACACCCGCACCCTGTTCGCCGACGCCACCGAGGCCCTGGGACGGTTCAGCGACGTCGCCAACGGGGCGCTGGCGGACACCCGGCCCAACCTGCAGCGCAGCCTGCAGTCGCTGCAGCGACCGTTGGGCCAACTCGGCCTCGCCGCCCCGTACGTGGTCGGTGCGCTGAAGTTGGGCCTCACGGCGCCGTTCAACATCGACGACGTCAATCAGGTGATCCGCGGCGACTACGTCAACCTGTCTCCAGTCCTCGACCTGACCCTGTCCAGCCTCGACAACGCGATGCTCAGCGGAACCGGATTCTCCGGGGCGTTGCGGGCCCTCGAGCAGTCGTGGGGCCGGGACCCGCGCACCATGATCCCGGACGTCCGCTACACGCCCAACCCCAACGACGCCCCGGGAGGGCCGCTGGTGGAAAGGGGCGAGTGAAAGATGTTGACCCGCCTGATCAAAACCCAGCTGGTCTTGTTGGCCGGGGTGGCGGTGGCCGCGGTGGTGGTCCTCGGCTGGTATTACCTGCGGCTGCCCAGCCTGGCCGGCGTCGGTCGCTACACGCTCTACGCCGAACTGCCGCAATCCGGTGGCCTGTATCGCACGGCCAACGTCGCGTACCGGGGCATCACCATCGGCAAGGTCACCGCCGTGCAGCCCACCGAGCGTGGCGCACGCGCGACGATGAGCATCGACAACCGCTACCAGATACCGGCCGACGCGTCGGCGAACGTGCATTCGGTCTCCGCGGTCGGCGAGCAGTACATCGACCTCGTCTCGACCGTCAACCGCGGCCCATACCTGCACAACGGCCAGACGATCAGCAAAAGCACGGTCCCCAGCCAGATCGGCCCGGCCCTGGACGCCGCCAACCGGGGATTGGCGGTGCTGCCGAAAGACAAGGTCGGCTCGCTGCTATACGAGGCGTCACAGGCCCTGGGCGGCCTCGGGCCGGCGCTGCAGCGCCTGGTCGATTCCACCCAGGCCATCGCCCACGATTTCCGCGGCAGCATCGACGACGTCGACGACATCATCGCGCGCGCGGCGCCCATCATCGACAGCCAGGCGAATTCCGGTGACAGGATCCGGCTTTGGGCCGCCAACCTGAACAGTTTGGCCGCGCAGGCCGCCGAACGCGATCAGGCGGTGCGCAGCATCCTGGCCAACGGGGCCCCCACCGCCGAGCAGATCAACGCCACCTTCGGCGACGTGCGCGAGGCGCTGCCGCAGGCGCTGGCCAACCTCGAGGTCGTCATCGACATGCTCAAGCGCTATCACAGCGGCGTCGAGCAGGCACTGGTCTTCATCCCACAGTCGGCCGCGATCGCCCAGTCGGTGACCGCGAATTCGCCCGGCCAGGCGGCGCTCGGCGTCGGCGCCTTGGCGCTCAACCAACCGCCGCCGTGCCTGACCGGCTTCCTGTCGGCATCGGAGTGGCGCGCCCCGGCCGACACCGGCCCCGCGCCGCTGCCGGCCGGCACCTATTGCAAGATCCCCATGGACGCCACGAATGTGGTTCGGGGAGCCCGCAATTACCCGTGCGTCGACGTGCCCGGCAAGCGGGCCGCCACCCCCCGGGAGTGCCGTAGCACCGAGCCCTACGTGCCGCTGGGAACCAACCCGTGGTACGGCGCCCCGGATCAGCTGCTCACCTGCCCGGCGCCGGGCGCCCGTTGCGACCAACCGGTGAAGCCGGGTCAGGTGATCCCGGCGCCGACGGTCGACAACGGCCTCAACCCGGCGCCCGCCGATCGGCTGGCGGGCACACCGCCGCCGCTCAGCGATCCGCTGCAGCGGCCGGGGTCGGGCACCGTCCAGTGCAACGGGCAGCAGCCCAACCCGTGCGTCTACACCCCCAGCGCGCTGCCGACCGCGCTCTACGACGTCCGGAGCGGCAAGGTCGTGGGGCCCGACGGTGTGGTGTATTCCGTTGCGAATTCGACGAACACCGGCGACGAGGGGTGGAAGGGGATGCTGGCGCCGGCGGGGTGAATCGTCAGCGCTGGCCGCGGGCGTGCTCGCGCCAGTTCCGGTAGCCGCGCCGCGCCGCGAACGCGCCGACGACGGCGCTCACGCACCACACCGCGATCGCGGCATACGCCAACGGCGACGACAGCTGCCTGATCGAGGCGCCCAGCGCGGTGTAGGCGAACGCGCGCGGCGCCGAACCGATGAGAGAACCAATCGCCATCTGCCACAACGGGACTCCGAACGCCCCAAACGCATAGGAGGCCAGCGCATCGGAGATGCCGGGGACGAACCGCTGACCCACGACGGCCCACAGTCCGCGCCGTTCGATCAGCCCGTCGATGCGGTCGGCGCGCTGGGACCCCAGCAGGGCCCGCGCGCTGTCCCGGCCGGCCCGGCGCCCGATGCGGCTGGCAACCATCGCGGTGCCGACCGTCGCGCCCAGCGTCACGAACACGCCCAGCAGCGGACCGAACAGCATCCCGCTGCCGGCGGCCAGGATCGAGCCCGGGACGAACAGCGTGCCCAGGACGGCCGACACCGCGACGTAGGTCAGCGGCGCCGCCGGCCCGGTCGCGGAGACCGCGCGCCGTATCGCGTCGATGTCGATGACCCGCGCCACGGCCACCAGGTAGAACATCACGGCCAGGAACGCGGCGAAGACCGCGAGCCGCGCGATGTGGCGCCGCCGGGAGATCGGTGCAGAGCCGTCGTTGTCGGTCATGGTGACCGCGATTCTTCCGTATACCGAACCTGGCCGAATCGGCCTGCGCTTCCGTACCGCCGCATCGTGACGCATTTATGCCAGAATTAGTTGGGCGAACCACCATTGATCCACCCGACGACCTGCACAGACGGGCACTGGCAATTGCTCGAGACACCCATGCACACTGAGTCAGACCGTTGCCGATCTCATCCGCCGCGGTTTGGGATCCGCCGGTACCGCGGTGATTTCCAAGGATCTCGACACTGGGCTGCCGCTGGTTAGCATCGGGAGAGTCGCGACCTCCGAGGACGTGCGCTCAATTGAGGATCAGTAGTCACGGCGCTCGACGCGAATGTGCTCATCGCATTGTTCGTGAGGCCACGGCGATCAGTTGGCGACGTGGGTTCTCATCCCAACGCGGAGTTGACGGCGCGCCCCGGGCCACTCACGCGACAGGCGCCGCAGTCTGCAACCGCTGCCGCAGCCCGCTCGCCCGCACCGCCCGCCGCTCGATCGCGGCCCGCACCGACGCCTCCGCGCCGACCACCCGCACCTTCACCTTGGCCCGGGTCACCGCGGTGTAGAACAGCTCGCGGGTCAGCAACCGGGAATCCTCCGGCGGCATGAGGACCGTCACCTCGGTCGCCTGACTGCCCTGGCTCTTGTGGATCGTCATCGCGTGCATCGTCTCGACGTCGGACAGCCGGCTCGTCGAAAAGTCCAGCGGCCCTGCAGCACCGGCGATGACAGCCCGCAAACCTTCGTCGCCTGCGATGACCACCCCGGTGTCACCGTTGTAGACCTTGAGCCCATAGTCGTTGGCCGTCACCAACAACGGCCGGCCGACGTACCAATCCGAGAACACCGGCTGGCCCGTCTCCTCGGAGAGCCAGCGCTCCACCTGCCGGTTCCACTGCGCCACCCCGTACGGTCCCCGCCGGTGCGCGCACAGCAGGCGGTGCTCGTCGAGGGTCGCCAGGGCCGCCTCGGCGGCGCCGAGCACCGCGGCCTCCCGCACCCGCAACGCGTGACCGACCAATACCGCACGCAGCCGGTCGGTGGGGCCGTCCGAGTCCAACCACTCGATATGCTCGCCGCCGGCGCGCAGCAAGGCCACCACGCGGTCGGCGTCGCCGATCCGGATCGCTTCCGCCAGTGCCCCAATCGATTCGCCGAACCGATGCGGCGTGCGCAGGGCGGCCACCCGCACGTCGCGACGAGCGGTCAACCCCTCCACCAAGTCCGCCAGCACGGCGCCGGCCTCCACCGAGGCCAGCTGGTCGGGATCGCCCACCAGGATCAGCCGGGTGTCCGGGCGCACCGCTTCCAGCAGCCGCGCCATCATCGTCAGCGACACCATCGACGTCTCGTCGACGACGATGACGTCGTGCGGCAGCCGGTTGCCGCGATTGTGCCGGAACCGCACGGAGGTATCCGGCCTCGAGCCCAGCAGCCGGTGCAGCGTCGTCGCTCGCAGGCCGGCCAGCCGCGCCCGGTCCACCGCGTCCAGGTTCTCGACCTCGGCGGCGACCGCCTCGGCCAGCCGCGCCGCGGCCTTGCCGGTCGGTGCGGCCAGGGCGATTCGCGGCCGCGGAGCGCCGGTGAGCTCCGCCCGCTCGGCCAGCAGCCCCAGCAGCCGCGCCACGGTCGTGGTCTTTCCGGTGCCCGGTCCACCGGTGAGCACCGTAACGGCTTGCGACAGCGCGATTTCGGCGGCGGCGCGTTGTTCCTCATAGCCGGGAGGGAAAAGTCGCTCCAATGGCGGCGTCTGGCCCGTCGCCCCCGGCACGGACAGCGCGAGCAGGTCCGCGCACACCTGTTCTTCCTCGAGCCAATAGCGGTCCAGGTACAACAGGTCACCGAACAGCCGCAGCACCGGCGGCGACCCGAGCAAGCGGCTCGCCCGCACGGCCGCCAGCCATCCGTCGGCCTCGGGCCACGGCAGCTCGGCGATGCCGATCTGGGCCTGCACCACCCGCAGGTCCACGCACACCGAACCGCCGCGCAGCGCGCGCACCACCAAGGCGATCGCCAGCGCCACCCGCTCATCTGGCTCGCCGGCGAGTGCCGTAAGTCGCTGCGCCACATGAATATCCGCGGCCTCGAACACGCCCGCTTCGCTGAACGCCCGCAGCCTCCCGGCGGCGCCGATCGCCTCGACCGTCACGCGACGGCCCTCCCGTCGTCGAGCAGGTCCGACAACGCCGCCACCAGCGACGCGGGCGGCCGCCAGCTGAACACCCCCGACGGGTGCCCGTCGATCACCGGTGTGTCGGCGCCGCACATCCCGCGCACGAACAGGTAGAGGACACCGCCGAGCTGGCGGGCGGGATCGTAGCCGGGCACACGCCACCGCAAGAACCGGTGCAGCACAACGCTGTACAACAGGGCCTGCAGGGGATAGTCCGAGTGCAGCATCGCCTCGACCAGCCGCGCCCGATCGTAGTCGGCGGACGTCAGTGCCCGGTCGTGATCGCCGAGCCAGTTGGTCTTGTAGTCCACCACCACGTAGCGGTGTCCCGCACCGTCGGGGACGCGCAGGACGGCGTCGACCGAGCCGGTGAGGTATCCGCGCAACGGTTGCCCGCCGAGCGCGCGTCCCGCCAGCCGGTCGGCGTACGACGCCAGCGCGTCATCGGCCGGCAGGTGCCGGCGCAGCAGCGCCCCCACGTCCGCAAGGCGGAGCTCGGGCGCGGCCGAGCGAAGGTCGCCGCCGGCCAGCGGAAACTCAAAGTCGAGTTCCCGCAGCCGATCCGGCAGCCCGATCTGTCGCAGCGTCAGGCCGCCGGCCAGCGGCCCCAGCGGGGTGTCGTGCATCGGCACCATCGCGGCGGCGAGCACCTCCGGATCCACGGCGACGGGCCACCACACCGAGTGCTGCCGAATCTGCGCCGCAAGCTCGCCGGCCAGGTCGGGGGCGAACGGGTCGGTGGTCTCCAGCACGGCGTGTACCAGCGTGCCGAACTTCGCACCCATGGGCAGGTCCGCCATCGGGGAGGGTACGTCGGGCCCGGATGCGGCCTGGCTCAACGCGATATCGCCGGCCTCGTCGTCCAGTTCGGTGACTTCGGGCTCGCTGGTCACCCCGGCGGCCTCGGAGGTCTCCGCCTCCCGGACGAGGCCGGAGTAGGAGGTGCGCCGCCAGCCGGTGTCGATGCCGCGGTGAAAGTGTCGGCTGTCGATGTCCGACGGCACCGGTGCCGGCGTCAGCGCCGGGGCCTCGACCACCACCGACTCCTCGATCACCGGACCGCCCGCGGCCTCCCACTCGCGGAACCGGGCCATCGCGTCGTCGTCGGAGATCTTCGCCGGTTCGCATTCGTCGGGCACCACGGACTCGCCGGGCCCGCGGCCGCGCAGCAGCCGGGACAGGCCGCCATTGGGTTCGTAGTAGGCCGGCGACCACCACGCCACCACCTGCGTCTGCGCCCTGGTCAGCGCGACGTACGTCAACCGGCTGGCATCGCCGGCATCCTCCTTGCGGCCCAGCGCTTCAACTCTGGCGAAGTCGGGGCTGTCCTTCCCGCCGACATGTAGGCAGCGCGCCTGCCCGTCATGGAACAACACGATGTCGCGCTTTGCGACGCTGCGGTTGAATGCGAACGGCAGGTACACGATCGGGTACTGCAGGCCCTTACTCACATAGACCGTCATGATCTGCACCGCGGCCGCGTCGCTGTCCAGCCTCCGGTTGCGTTCGGGTGCGCCGCTGCGCTCGTCGCGCTGCCTGCGCAGCCAGTCGCGAAGTGCCGGCAAACTGTAGCGGTCGCGGTGCGCGACGTCCTGCAGCAGCTGCGTGACGTGCGCCAGGTCCGTCATGTGGCGCTCGCCGCCCAGGGCGGAGAGCAGGCGGTCACCCATACCCCGCAATTGCGCTGCCTCGAAAATGGCGGCGACCCCGCGTTCCCGCGCGTGGCCCGCCCATTCCCGCAACGTTTCCGCGACCCGGTCGGTCAGCGCATCGCCGCCGGCGGCCAGCGATGCCGCCGTCTCGCCGAAGAACATCGTCGCCGCCGCGGCGCGCACCATGCCGGGACGATGGGGCTGGTCGAATGCCTCCAACAGACACAGCCAATCCGCCGCGGCGTCCGACGCGAACACGTCGGTGTTGCCGGTGTACACCGCCGGAACGCCGGCCGCGCACAGTGCCCTGAAGCAAGCGCTTGCGTCCTCGTGCCGCTCCACGATGACCGCGATGTCGCGGGCCCGCAGCGGCTCGCCGCCGAACGTCGCGCCGCCGGCCAACAGGGCGCGGATGTCCGCGGCGAGGTCGGCGCCGATATGCTCGCGCAACTCATCGATCGGCATGTTCGCCAGGCCCCTGCGCCCCAAGGACTTTCGGGGCACCACGCGTAACCGGAAGGGATCGTTGCGCGGCGCCCCGGCCAGCCGATGGCCCCGGTGGTACGCCTCGACGTCGTTGACCACGATCGTGGGGTCACCGAGTTGGGCGCCGCGCAAGACCACCTGCAGCCGCTCGACGAGCGCGGAATCGCTGCGCCAGTTGATGCCCAACGTCTTCTTCTTCCCTGCCGCCTCGGCCGCCTGCAGGTACGTCACGATGTCGCCGCCGCGGAACGCGTAGATCGCCTGCTTGGGATCGCCGATCAGGACGACGGTGGAGCGCCCGCCGAACGCGCGGTCGATGACCTTCCATTGCACCGGGTCGGTGTCCTGGAACTCGTCGACCATGACGATGGGCCAGCGCTGGTGCATGCGGATCCGGGCGGGGGAGTCATCGGTGGCCAGCGCGTCGGCGAGTCGGATCAGCAGGTCGTCGTAGCCCAGGACGCCCAGCCGGCGCTTCCGCGTGTTCAGCTCGGCGAGAACCTGTTCCGCGAAGCCGACGCAGACGGCGGCCCGCGAGCCGGGTTCGGGGTCGCGGGGGCGCAGCTGCGTGGACGGGTTGTTGGCCACCTCGCGCGCCAGCCGCAGCGCATCGCGGTACTGCAACACCGGGTCTTCGCGCTCCTGCCCGAAGTGGGCGAGGTACAGATCGTCGACGATCTCGACGACCAGCTCGTCGAGGCTCTCCAGGAGTGTCACACTGCCCGCCGTGTCGCCGGCCACGCCCAGCGAGCGCAACACCAGTTGGCAGAACTGGTGCGTGGTGGCGATCGTTGCCGCGTCGAAGCCGGCCAGCGCGTCGCGAAGCCGCTGCCTGCGTTCCGCGCGCTGCGTGTCGCTGCCGTCGAGCAGATGTGTGATCAACTCGTTGTCGCCGGCGCTCGATGGGTCACCGAAAGCGGCTACGGCTTCGACGATTTGGCAGCGGACGCGCTCGCGCAGCTCCTGGCTGGCGGCCCGCCCGAAGGTGATGAGCAGCATCTGGTCCAGGGTCGCCTCGCCCTCGGCGAGGTAGCGGGTCACCAGGCCGGCCAGTGCGAACGTCTTGCCCGTGCCGGCGCTGGCCTCCAGCACGGTGGTGGAACGCCGGGCCGGCAGTGGGCCGAGCAGGTCAAAGCGCTCCGTCGCCTTGTCCATCTAAGGCTTCCGCTCCGCGCGCAGCATCGGCAGCCACAGGCGGGCGGCGTAGGCGCCGAGCCGGTTGTCCTCGCCGCCGCATTCCTCGCCGGGTCGCAGCGGCTGCATGAGGTCGGCCAGCCGCACCTTCTTGCCCCAGGCCCGCAGGTGCGCCGGCTCCTCGTCCTCGTACTTCCACCGATATTCCGCCTCGCGCACCGGGTCGTCGCCGCAGTGGCGTGCGGCCGCGTAGGCGTAGGACGTCTTGATGGGCAACGGAATCGGCTCCCGGCGCCCCGCGTCGTAGATCGCCACCAGATCGCGAAGTATCCCGGCGGCGTCGTCGTTTGGCCGACCCAGGCCCTCCACCCGCGGGCCGACCCCCCTCTTGCGACGGCCGATGCACACCGCCGACCAGTCGCGGGAAGAATCATGAGCGATCAACGCCAGCAACGGAATCCACGACTCGAGCAGGTGCTTGCCGTCGAGCTTGGAATAGGTCACCGACACGAGCCGCTCCCCGTACACCGGCGACACCGTACCGGTGAGCCGTCGCCCGGAGCCGAGGTCGATGTCGACGTCATACGCCCGTGCGCCCGCTCGGCGATGCTGTTGCGCGGCGCCCGCCAGCAGCGCGGCCTGGTCGCGAACCTCCGCCGCCTTGCGCCAACCCAGTTGGCCCGGCGGCAGCGTGCCCCGGCGCCACTCGGCCTGACGAGCGTCATCCGGCGTCATCCCGAGCAGGATGTCGCCGAGCATGCGGTCACCGACCGTCCACTCCTCGAGGCTGTTGATGTCGACTGGCATGGCGTCTTGCACGCCGTCTACGTCGCGCGGCAGCGTGAAGTCCAGCGCGCGGAAGAAGCCCTTCACCGGGTCCTTGAAGAAGGCGACGAGGTCGGCGAGGATCACGTCGTCGGCGGGCGGGGGCGGCAGCGGGCCGGAGATGAACGGGGGCGGTTCGCCGCGTTCCCCCGCTGCGGCCCGCGCGGCACGCAGCACCGTCGTGTCGAAGCTGAACGGAACCTCGGGTACCAGCCTGCCGGGGATGACGTTGCGAATGTCGAACGGCTGCAACGGATGCTGAACGACCACGCGCCGGCGGATCTGGTCCGGCTGGTCGTCCGGCACGGTCATGTCCAGGGTGTCCAGCAGCTCGGCCAGCGGCACCGCCGGCGGGCGCGGCTGGCCGGAATACTCGTTGGCGCCGGTGTAGGTGATCACCAGGTGCTCGGTGGCCGCGCCGATCGCGTCCAACAGCAATTGCCGGTCCTCCGAACGGATATCGCGTTCGCCGGTCATCGGATCGCGGGCCAGCACGTCGTCACCGTCGATGACACCGAGGCGGGGAAACACGCCGTCGTCCAGCCCGACGAGGCAGACCACCCGATGCGGCACCGAGCGCATCGGCACCATGGTGCACACCGTCAGGGTGCCGGTGCGGAAGTTGGCCCTCGTCGGGCGCCCGGCGAGCTGCCGGTCAAGCAGCGCCCGGACGTCGGGCAGCTGCAGGGTGGTGTCGGCCCGCGGGCCGGCGTCGGTCAGCACCCGCGCGAATTCACGGTGCAGCTGGCTGGTTTGCCACAGGTCCGAATCGTCGATGCGCGCCAGCAGCGCGAGGCCGTCGGTCAGGGCCGCCAGCCACTCCCGTAGCGGCCGCGCCCCGCTGAGGGAGTCGATCACGCGCCGCAAGCGGTCGACGAATTCGGCGAACCGGCCCGCCAATTGGACGCGGTTGCTGCTGACATCGTCGAGGGGCAGGGTGGAATCGATCCAGGCATGCGAATCGCCGGACATCGCGACGCCGGCCAGCACGCGGTCGATGCCGAAACGCCAAGTGTTGTGCACGAAGTCGACGTGGTACGGGCGCCGATGCTCCTGGTCGAAACCCCAGCGGATGTTCGCCTGCCGGACCCAGCGGGTGACGGCCTCCAGGTCGTCATCGGTGAAGCCGAAGCAGGCGCGCACCGGCGCCGCCTCGGCGAAGTTGAGCACCTCGCTGGCGGTGACCCTGCTGCCGGCCAGCGCCAGCAACTGCGCGGCCAGGCCGAGCAGGGGATTGGTCTGGGTCGGCGAGCGGTCCGCGAGCCGCACCCGCAAGCGGTGGGCGGGATGCGCACCGTGCACCACGTCGCCGAGCCCGAAGTCCGCGACGATCAGCGGCGCGTAGGTCTCGATGTCGGGACACATCACCAGGATGTCGCGCGGCTCCAGGGTCGGGTCGTCCTGCAGGAGGCCGAGCAGCACCTCGCGCAGCACGTCGACCTGCCGGGCCGGGCCGTGACAACTGTGTATCTGGACGGAGCGGTCCTTCGCGGCGAGCTCGCGCCCCTGCGGCCGAACGGCATTCGCGGCGATGTCGGACTGCAGCCAGCCGAGCAGCGTGTCGGGGCGCGGCCGGCCGGGAAGGTATTCGTCGGTTAGCGGATCCGCGGGGAGGCTTCGCTCTAGCTCGCGAAGGTCCCGCCCCAGCGTCGCCAGCAACGGGTGCAAGACGTCCCGGTGGCTGACGTCGGTGCGGCGGGGGATGGCGCCGTGGCCGCCGGCCAGCGCCCGCCACAGATCGTCGCTGGGGTGCGGCAGCCACAGGTGCAGATCGTGGTGGGTGGCCAGCGCATCGAGCAGCTGAACGTCGGTGGAGGCCAGCCGGGTATGCCCGAACAGCGACAGCCGCGCCGGCAGGTCGCTGGGCCCCTCCCGCAGCCGGGCGACCGTCTTGTGGTGCCGGACGTGCGGGGGGTCGGCGTCGACGCGCTCGACCAGCGCCCGCCACAGCTCCGGCTGCCAGCGCAGGTCGGAGTCGAGTTGCCCCGCGTCGCCGTCCAACCAGTCGCTGAGCAGTTGCGGGCGCTGCCGCGCGTAGGAGGCGAACAGCCCCGCCAGCCGGCGCGCGGTCGCATAGCGGCGGGCCCGGCGCAGCTCCGCCTCCTCGCCCGTGTCGAAGTGGCCCAAATGCGTTGCGAGGGTTGCACACCACGGCTCGTCCAGGCTGCAGTCGATGGCCTCCAGCAGCGGCCACGTCATGGCCTCGGGTGACCAGGGATCGTCGTCGGCCGTGCCGGTGATCTCAGCGATCAACGAGGCCGGGCTGCGGAACGCGACCCCGGCGCACACCCCGTCGCCGGCGCCGGGCCGACACCCCAGCGCGTGCGAGAGCCGCTGGCTGAGCCAGCGTTCCACGCCGCGCGCCGGGACCAGCACCAGCTCCTCGGCGAACGGGTCAGCCGGCGGGACGGCCAACAGGGCGCCCAGACCGTCGGCGAGTGAGTCGGTGCGTTCGGCACGGTGGAGATGGAGGGCCATTGCGCTGCCACCATAGAACGCCGCACCGACGTCCGGGGATGATTGCGCGGCGACATGCCGTTCGTCGGTGGTGGCAGCATGGGCAAGGACTGGAAGGACGCGAGATGGAAGCTTGGGACGCGATCTGCGCGCGGCGCAATGTGCGGCAATACAAGTCGGAGCCGGTGTCGGAGGCCGACCTGGACCGCATCGCCGAGGCCGGCTGGCGGGCGCCGTCGGCGAAAAACCGGCAGCCGTGGGATTTCGTGATCGTCACCGATCCGGCCCAGCTGCAGGAGTTGGCCACGGTCTGGCGGGGCGCCGGCCACATCGCCGGCGCCGCGGCCGCGATCGCGATCGTGGTGCCGGTGCCGCCGGATGAGCGCCGGCTCGTCACCGACAACTACGACGTCGGGCAGGCCACGATGGCGATGATGATCGCGGCGACCGACCTGGGCGTCGGGACGGGTCATTCGTCGGTGGGGGACCAGGACAAGGCGCGCGCCATCCTCGGGGTGCCCGAGGATCACCAGGTGGCGTTCCTGCTGGGCATCGGCTATCCCGCCGACCGTCCGCTCGCCCCGATCCGCAAGCCGGATCGCCGGCCGTTTTCCGAGGTCGTGCATCGCGGGCGGTGGTGAGGGGTGCATGACCACCGCGGCGACTACGGAATCGACGGCTCGTTCAAGACGATCTCGGCCCGCGGGCAGGCGATAGGCGTCGTCGCCCAGGCCGCAGGCCTGGCGGTGTGGGCCGGCATCAGCTGGGCGCGCGGCCGGCGGGGGACGGCGGCGCTGGTCGGGGGCTGGGCCGTCGCGCTGCTCGCGGCGATGGCGTCGTACGTCTACGCGACGCGCTCGGGCAAGTTCGTGGTGTGGGACCGGGTGCTCGACGGGCTGCGGCTGCGCGGCGACGAAACGGTGCTCGACCTCGGCTGTGGGCGCGGCGCGGTGTTGCTCGCGGTGGCCAAGCGGCTGCCGCGCGGTCGAGCGACGGGCGTCGACCTCTGGCATGCGGACCAGACCGACAACTCGCGGGAGGCCACGCTGGCCAATGCGGCTCTGGAGGGCGTCACCGACCGCGTCGAGGTGCGCACCGCCGACCTGACGGCCCTGCCGCTGCCCGACGACAGCGTGGACGTCGTCGTGAGCAACTTGGCGATCCACAACATCCCGACACGCGCCGGCCGGCGGCAGGCGCTGGACGAAGCGGTTCGCGTGTTGCGGCCGGGTGGTCGGCTCGCCATCGCCGACCTCTGGGAGACCCGCCGGCATGCCGCGCGCCTGCGGGAGTTGGGTTGGCGAAAGGTGCAGCGCCGCAACGTCGGATGGCGCATGTGGTACGGCGGTCCGTGGTTTTCGACGCGCCTGGTCACCGCGACGAAACCGGGGTGACGCGCACGCCGAGCGCCCACCGTCGCGCGGTGCAATGCTGATACGCATGACGAGAAACGAACTCACCGAACAGATCGTCGTCGCGCGGCTGGCGAAGGGGCTGACCTGGGGGGAGCTGGCCGACGCGATCGGCAGACCGGTGGTGTGGACCACGTCGGCCCTACTGGGCCAGCACCCGATACCCGCCGAGCTCGGCAAGGTTCTGGTGGAGCTGCTCGGCCTCGACGAGTCGGCGGTGCCCGTGCTGGCCGCGCCGCCGATGCGCGGCGGACTGCCCACCGCCGTTCCGACCGACCCGACCATCTACCGCTTCTACGAAGCGCTGCAGGTGTACGGCGGCGCGATCAAGGAAGTGATCCACGAGCAGTTCGGCGACGGCATCATGAGCGCGATCAACTTCAGCGTCGACGTGGAAAAGAAGCCGCATTCGTCGGGCGACCGGGTCGTGGTGACGTTCGACGGGAAGTTCCTGCCCTACCAGTGGGTCTCGGCGGAAGGGTGAAGTGACGGCGCGTGGCGTCCGTGCCACACTGGCCGCGAGGAGGCGAGCAACGCGGTGGCCAGGTCTTTCCCGGCCACCGCGTTCGCGCTCTCAGCTCATCAGCACCTGCGGTGAGAGTTCTTTGAGCATGGCGTTGGCCCAGCGCATCTGGCGCAGCGTCTCGGGATGACAGCGCGACGTCAGGCCCACCAGTTCGGAATCCTTGGCGGCCTGCGCGCCCTGGGCCAACAGCTCCCAGTCCAGCGACGTTCCCGCCGCCAGCCGGTGGACCCGCCGCAGGTCGGCGAGGAGCAGCAGCCCGGGTTCGGGCCGGCGCCGCAGCAGCCCGCTCACCCGCGACTGGATGGGACCCAGGATCGCGCCGGTGCGCGGCTCGGCGGACAGGCGCAGGCCGTAGTGGCGGCCGTGCTCGGCCAGCGCGCTGAGGTGCTGCGCCGACCAGCCGGCCATGTCGTGGGCCAGGTGATAGATGTCCTGATCGCTGCGGTGCCGCGCGGCCACCACGTTGAGGGCGTGGGCCAGCTTGCGTTCGGAGCGGTGCAGCTCGCGGATGGCCAGTTTGAGCTTCATCGCCACGCCCCCGCCGGTAGGGCATCGGCCGCGCGCGTGGCGCCGTTTCCGTCGGCCTGCCGCGCCGGGGCTTTGCGCAGCCGGGCGGCCGCCGTTTTATAGATTGGCTGCTTGGACACCGGATCCCAGTCGGTCAGCGTGAGCTCGTTGCCCGCGCGGTGATGGCCGTGCGGGCCGTCGGTGTCCCAGTAGCCGTAGTGGAACGGAACGAACAGCACCCCGTCGCGGATGCCGCAGATCCGCGCTACACACCGGACGCACCCGCGCGGCGTGCTCACCTCGACGATGTCGCCCTGTTCGATGCGGAGACGCTGGGCGTCGCCCGGCGAGACCTCCACCCACACCTCGGGTGCGGCTCGCTGAAGTTGTGGTGCGCGGGCAGTTTTCGTGCGCGTGTGGAAGTGGTACACAGTGCGGCCGGTGATCAACGCGAAGGGATACTCGACGTCGGGCCGCTCGTGCGCGGGAACGTATTCGGCGGCCTTGATGACGGCCTTGCCGTAGGGGTTCATCGCGCGGTATTCGGTCGGCTCCAGCGGGGCGCCGGTGATCAGGTCCTTGCCGTAGGCCTCGCAGTAGTCCGGCGCCGCCCAGAACTTCGCATCGGCGTAGAGGCGCTCGGTCCCGTCGGGATGCTCTGCGTTGCAGGGCCATTGGACGCCGCTGCCGCCGCGCAGCTTCGCGTACGTCAAACCGGTGTAATCGCACGGGCGGCCCGCGCTGCACTGTTTCCACGCCTCGAACGCCGACTCGGGATCGGTCCACGGTGGAAACGGGTGTCCGTCCTTGTCGTGGAAGTCCATCCGCCGCGCATAGTCGAGGAAGATCTCGAGATCCGAACGCGCGGAACCCGGTGGCTCCACCGCCTTTTCGGACAGGTGCACCGTGCGATCGGCGTTGGTGAACGCGCCGGTCTTCTCACCCCACGCCGCGGCGGGCAACACCACGTCGGCCAGCGCGGCGGTCTCGGTCATGAAGATGTCCTGCACGACCAAAAACAGCCGGTCCTGGGACAGGATCTCGCGGATCCGCGGCAACTCCGGCAGGGACACCGCGGGATTGGTGGCGGTCACCCACAGCATCCGCAGCGTGCCCTCCTCGGCGAAGCGGAACATCTGCATCGCGTGGGTGGGCGGTGCGTAGTGCGGAATCTGCAGGGGCTCAAGGTTCCACAGCTTCGCGAGCTCGGTGATGTGGGCGTCGTTGGCCCAATTACGGAACCCGGCCAGGTCGCCGTCGGCGCCGCACTCGCGGGTGTTCTGGGCGGTCGGCTGGCCGTTCATCTGCAGCACACCGCAGCCGGGCTTGCCCAGCATCCCGCGCAGCAGGTGAACGTTGTTGACCTGCACTGCCGCCGCGGTGGCCTGGTGCGACTGATAGAAGCCCTGCAGCACGGTCGAAAGCAACCGCTCCGCGGTACCCAGCAGCCGCGCCGCGTGCCGGACGTCCTCGGCGGCGACGCCGCAGATCTCGGCGACCCGCTCGGGCACAAACTCCTCGACCCGGCGGCGCAGCTCGTCGAAACCGACCGTGTGCGCGTCGATGTAGTCGTGGTCGATCCAGTCGTGGGCGATGATCTCGTGCAGCAGGCCGTTCATCAGCGCCACGTTGGTTCCCGGCAGCGGCGCCAGGTGCACGGTGGCATGGCTGGCCACCGGGGTGAGCCGGGGGTCGACGCACACGATCGCGGGCGGCGCGCTACCGGCCAGCCGGTCCAGCATCCTCGTCCACAGCACCGTCTGCGTCTCGGCGACGTTGTGGCCGAACAAGGCGATGACGTCGGCGTGGTCGACGTCGGTGTAGGACCCCGGCTGCCCGTCGCAGCCGAACGATTCCTTCAGCGCCTCGGCCGCGGTGGCGGTGCAGAGCCGGGTGTTGCCGTCCACGTGGTCGGTGCCGATCGCCCCGTGCGCGATGGCACCCTGCGTGTAGTACTCCTCGAGGAAAAGCTGACCGGAGGTGTAGAAGCCGATCGAGCTGGGGCCGAAGTCGTCGAGCAGCCGTCGGCTATGCGACACGATGCGGTCCATGGCGGTGTCCCAGTCGCACGGCCGCAGTTCGCCTCCCACGCGGACCAGCGGGGTCGTCAGCCGGTCCGGGGATGCGTTGGCCTGCCACCCGAACAGATCCTTGGGGTCGAGCCGGCCGTGGTTGACCCGGTCGACGGCCCGCCCCCGGACCCCCACGATCCGCCCGTCCTTGACGGCGATGTCCAGGCCGTCGCCGTTGGAGTGCAACACCGCCGCCGACTGCACCCACCGGTCCACCGAGTCCGGGGTGATCCCGTCGGCCAGGTAGGTGTCGACCCGCTCGGGCCACCGGGTGCCCGGCTCGTACGGCGTCCGCGTTCCCCAGGGGTCGGCGATGCGGTCTACTGCCACGCCGGGAGGCGTACCCGGCCGGTGGTGAGAAAAACCCCAGGCGCTCGGTGCGTCACAGCCCGAGCTCGGCCTCCAGCCCGTCGATCGCGGCGCGGATCGCCTTCAGCGCGTCGGCGCGGGCGCGCAGCTTGGTTGCGGCGTGGGCGTGCTGGTGCAGGCCGGCGAACTCGCGCGCGGCTTCTTCGGCGCGGTCGACCACCATCTCGGGTAACACGATCTCGTCGACGAATCCGGCCGCGAGCGCGGTTTCCCCGAAGAACGTCTTGGCCAGCCCCACGGCCTGCTGGTAGGCCGACTGCGTCAGGCGCAGCTTCATGATTTCCAGGGCCGCGTGGGGGATGACCATGCCGATCGCCACCTCGTTGGCCTGAATGTTGTAGGCGTGGGCTGCCACCCGGTGGTCGCCGGACGACAACAGGAACGCGCCCATCGCGACGGCGTGGCCGGTGCAGGCCATCACCACGGGCTTGGGATAGGACAAGAGCCGATACGCCAGCTCGAAGCCGCCCCTGAGCATGTCGATCGCCGGCTGGGCCTGGCCGGAGGTCAGGATCTTCAGGTCGAACCCGCCGCTGAAAACCCGCTCGTTGCCCGTGATCACCAGCGCCCCGGCGTTGTCGCTGTCGGCCCGGTCGATCGCCTCGCCCAGGGCCTGCTGCATCGTCGGGCCCAGCGCGTTGACCTTGCCGTCGTCCATCCGGATGACCGCGATGGAATCCTTGTGGCTGTACTGCACCGGGCCGCTCATGGGTTGCTCCTTCGTCCTGGATCAGACGTGCTGGCTGCGGTGTTTGGCCAGGTCGGCCTCGGCGTTGCCCCAGCGCAGGCTGACGTCGGTGGGCTGGTCGAGCAGCCGGGTGCGCCAGCGGTCCTGGGTCTCCTGCACGGCGCCGTTGATGCGTTCGATCTCGCTGCGGAAGACGTCGGGACGCGTTTCCTTGCTCGCGTAATGGAAGTAGGTCAGCAACCCGCGCAGCAGCTCCAGCTTCTGCTTTTCCCGCTTCGCCAGGTCATGGGTGGTCATCAACTCGATGCGCTGAACCGGAGGCAGCGCGTCCCAGTCCAGCACGACGCTGGTCTGCAGCATGGGCCGCTCGGCCTCCCAGAACCGCCAGCCGCGCGGCTTGTCGGGGCGGTCGTAATAGGTCACCGAGCCGGCGAAGCGCGACTCGATGCCCGTTCCGATCTCGGCGCGGTCGAGCGCCGAATCCCACACCATGCGCCATTCCTGGCCGGGCGCGAGCACCGGCAACTCGCGCGGCAATTGCAATTCGACGACGTCGGCGTAGCCGTCGGCGGCGTTTTCGTATTCGGCCACCGTCGGCGGGTTGGCAAACGCGAACCGGATGTCATACGCCGCGGTCTGGCCGAAATTCCGGACGACGAGTTCGATCACGTGCCAGTCGGCCGGGTGGGGTTCCATGAACATCGCGACCTGGGGCCGGGTCCGCTCCGCGGCCAACCGGCGGTTGAGTTTGAGCTGCCGGCTTACCCACACCAGCGCGACAATGCCCAGCAAAATCGCCGCCCACGCCGCCCACGCCAACCAGGTGCCGGAACCCACCTGGGTGACCCACTGCCAGGCGCTCCGGATCCACCCCATTCGACCCACCCACCCTTTCTTTCGCTGGACCGATAGTAAAGGCGTGCGGCGCGCGCTGCCGATCGGGGAACTAATCGGGCGCACTCGAGCCGAAATGGCTCGCTCAGCCGCCCATCAACATTCGCCACTGACCGAGATCGGCCGCGCGGTACACGTAGTTCGAGCGCTTGACCTCCGACAGCGAGGCGCTGGGCTCGGCCGAATACCAATGCCCGGGAAACACCGTCGGGTCACCCGGCAGGGCGGCGAGCCTTTGCAGGCTGCGATACATCTCGTCGGAGTCGCCGCCGGGAAAGTCGGTGCGCCCGCAGCCGTCGAGAAACAGCGTGTCACCGGCGACCAGGCGGTCCCCGAGCAGGAAGCACTGGCTGCCGGGCGTGTGACCCGGGGTGTGCAGCAGCTCGATCTCGATGTCGCCGACGCTGACCTTGTCGTGGCCCTCATGGGTGGTGAGATCTCCGAGACCGATCCCGGTGACCCGCGAAACCCACAGGGCCTCATGCGTGTTCACGTGCACGGGAGCAGGCGCCCGCTCCAGCAGCTCGGCCAGGCCCTTGAGCTCGAAGCCCATCATCGAACCGCCCACGTGGTCGGGGTGGTGATGGGTCACCAAAACCCCGGACAGGTGCATGCCGTCGGTCTCGAGCGCGTCGAGCAGATCGCCGGCGGCGTAGGCGGGGTCGACCACCAGGCAGTCCCCCGTCTGCCGGTCCCCGATCAGGTACGCAAAGTTGCGCATCTGCGTCGCGAACATGTCCCCCGCGGCGAAATCGCGACCCGACAGGAGTTGACGGAAGTACAGCCGGTCCTCTGGCACCCGACCAGCCTAGTGACGCTGCCGCGGACGCGGCAGCAAGGTCCCAGCCGGGTGAATTCTCGCCGCTCGGCGCTTCCCATCAGCGCACACTTTGCCGGCACGCGCTCGTCGGCCATCGGTTCAGACCCTGGGCAATGGGTATTGTTGCCCCATGAAGAAGCGGGTCGAGATCGAAATCGACGACGATCTGGTCCAAGAGGTGATTCGTCGGTTCCATGTGGCCGACACGCGCGAGGCCGTCCATCTCGCGTTGCGGATGTTGGTGGGCGAGGCGGACGCGGCGGACGATCAAGGCGACGAGTACGACGAATTCAGCGATCTCACCGCATGGCGACTGCGCGACGACGGAAACTAGTCGAGGAGGCCCCGCGCCGGTCCGTGGTTTGGTGACGTTGCGCGCCAGGCTGTAACCTCTTTTAGGCCCGCGGCACGACTGTCGCTTGGGTGAACGGCCCCCTTAGCTCAGTCGGTAGAGCGTTTCCATGGTAAGGAAAAGGTCAACGGTTCGATTCCGTTAGGGGGCTCGGCGGACGCCGAGCTGGCAGGCGGCGCGCACCAGAGGCGATGTAGCTCAGTCGGTTAGAGCGAACGACTCATAATCGTTAGGTCGCCGGTTCGAGTCCGGCCATCGCTACAACAGAACAATGTGAATTTTCTAGAGAGCAGAGAGAACGGACATGGCTTCCAGTACCGACGTGCGGCCGAAGATCACCTTGGCATGTGAGGTGTGCAAGCACCGTAACTACATCACCAAGAAGAACCGCCGCAATGACCCCGACCGGATGGAGCTGAAGAAGTTCTGCCCGAACTGCGGCAAGCACCAGGCGCACCGGGAGACACGTTAGCCTCCGTAAGCATTTATCGAGACCGACTGGGTAGGTTCTGTAGCCGTGTCGTTGAGCACGAGAATCATGGGGATGCACTACCGCTATCCCGATTACTACGTGGTGGAGCGCGAGAAGATCCGCGAGCACGCGATAGCGGTGCAGAACGACGACGCCGCGTTCTTCGAGGAGGACGCGGCCGCCGACTTGGGCTACAAGGGACTGCTCGCCCCGCTGACGTTCATCTGCGTATTCGGCTACAAGGCTCAGTCGGCGTTCTTCCAACACGCCAAGATCGCGGTCGAGGACGCGCAGATTGTCCAGGTCGATCAGGTGTTGAAGTTTTTGAAGCCAATCGTGGCGGGCGACAAGTTGTACTGCGACGTCTATGTGGATTCGGTGCGCGAGTCGCACGGCACTCAGATCATCGTGACCAAGAACATCATCACCGACGAAGCCGGTGACATTGTGCAGGAGACCTACACGACCCTGGCGGGCCGTGCTGGCGAGGATGGAGAAAAGGGATTTTCTGATGCCACTGCGTGAGTTCAGTTCGGTAAAAGTGGGCGACAAGCTGCCGGAGAAGACTTACCCGCTGACCCGTCAGGATCTGGTGAACTACGCGGGTGTCTCGGGCGATCTCAACCCGATCCACTGGGACGACGAGATCGCCAAGATCGTCGGGCTGGACACCGCGATCGCCCACGGCATGCTGACGATGGGGCTGGGCGGCGGCTACGTCACCTCGTGGGTCGGTGATCCCGGTGCGGTCACCGAGTACAACGTGCGGTTCACCGCCGTGGTGCCGGTCCCCAACGACGGCAAAGGCGCCGAGCTGGTCTTCAGTGGCCGGGTGAAGTCGGTCGACCCGGAGAGCAAGTCGGTGACGATCGCCCTCACGGCGACCACCGGTGGCAAGAAGATCTTCGGCCGGGCCATCGCGTCGGCGAATCTGGCCTAGGACATGGCGCTCAAAACCGACGTCCGCGGAATGAGCTGGAAGTACCCGGACTATTTCGAAGTGGGCCGTGAGCAAGTTCGCGGATTCGCGCGGGCGATCAAGTGCGACGATCCGGCGTGCTTCGACGAGGCAGCGGCCGCCGAACTGGGCTACCACGCCATCATGGCACCGTTAACTTTTGTGTCGATCTTCGCGAAGATCATCCAGGATGACTTCTTCCGGAATGTCGACGTCGGCATGGAGACCATGCAGATCGTCCAGGTCGACCAGCGGTTCGTCTACCACAAACCGATATTTGTGGGCGACAGGCTCTACGGCAGGATGGACATCCAATCGGTGAATGAGCGTTTCGGCGCCGACATCGTCGTCACCGAGAACACCTGCACCAATCAAAACGGCGAGCTGATCCTGGTCGCCTACACCACGCTGATGGGACACGAGGGTGACGACTCAATCCAGCTCAGGTGGGACAAGGAATCCGGGCAGGTCGTCAGAACCGCGTAATTAGTATCTGACTCCTGTACCGATGTACACTCGGACCTCGGGGTTTTCCCAGCATCAGCGCGCTTTCCGGGATTCGAGCATTCGGGGAGCGCGCGTGTCATGTAAGCCCCGGCAGGTAAGCGCAGGTTGGCCTGCCAACCGCGAAGGGGCGTAGCTCAACTGGCAGAGCAGCGGTCTCCAAAACCGCAGGTTGCAGGTTCAAGTCCTGTCGCCCCTGCAGACGGCCGTCCGACGACGATGCAGGCCGGAACGGCCTGAGGAGGAGTCGGACATGACGGCGAAGCCGTGCCATGGTGGACACTGGTAGGGAAGTGCACCATCACGTGGGACGGCCCGCGGGAGATAGCAAACAAAGGAGCATGCGGTGAGCGACGAGGGCGACGCAGCCAACGACGCCGCACGCGACGGCGGCGACACCGAGGAGAGCCGCGACAGCGGCGGTCGGACGGCCTTGGTGACCACGTCGCGGCCGCAACGGCCGACCGGCAAGCGGTCGCGGCAGCGCGTCGCCGATGCCGACGATGTCGACGTCCAGGCGCCGGACGAGGCCGAGGACGCCAAGGACGGCAAGGCCAAGAAGGCGGCCAAGAAGGCCAAGGCCGGCAAGAAGCCGCGGAAGCCCGGCGACCGTTCGGCCAACCCGTTCGTGTTCGTCTACAACTACCTCAAGCAGGTCGTTGCGGAGATGCGGAAGGTGATCTGGCCGAACCGCAAGCAGATGCTCACCTACACCTCGGTGGTGTTGGCGTTTCTCGCCTTCATGGTGGCGCTGGTGGGCCTGGCGGATTTCGGCCTGGCCAAGCTCGTGCTGCTGGTGTTCGGCTGAGCCTGAGAAAGACAGAGAGGACTGAAAACCGTGACTACCTTCGACGGTGACACGTCCGCGGGTGAAGCGGTCGACGTGCAAGAGGTCGCTGAGACCCCAGAGACCACTGAAGCGACCGAAGCCACTGAAGCCACCGCCGCCGAGACGCCAGAGGCGACCGAGACCGCTGAGCAGGCGGAACCGGTCGAGCAGGCCGAGCCGGCCGAGGAGGCCGATCCCGCCGCCGCCCTCAAGGCGGAGCTGCGTAGCAAGCCCGGGGACTGGTACGTCATCCATTCGTACGCGGGATACGAAAACAAGGTGAAAGCCAACCTGGAAACGCGCGTGCAGAACCTGGACGTCGGCGACTACATCTTCCAGGTCGAGGTGCCCACCGAAGAGGTCACCGAGATCAAGAACGGCCAGCGCAAACAGGTCAACCGCAAGGTGCTGCCCGGCTACATCCTGGTGCGCATGGACCTGACCGACGACTCGTGGGCCGCGGTGCGCAACACCCCGGGGGTTACCGGGTTCGTCGGCGCAACCTCGCGCCCCTCGGCCCTGACGCTCGACGACGTGGTGAAGTTCCTACTGCCCCGGGGGGCGGCGAAGAAGGCCGCCAAGGGCGCGGCCAGCACCGCCGCCGTCGCCGAGGCGGGCGGCCTGGAACGTCCCGTTGTCGAGGTCGACTACGAGGTCGGCGAGTCGGTCACCGTCATGGACGGGCCGTTCGCCACGCTGCCGGCCACCATCAACGAGGTGAACGCCGAACAGCAGAAGCTCAAGGTACTCGTGTCGATCTTCGGCCGCGAAACGCCCGTCGAACTGACGTTTAGCCAAGTCTCCAAGATCTAGTCCCCGTTAACCCCACAGAGAAGGAACGCACAACTCTCATGGCCCCGAAGAAGAAAGTCGTTGGGCTGATCAAGCTCCAGATTCAGGCCGGGCAGGCCAACCCCGCCCCGCCGGTCGGGCCCGCGCTCGGCCAGCACGGCGTCAACATCATGGAGTTCTGCAAGGCGTACAACGCCGCCACGGAAAACCAGCGTGGCAACGTCATCCCGGTGGAGATCACGGTCTACGAGGACCGTAGCTTCACGTTCGCGCTGAAGACGCCGCCCGCCGCCAAGCTGCTGCTCAAGGCCGCCGGCGTCGGCAAGGGCTCGGCCGAGCCGCACAAGACCAAGGTCGCCAAGGTCAGCTGGGATCAGGTCAAGGAGATCGCCGAGACCAAGAAGGCCGACCTCAACGCCAACGACATCGACGCCGCCGCCAAGATCATCGCCGGCACCGCCCGGTCGATGGGCATCACCGTCGAGTAGCAAGTCACGCCGTGGGAGGGCCAGCTTCGGCCCGCCAACCACGACCCAACATCGGATTGGATGAATCAATGAGCAAGAACAGCAAGGCATTTCGCGCCGCCGCCGAGAAGGTGGACCGCAACAACCTATACAGCCCGCTGGAGGCGGCCAAGCTCGCCAAGGAGACGTCGTCGGCCAAGCAGGACGCGACCGTCGAGGTGGCGATCCGGCTCGGCGTCGACCCGCGCAAGGCCGACCAGATGGTCCGCGGCACCGTCAACCTGCCGCACGGCACCGGCAAGACGGCCCGGGTCGCGGTGTTCGCCGTCGGCGACAAGGCCGAGCAGGCCCAGGCGGCCGGCGCCGACATCGTCGGCAGCGACGACCTGATCGAGAAGATCCAGGGCGGGTTCCTGGACTTCGACGCGGCGATCGCCACCCCCGACCAGATGGCCAAGGTCGGTCGCATCGCCCGCATCCTGGGCCCGCGCGGCCTGATGCCGAACCCGAAGACCGGTACCGTCACCCCCGACGTCGCCAAGGCCGTGGCCGACATCAAGGGCGGCAAGATCAACTTCCGCGTGGACAAGCAGGCCAACCTGCACTTCGTCATCGGCAAGGCGTCGTTCGACGAGAAGAGCCTGGCGGAGAACTATGGCGCCGCGATCGACGAGGTGCTGCGGCTCAAGCCGTCGTCGTCGAAGGGCCGCTACCTGAAGAAGATCACGGTGTCGACGACCACGGGACCCGGCATTCCGGTGGACCCGGCCGTCACCCGCAACTTCGCCGAGGCCTAGCCCCCGCATTCGGCGATGCGCCGCCGCAAGAAGTCGCGGCCCGGCTCAGAGCCGTTGGACTCCAACGCCGTTCGGTACCACCGCGCGGCCTCCGCGCGCCGCTCGGCGCGCCGCAGCAGATCGGCGCGCACCGTCGCGAGAAGGTTCGACCGGCCCAGCCGCGGATCGTGCGCGACCGAGTCCAGGGCCGCCAGGCCGGCGTCGGGCCCGTCGCGCAAGCCGATGGCCAGCGCGCGATTGGCGCGCACCACCGGTGAGTCGGTGATCTGCAGCAACCGCTCGTAGGCCGCGCAGATGGTGACCCAGTCCGTGCCCTCCCAGGACGGCGCCGTCGCGTGCAGCGCGGCGATCACCGCCTGCGGCAGATACGGGCCCGTCGACCCCTCGGCCCGCCGCAACCGGTCCAGCCCGCGGGCAATGCGCCCGCGGTCCCATCGGCGACGGTCCTGCTCGTCAAGGGGTACCAGGGCACCGGCGGAGTCGACCCGGGTCGCCCTACGCGAATCATGCAGCAGCACCAGGGCGGCCAGGGCGTGCGCCTCCAGCTCGTGCGGCATCAGCGCGCACAACTCCCCGGCCAGCCGGACCCCCTCGTCGCACAGTTCGTCCCGAATCGCCGACGGGCCCGCCGTCGACCAATAGCCCTCGGTGAAAACCGAGTAGATGCAGGCGAGCACGTGCGGCGTGCGCTCTCCCAGCAGCTCGGCGGGCGGCACCCGCAGCGGGATGTTCGCATGCCGAACCTTGTTCTTGGCCCGCGTGATTCGCTGACCGATCGCCGCCTCTCTCTGCAGCAGCGCGCGGGCGATCTCGCCGACGGTCAACCCCGACACCAGCCGCAGCGTGAGCGCCAGCTGCGACGGCCGGTCCAGCGCCGGGTGCGCGCAGGTGAACATCATCCGCAGCTCGTCGTCGCGGACCGGATGCGGGTCGGTGCCGTCGGTGCGCGTCAGGATCTCGTCCATCACCGCCGCCATTTCCTTCCCGGGACGCGCCGCCTCGCGTCGCAGCCGATCGCGGGCGCGGTTGCGCGCCACGGTCATCAGCCAGCCGCCGGGACTGTCCGGCATCCCGTCGCGCGGCCAGGCGCGCAGCGCCTCGGCGCACGCTTCCTGGACGGCGTCCTCCGCGATCGAGAGGTCGCCGGACCACCGCGCGAGCGCGGCGACGGCGGGTCCCCATTCGCGACGGAAGACGCCGTCCAGGCTGGTCATTCGCGCATCTAGAGCCCGGACACCCCGGCCAGCTGGCGCACCTGCACGGTCGAGGCGGGGATCATCGAAGCGAGCTTGACAGCCTCGTCGCGATCCGCGGCGCTGAGAAGGTAAATCCCCGTGGCGATTTCGGCACCCTCCGCATAGGGGCCGTCGGTGATCAGCGTCTCGCCGTTGCGCACCCGCACGGTCGTGGCCGTGGACCGGTCGTGCAACGCGGCACCGCCGATGATGTGCTCGCCCGCGGCCGCGTGCAGGTCAACGTGCTTTGCCGCCACAGCCTCCCACTCCGGTGTGCCCGGTGTGTGCGCGGATTCGGCCGGCTCCAGCAGCAGCGCGAGCCAGTCGTTGCCGGTGAGCTTGCGGGACAGCTCGATCGAGTGGACCGCAGGCCACACCTCCACGGCCCCGAACTTGGCGAGCGGGACGTCGCGCGCCAGCGCCAGCGCCTCGTCGAGGTTCTCGGCCTCGAACACGTAGTAGCCGCAGGCCACCTCCGCGGCCTCGGCGAAGGGCCCGTCGGTGATCACCGGCGCGTCCGGCCCGCCGGTGATGACCACCGCCGCGGCAGCGGGGGCCAGCGCATCCCCGGATTTGATGGCGGGGCCGGCTTTGGCGTGGAAGCCCTCCCATTCCGCCATCGCGGCGGCCGCATCGTCGGGTGAGCGGTCTTGCTCCTGGCCGATCAACAGCGCGAAGTACTGCATGTGTCGTCACCTCCGGTAGCGAGCGAAACCCTGTGTTCCACTCTCTACCTACTCGACGAACGGCGCAGCCCCGATCCGACAGTTAGGCGGCGCCCGGCTTGAGGTAGGTCACCAGGCTGCAGTCGAGCAACTCGTAGTCGAAGTAGTGCTCGCAGCCGCGCAGGTATTTCATGTACCGCTCGTAGACCTCTTCGGAGGTGACCTCGATGGCCTTGTCCTTGTTGGACTCCAGCGTGTCGCCCCAGATGTGCAGCGTCTTGATGTAGTGCGGCCGCAGCGAAAGTGGTTCGGGGACAGTGAAACCCGCCTTCTCGCCGTGTTCGACCATCATCTCGGTGGACGGCAGCCGGCCGCCCGGGAAGATCTCGGTGACAATGAATTTGATGAACCGCACCGTCTCGAAAGTGATCTTTTTTCCGCGGGCGGCCATCTCGTACGGGTGGTAACTGACGCTGCTCTGAATGGTCATCCGGCCGTCGTCGGGCATGATGTCGAAACACCGCTTGAAGAAATCCGGGTAGTTTTCGTGCCCGAAATGCTCGAACGCCTCGATCGACACGATCCGGTCGACCGGATCGGTGAAGTCCTCCCAGCCGTGCAGCCGCACTTCACGTGAGCGGTCGGTGTCGATCTCACCGAGCACCTGCTCGCAGCGGGCGTACTGGTTCTTCGACAGGGTCAGGCCGATGACGTTGACGTCGTACTTCTCGACCGCGCGCTTCATGGTGGAACCCCACCCGCAGCCGATGTCCAGCAGCGTCATGCCGGGCTTGAGATCCAGTTTGTCGAGGTTGAGGTCGACCTTGGCGATCTGGGCTTGTTCGAGCGTGAGGTCCGGCGGCTCGAAGTAGGCGCAGCTGTAGATCCGAGTCGGGTCCTGAAATAAGGCGAAGAAGTCGTCCGAGACGTCGTAGTGGGCCTGGATGTCTTCGGAGCGGGTCCGCGTCTTCGTCGGGCCGGTCGGTTGCTCAGCCATTCTCGCCTTGTTCTCCTGGAATGAGGTTCACCGCCCGCAACGCGGGTGCGCGTCGTGGCGTTGTCTGACGCGCAACGATACCGAAGCTCACTTCTCCAGCGTGAACTGGTTGCAGTCGACGTAACCCGTGCGGAACACCCTGGCGCACCCGGTCAGATACTTCATGTACATCTCGTAGACCTCTTCGGACTGAATGGTGATGGCCTCGTCCCTGTGCGCCTCGAGGGCCTCGGCCCAGAAGTCCAGGGTCTTGGCGAAGTCCAGTTGCAACGACTGGCGGTGGGTCACCTTGAAGCCGACCTTCTCGGCGTGCTCCTCGACGGTCTCGATCGTCGGCAGCCGGCCGCCTGGGAAGATGTCGGTGACGATGAACCTCATGAACTTCGCCATCTCCATGGTCATGGGGAGGCCGCGCTCCAAGACCTGCTTGACGTGCAGCCCGGTGATCGAGTGCAGCATCACGACGCCGTCGTCGGGCAGGGCGTTGTAGGTGAACTTGAAGAAATCGTCGTAGCGGTGAAAGCCGAAGTGTTCCAACGCCTCGATGACGACGATGCGGTCCACTTGCTCGTCGAACTCGGCCCAGTCGCGCAGCAGAACCCGTCGCGAGCGGTTGCTGTCGATCCCGTCGAGCACCTGCTGGCAGTACGCGTGCTGATTCTTCGACAGGGTCAGCCCGACGACATTGACGTCGTAGCGCTCGACGGCGCGCTTCATCACCGACCCCCACCCGCAGCCCACGTCGAGCAGCGTCATCCCCGGCTGCAGTCCCAGCTTGTCGAGCGAGAGGTCGAGCTTGGCGAGCTGCGCCTCGTGCAGGGTCATGCCCTCGCGCGGGAAGTACGCGCAGCTGTAGGTGCGGGTCGGGTCAACGAAAAGGGCGAAGAATTCGTTCGACAGGTCGTAGTGCGACTGGACATTGTCGAGGTTCGACCGCTTAAGCGTGGCCCCCACCCGATTCTCGAACATGGTGTCCTCCCGACTGGACCGGCACCTTGGCTCGATGCCGTTGCCCGGCACCCTACACGCGGCCGGCCCCATCCCTTACGTTTGAAGTCGCGCGCCCCGGGGTTTCTCGGCTGGCCCGTTTCCCAGTGTGACGCGCGCCACGGCTATTTCTCCAGAGTGAACTGATTGACGTCGATGTAGCCGGTACGGAACGCGTTCGCGCAGCCAGTCAGGTATTTCATGTACCGCTCGTAGACCTCTTCGGATTGGATCGCGATGGCCTCGTCCCGGTGCTCCTGCAGGGCCTGCGCCCACAGGTCCAGCGTCCTCGCGTAGTGCGGCTGCAGCGACTGGCGGCGGGTCAGCGTAAATCCCGCCTCGGCCGAGCGCTCGCCCACCATCTCGATCGACGGCAGCCGCCCGCCCGGAAAGATCTCGGTCACGATGAACTTGATGAACCGCGCCATCTCGAACGTCAGCGGTATGCCGCGCTCGATGCACTGCGGCCCGGTGAGGCCGGTGATCGTGTGCAGCAGCATCACTCCGTCAGCGGGCAGGACGCGCCGCGCCATCGCGAAGAAGTCGTCGTAGCGCTCGTGGCCGAAGTGCTCGAACGCGCCGATCGACACGATGCGGTCGACGGGCTCGTCGAACTGCTCCCAGCCGGCCAGCAGAACTCGCCTGGTGCGCGGGGTGTCCATGTCGTCGAACGACTTCTGCACGTGCGCAGCCTGGTTCTTCGACAGCGTCAGGCCGACGACGTTGACGTCATACTTCTCCACCGCCCGGCGCATGGTGGCGCCCCAGCCGCAGCCGACGTCGAGCAGCGTCATCCCGGCCCGCAAGCCCAGCTTGCCCAGCGCCAGGTCGATCTTGGCGAGCTGCGCCTCTTCCAAAGTCATGTCGTCGCGCTCGAAGTAGGCGCAGCTGTAGGTCTGGGTGGGGTCCAGGAACAGCCGGAAAAAGTCGTCCGACAGGTCGTAGTGCGCCTGCACGTCGTCGAAGTGCGGTGTCAGATCCTTGGCCATGGATCGCTTCACTTCGTGAGCGTGTACTGGGCGACGTTGGAGATGCCCTTCCGGAAGAGGTTCGCACAGCCGGTCAGATAGCGCATGTAGCGGTCGTAGACCTCTTCGGATTGGATGGCGATGGCGCGGTCGCGATTGGCCTGCAGGTTGGCCGCCCACGTGTCCAGCGTCCGCACGTAATGCTGCTGCAGGTATTGGACCTTCTCGAGCGAGAACCCGGCTGCCGCCGAATTGTCGACGATATCGGCCTCGCCGCACATCCCGCCGCCGGGAAAGATTTCCGTTCCGAGAAAGCGAAAGAACCGCAGATCACTCATCGTCACCGTGATGCCGTGGTCCCGCCAGTATGTCTGCGGGTAGGTGAAGATGCTGTGCAGGAGCATCCGGCCGTCATCGGGAAGCATGTCGTAGGCGCGTTCGAAGAAGAGGGGCCAGCGCTCCTTCTTGAAGGCGTCGAACGCCTCGAAGCTGACGATCCGATCCACCTTCTCGTGGAATTCTTCCCAGCCTTGCAGCCGAGCCTCCGCGTGCCGAGTTGTCGGGATTGCGGCAAGCCTGGCCTTGCTGCGCTCATAGTGGTTGCGGCTCAGGGTAACTCCGATGACGTTGACGTCGTATTTCTCGACGGCACGCACCAGCGCCCCGCCCCATCCGCAGCCGACGTCGAGCACCGTCATCCCCGGTTCGAGGTTCAGCTTGTCCAGCGCCAGATCGACCTTGGCGAGTTGTGCCTCCTCGAGCGTCATGTCGTCGCGCTCGAAGTAGGCGCACGTGTAGACCATGTTGCGGTCCAGGAATAAGCCGAAGAAGTCGTCGGAGATGTCGTATGTCGACTGCGACTCTTCGTAATACGGCTTCAGTTCCGCCATTGTTCGACATCCTCCCAACGCAACCGTACAACGCATTAATAGTGTCCGTGAAATCCGCAAGGGCACTCCGACAGCGGCCCGATCCTGCCCTCAGCCGGCGTCGGCGAAGTTGCTCGTCAGCACGCTGATCAACCGATCCCACAGTTGCTGAGGCAGGTCGTGGCCCATCCCGTCGAACAAGAATAGTCGAGCGCCGTCGATGGCGCGTGCGACCGCGCGTCCGCCCGATGGACGCATCAGTTTATCGGCCCGGCCGTGCAGCACCACGGTCGGTGCGACCGTCCGCCGGTTGTAGCCGAGCAGGCTGCCGCTGGCCATGATCGCGCTGAAGTGCCGCGCGACGCCCCACGGATAGTAGCTGCGTTCGTAGCCCTCGATCGCCTCGGCCCGGACCTGTTGCTCGGGTGGCTGGTAGCGCGGGCTGCCGGTGATCTTGGTGACGCGCACGACGTTGTCGACGATCACCTCGCGGGGGGAACCGGGCGGCGGGCCTTTGAGGACCGCCAGCAGGGCGCGCGGCGCCGGGGGCGGCAGGAACGGGCGATTGTTGCTGGAGAAGATGACCGCCAGGCTGCTGGTCCGCTCGGCGAACCGCCCCGCGAAGACCTGCGCGATCATGCCCCCCATCGACGCCCCGACGATGTGGGCGCGTTCGATGCCCAGCTGATCCAGCACGGCCGCGGCGTCGTCGGCCAGGTCTTCCAGCGCGTAGGCCGCCTCGCCGCGCAGCCCGAACCAGAACCGCAGCAGCCGCGGCACCAGGGGCGCACCGGCGCCCGCCCGCGGCGTCTTGTCGGACAGCCCGACGTCGCGATTGTCGTACCGGATGACGCGCAGGCCCTCGGCGACGAGCTTCTCGCAGAACCCGGTTCGCCACAGCAGCAGCTGGGCGCCCAGCCCCATGATCAGCAGCACGGGCGGGTGATCGACGTCGCCCATGTCCTCGTAGTACAGCTTCAGGTCGCCCGAAATGGCATGGCCGGTGCGGATTTCCATCGGGTCGACCCTAGACCTCCACGTCGCTTTGGTGCTCGCGGCTGACCTCGACCATGAAGTTGGCGAAGTAACCGGTCAGCTGCGGGTCGGACATCATCTGCCACTTCGGCGCCAGCAGCTTCATGTACCGCTCGACGTAGAGGAACTGCTTGCCGATCAGCACCAGTTCACGGGGCAGCTTGACGTCGTAGGCGTCGGCCAGCGCCGACAGCTGCCGCCCGATGTCCGCGTACGACATGTCGCCCAGCGTCTGCATGGTCAGCGGGGTGGCGAACTTTTCCAGGTCCTTGGCGGCCTGTGCCTCGGGCTTCATGGTGCCGACGGCGCCCATCAGCACCACGATCTTGCCGGCCGAGGCGTGGTCCTTCTTGACCAGCAGCGCGTACACCAGCTCGCGCAGCAGCCAGCGGGTGCGCGGGTCGATGCGGCCCATGATGCCGAAGTCGAAGAACACGATCCGGCCCGCGTCGTCGACGTACAGGTTGCCGGCGTGCAGGTCGCCGTGGAACAGACCGTGCCGGAGCCCGCCCTCGAACAGCGAGAACAGCAGCGCCTTCACCAGCTCGGTGCCGTCGAAGCCGGCCTGGCGGATGGCCTTGACGTCGTCGATGCGGATGCCGTGCACCCGCTCCATGGTCAGCACCCGCTCGGTGGTGAAGTCCCAGTGCACCTGCGGCACCCGGATGTTTTTCCCCAGCGGCGAGGCGTGCAGATGCGAGACCCACGCGTCCATCGACTGGGCCTCGAGGCGGAAGTTCAGCTCCTCGGCCAGGTTGTCGGAGAAGTCGGCGACCACGTCCTGCGCGGACAGGCGGCGGCCCAGCTTGGCCAGTTCGACGGCCTGGGCGAACCGCTTCAGGATCTGCAGGTCGGCCGCGACCCGGCGCCGGATGCCCGGCCGCTGGATCTTGACGACGACCTCCTCGCCGCTGTGCAGCGTCGCGTAGTGCACCTGCGCGATGGACGCCGACGCGAAGGGCGTTTCGTCCCACTGGGCGAACAGCTCGGCGGGGTCGCCGCCGAGCTCCTCGACGAAGAGCTTGTGCACCTCTTTCGGATCGGCGGGCGGCACCTTGTCGAGCAGCCCGCGGAATTCGCGGGACAGCGACTCGCCGAACGCGCCGGGGCTGGACGCGATGATCTGCCCGAACTTCACGTAGGTCGGCCCGAGGTCGACAAACGTGTTCGGGAGCTGCTTGATCGCCTTCTGCTGCCACGGCCCCCGGCCGGGCAGCTTGGCGACGATGCGGGCGGCGGTGCGGGTTACCTGCCAACCGGTGGCTGCTACCCGGGCCGCTTCGACCGGCAGCGGCACCCGGTCGAGCTTGGCCACCTCGCGGTGTTTGGTAGTAGTCATTCCAGCAGTCTGCCAAATCGTGGCTGTCAAGTCCCAATTGCTGTGAGCGCGCTCACCGGGCCGTGGCGATCGCGAGCGCGGCGCAGCCGGGCGAAGCGGGTCGCCACCATCAGCCCGCGGCGAGCGCGAAGTGCTCGGTGAGGGTCTCGACGATCGGCCGCCAGACCGGTTCCGGAAGATCGTGTCCCATCCCGTCCACCACCACGAACCGCGCGCCGGGGATGGTCGCGGCGACCGCGCGCCCGTTGCGCGGGCGGACCATCGGGTCGGCCGAACCGTGTAACACCACGGTCGGGGCGGTGATCGCCTTGGCGTACCCGAGCAGGCTGCCGGTGCCCAGCACCGCGTCGAATTGGCGCAGCATGCCCGGCGGGTAGCTGCAGCGCTCCGCGAGCCGGCGCACCCGCGCGCGCAGCTCGGCGTCGGGCGGCAGGAAGTTCGGGCCGTTGAACACCGCGACGTTGCGCACCTCGAAGGCCAGCTTCTCCTCGGCGGAGGCGCCTTTGGCAGGGGGATCGAACGCCAGCCTGATGACGCGCCAGGCCGGCAGCGCGGAGAACGGTTTGCCGGTGGTCGACATGATGACGCCGAGCGACGCCACCCGGTGCGGTTCGGTGGCGGCCAGGATCTGCGCGATCATGCCGCCCAGCGACGCCCCCACCACGTGGGCCCAGTCGATGCCCAGCCAGTCGAGCAGGACCACCACGTCCTCGGTCATGTCGACCAGGGTGTAGGGCACGCGACTGGGCCTGCCCAGCAGATAGCGGCCGACCCGCCGGTACACCGGGCCGGTGGCCCGCAGCCCGTGCATCTTGGCCGACAGCCCGGTGTCGCGGTGGTCGAAGCGGATGACGCGGTACCCCGCGTCGACGAGGCGCGCGCAGAACCCGTCGGGCCACATCGGCAGCTGGGCGCCCAGGCCCATGATGAGCAGCGCCGGCGGCGCGGCGGGGTCGCCGATGTCCTCGTAGTAGAGGTCCACCGGACCGTGCGGCGTCTCGCGGCGAGCCGTGCCGCTGCGGATCTGCGCTATTTCTGCCAGGGCTGGACCCACCCGTCGATCTGCCAGTTCTCCAGCGCGGCGATCAACTCGTACATGGTGGCGCCGTCGATGGTTTCCCGGATGATGTCGGCGTGCCCGGCGTGGCGGGCCAGCTCGTTGATGACGTGCAGGATGACCCAGCGCACCGACCAGGCCTGCTGGTTCTTGGGAAACCAGGGGATGTCCTGCGGCACGGGCACCCCGGCGTCGAGGTCGGCGGTCTCGACGAGGCGCAGCGATTCGGCGTTCTGGGCCTCGAGGGCGTTCAGCAGCCCGGCCAGCGTTTCGTCGGGCCGCATCACGTGCTGGTCGCCGAACTCCTTGGCGATCTCCTCGAAGGGCCGCGGGTCCTTGGGTGGCGCCTCCGGCGCGGCGGCGACGCGTGCCATCCAGTTGCGTTGCATGGCGGTGGCGTGCTTGATCAGCCCGCCGACCGACAGCGCGCTGACCGACGGCGCCGCGCGGGCCTGTTCGTCGGTGAGGCCGTAAGAGACGGCGAAGTAGGCGCTTTGGTGGAACGCCAGGAATTCGCGCAGGGCGTTGCGCTCGTCGGTGACGGGAGGGGCGAGGGCGGGCATGAGGCGATCCTAGGTCCAGATGCCTCCGCCGCGGCCGCTCGCGTCGTAAGGTGCGGGGGTGCAGGTCATTTCGGCGGACTCGACCGAGCTTTTCGTCGGGCCGCCGGACGCGCCGCTGCAGCTCGCCCGCATCGGCCTCGCGGGCTGCGCCGCGCCGACCTCGATCCGCGTCGACGGCGACGGTCTGAGCGGCGAGGTGACGGCCCCGCCCGGAGCCAACTCCGTCGAGGTGCCGGTCGCCATCGCCGGCCCGGTCGTCGGGGAGCGCCGGCCGGCGCGGGTGCGCGGCGGCGGCGCCACCACGGATTTCGAGTTCATCGTGGCGGAGCCCGGGTGGACCATGTATATGGTCAGCCACTTCCACTACGACCCGGTCTGGTGGAACACCCAGGGCGCCTACACCAGCGAGTGGCGGGCGGACCCGCCGGACGTGCAGGCCAACGCCTTCGAACTCGTCCACGCCCATCTGGAGCTGGCGCGCCGCGAACCCGAATACAAGTTCGTCCTGGCGGAGGTGGACTACCTCAAGCCGTACTGGGACACCCACCCCGAGGACCGCGCCGACCTGCGCCGGTTTCTTGCTGAGGGCCGCGTCGAGGTGATGGGCGGCACCTACAACGAGCCCAACACCAACCTCACCGGACCGGAAACGACCGTCCGAAACCTGGTGCACGGCGCCGGGTTTCAGCGTCACGTGCTGGGCGCCGACCCCGCCACCGCGTGGCAGCTCGACGTGTTCGGCCACGACCCCCAGTTCCCCGGGTTCGCCGCCGACGCGGGCCTGACGTCGAGCTCGTGGGCCCGCGGCCCGCACCACCAGTGGGGCCCCGGCGCCGACGTGGACCGCATGCAGTTCTGCAGCGAGTTCGAGTGGATCGCGCCGTCGGGTCGCGGCCTGCTGACCCACTACATGCCCGCGCATTACGGGGCGGGCTGGGGGATGGACGCGTCGGCGTCGCTCGCCGAGGCCGAGGGCGCCACCTACGCGTTGTTCCAACGGCTCAAGACGGTCGCCCTGACGCGCAACGTGCTGCTGCCCGTCGGGACCGACTACACGCCGCCGAACCAATGGGTGACCGCGATCCACCGCGACTGGGCCGCGCGGTACACCTGGCCCCGCTTCGTGTGCGCGCTGCCGCGGGAGTTCTTCGCGGCGGTGCGCGCGGAACTGGCGCAGCGCGGCGCCGAGCCGTCGCCGCAGACCCGCGACATGAACCCGATCTACACCGGCAAGGACGTGTCGTACATCGACACCAAGCAGGCCAATCGGGCCGCCGAGAACGCCGTGCTGGCCGCCGAGCGCTTCGCCGTGTTCGCCGCGCTGCTGGGCGGCGCGGATTACCCGCAGGCCGCCCTCGCCAAGGCGTGGGTGCAGCTGGCCTACGGCGCGCACCACGACGCCATCACCGGCTCGGAGTCCGACCAGGTCTACCTGGACCTGCTGACCGGCTGGCGCGATGCGTGGGAGCTGGGCCGCGCGACCCGCGACGACGCGCTGGCGGCACTGTCCGGCGCGATCGGCGGCGACGTCGTCGTCTGGAATCCGTTGGCGCAGCGGCGCACCGACATCGTGATCGCCCGGCTCGGCTCGCCCTTGGGCGCCGGGGTCCGGGTGCTCGATCCCGACGGCACCGAGCTGCCCGCGCACGTCGAGCACGACGGTCGCTCGGTCACCTGGCTGGCGCCCGACGTGCCGTCGTTGGGCTGGCGGGCCTACCGGCTGGTCCCGGCCGACAACGCGGGCGGCTGGGAGCCCATGCCCGGGACGGCGATCGCGAACGAGCATTACCGGCTGGAGGCCGACCCGGCGCGCGGCGGGGGAGTCGCGTCCCTGGTGTGCGACGGCGGGCAGCTGATCGGCGCCGGCCGGGTGGGCAACGAGCTCGCGCTCTACGAGGAGTACCCGGCGCACCCGCAGCAGGGGGAGGGGCCGTGGCACCTGCTGCCCAAGGGTCCGGTGGTGTGCTCGTCGGGATCGCCGGCGCGGGTGCGGGCCTATCGCGGCCCGCTCGGTCAGCGGCTGGTTGTGCAGGGGCGCCTGGGCGGCCTGCTGCGCTACACCCAGACGCTGACCCTGTGGAACGGGGTGGCGCGGCTGGACTGCCGGACCGTCATCGACGAATTCAGCGGGGAGGACCGGTTGTTGCGGCTGCGCTGGCCCTGTCCGGTGGCGGGCGCCATGCCGGTCAGCGAGGTCGGTGACGCCGTCGTCGGGCGGGGCTTCGCGTTGCTGCACGAGGGCGATCGCTCGGTGGACACCGCGCGGCACCCGTGGACGCTGGACAACCCGGCGTATGGCTGGTTCGGCCTGTCGTCGGCGGCCCGGGTCCGCCTCGGGTCCGACACGCGGGCCGTCTCGGTGGCCGAGGTGGTGACGCCGACCGAGGCGGTGTCCGGGCCGCTGGCGCGCCAGCTGATGGTCGCGCTGGTCCGCGCCGGCGTCACGGCCACCTGCAGCGGCGCCGACAAGCCGCGCTACGGGTGCCTCGGCGTCGATTCCAACCTGCCCGACGTCCGGATCGCGCTCGGCGGGCCCGCGCGCAACGCCTTCGCCAAAGCCGTTCTGGGGCAGGCTGATCCGGAGTACGCCGCCGAGCTGGAGCGCCAGCTGGCCCAGACCGGGCGGGCCCGCGTCTGGGTGCCGGCCGGGGGTCCGTTGGCCGCGGCGTGGGTGCCGGGCGCGGACCTGCGGGCGCCGCGGGCGCTGCCGGTGCTGGTGATCGACGGCCGCGACGAGCGCGGCCTGACCGCGGCGATCGCGTCGGTGGCCGAGGACCTGGCGGACGCCGAGATCGTGGTGGATCAGCGGGCGCCGTCGGGGATGAACCGCTTCGAATCGCGCACCGTCGCGCTGCTCAACCGCGGGGTGCCCAGCTTCGCCGTCGACACCGACGGCACCCTGCACACCGCGTTGCTGCGATCCTGCACCGGCTGGCCGTCGGGCACCTGGATCGACGATCCGCGCCGCACCGCGCCCGACGGGTCCAACTTTCAACTCCAGCACTGGAGCCACGCCTTCGACTACGCGCTCGTCGCCGGTGCGGGCGACTGGCGGGAGGCCGAGCTCCCCACCCGCTCAGCCCAATTCGGTCACCCGCTGCTCGCCGTCGTCCCGGTCGGGCAAAGCGGCGAGCTGCCCAGCTCCGGGTCGCTGCTGCACGTCGAGCCCGCCGGGGCGGCGCAGCTGGCCGCGCTCAAGGCGGCCGGCAACCCGCTGACCGCCGGCAGCGCCCGGCCCGTCGACCCCGCCGCGGTGGCCCTGCGGTTGGTGGAAACCACCGGGAACCGCGCCCGCGTCGCCGTCGGCTCCGCGGTCGCCACCGTGCGCGGGCTGCAGTTCGCCGACCTGCTGGAACGCCCGGGCGGGCGCGCGGGGCCGATCGACCTGCACGGCTATCAGGTCGCCACCGTGCTGGCCCGCCTCGAAATTCCTTCCCTGCCAACGATTTCCGCGCGGCTGGCCCCGGACGCCGAGACCGCGCAGCCGCTGTACGCGCGCTACTGGCTGCACAACCGCGGGCCCGCGCCGCTCGGGGGGTTGCCCGCCGTCGCGCACCTGCACCCGCAGCGGGTGCCGGCCGCGCCGGGCGGCGAGGTGGCGTTGCGGCTCAGCGTGGTCAGCGACTGCAGCGACGCCGCGCTGGACGGCGCGGTGACGGTGGTGTGTCCCGACGGGTGGTCGGCCGCACCGGCCGAGCCGCGGTTCACCCTGTGCCCCGGCGACCACCGCGAGGCCGACGTGGTGGTGTCGATCCCGGCGCGCGCGGAGCCGGGGCTGTATCCGGTCCGCGCCCAGCTCCGCCTCACGGGCGACGACGTCCCCGCCGCCTGGCGCCAGGTGGTCGAGGATGTGTGCGTGGTGGAGGTCGGCGCACCCGATGAGTCCGAGGTGCTGTACCTCGTCGACGGGCCCGCCGACGTCGAGGTCGCCGCGGGAGGGGCGGCCCGGTTGGCCGTGACGGTCGGCACCGACGCCCGGGCCGACCTGGCACTGGAGGCGCACCTGATCAGCCCGTGGGGAACCTGGGAGTGGATCAGCCCCGCCGCCCTCGGCGCGGTGCTGCCTGCCGGCGGCACGGTCGAGCTCGGATTCGACGTGACGCCGCCCCGGTGGCAGGAGCCCGGCCAGTGGTGGGCCGTGGTCAGGGTGGGCTCGGCGGGCCGGCTGGTCTACTCCCCGGCGGTTCGGGTGACAGTGCCATGAGCGGCGGGCTGGTGGCGAGGGTGGCCGGCGACCCGGTGTCCGTCGCCGTCCTCGACGCGGCCGAGGCGCGGCTGCGGCGCGGACGGCGCGCGGCCGCGCTACCGGCCGCCGGCACCTCCGAGGGCCGGCAACTGCGGCGCTGGCTCACCCAGGTGATCGTGACCGAGCGCGTGGTCGCCGCCGAGGCCGCCGCGCGCGGCCTGACCGGGCGGGACGCGCCGGCCCAGGCCGAGCTGCTGCCCGACGCGACGGCCCGGCTGGAGATCGGCAGCGTGGCCGCCGCGGTGCTGGCGGATCCGCGGGCGCGGGCCCTGTTCGCCGACGTCACCGCCGCGGTCCGGATCGGCGACGACGACGTGGCCGCCTACCACGCCCGCAACCCGCTGCGCTTCGCCGCGCCGCGCCCCGGCGCCGACGGCTGGCGGGCGCCCCCGCGGACCGGCCCGCCGCTGGCGCAGGTGCGCCCGGCGCTCGCCGAGCACCTGCGGGCCGCGGCGCGCCGGCGCGCCTTCCGGATGTGGCTGGACGCGCGCCGGGCCGCGCTGGTCCGGCTGGCGCCCGGCTACGAGCACCCGGGCGACCCGCGCCAACCCGACAACACCCACCGCCACTGATGGCCGCGCTCACCCTCTGCCTCGACATCGGCGGCACCAAGATCGCCGCCGGCGTCGCCGACCCCGCCGGCGCCCTGGTCCACACCGCCATCCGGCCCACCCCCGCCGGCGGCGACGCCGAGGCGGTCTGGGCCGCCGTCGCCGCGACCATCGCCGACGCCCTGCGCGCGGCGGGAGGCCCCGTCACCGCAGTGGGCATCGCTTCGGCCGGGCCCATCGACCTGCCCGCCGGCACCGTCCACCCGGTCAACATCCGATCCTGGCGCGGCTTCCCGCTGCGCGACCGGGTCGCCGCCGAGGTGCCGGGCGTGCCGGTCCGGCTCGGCGGCGACGGCGTCTGCATGGCGTTGGGCGAGCATTGGCTCGGCGCCGGCCGCGGCGCGCGCTTCATGCTCGGCATGGTGGTGTCCACCGGCGTGGGCGGGGGGCTGATCCTCGACGGGGTGCCTTACACCGGGCGCACCGGCAACGCCGGCCACGTCGGGCACGTGGTGGTCGAGCAGGACGGCCGGCCCTGCGCGTGCGGCGGCCGCGGCTGCGTCGAGACCGTCGCGTCCGGGCCGTGGATGGTCCGCTGGGCCCGCGACAACGGCTGGCCCGCCCCGCCGGGCGCCGGCGCCCGCGACCTGGCCGCCGCGGCGGCGGCCGGGGACGCGGTCGCGGTGCGGGCGTTTCGCCGGGGCGCCACCGCGCTCGCGGCGATGATCGCGTCGGTCGGGGCGGTGTGCGACCTCGACCTGGTCGTCATCGGCGGCGGCGTCGCCAAGTCCGGCGGCGTGCTCTTCGACCCGCTGCGCGCCGCGCTGGCCGACTACGCCGGGCTGGATTTCCTGGCCGGCCTGCGCGTGGTGCCGGCCGCGCTGGGTGGCGACGCCGGGCTGGTCGGGGCGGCCCGGCTGGCGGGGCTCGGCTAGGCGCGTTTTGGCTGACCGCGGGGGGTCACGCTATTGTGGTGGCGATCCACCGAAGACCGTCGGTCACCGAGCAATCGGTTGAAGGTCCGGGAACATCCCGGCGGCCCACGCAGGAGGACGAGGCAACACCGCCGGCGTACGCCGGCGCATCGTCACGCCCCGGCCGCTTCCTGCGCCGGGGCGTTCGTCGTTCTTGGGCGTTCCTCCGGTGAATCGCGAAGACTTTCACTGACAGGAGGTATGCATGGCCAGGTCTGACAAGGCCACCGCCGTCGCAGACATCGCGGAGCAGTTCAAGGACTCGACGGCCACCCTGATCACCGAATACCGCGGTCTGACGGTGGCCAACCTCGCCGAGCTGCGCCGGTCGCTGGCGGGATCGGCCACCTACACGGTGGCCAAGAACACGCTGATCAAGCGGGCGGCCGCCGATGCCGGCATCGAGGGCCTCGACGAGCTGTTCGCCGGCCCGACGGCCATCGCGTTCGTCAGCGGGGAGGCGGTCGACGCCGCCAAAGCCCTCAAGACCTTCGCTAAGGACAACAAGGCCCTGGTGATCAAGGGCGGCTACATGGACGGCCACCCGCTGACGGTGTCCGAGGTCGAGCGCATCGCGGACCTGGAGTCCCGCGAGGTGCTGCTGGCCAAGCTGGCCGGCGCGATGAAGGGCAACCTCGCCAAGGCGGCCGGCCTGTTCGCCGCCCCGACCTCGCAGATGGCCCGCCTCCTGGCCGCCCTGCAGGAGAAGAAGCCCGCCGAAGCCGCGGCGCCGGAGCCTGCCGCTCCGGTCGCGGAAGCACCGGCGGCACCCGCCGAAGAAACCCCCGAGGCACCGGCTGAAACGGCCGAGACGCCGGCCGAAGCCGAATAACCCCAACCCGATTAGGAAGGACCCATACCCATGGCAAAAATGACTGCTGACGACCTGCTCGACGCGTTCAAGGAAATGACCCTGCTGGAGCTCTCGGACTTCGTCAAGAAGTTCGAGGAGACCTTCGAGGTCACCGCGGCCGCCCCGGTCGCCGTCGCCGCCGCCGGTGGTCCGGCCGCCGGTGGTGCGCCCGCCGAGGCCGCCGAGGAGCAGTCGGAGTTCGACGTCATCCTCGAGGCCGCCGGCGACAAGAAGATCGGCGTCATCAAGGTGGTCCGCGAGATCGTCTCCGGCCTGGGCCTCAAGGAGGCCAAGGACCTGGTCGACGGCGCGCCCAAGCCGCTGCTGGAGAAGGTCGCCAAGGAGGCGGCCGACGACGCCAAGGCCAAGCTCGAGGCCGCCGGCGCCACCGTCACCGTCAAGTAGCGCTACTTCGCGAAACCCCCGGAAGCGCCCTTCCGGGGGTTTCGTGCGCTCAGCGGACCCCGACGGCGGCGCGTTGCGACCTTCGCACGCGCTCGGGTGAATCCCCCAGAGCCACAAGGAAATTCGACGTCAGCGAGCCAAGCACCGGCGCGACGGCTGCGCCATCGGGTCCGTAGAAGCCGGCCAATTCGAGCATCACGAAGCCGTGCACCAGCGCCCAGAACTGGGCCGCGGTGGCTACCACGGTTTCGTCGTCGTCTGCGGAGCCGACGCTGATCCGGCCGGCCAGCATCGACCGCCGCACCGCTCGCACCACGTGCGCGAAGCTGGGGATGCCCTGCTCGATCTCGGCGACCGTCAGGGCCAGGACGTTGCCCGCGGGTGCGTTGATGCCGTGCGCGCTGGTGCTGCCGAACATCAGCCGATACATGTGCGGGCGTTCGATGGCGTAGCGCCGGTAGGCGGCGCCGACGGCGAACAGGTCGGCGACCGGGTCGTCGGTTTCGGGCACCGTCAACGCGGCGTCGAACTGCCGCAGGCCCTCCTCGGCGACCCCCGCGATCAGGCCCCGCATCCCGCCGAAATGGGTGTACAGCGCCATCGTCGAGGTCCCCGCGGCGCCGGCCACCCGGCGCGTCTGCAGCGCGTCCGGCCCGTGCTCGTCGAGCAGGCCGACGGCGGCGTGCAGCATCTCGTCGCGGACGCTGCGTTGGGTCTCCGAAGTCATCTCAAAATCACCGTTGCCATCTTCCCATCACCGGCGTACCGTCCCAATAACGGCGAAATAACAATGTTATAGGAGCTCAGCGATGACGTCCGTGCAAACCGCCCCCACCCGGAATCCGTATCTCGAGGGCTTCCTGGCGCCGGTGGGCGCCGAGGTGACCGCGACCGATCTGGAGGTCACCGGGCACATCCCCGAGCACCTCGACGGGCGCTATCTGCGCAACGGGCCGAACCCGGCCGAAGAGGTCGACCCGGCCACCTATCACTGGTTTTCCGGTGACGGCATGGTGCACGGGGTGGCACTGCGCGACGGCAAGGCCAACTGGTACCGCAACCGCTGGGTGCGCAGCCTGTCGGTGTGCGCCGGCCTCGGCGAGCCGGCGCCGGCCCGGCTCGACCCGCGGGCGGGCATGCTCTCGCTGGGCGCCAATACCAACGTGCTGACCCACGCCGGACGGACCCTGGCGCTCGTCGAGGGCGGCGTCGCCAACTACGAGCTGACCGAGGAGCTCGACACCGTCGGGACGTGCGACTTCGACGGCACCCTGGCCGGTGGTTACACCGCTCACCCGCACCGCGATCCACGCACCGGCGAACTGCACGCGGTGTCCTACTCGTTCGCCCGCGGGCGCACCGTGCAGTACTCGGTGATTGACACCCGGGGGCGCGCGCGCCGCACCGTCGACATCGAGGTGTCCGGGTCGCCGATGATGCACGACTTCTCGCTGACCGACAAATATGTGGTGATCTACGACCTGCCGGTGACGTTCGACGCCGCGCAGGCGCTGCCGTTGAACATGCCGCGCTGGCTATCGGCACCGGCCCGGCTGGTGATGCAGTCGCTGGTCGGACGGGTCCGGGTGCCCGGCCCGATCCACGCGATGATGAACCGCGACCCGAGGCACTCCGACCGGATGCCGTACGCGTGGAACCCGAAGTATCCGGCGCGCATCGGGGTGATGCCCCGCGAGGGCGGTAACTCCGACATCCGCTGGTTCGACATCGAACCCTGCTACGTCTACCACCCGCTCAACGCCTATTCCGAAATGCGGGGCGGGGCAGAGGTTTTGGTGCTCGACGTGGTGCGCTACGCGCGAATGTTCGACCGCGACCGTCGTGGCCCCGGCGAAGCGCCGCCGACGCTGGACCGCTGGATCATCAACCTGGCGACCGGCGCCGTCACCAGCGAATGCCGCGACGACCGGCCCCAGGAATTCCCCCGGATCAACGAGGCCCTGCTGGGCGGGCGGCACCGCTACGGCTACACCATCGGCGCGTCGTTCCAGGGCGCCGAGGCGGGGCTCTACAAGCACGACTACGCGACCGGCTCGCGCGAGGTCGCGGCCCTCGATCCCGCCCTTGCGCTCGGCGAGATGTCCTTCGTTGCCAACCCGGGGGAACGCGCCGAAGACGACGGCATCCTGATGGGCTACGCCTACCACCGCGACCGCGACGAAGGGCAGTTGGTGCTGCTGGACGCGCGGACCCTCGAGTCGGTGGCGACCGTGCATCTGCCGCAGCGGGTGCCGATGGGATTCCACGGCAACTGGGCGCCGGCTGGCTAACACCTCCGTCAATAACGCGCACCGCCGACGTGCGCTCCCATCTCAGCTCGGCCAATTTTTGCCTGCGGTGCCGTCCAACCCTGATGCGGTCCACCGAGCGTGCGCTACAGTGACTCATGCCACAGAAAAGGGCAGGTGGCGGGCACAAGCGTCGACGGAAGGATCTCCCATGGGCGTCGCTATCGAGGTGAGGGGACTGACCAAGTCCTTCGGTCCCTCGAGAATTTGGGAAGACGTATCGTTGGATGTCCCCGCCGGGGAGGTCAGCGTCCTGCTGGGGCCGTCGGGTACCGGCAAATCGGTGTTCCTCAAGTCGCTGATCGGTCTGCTGCGCCCCGAGCGCGGCTCGATCATGATCGACGGCACGGACATCCTGGAATGTTCGGCCAAGGAGCTCTACGAGATCCGCACGCTGTTCGGCGTGATGTTCCAGGACGGCGCGCTGTTCGGCTCGATGAACCTCTTCGACAACGCGGCGTTCCCGCTGCGCGAGCACACCAAGAAGAAGGAAAGCGAGATCCGTGACATCGTCATGGAGAAGCTCTCCCTGGTGGGCCTGGGCGGCGACGAGAAGAAGTTCCCCGGCGAGATCTCCGGCGGTATGCGCAAGCGCGCCAGCCTGGCCCGGGCGCTGGTGATGGACCCGCAGATCATCCTGTGCGACGAGCCCGACTCCGGTCTGGACCCGGTCCGTACCGCCTACCTGAGCCAGCTGATCCTCGACATCAACGCCCAGATCGACGCCACCGTCCTGATCGTGACGCACAACATCAACATCGCCCGCACGGTGCCGGACAACATGGGCATGTTGTTCCGCCGCAAGCTGGTCATGTTCGGCCCGCGCGAGGTGCTGCTGACCAGCGACGAGCCGGTGGTGCGGCAGTTCCTCAACGGCCGGCGCATCGGCCCCATCGGCATGTCCGAGGAGAAGGACGAGGCCACCATGGCCGAAGAGCAGGCGCTGCTCGACGCGGGTCACCACGCCGGCGGCGTCGAAGAAATCGAGGGCGTGCCGCCGCAGATCGTCGCGACGCCGGGCATGCCTGAGCGCAAGGCCGTCGCGCGCCGCCAGGCCCGCGTGCGCGAGATTCTGCATACGCTGCCCAAGAAGGCTCAGGCGGCGATCCTCGACGATCTGGAGGGCACCCACAAGTACCGGTCCACCGAGTTCGGCGGCGGCTAGCGCGCCGTGGCGGACCCGGCGGCCGGTGAAAATTTTGCGATAACTTGGCGCAACTTGCCGCTCCGTCCTCTTGACGACAGGGCGTAAACGGGTCAGTCTGTTGGGCAGCATGTGTCCACGGGAAAGTCGATTTGCCTGCCAGCGCCGATGTCCCTGGGCAGATTGTTGTGGGTAGTTGAGGAATGCGCGCGCCTGCGCTATTGTTGGACGTTGCGCTGGCTACTTCCTGCCCACCTCACCCGCCACCTGACATCGTGGTCTTAGCCTGAGCCCCCACCCGCGGCTTAGCTATTTAGTTGTGCGCGTGAGATCCGGGCAGATCGTTCGCCGGCCATACCGACAAAATTGATGCGGCGAACGCAGCCGGTGTCCCCGGTTCCCGTGAGTCGCACGAGGTGCTGGAAGGATGCATCTTGGCAGATTCCCGCCAGAGCAAGCGTCGCCAAAAAAGTTCCACCAATGGCTCCGTGCCCGGGGCGCCTAACCGAGTTTCCTTCGCCAAGCTCCGCGAACCGCTCGAAGTTCCGGGGCTTCTTGACGTGCAGACCGACTCCTTCGAGTGGTTGATCGGCTCGCCGCACTGGCGCGAGGGCGCCGCCGGCCGCGGGGAAGCCAGCCCGGTGGGTGGCCTGGAAGAGGTCCTCTACGAGCTGTCGCCGATCGAGGACTTCTCGGGCTCGATGTCGCTGTCTTTCTCCGACCCCCGCTTTGACGAGGTCAAGGCGCCGGTCGACGAGTGCAAAGACAAGGACATGACCTACGCGGCCCCGCTGTTCGTCACGGCCGAGTTCATCAACAACAACACCGGCGAGATCAAGAGCCAGACGGTGTTCATGGGCGACTTCCCGATGATGACCGAGAAGGGCACCTTCATCATCAACGGGACCGAGCGCGTCGTCGTCAGCCAGCTGGTGCGTTCGCCCGGCGTGTACTTCGACGAGACGATCGACAAGTCCACCGAGAAGACACTGCACAGCGTCAAGGTGATCCCCAGCCGGGGCGCCTGGCTCGAGTTCGACGTCGACAAGCGCGACACCGTCGGCGTGCGCATCGACCGCAAGCGCCGGCAGCCGGTCACCGTGCTGCTCAAGGCGCTCGGCTGGAGCGCCGAGCGGATCACCGAGCGGTTCGGCTTCTCCGAGATCATGATGTCGACGCTGGAGAAGGACAACACCGCCGGCACCGACGAGGCGCTGCTGGACATCTACCGCAAGCTGCGTCCGGGCGAGCCGCCGACCAAGGAGTCCGCGCAGACCCTGCTGGAGAACCTGTTCTTCAAGGAGAAGCGCTACGACCTGGCCCGGGTGGGTCGCTACAAGGTCAACAAGAAGCTGGGCCTGAACACCAAGGACCCGATCACGGCGACCACGCTGACCGAAGAGGACGTCGTCGCCACCATCGAGTACCTGGTCCGCCTGCACGAGGGGCAGGCCACGATGACCGTCCCCGGCGGCGTCGAGGTGCCGGTGGAGACCGACGACATCGACCACTTCGGCAACCGCCGGTTGCGCACGGTCGGTGAGCTGATCCAGAACCAGATCCGGGTCGGCATGTCGCGGATGGAGCGCGTCGTCCGAGAGCGGATGACCACCCAGGACGTCGAGGCGATCACGCCGCAGACGCTGATCAACATCCGGCCGGTCGTCGCCGCGATCAAGGAGTTCTTCGGCACCAGCCAGCTGTCGCAGTTCATGGACCAGAACAACCCGCTGTCGGGCCTCACCCACAAGCGCCGCCTGTCGGCGCTGGGCCCCGGCGGTCTGTCCCGTGAGCGCGCCGGCCTCGAGGTCCGCGACGTGCACCCATCGCACTACGGCCGCATGTGCCCGATCGAGACCCCCGAGGGTCCGAACATCGGTCTGATCGGCTCGCTGTCGGTGTACGCGAGGGTCAACCCGTTCGGGTTCATCGAGACGCCGTACCGCAAGGTGGTCGACGGTGTGGTCAGCGACGAGATCGTCTACCTGACCGCCGACGAGGAGGACCGCCACGTGGTGGCGCAGGCCAACTCGCCGATCGACGCCGACGGCCGGTTCGTCGAGGGCCGCGTCCTGGTCCGCCGCAAGGCGGGCGAGGTCGAATACGTGCCCTCGTCCGAGGTGGACTACATGGACGTGTCGCCGCGCCAGATGGTGTCGGTGGCCACGGCCATGATCCCGTTCCTCGAGCACGACGACGCCAACCGTGCCCTGATGGGCGCCAACATGCAGCGCCAGGCGGTTCCGCTGGTGCGCAGCGAGGCGCCGCTGGTGGGCACCGGCATGGAGCTGCGTGCCGCGATCGACGCCGGCGACGTCGTCGTCGCCGACAAGGCCGGGGTGATCGAGGAGGTCTCCGCCGACTACATCACCGTGATGGCCGACGACGGCACCCGGCACACCTACCGGATGCGCAAGTTCGCCCGCTCCAACCACGGCACGTGCGCCAACCAGTCGCCGATCGTGGACGCGGGCGACCGCGTCGAGGCCGGCCAGGTCATCGCCGACGGTCCCTGCACCGAGAACGGCGAGATGGCGCTCGGTAAGAACCTGCTGGTCGCGATCATGCCGTGGGAGGGCCACAACTACGAGGACGCGATCATCCTCTCCAACCGCCTGGTCGAAGAGGACGTGCTCACCTCGATCCACATCGAGGAGCACGAGATCGATGCCCGCGACACCAAGCTGGGCGCCGAGGAGATCACCCGGGACATCCCGAACGTCTCCGACGAGGTCCTGGCCGACCTCGACGAGCGCGGCATCGTCCGCATCGGTGCCGAGGTCCGCGACGGCGACATCCTGGTCGGCAAGGTCACCCCGAAGGGTGAGACCGAGCTGACCCCGGAGGAGCGGCTGCTGCGGGCGATCTTCGGCGAGAAGGCCCGCGAGGTCCGCGACACTTCCCTGAAGGTGCCGCACGGCGAGTCCGGCAAGGTCATCGGCATCCGGGTGTTCTCCCGCGAGGACGACGACGAGCTGCCGGCCGGTGTCAACGAGCTGGTCCGCGTCTACGTGGCCCAGAAGCGCAAGATCTCCGACGGCGACAAGCTGGCGGGCCGGCACGGCAACAAGGGCGTGATCGGCAAGATCCTGGCGCAGGAGGACATGCCCTTCCTGCCGGACGGCACCCCCGTGGACATCATCCTGAACACCCACGGTGTGCCGCGACGGATGAACATCGGCCAGATCCTGGAAACGCACCTCGGCTGGTGCGCGCACAGCGGCTGGAAGGTCGACACCGGCAAGGGCGTCCCGGACTGGGCCGGCAACCTGCCGGAGGAGCTGCTGCACGCGGAGCCCAACGCCATCGTGTCGACGCCGGTGTTCGACGGCGCGCAGGAGGCCGAGCTGCAGGGGTTGCTGTCGGCGACGCTGCCCAACCGCGACGGCGAGGTGCTGGTCAACGGCGACGGCAAGGCGGTGCTGTTCGACGGCCGCAGCGGCGAGCCGTTCCCGTACCCGGTGACCGTCGGCTTCATGTACATCATGAAGCTGCACCACCTGGTCGATGACAAGATCCACGCCCGCTCCACCGGCCCGTACTCGATGATCACCCAGCAGCCGCTGGGCGGTAAGGCGCAGTTCGGTGGCCAGCGGTTCGGTGAGATGGAGTGCTGGGCCATGCAGGCCTACGGCGCCGCGTACACGCTGCAGGAGCTGTTGACCATCAAGTCCGACGACACCGTCGGCCGGGTCAAGGTGTACGAGGCGATCGTCAAGGGCGAGAACATCCCCGAGCCGGGCATCCCCGAGTCGTTCAAGGTGCTGCTCAAGGAGCTGCAGTCGCTGTGCCTCAACGTCGAGGTGCTGTCCAGCGACGGCGCGGCGATCGAGCTGCGCGAGGGCGAGGACGAGGATCTCGAGCGGGCCGCGGCCAACTTGGGAATCAACCTGTCCCGCAACGAATCCGCCTCTGTTGAGGACTTGGCTTAATTAGTTACTAAACCCGCAAGGGGAAAGGGAGTTACGTGCTCGACGTCAACTTCTTCGATGAACTCCGCATCGGCCTGGCCACCGCGGAGGACATCCGGCAATGGTCTTACGGCGAGGTCAAGAAGCCGGAGACGATCAACTACCGCACGCTCAAGCCGGAGAAGGACGGCCTGTTCTGCGAGAAGATCTTCGGACCGACTCGCGACTGGGAGTGCTACTGCGGCAAGTACAAGCGCGTCCGCTTCAAGGGCATCATCTGTGAGCGGTGCGGCGTCGAGGTGACCCGCGCCAAGGTGCGCCGCGAGCGGATGGGCCACATCGAACTGGCCGCCCCGGTCACGCACATCTGGTACTTCAAGGGTGTGCCGTCGCGGCTGGGGTACCTGCTCGACCTCGCCCCGAAGGATCTCGAGAAGATCATCTACTTCGCGGCGTACGTGATCACGTCGGTTGACGACGAGATGCGGCACAACGAGCTCTCGACGCTCGAGGCCGAGATGATGGTGGAGCGCAAGGGCGTTGAGGACCAGCGCGACGCCGAGCTGGAGGCCCGGGCGCAGAAGCTGGAGGCCGACCTGGCCGAGCTCGAGGCCGAGGGCGCCAAAGCCGATGCCCGGCGCAAGGTTCGGGACGGTGGCGAGCGCGAGATGCGCCAGATCCGCGACCGCGCCCAGCGTGAGCTGGACCGGCTGGACGACATCTGGAACACCTTCACCAAGCTGGCCCCCAAGCAGCTGATCGTCGACGAGAACCTCTACCGGGAGATCGTCGACCGCTACGGCGAGTACTTCACCGGCGCCATGGGTGCGGAGTCGATCCAGAAGCTGATCGAGAACTTCGACATCGACGCCGAGGCCGAGAACCTGCGCGAGGTCATTCGAAGCGGCAAGGGGCAGAAGAAGCTTCGCGCCCTGAAGCGGCTGAAGGTGGTCGCCGCCTTCCAGCAGTCGGGCAACTCGCCGATGGGCATGGTGCTCGACGCGGTGCCGGTGATCCCGCCGGAGCTGCGCCCGATGGTCCAGCTCGACGGTGGCCGGTTCGCCACGTCCGACCTCAACGACCTGTACCGCCGCGTGATCAACCGCAACAACCGGCTCAAGAGGCTGATCGACCTCGGGGCGCCCGAGATCATCGTCAACAACGAGAAGCGGATGCTGCAGGAGTCGGTGGACGCGCTGTTCGACAACGGCCGCCGCGGGCGTCCGGTCACCGGGCCGGGCAACCGTCCGCTGAAGTCGCTCTCGGATCTGCTCAAGGGCAAGCAGGGCCGGTTCCGCCAGAACCTGCTCGGTAAGCGCGTCGACTACTCCGGCCGCAGCGTCATCGTGGTCGGCCCGCAGCTCAAGCTGCACCAGTGCGGCCTGCCCAAGCTGATGGCGCTGGAGCTGTTCAAGCCGTTCGTGATGAAGCGGCTCGTCGACCTCAACCACGCGCAGAACATCAAGAGCGCCAAGCGGATGGTCGAGCGGCAGCGTCCCCAGGTGTGGGACGTGCTCGAGGAGGTCATCGCCGAGCACCCGGTGCTGCTGAACCGCGCGCCCACCCTGCACCGACTGGGCATCCAGGCCTTCGAGCCGATGCTGGTGGAAGGCAAGGCGATTCAGCTGCACCCGCTGGTGTGTGAGGCCTTCAACGCCGACTTCGACGGCGACCAGATGGCCGTGCACCTGCCGCTGAGCGCGGAGGCGCAGGCCGAAGCCCGCATCCTGATGCTGTCCTCCAACAACATCCTGTCGCCGGCGTCCGGCCGCCCGCTGGCCATGCCGCGACTGGACATGGTGACCGGCCTGTACTACCTGACCACCGAGGTCGACGGCGACAAGGGCGAATACTCGCCCGCCGCCAAGGACACCCCGGAGGTCGGCGTGTACTCCTCGCCGGCCGAGGCGATCATGGCGTCGGACCGCGGGCTGCTCTCGGTGCGCGCCAAGATCAAGGTCCGGCTGACGCAGCTGCGTCCGCCGGCCGAGATCGAGGCCGAGCTCTTCGGGGCCAACGGCTGGCAGCCGGGGGATGCCTGGATGGCCGAGACGACGCTGGGCCGGGTGCTGTTCAACGAGCTGCTGCCGGTGGGCTACCCGTTCGTGAACAAGCAGATGCACAAGAAGGTGCAGGCCGCCATCATCAACGACCTGGCCGAGCGCTACCCGATGATCGTGGTCGCGCAGACCGTCGACAAGCTCAAGGACGCCGGCTTCCACTGGGCGACCCGCAGCGGTGTCACGGTCTCGATGGCCGACGTGTTGGTCCCGCCGCGCAAGAAGGAGATCCTCGACCAGTACGAGGACCGCGCGGACAAGGTCGAAAAGCAGTTCCAGCGTGGTGCTTTGAACCACGACGAGCGCAACGAGGCGCTGGTCGAGATCTGGAAGGAAGCCACCGACGAGGTGGGTCAGGCGCTCCGCGAGCACTACCCCGCCGACAACCCGATCATCACGATCGTCGACTCGGGCGCCACGGGTAACTTCACCCAGACCCGAACGCTGGCCGGCATGAAGGGCCTGGTGACCAACCCGAAGGGTGAGTTCATCCCGCGCCCGGTCAAGTCCTCCTTCCGCGAGGGCCTGACCGTGCTGGAGTACTTCATCAACACCCACGGCGCCCGAAAGGGCCTGGCGGACACCGCGTTGCGCACCGCCGACTCGGGTTACCTGACCCGCCGCCTGGTGGACGTGAGCCAGGACGTCATCGTCCGCGAGCACGACTGCCAGACCGAGCGCGGCATCGTGGTCGAGCTGGCCGAGCGCCAGCCCGACGGCACCCTGATCCGCGACCCGTACATCGAAACCTCGGCGTACGCGCGGACTTTGGGCACCGACGCGGTCGACGAGGCCGGCAACGTCGTCGTCGCGCGCGGCGAGGACCTCGGCGATCCGTCGATCGACGCCCTGCTGGCGGCGGGCATCACGCAGATCAAGGTGCGCTCGGTGCTGACGTGCACCACCGGCACCGGGGTGTGCGCGACCTGCTACGGGCGGTCGATGGCTACCGGCAAGCTGGTCGACATCGGCGAGGCCGTCGGCATCGTCGCGGCCCAGTCCATCGGTGAGCCGGGCACGCAGCTGACCATGCGCACCTTCCACCAGGGTGGTGTCGGTGAGGACATCACCGGCGGTCTGCCCCGGGTCCAGGAGCTGTTCGAGGCCCGCGTGCCGCGCGGCAAGGCGCCGATCGCCGACGTCACCGGGCGGGTGCGCCTCGAGGACGGCGAGCGGTTCTACAAGATCACCATCGTTCCCGACGACGGGGGCGAGGAAGTCGTCTACGACAAGCTCTCCAAGCGGCAGCGGCTTCGTGTGTTCAAGCACGAGGACGGCTCCGAGCGGGTGCTGTCGGACGGCGACCACGTCGAGGTGGGCCAGCAGCTGATGGAGGGCTCGGCCGACCCGCACGAGGTGCTGCGCGTGCAGGGCCCTCGCGAGGTGCAGATCCACCTGGTCCGCGAGGTCCAGGAGGTCTACCGCGCCCAGGGTGTGTCGATCCACGACAAGCACATCGAGGTGATCGTCCGCCAGATGCTGCGCCGCGTCACCATCATCGACTCGGGCTCGACGGAGTTCCTGCCCGGCTCGCTGATCGACCGCGCGGAGTTCGAGGCGGAGAACCGCCGGGTGGTGGCCGAGGGCGGCGAGCCCGCCGCCGGACGTCCGGTGCTGATGGGTATCACGAAGGCGAGCCTCGCCACCGACTCGTGGCTGAGTGCGGCGTCGTTCCAGGAGACCACGCGAGTGCTGACCGACGCGGCGATCAACTGCCGCAGCGACAAGCTCAACGGTCTGAAGGAGAACGTGATCATCGGAAAGCTGATCCCGGCGGGTACCGGCATCAACCGGTACCGCAACATCCAGGTGCAGCCGACCGAGGAGGCCCGCGCCGCGGCGTACACGATCCCCTCCTACGAGGATCACTACTACAGCCCCGACTTCGGCCAGGCCACCGGGGCCGCGGTCCCGCTGGACGACTACGGGTACAGCGACTACCGCTAAGTAGCGCCACCAGACGCAAAAGCCCCCGCACGCACGGCGTGTCGGGGGTTTTTGCGTCTGATGGCCGGGGAACCGGGCAGCACTGAGTGGCTTGCTTCCCGGCGACATTTCGCGTGTGCTCTTAGGCGACGGAGGTGACAAGCGCGATGGACGAGCCTGGAGGCGTGGGGACTGGCGCCGTGCCCGCAGAGGAGTTGTTGGTTTACCAGGGCGAGGTATTCATCAACTTCCGGACCAGTCGGCAATGGGTGTTGATCAAGTTGTTTGGGTTGCCATCCGACGCGGACGACCACCAGGTGTTGGCATTGTTGACCCACCACTTGCGTTATCGCGACAGCTATGCAGCGGAGGAGTTCAAAGACGCCGAGAACATTCACGGGCCGTACTGGTTGAACGCGATTACTCCGGAGGTGTTTTCGTCGGTGTCGGCTGCCGATGCCGAAGCGTTGATTCGCACTTGGGCCGATTACACCGTGCCGTTGACCGACGATGACCGGGCGGCCATGGAGCGTGAGGTCTACCCGCGCATTCGAGAAGCGACCAGCCGCTACCAGTTGCCGGACATGCGCGAAACCGCCCTACATGACTGGGGTTACGTCGTCGGCTCGGATGGTTTTCATGAATTTGTTTTGATCAACCGCCAGACGAACAACGTGGCGCTACTGGTGGCGAGCGACGACTAAACCGCGCCCGTCTGGTTGAGGAGTGCGGCCACGAACCCCTGATAGACCGCGTCGCTGAGCTGGGTGACGTCCTCGGCCAGCCGCGCACGAGACGGGGTGTCGAGGTAGACGCTGTGTACGATCAGCCGTCCCGCGTGCGGCTGCTCAGAACCGGCAACATAGTTGGTCACTTGGACCCAAACGCTTCGTTCACCAATGAGGGCGACGCCGCTGCTGCGCACTGCGGCCGTCCATTGGATCGGAGGAACGGGCAGTACCTGGACGGCAATCTCGGTGCCGTTGAGAGCCCGCAACGTGCCGTCGGCGTTGTGCAACACGTCGTAGAAGGTAGGCCAGCCGGTGTAGCCGAATAAGCTGATTGTGTCGGCAGCGTCCCACTCACCATTACCGCGTGGTCCACACACGGCCATCCGACAAATCGCCTGGTCCGGAACGTCGGGGAGCTCCAGTAATTCCCAATTCACCGGAAGACTCAACCGCTGTACCCATTCGGGTACCTCGGCTCCGGATAAAGCGACAACATCTTCGATCTCTTCGTCTTCGCGTAACGCGTCGACGAGTGGGGATGATGGTAGAGGCCGCCACCGCGGCGACGGGGACAACGCACTCATGGCAGGGACGCCTCGCCGCCCTGGCCGCCTCCGGAAAGGAGGGTCCATACCAAAACTCCCCCGACCACAACCCATCCGAACACCTTTTTGCCTCCCTCGCTGAGATCATGACCGATCTCGGGCAGCCACGGCTGGCCACCCGCCGGTGGGGGCTCAGGGTGGGTGACCGGTGGCGCCGGCGCATCCGGCTGATCCCAACCAAACACGGGCGGCTGCTGCACCGGGCTGACGCTGAATCCGGGCGGCGACGGATCCTTCAACCACGGCGGTAGATCAGCTGGATCCGCGAACTGCGTCGGCGGCAGCGGTGCCGGCAGGGGGTGTCCAGGCGCCGGTGGCGCGGGTGCCGCGGGAGGGGGATGAAGTACCGGCGGCAGCTGCGGGGGCTCATCGACGAACGGTGACAACGGCAAGTGCACTTTCGGGTTCTTTCCGGAACCTGGAAGCAGCGCTTCGATGGTCGGCCCACCCGACTTGCTCCCGGGACGGATGCTTATCTCGGTTCCATCTTCGAGAACCTTGCGCGTAACATCGCCTCGTTGTGGCAGGTCGCGAGCGTTCTTCACCAGCCAGTCCCAAAGGTCCCTGATCTCCCCGGGGGTATTCAACTGGCGATTCGGCCGGTTCTTGCCTCGGGGCAGTTGTCGCAACGCATCTCTGATGTCTTGCGCGTTGCGTGGTGACGGCAGGTTCTTCCATGGTGGATCGGCGTCCGGATCAGGCTGCGCCGGATCTTGTTTCCAGCGGCGATCAACACTTTGAACTCTTGGTTCGCGCGTCGGCGAAACCGGTGCCGGGCTCTGCGTGAAGGTGTCGCGGATCCCCGCCACAGCTGCGGCGACTTTGCCGGCAACTTGTTGATCTACAGCGAGCAGCTGTGCGGCGCGCTGGCGGATGTCGGCGGCGAGGGCTTGCGCCTGAGCTTGTCGGGCGGCGCGCTGCGTGGCCGATCCCCCAGTGGAGCGGTCGGTAACCGACATGTCTTCACCCACGCCGAATCCGGCCGTATTGGCGTCTTCGACCGCATAGCGCACTCGCGGTCGCGCCGCGTACAGATCGGAGGCGCCGCTGCGGGCCACCTTGGCCGCCGCTTGCAACTGGTCGGCGGCCGCGCTGGTCGTCAGCATGTCTGAGTGCGTCGCGGTACGCAGCGCGTCGACGCCCTCGCCGTGCCAATCGGCCGTTAGCGCGTCGCGCCACACTTGACTGGCCACCGCGTAGCTGCGCCCGGCCACTGCTTCCCAGTGCTCGGCGGCCTCGGTGAGATGTTGGGTGGGCCAGGCCATCAGCTGAGAGAGGCCGGCAATCCCAGCAACCGCTGGCATGGCTATGCGAAGGTGACGGGAGGCATCAATGCGGTCATCGTTTGGGCCGCATCGGCTTCATTGGCCAGGTACGCGGCGTCGGCCTCCCCAACGCGGGTGGCGTGGCCGCCTACGCGGATCGTCAGCGCGGCGGTGAACGCCGTGACGTCGGCGTGGGCGGCGGCGACCGCCGCGGCGCTCGCTTGACACGACAAGCCGACCCCAGCAGGAGCCACCGTGTAGGCAAGTTCGCCCGCGGCGGCGGCCCACCGGCCGGACATCGCCTGCACAGCGCCGGTGTCCACCCGCACTAGCTGCATGAGGGAGAGTTTATTCGCTTGGGCACGCAGCGAAAGTCAGCATGGCAGTCGCGGCACATTCGCCACATCAGCGTCGCGTGGGACCCGCCACTCGATCCGCGAATGCGATAGCGCCGGTGCTACCGCTTTTGGAAGTCACCTGTCGGTGCGCGGGCGGTCCCCTGGCGTCGCCACTCCTCATTACACTGGCCACCGTGCTCATCGGTTCGCACGTCCACTCCGACGACCCCCTGGCCGCCGCGCAGGCCGACGGCGCCGACGCGGTCCAGTTCTTCCTCGGCAACCCGCAGAGCTGGAAGAAGCCCAAGCCGCGCGACGACGCCGAGGCGCTGAAGGCGTCGACCATCCCGCTGTACGTCCACGCGCCGTACCTCATCAATGTGGCCTCGGCGAACAACCGCATCCGCATCCCGTCGCGCAAGATCCTGCAGGACACCTGCGACGCGGCGGCGGAGATCAACGCGACGGCGGTGATCGTGCACGGCGGCCACGCCGACGACAACGACATGGAGGCCGGTTTCGAACGCTGGGTCAAGGCGCTGGACTACCTGGAATCCGATGTGCAGGTGTACCTGGAGAACACCGCGGGCGGCGACCACGCGATGGCCCGCTATTTCGACACCATCGGCAGGTTGTGGGATCGCATCGGGGACAAGGGGATTGGCTTCTGCCTGGACACCTGCCACGCGTGGGCCGCGGGTGAGGAGCTGATCGACGCGGTCGACCGGATCAAGGCGCTGACCGGGCGCATCGACCTGGTGCACTGCAACGACTCGCGCGACGCGGCGGGCTCGGGCGCCGACCGGCACGCCAACTTCGGCGCCGGGAAGATCGATCCCGAGCTGCTGGCCGCGGTCGTCAAGGCCGCCGACGCCCCCGTCATCTGCGAAACCGCCGACGAGGGCCGCAAGGACGACATCGCGTTCCTGCGGGAAAAGACCGGCAGCTGATCTCGGCGCCCGTGCTCGGTCGGCTCGCGGCGCTCGCCGGCGTGGTTCTCCTGCTCGCGGGTTGCTCGTCGTGGTCCGATCCGCCGTCGGGCTTCGTAACCGGAACCAGCCTGCACCACATCAAGGTCGGCGGCCTCGACCGCAGCTACCGGCTGTACCGGCCCGCCGGCGTGCCCGCCTCGGCCCCGCTGGTCGTCGTGATGCACGGCTATTCCGGCAGCGCCAGGCAGGTCGAAAGGGACTACCGGTGGGACGGCTTGGCCGATTCGGGCAAGTTCCTGGTCGCCTACCCTGATGGCCTCGGCCGGGCCTGGAACGTCGACGGGGAGACCTGCTGCGGCCGGTCCGGTCGGGACGGCGTCGACGACGTCGGCTTCATCAAGGCGGCCGTCGCCGACGTCGCCAGGAACCTGGGCGTCGACCCGGCCAGGGTCTACGCGACCGGCATGAGCAACGGCGCCATCATGGCCTTCACGCTGGCGTGCACCACCGACATTTTCGCCGCGATCGGCCCGGTCGCCGGTACGCAGCTGAACGCGTGCCGAGCCCCGCGTCCGACGTCGGTCATGCACATTCACGGCACCATCGACCGGCTCGTCCCGTACGGCGGCGGCCAGGGCTTCAGCGTCATCAACGGCCCGTCGGTGCCGGAGGTGAATGCGTTCTGGCGCGGCGTCGATCACTGCGGCGCCCCGGCCGTCACCACCAGCGGCCCGGTGACCACGTCGACGGCCGACTGCGCCGAGGGCCGCGGCGTCGTGCTCGTCACCGTCGCCGGCGCCGGGCACGAGTGGCCGCCGTTCGCGAGCCAGGCCCTGTGGCAGTTCTTCGCGGCCCACCCCCGCTGACCATTACAGCTCTTGTGCGACTGTCGAAAAAATGTAACATGAGGGGCATGCCAGACACCCATGTCGTCACCAACCAGGTCCCGCCCCTGGAGAACCACAACCCCGCGACGTCCGCCGTGCTCGTCGAGGCCCTGATCCGCGAGGGCGGGCAGTGGGGCGCCGAAGAGGTGACCGAGCTCGGGGCGCTCGCCGGAACCCGCGAAGCCCAACGCTGGGGCGAGCTCGCCGACCGCAACCGGCCCGTGCTGCACACCCACGACCCATACGGGCACCGCGTCGACGAGGTGGAGTACGACCCGGCCTACCACGAGCTGATGCGCGCGGCGATCGCCCACGGCGTCCACGCCGCCCCGTGGGCCGACGAGCGGCCGGGTGCGCACGTGGTGCGCGCCGCCAAGATGTCGGTCTGGAACGTCGAGCCGGGCCACACCTGTCCGATCTCGATGACGTACGCCGTCGTCCCGGCGCTGCGCTTCAACCCTGAACTCGCCGCGGTGTACGAGCCGTTGCTCACCAGCCGCGAGTACGACCCCGAGCTGAAGCTGGCCACCACCAAGGCCGGCATCACCGCCGGCATGTCGATGACCGAGAAGCAGGGCGGCTCCGACGTGCGCGCCGGCACCACCCAGGCGACCCCCAACGGCGACGGCACGTACAGCCTGACCGGCCACAAGTGGTTCACCTCGGCGCCGATGTGCGACATCTTCCTGGTGCTGGCGCAGGCGCCCGGCGGGCTGTCCTGCTTCCTGCTGCCGCGGGTGCTGCCCGACGGCACCCGCAACCGGATGTTGCTGCAGCGGCTCAAGGACAAGCTCGGCAACCACGCCAACGCCTCCAGCGAGGTCGAGTACGACGGCGCCGTCGCCTGGCTGGTGGGCGAGGAGGGCCGCGGCGTGCCGACCATCATCGAGATGGTCAACCTCACCCGGCTGGACTGCACGCTGGGCAGCGCGACCAGCATGCGCACCGGCCTCACCCGCGCCATCCACCACGCGCAGCACCGAAAGGCGTTCGGCGCGTACCTGATCGACCAGCCGCTGATGCGCAACGTGCTGGCGGACCTGGCCGTGGAGGCCGAGGCCGCCACGATCGTGGCGATGCGGATGGCCGGCGCCACCGACAAGGCGATCAGGGGCGACCAGACGGAGGCGCTGCTGCGCCGGATCGGCCTGGCGGCCAGCAAGTACTGGGTGTGCAAGCGCGCCACCCCGCACGCCGCCGAGGCGCTGGAATGCCTGGGCGGCAACGGCTACGTCGAGGATTCCGGGATGCCGCGCCTCTACCGGGAGGCCCCGTTGATGGGCATTTGGGAGGGCTCGGGCAACGTCGGCGCGCTGGATACGTTGCGCGCCATGGCGACTCGTCCCGAATGCGTCGAGGTGCTCTTCGCGGAGTTGGCCCCAAGCGCCGGTCAGGACCCGCGGCTGGGCGCCCACGTCGAGCGGTTGCGTCAAAACCTGGGCGACCTCGACGGCATCGAATACCGGGCCCGCAAACTCGCCGAGGACATCTGCCTGGCGCTGCAGGGCTCGCTGCTGGTGCGGCACGGGCACCCCGCCGTCGCCGAGGCGTTCCTGGCCACCCGGCTCGACGGCCGGTGGGGCGGGGCGTTCGGCACCATGCCGACCGGGCTGGACCTGGCGCCGATCCTCGAACGAGCGTTGGTCAAGGGGTGACTAACGCGATCAGGCCGGTCGACTTCGACAACCTGAAGACGATGACCTACGAGGTCACCGACCGGGTTGCGCGCATCACCTTCAACCGGCCCGAGAAGGGCAACGCGATCGTCGCGGACACGCCGCTGGAGCTCTCGGCGCTCGTCGAGCGCGCCGACCTCGACCCGGATGTTCACGTCATCCTGGTGTCCGGTCGCGGCGAGGGTTTCTGCGCGGGCTTCGACTTGAGCGCCTACGCCGATGGCACCGGCTCGGCCGGCGGGACCGGCGCGTACCAGGGCACCGTGCTCGACGGCAAGACCCAGGCGGTCAACCACCTGCCGGACCAGCCGTGGGACCCGATGGTGGACTACCAGATGATGAGCCGCTTCGTCCGCGGGTTCTCCAGCCTGATGCACGCCGACAAACCGACCGTGGTCAAGATCCACGGCTACTGCGTGGCCGGCGGCACCGACATCGCGCTGCACGCCGACCAGGTGATCGCCGCTGCGGACGCCAAGATCGGCTACCCGCCGACCCGGGTGTGGGGCGTCCCGGCGGCGGGCCTGTGGGCGCACCGGCTCGGCGATCAGCGCGCCAAACGCCTGCTGCTCACCGGTGATTGCATCACCGGTGAGCAGGCCGCCGAGTGGGGCCTGGCAATCGAGGCGCCGGCGCCGGAGGACCTCGACGAACGCACCGAGCGGCTCGTGGAGCGGATCGCGGCGGTGCCCGTCAACCAGCTGATCATGGTCAAGCTGGCGCTCAATTCGGCTCTGCTGCAACAGGGTGTGGCCACCAGCCGGATGGTCAGCACGGTGTTCGACGGCGTTGCCCGGCACACGCCCGAGGGGCACGCCTTCGTGGCCGACGCGGTCGAGCACGGCTTCCGGGAGGCGGTTCGGCATCGCGACGAGCCGTTCGGCGACCACGGCCGCAAAGCCTCGGGGGTGTGATCCGTTGCCCGACATGACGGCCCGCTCGGTGGTGCTCAGCGTGCTGCTCGGCGCGCACCCCGCATGCGCGAGCGCCGCCGAATTGATCAGGCTGACAGCCGATTTCGGTATCAAGGAGACCGCCTTGCGGGTGGCGCTGACCAGGATGGTCGGCGCGGGAGACCTGATCCGTTCCGCCGACGGCTACCGGCTCTCGGATCGATTGCTGGCCCGCCAGCGCCGGCAGGACGGCGCCATGCATCCCCGCACCCGCCCGTGGCGGGGCGAGTGGCTGATGCTGATCGTGACCAGCGTGGGCGGCGACGCCCGCACCCGGGCGGCGCTGCGAACGGTCATGCACGACAAGCGCTTTGGCGAGCTCCGTGAGGGGGTGTGGATGCGGCCCGACAACGTGACGCTCGACCTGGACCCCGATGTGGCGGGGCGGGTGCGCGTGCTCAAGGCGCGCGACGACGCGCCGGCGGAGCTGGCCCGCCAGCTGTGGGACCTGCCGGCGTGGGTGAAAACCGGCCATCGGTTGCTCGGCGAGATGGCCGCCGCGCCCGACATTCCCGGCCGGTTCGTGGCGGCGACGGGCATCGTGCGACACGTGCTGACCGACCCGATGCTGCCCGCCGAACTGCTGCCCGCCGATTGGCCCGGCGACCGGCTGCGCGAGGCTTATCACGACTTCGCCGCCGAGCTGGCGCGGCGGCGTGACACATCGGTGTTGGAGGTGACATGAGTGATCCAGTGCGCGTCGAGCGCAACGGCGCCGTGACGACGGTGATCCTCGACCGGCCGGGGGCGCGCAACGCCGTCAACGGGCCGACGGCCGCCGCGCTGTACGCGGCGTTCGACGAATTCGACCGCGACGACACCGCGTCGGTGGCCGTGCTCTGGGGCGACAACGGAACCTTTTGCGCCGGAGCAGATCTGAAGTCGTTCGGCACGCCCGACGCCAACGCCGTGCACCGCACGGGCCCCGGCCCGATGGGGCCCACCCGGATGGTGCTGTCCAAACCCGTGATCGCCGCCGTCAGCGGCTACGCGGTCGCCGGGGGCCTGGAGTTGGCGCTGTGGTGCGATCTGCGGGTGGCCGAGCAGGACGCCGTGTTCGGGGTGTTCTGCCGGCGCTGGGGCGTGCCGCTCATCGACGGCGGCACCGTGCGGCTGCCCCGGCTGATCGGGCAGAGCCGCGCGATGGACATGATCCTCACCGGCCGCGGCGTGCAAGCCGACGAAGCGCTGGCGATGGGCTTGGCCAACCGCGTCGTGCCGAAAGGCCAAGCGCGCCAAGCAGCCGAGGAACTGGCGGCCGAGCTGGCGGCGCTGCCGCAGCAGTGCTTGCGATCGGACCGGCGCTCGGCGCTGCACCAGTGGGGACGACCCGAACCCGAGGCCATCGACTTCGAATTCGCCAGCATCTCGCGGGTCGCCGCGGAGGCCGCGGAAGGGGCCGGGCGGTTCGCCGCGGGCGCGGGCCGCCATGGCGCGCCGGCGAATTAGCCCTTGCTGATCGAGTTGCTCGAGCCGAGGTTGTCGACCTTGGGATCGCCGTCCTTATAGGTGATGGTGTTGCTCAGCCCCACGACGGTGATGCGCGTGTTGACCTTGTCCAGGGTGATCTTGTTGTTCGCGCCGCCGATGGTCACCGTCTCGCAGGTGCCGGTGACGGTCAGCGTGTTGTTGGAGCCGCCCACGTTCAGCGACTTTCCGCTGGCGCAATCCAGGGTGGCCGTGGTCCCCATCGACCCGTAGTTCAGCGTGTTGCCGATCTCGACGGACGCCGTGGTGCTCGCGCCGCTCGTGCTGGTCGGTCCCGCCGCGGCGCTGGTCGTCGTCGTGCTGCTCTTCGTCGTCGTGGTGGTCGCGCCCCCGGGCGGGTTGGCGGTGGAACTGCAACCCGCCAGCACTAGCGCCGCGGCCGCCGGCGCCAGGGCCAGCGCGGCGAGCCCCCACGGGCGGTCGGTGATGTCACGCATCGGTCCTCGATTCTCTCGATTCGGTGCTCAGCCGGGCACCTGCTGGAGCCGGTTGGTCATGCCCAGTTCGCGCCCGCGGTCCCACAGGATCGGGTCGCCGCCGTGATAGAACACGGTCTGGTCGTAGCCGTACACGGTGATGTCGTGCGTGACGGAGTCGGCGATGACGGTGTTGCCCGATCCCATGACCGTCACGGCCCAGCAGTTGCCCTTCGCGTTGACGACGTTCCTGGTGCCGTTGACGAGCAGGGTGGCGTCGTTGCAGTCGAGCGTCTGCTCAAGGCCCTCCCCGATGACGTGGGTGTCGCCGTTCTTGGCGAGCGCAGCCGGCGTGGGGGCGACGACGACGAGGGCGCAGGCGACCAGCGGTCCCGCGGCGGTTGTCCACTTCACGGCGCGCCCCCTTCGGCGTTCGGTTCGGCCTGGAAAGAGATTACGTGTATCCGGCCGCCCGGCGGCAGGGTAATTGCCTCACCAGTTTCGCGCCCATCGTCAACTAGAGTCATTAGTTAACCCACCCGCATCACTCGAAGGGCGATCCCCATGGCAGCTCCAGAACCGCCGCCGGCGGCGGGGCGCCAGCGCGCCGGGAAGTCGGCCTCCCGTCCGGCCAAGCTCAGCCGCGAGGGCATCGTCGACGGCGCCCTGACGTTCCTGGACCGCGAGGGCTGGGACTCGCTGACGATCAACGCCCTGGCCACCCAGCTGGGAACCAAGGGGCCGTCGCTGTACAACCACGTGGACAGCCTCGAGGACCTGCGGCGCGCGGTGCGGATCCGCGTCATCGACGACATCATCACGATGCTGAACAGGGTCGGGGAGGGCCGCGCCCGCGACGACGCGGTGCTGGTCATGGCCGGCGCCTACCGCAGCTACGCCCATCATCATCCCGGCCGCTATTCCGCGTTCACCCGGATGCCGCTGGGCGGGGACGATCCCGAGTACGCGGCGGCCACCAGGGGCGCGGCCGCGCCCGTCATCTCCGTGCTGGCCTCCTACGGGCTCGGCGGTGAGGAGGCGTTCCACGCCGCCCTGGAATTCTGGTCCGCTCTGCACGGCTTCGTGTTGCTGGAGATGACCGGTGTCATGGATGACATCGACACCGACGTGCTGTTCTCCGACATGGTGCTGCGGCTGGCTCGGGGTATGGAGGGTCTGAGCAGGCGCACGGCGCAGCACCAGGCCGCACCGCAGGGTTAGCCCTCCCGCCGCCGCTTTGACCTGCAAGACCGCCGACGGGTATTGTGGTAGCTCGTGCCTGGCGGCTTACGGCGCCTGACGTAAGGGAGCGGATGCCGGGCTAATTCGCATGTCCCCGACGCACCGGATCGACTGCCGTGCTGAGCGCTTGCGACACACCCGGCCGCGGGGTAGGCGAGCTTACCCGGCGCGGGGCAAAACTGCAGTACCCAGACTTGACAGCGTGAACCAGAACACGAACGACAACACAGAAAGCCGGTAGATGCCAACCATTCAGCAGCTGGTCCGCAAGGGTCGTCGGGACAAGATCGGCAAGGTCAAGACCGCGGCTCTGAAGGGCAGCCCGCAGCGCCGTGGCGTATGCACCCGCGTGTACACCACCACCCCGAAGAAGCCGAACTCGGCGCTTCGGAAGGTCGCGCGCGTGAAGCTGACGAGCCAGGTGGAGGTCACCGCCTACATCCCCGGCGAGGGCCACAACCTGCAGGAGCACTCGATGGTGCTGGTGCGTGGTGGCCGGGTGAAGGACCTGCCCGGTGTCCGGTACAAGATCATCCGCGGTTCGCTCGACACCCAGGGCGTCAAGAACCGCAAGCAGGCTCGCAGCCGTTACGGCGCCAAGAAGGAGAAGAGCTAATGCCGCGCAAGGGGCCCGCGCCCAAGCGTCCGCTGGTCAACGACCCCGTCTACGGGTCGCAGCTGGTCACTCAGCTGGTGAACAAAGTTCTGCTCAAGGGGAAGAAATCGCTCGCCGAGCGCATTGTTTATGGTGCGCTCGAGAATGCGCGGGAAAAGACTGGTACGGATCCCGTGATCACGCTCAAGCGTGCTCTCGACAACGTCAAGCCCGCCCTGGAGGTGCGCAGCCGCCGCGTCGGTGGTGCGACCTACCAGGTGCCCGTCGAGGTGCGTCCGGACCGGTCCACCACGCTGGCGCTGCGTTGGCTTGTCAGCTTCTCGCGGCAGCGCCGGGAGAAGACCATGGTCGAGCGGCTGGCCAACGAGATCCTCGACGCCAGCAACGGCCTCGGGGCCTCCGTCAAGCGGCGTGAGGACACCCACAAGATGGCCGAGGCAAACCGCGCCTTCGCGCATTACCGCTGGTAGGCGCCCGCGCGGGCGCCAAACCGGCACCGTTGCCGGCGGCGTAACGACAGCTAACCAAGCAATCGAAAGAGTGGGAAGACTTCTGTGGCACAGAAGGACGTGCTGACCGACCTGACCAAGGTCCGCAACATCGGCATCATGGCGCACATCGACGCCGGCAAGACGACGACGACCGAGCGCATCCTCTACTACACCGGCATCAGCTACAAGATCGGTGAGGTGCACGACGGCGCCGCCACCATGGACTGGATGGAGCAGGAGCAGGAGCGGGGGATCACCATCACCTCCGCGGCCACCACCTGCTTCTGGAACGACAACCAGATCAACATCATCGACACCCCCGGCCACGTCGACTTCACCGTCGAGGTGGAGCGCAGCCTGCGCGTGCTCGACGGTGCCGTCGCCGTCTTCGACGGCAAGGAGGGCGTCGAGCCGCAGTCAGAGCAGGTGTGGCGGCAGGCCGACAAGTACGACGTCCCGCGCATCTGCTTCGTCAACAAGATGGACAAGATCGGCGCCGACTTCTACTTCTCGGTGAAGACCATGGAAGACCGGCTGGGCGCCAACGTCATCCCGATCCAGCTGCCCGTCGGCTCCGAGGGTGACTTCTCCGGCGTCGTCGACCTGGTCGAGATGAAGGCCAAGGTGTGGAGCGCCGAGGCCAAGCTCGGGGAGAAGTACGACGTGGTCGACATCCCGGCCGACCTGCGGGAGAAGGCCGACGAGTACCGCACCAAGCTGCTCGAGTCCGTCGCCGAGACCGACGAGGCGCTGCTGGAGAAGTACCTGGGCGGCGAGGAACTCACCGTCGAGGAGATCAAGGGCGCGCTCCGCAAGCTGACCATCAGCTCGGAGGCCTACCCGGTGCTGTGCGGCAGCGCCTTCAAGAACAAGGGCGTGCAGCCGATGCTGGACGCCGTCATCGACTACCTGCCCTCGCCGCTGGACGTGCCGTCGGCCGTCGGCCACGCTCCGGGCAAGGAGGACGTCGAGGTCGTGCGCAAGCCGTCGACCGACGAGCCGTTCTCGGCGCTGGCCTTCAAGGTCGCCACCCACCCGTTCTTCGGCAAGCTGACGTACGTCCGGGTGTACTCGGGCAAGGTCGATTCCGGCAGCCAGGTCATCAACTCCACCAAGGGCAAGAAGGAGCGGCTGGGCAAGCTGTTCCAGATGCACTCCAACAAGGAGAACCCGGTGGAGACCGCGTCGGCGGGTCACATCTACGCCGTGATCGGCCTCAAGGACACCACCACCGGCGACACCCTGAGCGACGCGAACGAGCAGGTCGTGCTGGAGTCGATGACCTTCCCCGACCCGGTCATCGAGGTGGCGATCGAGCCCAAGACCAAGAGCGACCAGGAGAAGCTGAGCCTGTCGATCCAGAAGCTCGCCGAGGAGGACCCGACATTCAAGGTCCACCAGGACTCCGAGACGGGTCAGACCGTGATCGGCGGCATGGGCGAGCTGCACCTGGACATCCTGGTGGATCGCATGCGCCGCGAGTTCAAGGTCGAGGCCAACGTGGGCAAGCCGCAGGTCGCCTACAAGGAGACCATCAGGCGGCTGGTGGAAAAGGTCGAGTTCACCCACAAGAAGCAGACCGGTGGCTCGGGCCAGTTCGCGAAGGTGCTGATCAACCTCGAGCCGTTCCACGGCGAGGATGGCGCGACGTACGAGTTCGAGAACAAGGTCACCGGTGGGCGCATCCCGCGCGAGTACATCCCGTCGGTGGACGCCGGCGCCCAGGACGCCATGCAATACGGCGTGCTGGCCGGCTACCCGCTGGTGAACCTCAAGGTCACCCTGCTCGACGGCGCCTTCCACGAGGTCGACTCGTCCGAGATGGCCTTCAAGATCGCCGGTTCCCAGGTGCTGAAAAAGGCTGCCGCGCAAGCGCAACCGGTGATCCTGGAACCGATCATGGCCGTCGAGGTCACCACGCCCGAGGACTACATGGGCGATGTGATCGGCGACCTGAACTCCCGCCGTGGCCAGATCCAGGCCATGGAGGAGCGGAGCGGTGCACGCGTGGTCAAGGCGCACGTGCCGCTGTCGGAGATGTTCGGCTACGTCGGCGACCTGCGGTCGAAGACTCAAGGCCGAGCGAACTACTCCATGGTGTTCGACTCCTACGCCGAAGTACCGGCGAACGTGTCGAAGGAGATCATCGCTAAGGCGACGGGTCAGTGACCATCGGGTCGGAGTAACCTTGCCGGGTCAGTAACCGCGGCACAACTGAAAACATCAAAACTGCTTAACAAAGCACCAACAAGTCGGAGGACACAACAGTGGCGAAGGCGAAGTTCCAGCGGACCAAGCCCCACGTCAACATCGGGACCATCGGTCACGTTGACCACGGCAAGACCACCCTGACCGCGGCTATCACCAAGGTCCTGCATGACAAGTTTCCGGAGCTGAACGAGTCCAAGGCGTTCGACCAGATCGACAACGCCCCCGAGGAGCGTCAGCGCGGTATCACCATCAACATCGCGCACGTCGAGTACCAGACCGACAAGCGGCACTACGCCCACGTCGACGCGCCTGGTCACGCGGACTACATCAAGAACATGATCACCGGCGCCGCCCAGATGGACGGCGCGATCCTGGTGGTCGCCGCGACCGACGGCCCGATGCCGCAGACCCGCGAGCACGTGCTGTTGGCCCGCCAGGTCGGCGTGCCCTACATCCTGGTCGCGCTCAACAAGGCCGACGCCGTGGACGACGAGGAGCTGCTCGAGCTCGTCGAGCTCGAGGTCCGCGAGCTGCTGGCCGCCCAGGAGTTCGACGAGGAAGCCCCCGTCATCCGGGTGTCGGCGCTCAAGGCGCTCGAGGGCGACGCCAAGTGGGTCTCGTCCGTCGAGGAGCTGATGGACGCCGTCGACGAGTCGATCCCGGACCCGGTCCGCGAGACCGACAAGCCGTTCCTGATGCCCGTCGAGGACGTCTTCACCATCACCGGCCGTGGCACCGTCGTCACGGGCCGTGTCGAGCGCGGCGTGATCAACGTCAACGAGGAAGTCGAGATCGTCGGCATCAAGCCCACCAGCACCAAGACCACGGTCACCGGTGTGGAGATGTTCCGCAAGCTGCTCGACCAGGGCCAGGCCGGCGACAACGTCGGGCTGCTGCTGCGCGGCATCAAGCGTGAGGATGTCGAGCGCGGGCAGGTCGTCACCAAGCCCGGCACCACCACGCCGCACACCGAGTTCGAGGGCCAGGTCTACATCCTGTCCAAGGACGAGGGCGGCCGGCACACGCCGTTCTTCAACAACTACCGCCCGCAGTTCTACTTCCGCACCACCGACGTGACCGGTGTGGTGACGCTGCCGGAGGGCACCGAAATGGTGATGCCCGGTGACAACACCAACATCTCGGTGAAGCTGATCCAGCCCGTCGCCATGGACGAGGGCCTGCGGTTCGCGATCCGCGAGGGCGGCCGCACCGTCGGCGCCGGCCGGGTCGTCAAGATCATCAAGTAGGTCTGTTCGACACGAAGCCCGGGCTGCCGATCGGCGCCCGGGCTTCGTGCATTTCGGGCTCCGCAGCAATCGGGGAAACCGGGCGCCCGCGGCGCGGTTACTATAGATTCAGGCTATTGCGTCCGTGTCTAATGACCGGGCGATTGCTTTGCTCCTCAGTGACCCGCCCGGGAGGTACGGATGTCGTTCGTTTTCGCGACGCCGGAGTATCTGGCGGCGGCGGCGTCCGACCTGGCGAACCTCGCCTCGGCGATCGGCTCGGCCAACGCCGCGGCGGCGACCCCGACCTCCGGGGTGCTGGCCGCGGGCGCCGACGAGGTGTCGGCGACCATCGCGGCGCTGTTCGGCGCGCACGCGGAGGCCTACCAAGCCCTCAGCGCCCAGGCGGCGATGTTCCACCAGCAATTTGTCGAGCTCATGAGCGGCGGCGCGGCGCAGTATGCCCTCGCCGAGGCCGCCAACGCCTCGCCGCTGCAGACCGTGGAACAGGCGGCGCTGGGCGCGGTCGGCACTCCCGCCCAGGCGGCGGCCGCGGCCGTCCCGGCCGGTAACGGCGTCAGCCCGGCGCTCGCGGTCGCGCCCAGCCCCGCGCCGGGCGCGTTCGGTGCCGGGGGCAGCGGCGTGGCCGGTCGGCTGATCGGCAATGTCGCTCCCGCCGCCGCGGCAGCCGGTGGCGGCGAGTCGTTCGGCATGGGCGGGGCCGGTCTCACCGGCAGCCTGGTCGCGGGTCAAAACCTCGGCGCCGTCCCCGCGGCCGCCGCAACCGGCGGCCCGATCGCGTCCTCCGGTGCCCTCGGGGCCTCAGAAGGCGTCGGCGCCGTCGAGGAGGCCGGCCTCGGCGGATACGCCGGGACGCCGTTGCCCGCGACGATGCCGGCCGCGGCGCCCGCCGGCTCCACGGCGGCGGTGCGTCCCGCGACGCCGGCCTACTCTCCGGCCGCGGCCGCCCCCGCCGAGTCCTCCGAGGAGTGACCGGGGCTCGCAAACGGTTTGCGCGCTCGGGTATCGCGACCGCCGGTCGGGCGCTAATCTGACACGGACTTCCCAGCGAGACGAGGAGAGACACGTGTTGGCGCGCTACCTGAAGGCACAGTTGATCGTTTTGCTGTGCGGCGGCCTGGTGGGTCCGATCTTTCTGGTCGTCTACTTCACCCTCGGGTTCGACAACCTGCTGCAGTGGATGCTTTACGTGGGTCTGCTGATCACCGTGGCCGACGTGGTGATCGCGCTCGCGCTGGCCAACTACGGGGCGAAGTCCTCCGCCAAGAACGCGGAGCTCGAGCAGCACGGCGTGCTGGCGCTGGCCCAGATCACCGGGCTCAGCGAGACGGGAACGTGGATCAACAACCAACAGGTGGTCAAGGTCTACCTGCACATCGCGGGGCCCGGGTTCCTGCCGTTCGACAGCGAGGACCGGGTGATCGCCAGCGTCACCCGGCTCGGCAACCTCAACGCCCGCAAGGTCGTGGTCCTGGTCAACCCCACCACCGGCGAATACCGCATCGACTGGGAACGCAGCGCGTTGGTCAACGGGCTGGTGCCGGCGCAGTTCACGGTGGCCGAGGACAACAAGACCTACGACCTCAGCGGGCAGGCCGGCCCGCTGATGGAGATCCTGCAGATCCTCAAGGCGAACAACGTTCCGCTCAATCGGATGGTCGACATCCGGTCCAATCCCGCGCTGCGCCAGCAGGTCCAGGCCGTGGTGCGGCGGGCCGCCGACCAGCAGGCGCCGGCCCCCCAGCCCGCTGCGGCCGGCGGGCCGGCCCCCGTCGCCGCGCCGCAACCCTCGATCGCGCAGCGGCTCCAAGAGCTCGAGACGCTGCGGGCCAGCGGTGCCCTGAGCGAGCAGGAATACAACAGCCGCCGGGCCCAGATCATCTCCGAAATCTGAACCCCGGGTTAGTTAGAACACGTTTCAGTTTCGCTGCTAGCCTGGCACCGTGGCCGAATCACTGCAGGGACGGGTGGCATTCATTACCGGCGCGGCCCGGGCACAGGGGCGGTCGCACGCCGTGCGGCTCGCGCGCGAGGGCGCGGACATCATCGCGCTCGACATCTGCGCGCGGGCGTCCGAGACCCTGACCTACACGCCGGCCACCCCCGAAGATCTCAACGAGACCGTCCGCCTGGTCGAGGCCGAGGGCCGCAAGGTGCTGGCCCGCGAGGTCGACATCCGCGACGACGCCGCGCTGCGGCAACTGGTGGCCGACGGCGTCGAGCAATTCGGCCGGCTCGACATCCTGGTGGCCAACGCCGGGGTGCTCGGCTGGGGCCGGGTCTGGGAGCTCACCGACGAGCAATGGGACACCGTGATCGGGATCAACCTGACCGGCACCTGGCGCACCCTGCGCGCCGCGATCCCCGCCATGATCGAGGCCGGCAACGGCGGCTCGATCGTGGTCGTCAGCTCGTCGGCGGGCCTGAAGGCCACGCCGGGCAACGGCCACTACGCCGCCAGCAAGTTCGGGCTGACCGCGCTGACGAACACGCTGGCCATCGAGCTCGGCGAATACGACATCCGGGTCAACTCCATCCATCCCTACTCGGTCGACACCCCGATGATCGAGCCGGAGGCGATGATGGAGATCTTTGCCAAGCACCCGCGTTACGTGCACAGCTTCCCGCCAATGCCGATGCAGTACAAGGGATTCATGACGGCCGACGAGGTGTCCGACGTCGTCGTCTGGCTGGCCGGCGACGGCTCGGGCACACTGTCGGGCACCCAGGTCCCGGTGGACAAGGGCGCCTTGAAGTATTGACCGGCGAGCGTGGTATGAACTCCACGTGACGGAAAAGGGCATCGTGATCGTGGGTGGCGGCCTCGCCGCGGCCCGGACCGCCGAGCAACTGCGCCGCTCGGAATACACGGGGCGTATCACGATCGTCAGCGACGAGGTGCACCTGCCCTACGACCGCCCGCCGCTGTCCAAGGAGGTGCTGCGCAAAGAGGTCGACGACGTGGCCCTCAAGCCGCGCGAATGGTACGACGACCACGACATCACCCTGCGGCTCGGTGCGGCGGCCACCGGCCTCGACACCACCGGCCAGACGGTCCGGCTGGCCGACGGATCCGTGCTCGGCTACGACGAACTCGTCATCGCCACCGGGTTGGTACCGCGGCGCATTCCGGCACTACCGGAACTCGAGGGCATTCGGGTGCTGCGCTCGTTCGACGAGAGCATGGCGTTGCGCGAGCACGCCTCCGCCTGCCGGCGCGCCGTCGTCGTCGGCGCCGGTTTCATCGGCTGCGAGGTGGCGGCCAGCCTGCGCAGCCTCGGGGTGGACGTGGTGCTGGTGGAGCCCCAACCGACGCCGCTGGCCGCGGTGCTCGGTGAGCAGATCGGCGCGCTGGTGGCGCGTTTGCACCGCGACGAGGGCGTCGACGTCCGCCTCGGTATCGGCGTGGCCGAGGTGCGCGGCGAGGGCCACGTCGACACCGTGGTGCTGACCGACGGGACGGAACTGCCCGCCGACCTGGTCGTGATCGGCATCGGGTCGCGCCCCGCGACGCAGTGGCTCGAGGGCAGCGGCATCGACGTCGACAACGGCGTCGTCTGCGACGAGGCCGGCCGCACCAGCGCGCCGAACGTGTGGGCGCTGGGGGACGTCGCCTCCTGGCGCGATGCGACGGGACACCAAGCGCGCGTGGAACATTGGAGCAACGTCGCCGACCAGGCCCGGGTGGTGGTGCCGGCGATGCTGGGGCAGGACATTCCCGCCAACGCGGTCGTCCCCTATTTCTGGAGCGACCAGTACGACGTCAAGATCCAGTGCCTGGGGGAGCCCGAGGCCACCGACACCGTCCACCTCGTGGAGGACGACGGGCGCAAGTTCCTGGCTTATTACGAGCGCGACGGTGCGCTGGTCGGCGTCGTCGGCGGCGGGATGCCGGGCAAGGTCATGAAGGTCCGTGCCAAGATCGCCGCCGCGGTGCCCATCGCCGAGGTGCTGGGCTGACGCCGTCATGCCCAAGGTGGCGATCCTCGACGACTATGCCGGCCTGGCCTTGCAGCTCGCCGACTGGTCGCGGGTGCAAAACCGTTCCGAGGTGACCGTTTTCGACCGGCATCTGTCCGAACGAGAAGCGGCCGAGGCGCTGCGGCCCTTCGACGTGATCTGCACCATGCGCGAGCGGATGGCCCTGCCTCGCACCCTCATCGAGCGGCTGCCGAACCTGAAGCTGATCACCATCGTCGGCCGGAGCCTGCCGAACCTGGACATGGCCGCGGCCGGTGAGCGCGGCGTGCTGGTCGCCCACTCGGACTTCGCCAATCCGCGATTCGCCTCGGTCCGCGACGCCACCCCGGAATTCGCCTGGGGCTTGCTGATCGCGACGGTCCGCAACCTGGCCGAGGAGCATCGGAGCATGCGCGCCGGGGGCTGGCAGAGCACCATCGGAATGACGTTGTCCGGCAAGACGATCGGGCTGCTGGGCCTAGGCAGGACCGGCAGGCGTATGGCCGAATACGCGAAAGCGTTCGGCATGCGGGTGATCGCCTGGAGCCAGAATCTCACCGACGAAGCCGCGGCGGCGGTCGGCGCCCGCCGGGTCGACAAGGCCACCCTGTTCGCCGAGTCCGACGTGGTGTCCATCCACCTGGTGCTCTCCGAGCGCACCCGGGGGCTGGTAGGCCGTCCCGAGCTGGCCCTGATGAAGCCGCGGGCCTACCTGATCAACACCTCCCGCGGCCCGATCGTCGACGAGGCCGCCCTGATCGACGCGCTCGGATCCGGGCGCATCGCCGGGGCCGGTCTCGACGTCTACGACGCCGAACCGCCCCCGCCCGACCACCCGTTGCGGGCGTTGCCGAACGTCACGCTGTCCCCGCACCTGGGTTACGTCACCCGCGAGATGCTCGGCGCCTTCTACGAGGACACCGTCGAGGCCGTCGCCGCCTGGCTGGACGGGGCGCCGATCCGGATCGCCAACCCCTAGAACTCGCCGAGGTAGAACCGGCCGCCCTGATCGTCGGCGCATTCGGCGGTCAGGCCGTACGGCTGGCGGGCCGGCTCGGCGAGCACCGTGCCACCGGCTTGGCGCACCCGCGCGACGGCGGCGTCGATGTCCGCCACCGTCCACATCGGCACCGTCGTCGGACTGGCGCTCCCCCCGGCGGCGCCGGCCATCGGGTGGGTGCCCACCACCTGCCAGCCGTCGGGCACCCGGCCGGGCTCGAAGGTCCAGCCCAGCACCCGGCCGTAGAAGTCGCGGAAGCCGGCGGAATCGGCCACCTCGTAGGTGACGTACGACAGCTCGCCGGGCCCGGATCCGTTGAGCTCCGGGCGCTTTCGTCCGGCCGGCGGCTCGAACACCGCGAACGCCGCCCCGTGCGGGTCGGTGGCGTCGAGCACCACGCCGTAGTCGGTCTGGCGCACCTCCCCCGCGCCGCCGCCGGCCTCGGCGATCGCCGCACGGGCGGCGTCGACATCGGCGACGGCATAGCAGCAGAACAGCGTCGGCCGCCCGGGTTGTGCCGAAATGCCGGTCGGCAGATCGGCGTTGGTGACCCGGTGCGAGGCGGGGTCGTAGGCCCAGCCCAGGACGTGGCCGTAGAACGCGGCCGCGCGACCGGCGTCCGGCGTCCACACCGAGACATAGCCGAGGTCGCCCTGCCGGATGCCCGGTGCCGCGGTGGGGCCGGACAGCATCCACCGGTGGCCGAAGGGGTCGATGATGGTCGCGGTGCGCGTTCCGTAGTTTTCGTAGGGCTCGCGCTCGACGGCGGCGCCGCGTTCGCGCGCCGTTCGCAGCGCGGCGTCCGTGTCGGCGACCGGCAGCATCAGGCTCACCGAAACCCGGCCGGGCGCGGGAGCTTTCAAGCCGAGTTCGGGATATTCGTCGGCGAGATACAGCACCCCACCGGCGATCGCGATCTCCGCGTGCCCGATCCGGCCGTCGTCCATCACGATCGGTTCGCCGATCACGTCGGCGCCGAAGGCATCGGCGTACCAGGCGATCGCCGCCCGCGCGTCCGCGACGCTGAGATAGGGCAGCGCCGCCGGGCGCGGGACGGCGTCGGCGGCCGATGGCTCGGCCAGTTCGGACAGGGCGGTCGCGGCGCCGCTCA
>NZ_LZIS01000091.1 GCF_001667015.1 Mycobacterium sp. E3198 | reverse complement strand
CAGGTGAACTTGTCCACCGTGCCGCCATAGCGCCGCACGACCGCCCCCGCGACCGTGACCAGCTCGGTCATGATCTCGCGCAACCGCCAGCTTCATCGAGCCGACGACGTCGGCGAACAGGACCGTCACTTGTTTGTGTTCGCCGCTGGCCGTTCTGGGTGTGACGGGCGAGCCGCAGGCATCGCAGAAACGGGCCTTGGGCCGCAGGTCGTTGCCGCACAGCCCACACCGGCCGGTGGCCTCGCTGCCCGGGCTAACCATCCACCGATCTCCTGCACCGTCAAAATTTCCCCCCATAATCACCCATGCCGCCGCCCGGCGACACTTATCCGCAAAACCGGGTTCCGATTGCCCTATCCTTGGCCGATGACGGCCGCGGTGACCTGCGCGAGGTGTGACGCGGAGCTGCGCCCGACCGCGAAATTCTGCGACGAGTGCGGATCTTCAGTGTCGCCCACCCGGGCGGAATACAAGCAGGTCACCGTGTTGTTTGCCGACGTCGTGCATTCGATGGACATCGCCGCGGCGGTGGGCCCGGAGCGGTTGCGCGAGATCATGACCGAGCTGGTCACGGTCGCGGGGGCGGTCGTGCGGCGCTATGGCGGCACGGTGGACAAGTTCACCGG
>NZ_LZIS01000090.1 GCF_001667015.1 Mycobacterium sp. E3198 | reverse complement strand
GTGGCCACCGCGGCACGCTCGGCGATCGACACCCGCAGCGACACCAAAAGCGACCCCAGGGCGGCGGCGGCGCGGGCCGAGGCCGTTGCGGCGCTGGGCGAGGTGTCGGACACGGCGTCGCGGATCCTGGCGTCGTTCGGCCCGGCCATCCCCGACCGCAGCGACGTGGTCTGGCTCGACCACGAGGACAACCGCGGCGCGGTGCGTCCGGTGTTGCGGGTGGCGCCGCTGTCGGTCGCCGGCCTGCTGCGCAGCGAGGTGTTCTCGCGTTCGACGACGGTGTTGACCTCGGCGACCCTGGCGATCGGCGGGTCCTTCGACGCGATGGCCGCGGCCTGGGGCCTGACCGGCGGAGACGACGGCGACGCCCCCTGGCGCGGGCTGGACGTGGGGTCGCCGTTCGAGCACGCCAAGGCCGGAATCCTGTACGTGGCCGCGCATCTGCCGCCGCCGGGCCGCGACGGCACCGGCTCGGCCGAGCAGCTGACCGAGATCGCCGAGCTCATCGCCGCGGCCGGCGGGCGCACGCTGGGGCTGTTCTCGTCGATGCGGGCCGCCCGCGCCGCCGCCGAGGCCATGCGCTCCCGGTTGTCGACGCCGGTGCTGTGCCAGGGCGACGACAGCACCTCGACGCTGGTCGAGCAGTTCGCCGCCGACGAACAGACCTCGCTGTTCGGCACCCTGTCGCTGTGGCAGGGCGTCGACGTGCCGGGACCGTCGCTGTCGCTGGTGCTGATCGACCGCATCCCATTCCCCCGGCCGGACGACCCGCTGCTGGGCGCGCGGCAGCGCGCGGTGGCCGCGCGGGGCGGCAACGGCTTCATGGCCGTCTCCGCCAACCACGCCGCGCTGCTGCTGGCGCAGGGATCGGGCCGGCTGCTGCGCCGCGTAACCGACCGTGGGGTGGTCGCGGTCCTGGACTCGCGGATGGTGACCGCCGGTTACGGCGGCTACCTGCGCGCCTCGCTGCCGCCGTTTTGGGCTACCACCGACGGCGCGCGGGTGCGCGCCGCGCTGGAGAGGCTGAGAGCTTCTAGCGCGCCAGCGTGATGAGACCGAGCTCGTTGCCGGCTGCCAGCATGGGGTTGTTCGGCAGCACCCGCACGGTGTACCCGACCGCGCCGGCCAGCGGCAGCGGCGTGGTGGTCGAGAACACCTGATTGCCGCCCTCGGCGGTGCCGGTATACGACATCTCGACGGTGACCGGGTCCAGCAGCGCGTCGCCGGCGTCGACCCGGCCCACCAGCGCCTGGACCGTGACCTCGTCGGGCGCCAGCCCGTCCAGCTGGACGGTCGCGGTCAGCGTCAGCTTGGAGCCGAGCACCGGGGTGTCCGGCAGGCCGGTGCTGTCCACGTCGGTGATGGCGATCTTGGGCCACGCGTCGTGGGCGCGTCGTCGATAGGCGGCCAGCTCACGGGCCGCGTCGAACTCCGCACCGCCGTCCTCGGCCGCCGTGGTCTTGCGCAGGGACGCCGCCGCCGGCGTGTAGTACTGCTCGACGTAATCGCGAACCATGCGGGACGCCAGCACCTTTGGGCCGAGGGTCTGCAGGGTGTGGCGCACCATCTCGATCCACCGCGGCGGCACACCGTGTTCGTCGCGCTCGTAGAACTTCGGTGCGACCGACTGCTCCAGCAGGTTGTACAGCGCGGTGGATTCCAGGTCGTCGCGGCGGGACTCGTCGGCCACGCCGTCGGCACTCGGTATCTCCCAACCGTTTTCGCCGTCGTAGCACTCATCCCACCAGCCGTCGCGGATGGACAGGTTCAGCCCGCCGTTGAGCGCGCTCTTCATGCCCGACGTGCCGCAGGCCTCCAGGGGCCGCAGCGGATTGTTCAGCCAGACGTCGCAGCCCCAATACAGCAGCCGGGCCATCGACATGTCGTAGTCGGGCAAAAAGGCGATGCGGTGCCGCACCTCCGGCCGGTCGGCGAACCGCACCACCTGCTGGATCAACGCTTTGCCGCCGTCGTCGGCGGGGTGCGACTTCCCGGCCACGATCAGCTGGATCGGCCGTTCCTCGTTGAGCAGCAGCTGCTCGAGCCGATCCGGGTCGCGCAGCATCAGGGTCAGCCGCTTATATGTCGGCACCCGGCGGGCAAACCCGATGGTGAGCACGTCGGGATCGAAAGCCGTTGCTATCCAGCCCAATTCGGCATCCGGAGCACCGCGCTCCTGCCAGGAGCTGCGCAGCCGCCGCCGGACATCCTCGACCAGCAGCGCACGCAGTTGCGAGCGGATCCCCCACAAGTGGCGCGCGTCGACCTGCTGCAGCCGCAGCCAGACGCCGGGATCGCTGAACGCCGCGTCGTCCGGCCCGGCCAGCTCGCGGCCCAGCTGCAACCATTGCGGCGCCGCCCACGTGCGCGCGTGCACGCCGTTGGTGATGGACCCGATCGGCACCTCGTCGGGATCGAAGCCCGGCCACAGCTCGTTGAACATGGCCCGGCTGACCCGGCCGTGCAACAGCGAAACGCCGTTGGCCCGTTGCGCCAGGCGCAGGCCCATGTGCGCCATGTTGAACTTCGTCGGGTCGTCCTCCGCGCCGAGCGCCAGGATCCGGGCGGTCGGCACGCCCGGCAGCAAGGCGGGCGCGTCCTTGGCCTTTCCCGCCCCGTCGGCGCCGTCGTCCAGGCCGTCATCGAAGTAGAGCCGCACCATCTCGGCCGGGAACCGGTCGATACCGGCGGGCACCGGGGTGTGCGTGGTGAACACGGTGGCCGACCGCACGACGGTCAGCGCGGTGTCGAAGTCCAGCCCGGAATCGGTGATCAGCTCGCGGATGCGTTCGGCCCCGAGGAACCCCGCGTGCCCCTCGTTCATGTGCCACACCTCGGGCGCGGGCAACCCCTCGATGGCGGTGAAGGCGCGGATGGCCCGCACCCCGCCGATGCCGGCCAGGATCTCCTGCCGCATCCGATGTTCCTGATCGCCGCCGTACAACCGGTCGGTGACGCCGCGCAGCTCGTGCTCGTTCTCGGGGACGTCGGAGTCCAGCAGCAGCAGCGGAACGCGTCCGACCTGCGCGACCCACACCCGCGCCCGCAGCTGCGCGGAGTCGGGCAGCGCCAGTTCCACCAGCACGGGTTCGCGCGCGGCGTCGGTGAGCAGGCGCAACGGCAGCCCCTGCGGGTCCAGCGCCGGGTAGGTCTCGTGCTGCCAGCCGTCGGCGGTCAGCGACTGCCGGAAGTAGCCGGAGCGGTAGTACAGGCCCACCGCGATCAGCGGGACGCCGAGGTCGGACGCGGACTTGAGGTGGTCACCGGCGAGGATGCCCAGGCCGCCCGAATAATTGGGCAGCACCTCGGCGACGCCGAACTCCATCGAGAAGTACGCGATGGCGGCGGGCATCGCGGCACCGGCGTGCTGCCGCTGCTGGTACCAGAGGGGACGGCTCAGGTAGTCGTTCAGGTCGGCGGAGAGCGCATCGAGCCGGCCCACGAATTCGTCGTCCAGCGCGAGCTCGTCGAGGCGCGCCGGGCTCACCGCACCGAGCAGGGCCACCGGGTCGCAGCCGCATCGCGCCCACAGCCTCGAGTCGATGGCCGCGAACAGGTCCTGCGTGGGCTTGTCCCACGACCAGCGCAGGTTGGTCGAAAGCTGATCCAGCGCGGCGAGACGCTCGGGCAAATGAGCACGGACGGTAAAGCGGCGAAGGGCTTTCACACGTCATTACCTTACTGAGGATTCCGGCGCCCGCAGGGCGACCGACTGACCGTTCGCCGCCGGCGGTGTGTGACGGCGCACTAGGGTGGGTATCGGTTAGGTGTTGGGGCCGCAGCGCTGCGGTCCGTCAGAGAAAGTCCCCACGACAGGAAGTTGCTGAGAGGCGAGGTATTCCGCGACGAAGCACGGCGCGGTCTCGCCACACAGCCGAACGGAGTGTTTGTGCCCGGTCGTGTCGAGATCGATAACGTCCAGCCCGTCGTCTCCTGCGGCGCGTACCCGGCCAAAGCCGTGGTCGGTGAAGTGGTTCCCGTCAGCGCCGCGGTCTGGCGAGAGGGCCACGAGGCCGTCGCAGCAACCCTCGTCGTGCGCTACCTCGGCCGGCGCTACCCGCAGGTCGGCGAGTCCCGCCGGATCAAGGCGGTCCAGGCCCCCGAACGCCCCGCACCCGCGCTGGACGGCACGGCGGCCGAGCAGCGAATCAAGCCGCTGCTGCTGCCCATGACCGAGGGTCAGGAACCGTATGTCTTCCACGGTGTGTTCACCCCCGACCGGGTCGGGTTGTGGACCTTCCGGGTGGACGGATGGGGCGACCCGATTCACTCGTGGCGCCACGGGCTGGTCGCCAAACTCGACGCCGGCCAAGGCGAGAAGGAATTGTCCAACGATCTGCTGGTCGGCGCCGCGCTGTTCGAGCGGGCGGCCACCGGCGTGCCGCGGGGGCGACGCGATCCGCTGCTGGCGGCCGCCGAGGCGTTGCGGGCCCCCGGGGACCCGGTCACCCGCACCGCGCCGGCCCTGAGCCCGGAGATCGAAGAACTGTTGGCCGCTTACCCGTTGCGCGACCTGGTCACCCGGGGCGACCAGTTCGGGGTGTGGGTTGACCGGCCGCTGGCGCGCTTCGGCTCGTGGTACGAGATGTTTCCGCGTTCGACGGGCGGGTGGGACAAGGCCGGCAAGCCCGTGCACGGCACCTTCGCCACCGCGGCCGCCCAGCTTCCGCGGATCGCCGACATGGGCTTCGACGTCGTCTACCTGCCGCCCATCCACCCGATCGGCAAGGTACACCGCAAGGGCCGCAACAACTCCCCCACCGCCGCCCCGGGGGACGTGGGGTCCCCGTGGGCGATCGGCAGCGACGAGGGCGGCCACGACGCGGTCCACCCCGCCCTGGGCACGATCGACGACTTCGACGACTTCGTCGCCGCGGCACGCGATCTGGACATGGAGGTTGCCCTGGACCTGGCGCTGCAATGCGCACCCGACCATCCTTGGGCCCGCGAACACCGGCAATGGTTCACCGAGTTGCCAGACGGAACCATCGCGTATGCGGAGAACCCGCCCAAGAAGTATCAGGACATCTACCCGATCAACTTCGACAACGATCCCGCGGGTCTCTACGACGAAGTGCTGCGCGTGGTCCGGCACTGGATCGACCACGGGGTCAAGTTCTTTCGGGTCGACAACCCGCACACCAAGCCCCCGGACTTCTGGGCCTGGCTGATCGGTCAGGTCAAAGACGCCGACCCCGACGTGCTGTTCCTGTCCGAGGCGTTCACCCCGCCGGCGCGGCAGTACGGACTGGCCAAGCTCGGCTTCACGCAGTCCTACAGCTACTTCACGTGGCGCACGGCCAAGTGGGAGCTCACCGAATTCGGCAACGACATCGCGGCCCTGGCCGACTTCCGGCGGCCCAACCTGTTCGTCAACACCCCCGACATCCTGCACGCGGTGCTGCAGCACCACGGGCCCGGCATGTTCGCCATCCGCGCCGCGCTGGCGGCGACCATGAGCCCCGCGTGGGGGGTCTACTCGGGCTACGAGCTGTTCGAGCACCGCGCGGTGCGCGAGGGCAGCGAGGAATACCTGGACTCCGAGAAGTACGAGTTGCGACCCCGCGACTATGCGCGCGCTCTGGCCGAGGGCAGGTCCCTGGAGCCGTTCATCAAGCAGCTCAACACGATTCGTCGCCTGCACCCCGCGTTGCAGCAACTGCGTACGATTCATTTCCACGGCGTGGACAACGACGCGATGCTGGCCTACAGCAAGTTCGACCCGACCACCGGCGACTGCGTGCTGGTCGTGGTGACGCTGAACGCGTTCGGGCCCGAGGAAGCGACGCTGTGGTTGGACATGGCCGCATTGGGTATGGAGTCCTATGAACGGTTTTGGGTGCGCGACGAGATCACGGGTCAGGAATTCCAATGGGGGCAGTCGAACTACATACGCCTGGATCCGTCGCGGGCGGTCGCGCACATCATCAACATGCCGCTCATACCGTACGAATCCCGAATCACGCTGCTGCGTAGGAGGTGACGGGCTTTGAGCCGAACCGACGAACTCGCTGGACTAGATCTGGCGCCCGACCCAGCGGACCTGGCGCGCCTGGTGGCGGGCGCGCATTACAACCCGCACGGCATCCTGGGGGCCCACGAGTACGGCGACCACACAGTCATTCGCGCGCTGCGACCGCACGCGCGCGAGGTCGTCGCGCTGGTCGGTGACGACCGGTTCCCGTTGCGGCACATCGACTCCGGCCTGTTCGCCGTCGCGCTGCCGTTCGTCAACCTCATCGACTACCGGCTCGAGGTGACCTACGAGGGTTCCGACCCGCACGTCGTCGCCGACGCGTACCGCTTCCTGCCCACCCTGGGTGAAGTCGATCTCCATCTCTTCGGCGAGGGCCGCCACGAACGGCTCTGGGAGGTCCTCGGTGCCCATCCCCGCTCGTTCACCACGGCCGACGGCACGGTGAACGGGGTGTCGTTCGCGGTGTGGGCGCCCAACGCCAAGGGCGTCAGCCTGATCGGCGAGTTCAACGGCTGGACCGGCAACGAGGCGCCGATGCGGGTGCTGGGCTCCTCCGGGGTGTGGGAGCTGTTCTGGCCCGACTTCCCCGTGGACGGCCTGTACAAGTTCCGCGTGCACGGCGCCGACGGCGTGGTGACCGAGCGGGCCGATCCGATGGCCTTCGCCACCGAGGTGCCGCCGCACACGGCGTCAAAGGTGACGCGCAGCGACTACACCTGGGCGGACGCCGACTGGATGACGCGGCGCGCGCAGCGCAACCCGGTGTTCGAGCCGATGAGCACGCTGGAGGTGCACCTGGGGTCGTGGCGTCCCGGGCTGAGCTACCGCCAACTCGCGCGTGAGCTGACGGATTACGTCGTGGAGCAGGGGTTCACCCATGTGGAGCTGCTGCCGGTCGCCGAGCACCCGTTCGCCGGCTCGTGGGGCTATCAGGTCACGTCGTACTACGCGCCCACGTCGCGCTTCGGGACGCCGGACGACTTCCGGGGACTCGTCGACGCCCTGCACCAGGCCGGTATCGGTGTGATCGTCGACTGGGTGCCGGCGCACTTCCCCAAGGACGCCTGGGCGCTCGGCCGTTTCGACGGCACCCCGCTCTACGAACACGCCGACCCCAAGCGCGGCGAGCAACTCGACTGGGGGACCTACGTCTTCGACTTCGGCCGCGCCGAGGTGCGTAACTTCCTGGTGGCCAACGCGCTGTATTGGCTCGAGCAGTTCCACATCGACGGCCTGCGGGTGGACGCGGTCGCATCGATGCTCTATCTGGACTACTCGCGTCCGGAGGGCGGTTGGACGCCCAACGTCTATGGCGGCCGGGAGAACCTGGAGGCGGTTCAGTTCCTGCAGGAGATGAACGCCACGGCGCACAAGGCCGCGCCCGGCATCGTCACCGTCGCCGAGGAGTCGACGTCCTGGCCGGGCGTGACCCGGCCGACCAACCTTGGCGGCCTTGGCTTCTCGATGAAGTGGAACATGGGCTGGATGCACGACACGCTCGACTACATCAGCCGAGACCCGATCTACCGCAGCTTCCATCACCACGAGATGACGTTCTCGATGCTGTACGCGTTCAGCGAGAACTACGTGCTGCCGCTCAGCCACGACGAGGTGGTGCACGGCAAGGGGACCCTGTGGGGCCGGATGCCGGGCAACAACCACGTCAAGGCCGCGGGGCTGCGCAGCCTGCTCGCCTACCAATGGGCGCACCCGGGCAAGCAATTGTTATTCATGGGGCAGGAATTCGGCCAGCGCGCCGAGTGGTCCGAGCAGGGCGGTTTGGATTGGTGGCAGCTCGACGAACAGGGTTTCTCCAACGGCGTTCTGCGTCTGGTGCGCGACATCAACGAGATTTACCGCAGCCACCCGGCGCTGTGGAGCCAAGACACCATTCCCGACGGCTATTCCTGGATCGACGCCAACGATTCCGCCAACAACGTGTTGAGTTTCCTCCGATATGGAAACGACGGGTCGGTAATGGCGTGCGTATTCAATTTCGCGGGTGCGGAGCACAGCGGCTACCGCCTCGGCCTGCCCTACGCCGGCCGCTGGCGCGAGGTGCTCAACACCGACGCGACCGTCTATAACGGCTCGGGAATCGGCAACATGGGCGGGGTCGACGCCACCGAGGACCCGTGGCATGGGCGGCCGGCTTCGGCCGTGCTGGTCCTGCCCCCGACGTCGGCGCTGTGGCTGGAACCCGAATAAAAAGCGATCGGCGGGACTTATACCGCTTACATTGCGATAAGTAAAGCATCATTTAATCGTCGCTCCAGTAGTGCCGAGCTACTTTCCGAATTTCGGAAAGTCTGGATATGATCCAGTACTCAGGCCTCATCGCCAACTCGCCGTACTCGCTGGGAGGCATGCATGTCGTTCGTGTTCGCGGTACCAGAAATGGTTTCGGGGGCGGCGTCGGATTTGGCAAATATCGGTTCCACAATTAGCACTGCCAGCGCGACGGCGGCAGGCCCGACCACGGGAATGGTGGCCTCGGCCGCTGACGAGGTGTCGGCGAGCGTAGCGGCGTTGTTTTCCGCGCACGCCGCGGAGTACCAGGCGATCAGCGCGCAGGTGGAGGGCTTTCATTCGCAGTTCGTGCAGGCGCTGACCGCGGGCGCGGCGTCGTATGCCGCGGCCGAGGCCGCCAACGCCTCACCGTTGCAGGCATTCGAGCAGCAACTGCTCGGCGTGATCAACACGCCCACCGAGCTGCTGGTGGGCCGCCCGCTGATCGGCAACGGCGCCAACGGCGCGCCGGGCACCGGCGCGCCGGGCGGCGCCGGCGGGATCCTGCTGGGCAACGGCGGCGCCGGCGGGTCCGGCGCGCCGGGACTGCCGGGCGGTCAGGGCGGCGCCGCCGGGCTATTCGGCGTCGGCGGCGCCGGCGGGGCCGGCGGCAACTCCCCCACGGGCAACGGCGGAGTGGGCGGCGCCGGCGGCGCCGGCGGCCTGCTGGGCAACGGCGGCGCCGGCGGGTCCGGCG
>NZ_LZIS01000089.1 GCF_001667015.1 Mycobacterium sp. E3198 | reverse complement strand
GCCCTGGCGGAACAGCTTGGCGCAACCCGTCAGGTACTTCATGTAGCGGTCGTAGACCTCTTGGGACTGGATGGCGATCGCCTGGTCCCTGTTGGCCTCGAGCGCGGTGGCCCACGTTTCGAGGGTGCGCGCGTAGTGTTCGCGTAGCAATTGCACCTTTTCGAGGGTAAATCCGGCCGCCGGCGCCAACTCCGCAATGTCTTCCTCGGCCGGCAACTGCCCGCCGGGGAAAATCTCCGTGTAGATGAATCGGGTGAATCGAATGTCGCGCATGGTCAGCGAGATCCCGCGCTCGTGCATTTGCTTTTGCGAGTGCGCGAGAATCGTGTGCAGCAACATTCGGCCATCGTCGGGAAGGATGCCGTAGGCGCGCTCGAAAAACGCGGGCCAGCGTTCGGCCTTGAACGCTTCGAAGGCGCCGATGGTGACAATCCGATCGACCTCGTCGTCGAACTCCTCCCAGCCCTGCAGCCGGACCTCGACGGTGCGCTCGGTGGGGATAGCGGCCAGCCTCGCCTTGCTGTACTCGAATTGGTTGCGGCTGAGCGTGATTCCGATGACGTTGACATCGAACTTCTCGATCGCCCGTTGCAGCGCTCCGCCCCAGCCGCAGCCGATGTCGAGCAGCGTCATCCCGGGCTCGAGGTTCAGCTTGCCCAGCGCCAGGTCGAACTTGGCGTTCTGCGCCTCCTCGAGGGTCATATCGTCGCGCTCGAAGTATGCGCAGGTGTACCCCATCGTCGGGTCTAGGAAGAGCGCGAAGAACTCGTCTGAAACGTCATAGATCGATTGCGACTCTTCGTAA
>NZ_LZIS01000088.1 GCF_001667015.1 Mycobacterium sp. E3198 | reverse complement strand
GCAAAGAACGCGGCTGCACCAAACCCGGCTGCGACGCCCCCGCCTACCACACCCAGGTCCACCACATCAAAGGCTGGGCGGCCACCCACCGCACCGACATCGACGACCTCACCCTGGCCTGCGGCCCCGACAACCGCCTCGCCGAACAAGGCTGGACCACCCGCACCAACACCAACGGCGAAACCGAATGGATCCCCCCACCGCATCTGGACCGCGGCCAACCCAGAACCAACACCTACCACCACCCCGAAAAACTCCTCCACCCCGACAACGACAGCGACGACGAAGGCGAGAGTCCCGGCGCGGCATAGCGATCCGCGCTAGAGCAGCTTCATCTGCTCGGATTGCTCCTCGACCGGTGCGAGCAGCTCCGGGCCGTTGTTGCGCACGCTGTTGACCAACGTCGACACCTCGCGCATCCGGATGCCGCGCACGTCGGGCGCGCGGGCCAGCAGTTCCTCGTCGACCGGGGCGTCGGGGTTCAGCCAGCGGTCCCAGTCCCGTTCCGGCACCACCAGCGGCATCCGGTCGTGGATTTCAGCGAGCTCCCCCGGGGCGTCGGTGGTGATGATCGTGCAACTCAGCAGCGGTTGAGCGTCCTTCTGGTCCTTGGGCTTCCACACCGACCACAGCCCGGCCATGAACAGCGGCTCGCCGTCCTCGCGGTACATGAAGAACGGCGTCTTGCGCGACTTCTTGCCGTCGCGGTCGGGGTTGACGCGCCACTCGTAGTAGCCGTCCATCGGGATCAGGCAACGCTTGGACTTGGCGCTCGCGCGGAAGGCGGGCGAGCTGGTGACCTTGTCGGCGCGGGCGTTGATCAGCAGCGGGCCCTTGCCCTCCGGCGCCCCGTCGGCGCCGGCCTTGGCCCACGGCGGGATCAGGCCCCAGCGCATCAACCGGACGCGGCGGGTGGGGTCGTCGTCGGGCTCGGCATGCCGGGTGACCACGGTCGCGATCGTCGTGGTCGGCGCCACGTTGAAGTTGGGCTCGGCCGCGCGTTCGGAGGTTCCGGTCGCCTCGTCGATCGCCTTGATCTTCTCGGCCAGCTTCGCCGGATCCGTCGTCACCGCAAACCGCCCGCACATAGCTCCCATGGTTGCAGAACCCGGGACAGGCGATGATGTAGCGGTGACCACGTGGACCGCCCCGCACGCCAGCGCACCGGTGCACGCGACCGTGACCGTCCCGGGCTCGAAGTCGCAGACCAACCGGGCGCTGGTGCTCGCCGGGCTGGCGGCCGCGCAGGGACACGGCCCCTCCACGATCAGCGGGGCGCTGCGCAGCCGCGACACCGACCTGATGATCGGGGCCCTGCGCACCCTGGGCCTGCGCGTCGACGGGGACGGATCCGAGCTGACGGTCAGCGGCCGCATCTCCCCCGGACCCGACGCCACGATCGACTGCGGCCTGGCCGGCACCGTGCTGCGGTTCGTCCCACCGCTGGCGGCGCTGGCCGACGCGGTGGTGGTGTTCGACGGCGACGAGCAGGCCCGGTCCCGGCCCATCGCGCCGCTGCTGGACGCGCTGCGCGGCCTGGGGGTCAAGATCGACGGGAGCGGTCTGCCGTTCCGGGTCCGGGGCGGCGGGTTGGTCGCCGGCGGCACCGTGGCCATAGACGCGTCGGCGTCGTCGCAGTTCGTGTCCGGCCTGCTGTTGTGTGCCGCGTCGTTCACCGAGGGCCTGACGGTCCAGCACACCGGATCGCAGCTGCCGTCGGCGCCGCACATCGCGATGACGACGGTGATGCTGCGACAGGCCGGCGTCGACGTCGACGACTCCGTCCCGAACCGCTGGCGGGTGCGCGCCGGCGCGGTCGCGGCGCGGCACTGGGAGGTGGAACCCGACCTGACCAACGCCGTGCCGTTCCTCGCGGCGGCCGTGGTGACCGGCGGGTCGGTGCGCATCACCGGCTGGCCCGCGACCAGCGTGCAGCCCGCCGACAACATCGTAGAAGTTCTCGGCAAGCTGAATGCCGTTGTGAAACAGCATGATTCCTCCCTGGAGGTGCGCGGCTCGGCCGACTACCCCGGCTTTGACGTCGACCTGCGCGCCGTCGGCGAGCTCACGCCGTCGGTGGCGGCGCTGGCCGCGCTGGCCACGCCCGGCTCGGTGTCGCGGCTGACCGGCATCGCCCACCTGCGGGGCCACGAGACCGACCGGCTCGCCGCGTTGAGCGCCGAGATCAACCGCCTGGGCGGCGACTGCGCCGAAACGCCCGACGGCCTGGTGATCACCGCGACGCCGCTGCGGCCCGGCGTGTGGCGCGCGTACGCCGACCACCGGATGGCCATGGCCGGTGCGATCGTCGGGCTGCGGGTGGCCGGGGTCGAGGTCGATGACATCGGCGCGACGAGCAAGACGCTGCCGGAGTTTCCGCGGCTGTGGGCGCGCATGCTGGAGCCCGGCATGTGAAGCCGGGCGACTACGACGAGTCCGACGTCAAGGTCCGTTCCGGCAAGGGCTCGCGACCGCGCACCAAGACGCGGCCCGAGCACGCCGACGCCGAGGCGGCGATGGTGGTCAGCGTCGACCGCGGGCGCTGGGGGTGCGTGCTGGGCGGCCGGCCCGAGCGCCGGGTCACGGCCATGCGGGCCCGCGAGCTGGGCCGCACCCCGATCGTCGTCGGCGACGACGTCGACCTCGTCGGCGACCTGTCCGGACGAACGGACACGCTGGCCCGCATCGTGCGCCGCGGCGAGCGGCGAACGGTGTTGCGGCGCACCGCCGATGACACCGATCCCACCGAGCGGGTGGTGGTCGCCAACGCCGACCAGCTGCTGATCGTGGTGGCGCTGGCCGACCCGCCGCCGCGCACCGGGCTGGTCGACCGGGCGCTGATCGCCGCCTATGCCGGCGGCCTGACCCCGATCCTGTGCCTGACCAAGACGGACCTCGCGCCGCCGGAGCCGTTCGCCAAACAGTTCGTGGACCTGGACCTGACGGTGGTCGCCGCCGGCGTCGACGATCCGCTGCTCGCGGTGGCCGACCTGCTGGCCGGCCAGATCACCGTCCTGCTGGGCCATTCCGGCGTCGGCAAGTCGACGCTGGTGAATCGCCTTGTGCCCGAGGCGGATCGGGCCGTCGGCGAGGTGACGGAGATCGGCAGGGGGCGGCACACCTCGACCCAGTCGGTGGCGCTCCCCCTGGAGAACGGGGGTTGGGTGATCGACACGCCGGGAATCCGCTCGTTCGGGCTGGCCCACATCGAGCCCGACGACGTGCTGATGGCCTTCTCCGACCTGGCCGAGGCGATCAGCGACTGCCCGCGCGGCTGCGGACACATGGGGCCGCCGGCCGATCCCGAATGCGCGCTCGACACGCTGTCCGGCCCCGCCGTCCGCCGCGTCGCCGCGGCGCGCCCGCTGCTCGCGGCGCTGCGGGAGACCTGACCATCCCGGCGAGCGTGCGTGTTGGTACGGCGACACGCCGCAAAAGCCGTGCATTTGCGCACGCTCGCGCCAACCGGGCGGCGCTCAACCGGACTTGGCCAGCCGCATGCCGAGCTCGTCGGGCGGCACCAGATGCCCCTCGGTGCAACGGATTTCGACGCTCGCCTCCGCCCCGCAGCCCAGGTGGGTGAGCCGCAGGCGGTTGCGGCCGGGCAGATGGCGTCGGCCCCACTCGAACATCGACCAGACCACCGGCATGAAATCGACCCCGGCCTCGGTGAGCACGTACTCCTCGCGGCCGCGCTGCCCGGGCTCGCGGTAGGGCCGTCGCTCGAGCAGGCCCAGGCCGACGAGTTCGGCCAGCCGCGCCGACGTGGCCGCCTTGGTGATGCCCACCCGGCGCGCGAAGTCGTCGAACCGGGTGGTGCCGTAGTAGGCCTCGCGCATGATCAGCATCGCGGACTTGGTGCCGACCACCGCCATGGTCTTTTCGATCGCGCACTCGCCGACCGCCGACCACGCCTCGCGGTCCGCCAGGGCGCCCTGCAGAAATGTCATGTACATCACCTCCCGGTCTGGGTTGATTTTAGTGTACCTAGATGTTTACCTGAGTACAGCGAGTAATACTTAGCTCCAGACTCGAGGAGGAGTCATGACCGGTTACCAGGGCCGCGACGCCGTCATCGTCGGTGCCGTCCGCACCCCGATCGGGAAGGGCAAGGCCAGCGGCGCGCTGCACGACGTGCTGCCCGCGGATCTGCTGGCCCACAGCCTGCGCGAACTGGTGGCGCGCACAGGGGTCGACCCGGCGCAGCTCGACGACGTCATCGCCGGCGCCGTCACCCAGGTCGGCGACCAGGCCGTCAACATCGCGCGCAACGCGCTGCTCGGGGCCGGATTTCCCGAGTCGGTCCCGGGCGTCACGATCGACCGGCAGTGCGGCAGCAGCCAGCAGGCCATCAGCTTCGCCGCGCAGGGCGTCCTCGCCGGCGCCTACGACCTCGTCGTCGCGGGCGGCGTCGAGTCGATGGGCCGCGTCCCGATGGGCACCTCGGTGCTGCCGGGCTCCAACCCGTTCGGCGAGGACATGACGCGCCGCTACCCCGACGGCCTGGTGCCGCAGGGCATCAGCGCAGAACTGATCGCCGCGAAGTGGGGCTTCTCCCGCACCCGGCTCGACGAGTTCTCCGCCGGCAGCCACGACAAGGCCGCCCGCGCCACCAAGGACGGGCTCTTCGACAACGAGCTGATCCCGATCGCCGGGCTGAGCACCGACGAGATCGTCCGGCCCGGGACGACGGTGGAGACGCTCGCCGGACTGCAGCCGTCGTTCTACAGCGAGGCCGCCAAAGAGCGCTTCCCGCAGATCAATTGGTCGATCACGGCCGGCAACTCGTCGCCGCTGTCCGACGGCAGCGCCGCGGTCCTGATCACGACGAGCGCGATCGCCAAGAGGCTGGGCCTGCGCCCGCTGGCGCGGATCCACACCACGACCGTCGTGGGCTCCGACCCGCTCTACATGCTGACCGGGGTCATCCCCGCCACCGAGAAGGTGCTCAAGCGTGCCGGGCTGACGCTGGCCGACATCGACCTGTTCGAGGTCAACGAGGCGTTCGCGCCCGTGGTGCTGGCGTGGGCGCACGACACCGGTGCGGATCTGGCCAAGACCAACGTCAACGGCGGGGCCATCGCGATCGGACATCCGTTGGGCGCCAGCGGCGCTCGCATCATGACCACGCTGGTGAACGCTTTGGAGCAGCGCGGCGGCCGCTACGGCCTGCAGACGATGTGCGAGGGCGGCGGCATGGCCAACGCCACCATCATCGAGCGTCTCGGGTAGGTGCTGCGCCGCTAGGTGATCGGCTGGTCGAAATCGACCCGCACGTAGTTCAGGTTGGTGGAATCGACCTGAACCGCGACGGTCCCACCATGGGGGTCGATGCGATACAACGCCGATACCGGAATCTCCTGGGTTGCGGTGGCGTCATACGGTTCGTGGCCGGGGATTTTCACGCTCAGCCGAATCGAGCGAATCGGCCGAATTTTGGAATCCAGCGGCGGGTGGCCGCGTCCCTGGCGACTCACGAACAGAATCCGCCCAGTGCCCGAAAGCGGCGGGCCCGCGAATTTCGGAGGGCCTCCGTATTTCCTGCGGCGTCTGAGGTAGAGGAACACGAAGAACGCGATCCAGCCAAGCAGAATCAACAACGTCAGGGGCAGCCCGATCGTGTGCTGCGGGTTATCCGGACCGGTCACTCACCTACGTCCTCTGCCCGGGCGAAGACGACCGCGCTCAGTCGAACTTGCTGGAGTACTGCGGGCAGTAAACGCCGGTCGACGCACCCATGATCTTGGCGAGCGAGGTGTCGGCTAACTGCGGCATCCCCGACTTCGCGTCGGCAAGGGTTTGCTCGAACGTCATCCCCTTGGACCAGTCGGTGCACACCGCGTGCCCGATTTGGACCATCGTCTGGTCCGCGCCGCTTGGCCAGGTGATGCCCTTGTCCTTGAGCGTCTGCAGGTAGGCGTCATCCGCCGAATCGGCATTGGCGAGCGGGGCGGCGGCGACGGCGATGCCACCCAGAACGGCGGCGAGCGAGCCGGTCAGTCGTGCGAGCTTCTTCATTCGTGACTCCTCGGTGTGGACTACGGATTTCCAAGCCCCCCCGCCGCTCGCGCGACTGCAATTACATTAGCTGGAACTTGCCCGCTAGCAAACCGAGCGCTACACGCCGAACGCGCACCCACCGCGAAAGCCTTGCGGTGAGTGCGCGCCGGGTGCAGAACGTCTAGGCGGCCAGGTCGCCGGAGCGCCCCTGTCCCCCTTGCTTTTTCGCGCGCCGGGCGCGCCGCCAGACCCGCACGGTCGCGATGGCGGTCTTGAGGCCGCGCCGGCGCCCCGTCGCGGGGTCGGTGCCCGCGAAACCGGGCTCCAGCTCGGCGAACATCCGCTCGCTGCGGGTCTCCGGCGCGTTGTCGGCATCGTCGCGCAGGTAGGAGTTCGGCAGCGACAGCTTGGCCAGCGTGCGCCACGTCTTGCCGTACTGCAGCAGGAAAGACCCGGTGGTGTAGGGCAGGTCATACTTGTCGCAGAGCGCGCGCACCCGCACCGAGATCTCGTGCAGCCGGTTGCTCGGCAGATCGGGATAGAGGTGGTGCTCGATCTGGTGGCACAGGTTGCCGCTCATGAACCGCAGCGCCGGGCCGGCCTCGAAGTTGGCGCTGCCCAGCATCTGGCGCAGGTACCACTGGCCCTTGGTCTCGCCGATCATGTCGGTCTTGGTGAATTTCTCTGCGCCATCGGGGAAATGGCCGCAGAAGATGACGGCGTTGGCCCACACGTTGCGGATCACGTTGGCGGTCGCGTTCGCCGTCAGCGTGGAGCGGTAGCTTGCGCCGGGCGACAGGGCCGTCAGCGCCGGGAAGGCGACGTAGTCCTTGACCACCTGGCGGCCCGCCTTAGCCAGGAACTCGTCGATGCGTTGCCGGGCGTCCTCGTTGTCCATCCGCTTCTTGGCGATCTTGCCGAGTTCCACGTGCTGCAGCCCCACGCCCCACTCGAAGAGCAGCGCGAGCATGGTGTTGTAGAACAGGTTGAGGATGTTGAAGCGCTTCCAGCGCTGATCGCGGGTGACGCGCAGCAGGCCGTACCCGACGTCGTCGTCCATCCCGAGGATGTTCGTGTACTTGTGGTGCACGAAGTTGTGGGTGTAGCGCCAGTGCTTGGACGACCCGCTCATGTCCCACTCCCACGTCGAGGAGTGGATCTCGGGGTCGTTCATCCAGTCCCACTGGCCGTGCATGACGTTGTGGCCGATCTCCATGTTCTCGATGATCTTGGCCACGCCCAACGTGACGGTCCCCGCCCACCAGGCCGAACGGCGCGAGCTGGCGGTCAGCAGCAGCCGGCCGGCCACCTCGAGCGCGCGCTGTGCGGCGATGGTGCGGCGGATGTAGCGGGCGTCTTTCGCCCCGCGGGAGTCCTCAATGTCCTGGCGGATGGCGTCGAGCTCAACGGCCAGGCTTTCGATGTCGGCGTCCGTCAGATGGGCGAATACGTCGACGTCGGTGATCGCCATCGTCTTCTTCTCCCTGCTGTCGTTGTCCGGTTACTTACCTACGTTATCGTAACCTACGAATGCGTAGGTTACCTGTGAGTAGCCTTTAGATGTCGAGCGTACAGTCGCCCGAGGCGGCGGACACACAGGTCTGGATCCGCGTTCCGGGATCGTGCTCGGCGCCGGTTCTGAGGTCGCGCACGTGGCCGTCCACGAGGCTGACGACGCAGGACTGGCAGATGCCCATCCGGCAGCCGAAAGGCATCTGCACACCAACGCCCTCCCCGGCGTCCATCAACGAGGTCGCCGCGTCCGCCGCCACCGCTCGCCCGCTGCGGGCGAACGTGACCGTCCCGCCGGCCCCGGCGGGTGCGGCCTTGGACACCACGAACCGCTCCAGGTGCAGCCGGTCGCCGACGCCCGCCGCCGACCACACCTTCTGGGCCTGGGCGAGCATGCCCTCCGGCCCGCACGCCCAGGTCTGACGTTCGCGCCAGTCCGGGACCTCGTGGTCCAGGGTAGCGAGATCGAGCCGACCCTGCGTGCGGGTCTCGCGCACAGCGAGGCGATAGCCCGGCTGGTTGGCGGCCAGCTCGGCCAGCTCGGCACGGAACATCACGTCAGCTTCGGTGGGCGCGGAATGCAGGTGCGCGATGTCGCCAATCTGATTGCGCCGCACCAGCGTTCGCAGCATGGACATCACCGGGGTGATGCCCGAGCCCGCGGTCAGAAACAGGATCGACGGCGGCGCCGGATCGGGCAGGACGAAGTTGCCCTGCGGGGCGGCCAGCCGCACGATGGTCCCCGGCTCGACGCCGGCCACCAGGTGGCTGGACAGGAACCCCTCGGGCATCGCCTTGACCGTGATCGTCACGGTGCGCGGCGCGCCGAAGGTCTCTGCCGGGCTCGACGTCAGCGAGTAAGACCGCCAGCGCCAGCGCCCGTCCACCAGCAGTCCGATCCCGATGTACTGGCCCGGCTGGTAATCGAAGCTGAAGCCCCAGCCCGGTTTGATCACCAGGGTCGCCGAATCTTCGGTCTCGCGGCGCACCTCGAGGATGCGGCCCCGCAGTTCGCGCGCGGACCACAGCGGGTTGGCCAGGTGCAGGTAGTCGTCGGGCAGCAGCGGCGTGGTGATGCGCGCGGCCAATTTGCGCAGCGCGTGCCAGCCCGGATGCCGGTCGGCGCCGGCCACGACCGGGCGCTTCGTGTCGACGACATTGGCGCTGATCGGTGCGTACCGCTTGCTCATCCAAAACTCCTGCTCACGACGCCCCTGACAAACCCTACGGTACCGTAACTTACGGTGGCGTATCGAGGGCCGCGGACGGCGAATGCGTCACATTCGGCTCGTCAGAGCAGCTCGAGCAGGAACGGCAGCTCCTGGTTCGCGTACCAGGCCAGATCGTGGTCCTGGGCGTCGCCGACGACCAGTTCGGCGTCCTCGTCGCCCAGGTCGGCCGCGTCGATCGCCTCGATCGCCCTGGTGACGTCCGGTTCCGCGGCGGCGTTGTCGACGTACGCCGCCACCACCTGGTCGATCGTCACGGGCGCGCCCAGCCGGACGACGGCGTCGTCGAGGTCGGGGCGGTACTTGGCCCCGGATTCCCCCACGTCGACCTCGGCGGCCAGCACCGCGCGCCGCGGCGGCAGGCCGGACCCTTCGTCCTCGTGGGAGGCCAGCAGCCGCAGCGACGCCAGCGCCGCCTCGCGCAGCGCCACGTCGGCGAGCTCGTCGTCGTCGCCCTCCGCGTAGGCCTCGCGCAACGTCGGCGTGACCGCGAACGCGGTGCCGTTGACGGGCCACAGGGAGCCGTCGGTGACGAGCTGCTGCAACATCGCGAGTGTGGCCGGGATGTAGACCTGGGTCATCACGTCCCGATCAGGGTGGCCGCGTAGTCGTCGACGTACTTCGACAGCTCGCGCGGCGGGCGCTGGTAGGTCCCGCTCACCACCGGATGTTTGGGCAGTTTCACCCTGGGCCGCTCCACGTCGTGATACTCGATCGTGGACAGCAGGTGGGCCATCATGTTCAGCCGCGCGTGCTTCTTGATGTCGGATTCCACGACGTACCAAGGGCTTACCGGGGTATCGGTGTGCACCATCATCTCGTCCTTGGCGCGCGAATAGTCCTCCCGCCGATACAGCGATTCCATGTCCATCGGGCTGAGTTTCCATTGCCGGACAGGGTCGTTGAGCCGCGCCCTGAACCGGCGCAGCTGCTCGGCCTCCGACACGGAGAACCAATACTTGCGCAACAGGATCCCGTCGTCGATCAGCATCTGCTCGAAGATCGGCGTCTGCCGCAAAAACAGCACGTACTCCTGCGCCGTGCAGAAGCCCATCACCCGTTCCACGCCGGCGCGGTTGTACCACGACCGGTCGAAGAGCACGATCTCCCCTTTGGCGGGAAGGTGGGCGATGTAGCGCTGGTAGTACCACTGGCCGCGTTCGCGATCGCTCGGCGCCGGCAGCGCCGTGATGCGGGCGACCCGCGGGTTGAGGTACTCGGTGATCCGTTTGATCGTTCCGCCCTTGCCCGCCCCGTCGCGGCCTTCGAAGATGACCACCAGACGCCCGCCGGTATGCCGCAGCCATTCTTGCAGCTTCACGAATTCCGTTTGCAGCCTGAACAATTCGGCTTGGTAGACGGCGTTGGAGACTTTATGCGCGGGCGGCGCGGGCGACTTGTTTTCGCTCGCCTTCGCCGACGCGCCATGATTTGTCGCGGTGCTCACAATAACGAATCATAGATCGGGGCAGCGATTTTCACCCCGGGTAACTAGCGGGAAGCTTCCAGGAGTTCGTCGAGGGATTGTTTCAACAGCCCCGGCAGCAGGTCGACATCGCTCATCGCATCGCGGTCGGCATTGATTCCGAAATGGAGCATGCCGTTATAGGACGTCACACTGATGGCCAACGCCTGATGGTGCAGCAGCGGTGGCACCGCGTAGGTCTCCAGCAGTTTGGTGCCGGCGATGTACATCTGCGACTGGGCACCCGGCGCATTGGTGATCAACAGATTGAACGTGAGCTTGGAAAAGCTCGGGAAGTTGGTGGCGACCCGGATCCCCATGGCGTGCAGGGTGGGCGGCGCGAAACCCGAGAGGGTGACGATGGTGCGCGCGTCGACCAGGCTGGCGGAGGACGCGTTCGATTCGGTGGCGTGGGCGATCTGGGACAGCCGCACCACCGGATTCGCCTCTCCCACCGGCAGATCGACGAGGAAAGGCGTGACCTGGCTGATCGTTTGGCCGGGCCCGGTCGAGTCGAGGTGGTCGTCGGCGTAAACGGACAGCGGTGCCATCGCGCGGATCGTCGCGGTGGGCGACACCGCCATGCCCCTCGACAGCATCCAGTTGCCCAGCGCGCCGGCTATGACGGCGAGCACCACGTCGTTGATGTCGCAGTCGTAGCGGGCGCGGACGGCACGGTAGTCCTCGAGACTGCCCCGGGCGACCGTGAACCGCCGATTCCGCGAAACGGTGGCGTTGAGCGGGCTGCTGGGTGGGTTGCCCCGCGCCACCGCGCGGGCGATGTCGACGACGCGGCGGCCGGCATCGAGCAGCTCGCCATAGTTCGTCGCCAGGCCGGCCACCGCGGACCCGACGGCCTGCAGCTGCGTGCCCGGCCCCGCGAGCCAGTCACCGATGGCGCCCAGGACCAACCGCGTGTTGCCGGGGTCGCGTTCCGGTATCCAGATGTCCTCGGGAAACGGCGGGGGGCGCCGCGTCCGGTCCGCGATGACGTGGCCGATCTCCAGCGCGCTCATGCCGTTGATCAGGGCCTGGTGGGACTTGGTGTACAGCGCGATCCGGTTCTTCGCCAGCCCCTCGACCAGGTACATCTCCCACAACGGCCGCGACTTGTCCAGCGGCCGGGCGGCCAGCCGCGCGACGAGCTCGTGCAGCTGCTCGTCGCTGCCCGGCGACGGCAGCGCCGACCGCCGCACGTGGTAGGTGATGTCGAAGTCGCTGTCGTCGAGCCACACCGGGCGGGCCCCCGCGACGCGCACCTCCCGGACCTTCTGCCGGTAGCGCGGGATCTGGGGCAGCCGCTTTTCCACGGTCGCCAACAGCGTCTCGTAACTCAACCCGGCCCGCGGGCGCGCCAAGATGGACAGCGATCCCACGTACATCGGGGTGGCCGAGTTCTCCAGGCGATAGAAAGAGGCGTCCGCCGGGGATAGCCGAGCCACCATTACGGCGCTGCCCTCCTGGTCAATTCATCCTCGGTTCGTTAAGTGGACTGATGTACCCGCCCACCGTAATCGCCCAAACGGGCCAGGGCTCGGCGCGGGTGAGCGCCGGCCCGATCGGCGCGGAAACGCGCCGGCGCGGCCTGTGCCATGATGGCCCCTGACCGACCGCTGTCTGCCACTCTCCAGCAGGCGACCGTTCGACTTGGAGAGTGCGCGTTGACCGTTTTCGCCGTGACCCCCGTCGTCGACTACGAGCCGCCCAGGCGCGACGTGCCCCAGTGCCGGCCGTCCTCCCACGCACCGCCGCGCCGCCGCGCGCCCCGCCGGGCGTGCACCGCACCGACGGCGGGGGTCGCCCCCGCCGCGTCCGCGCCGATGCGCCAGGCGGCCGCCTTCGCCGACGCCGCCCTGCGCCGGGTGCTCGAAGTCATCGATCGCCGCCGTCCCGCCGCGCAGCTGCGAGGAATGCTGGCGCCCGGCCTGGTGGACTCCGTGCTCTCGATCGGCCGCGGGCGCGGGGGCGCCGCGGTGCTGCGCCGGACGCGGCTGCAGCCCTCCGGGCGCCGCCGCCCTGAGGCCGCGGGGGAGGTTTTCGGGACCTACAGCCGCGGCGACCGCATCCATGCCATCGCCTGCCGGGTGGAGCAGGTGCCCACCGGCACCGGCGGCGCCCGGTGGCTGGTGGTGGCGCTGCACATCGGTTAGGCCGGGCGCGAGCCTCCCGCATACCGGGCCAGCACCGGGCCGGCGATCGCCATGACGAACACGTACGACGTCGCCAGCGCCGCGACGCCGGGGATCGAGGTGCCGACCAATCCGATGATGATCAACGAAAACTCGCCCCTGGCGATGAGCGCGGCGCCCGCGCGCAGCTGCCCGCGCCGCGCCACGCCGTCGCGCCGGGCGGCCACCGCCCCGGTGGCGACCTTGGTCGCGGCGGTGACGACGGCCAGGACCAGCGCCACCGGCAGCATCGGCAGCAGCTCGTGCGGGTCCACCGACAGGCCGATCGCCAGGAAGAAGATGGCGGCGAACAGGTCGCGCAGGGGGCCCAGCACCTGGCGCGCCCGGTCCGCGGTCGCGCCGGTCAGGGTGAGGCCCACCAGGAACGCGCCGACGGCGGCCGAGGCGTGCAGGACCTCCGCCACCGCCGCCACCATCAAGGTGATCCCCAGCACCCGCAGCAGCAGTTGCTCGGAATCGGGGTGTTCGACCAGCCGGCCGAAGTGGTGGCCCCAGCGGTAGGACGCGGCGAACGCCACCAGCAGCGCGCCGACGGCGGCCGCCATGCCGGCGACGGCGTGCACCCATCCGCCGCCCGACGCCAGGACGGCGAACAGCGGCAGGTAGGCCGCCATCGCGAAGTCCTCGAGCACCAGCACCGACAGGACCGACGGCGTTTCCCGGTTGCCCAGCCGGCCCAGGTCACCCACCAGGCGAGCGATGACGCCCGACGAGGAGATGTAGGTGACCCCGGCCAGGGCCAGGATGGCCACGCCGTCCAGCCCCAGCAGCCAGCCGGCCACCGCGCCGGGGGTGGCGTTGAGGATCAGGTCGACGCCGGCCGACGGCAGGTGGTGCCGCAGGCTGGCGGCGAATTCGGTCGCCGAGAATTCCAGCCCCAGGGTCAGCAGCAACAACACGATGCCGATGGGCGCCGCCGTCTGGATGAACTCGCCCGCCGCGGCGACCGGCAGCAGTCCACCCTTGCCCAGCGACAGGCCCGCCAGCAGGTACACCGGTATCGGCGACAGCGCGAAACGCCTTGCGGCGGCGCCTAATACGGCCAGCGTGGCCAGGAGGGCGCCGAGTTCGAACAGCAGCGCCCCCGAAACCTGCATCGGCTCAGCCCTTATCGATGATCTGCTCGACACCGGCGATGCCGTCTTCGGTGCCGATCACGATCAGAACGTCTCGCGCGTGGAGCATTTCGGCCGGACCCGGAGACGCGAGCACTTCCTCGTTGCGCACGATCGCGACGATCGACGCGCCGGTGCGGGTGCGGGCGCGGGTGTCGCCGAGCGGGTGATCCACGAAGGGGCTGCCCGCCACGATGTGGACCTGCCCCGTCTCCAGCCCGGGCACCTCCCGGGAAAGCTCGGTGAACCGCTCGGCGATGCGCGGGGCGCCCAGGATCTGGGCCATGGCCTCGGCCTCGTCGTCGGTCAGGTGAAAGACCGGCCGGGCCTGGTCGGGATCGTCGGGGCCGTAGAGGACGACGTCGAAGTCGCCGCCGCGGCGGGCCACGATCCCGATGCGCTCACCGTTGTGACTGGTGAATTCGTAGCGGAGACCGACACCCGGCAGCAACACCTCCTTGACATCCATACCGTCCATGCTTACCAGCCGGGCAGCGCTAGTGTCATCGCATGGACGGAACCACGCTCAGTGTCGAGCGGGTCATCAACGCACCGGCCGAACAGGTCTTCGCACTGCTGGCCGACGCGCCAAGCACGCCGGCTTCGACGGTTCGGAGTCGGTCAATCACGCATCGCAGCAGTCGGTTCCCTTGTCGATGGGCTCGAAGTTCAGCATGTCGATGAAGGGGCGCAAGGAAACCCTGCTCATCCCCTACCGCACCACCAACACCGTCATCGAATACGAACCCGACCGCCGCATCGCGTGGCAGACCTTCGGGCTGGGCGGGTTGGTCGGCGGGCGCATCTGGCGCTACGAACTGCTTCCCGTCGAGGGCGGCACCCTGGTGCGCGAAACCTGGGACGTGTCACGGGACAAGCAGAAGCGGATGATCACCAGCGGTTCGATGCCCAAGCAGACCGAAGCCGGGATGCGCGCCACGCTGGCGCGCATCGCCGACCTCCTCGAGAGTTAGTGCTGGCCAACCACTTCGGTCGAACCCCGGCGCGGCCGGCCCTTTAGAGGCACCAGCATCGACACATCGTTGCGGTAGTCGCGGTATTCGTCGCCCAATACCGCGACGAGGTCGCGCTCCTCGATCCGCACGGCGATCAGAATGTAAGCCGTCATGGCAATCGAGAAGAGCAGATGCCCTGCCGTCATCGTGGGCGTCGCCCAGAACGCGATCAGGAAACCGAGCATCAGTGGGTGGCGCACCAGCCGATAGAAGAATCGCGCATGAAACCCGATGTGGGTGTACGGCTTTCCGCGCCATGCCAGATACACCTGCCGGAGGCCGAACAGGTCGAAGTGGCTGACCATGAACGTCGAGGCCAACGCGATCGCCCAGCCGAGCCAGAACAACGCCCACACCACCAGGCGCCCGGCCGTCTGCCGTGCATCCCAGATGAGAGCGGGCATCGTTCGCCATTGCCAGTACAGCAGCACCAGCACGGCGCTGGACAGCACGACGTAGGTGCTGCGCTCAATTGTCGACGGCACCAACCGTGTCCACAACGCCTTGAACGCCGGCCGCGCCATGACGCTGTGCTGGACGCCGAACGCGCCGACCAGCAACACGTTGATCAGGACCGCCTGGCCGATGGGCGCGGGCAACCCGTGATCGACGGTTCGAGGCACCACGAAGTTGCCCACGAACCCAACCAGATACAGGAATGCAGCGAGGAACAGCAGGTATGCCGCGCCGCCGTAACCGATGACCAAATAACGCTTCATGGGCTAAGTGTCCGCCGCGCGGGTCCTTGCGGATATAGGTCATTTGCCTCAACTTTGCGCGGCGAGCGACTAGTCAATTTTGACTAGTTATCGCGAGTCGGGGGCAGATGGGGCAGATGCCCCATGCGGCCTTGGCGGCGGCGGCCCGATGATCGGCCTTGACGAAGCCACTTCGCGGGAAGCAAAGGAGACCGGATCATGACCGAATCGACATGCAACACAACGACTACCAAACGCCGCGGTGCTGGGCGATCGGCACCCGGCGGCGTTCGCGTCGACGCGATCGACATCGGCCGGCGCGTGGGTGGGCGACAGATTCTCCAGGAACTGTCGCTGTCCGTGGAGCCCGGCGAGTTGGTCGCCATCGCCGGCGGCAGCGGGGCGGGCAAGACCACATTGCTGGAAATCCTCGCCGGGCTGCAGCCGCCGTCGGCGGGAGAGCTCCGGCACGACGGCGCCGCTCCCCGCGCCGGCGCCGGCGCCGCGATCGGCTACGTACCGCAGGACGACATCATCCACCAGGAGATGCCCCTGCGCCGCACGCTGCGCTATGCGGCGCTGCTCCGGCTTCCCGCCGGCACCACCGCGGCGGAGGCGGAACGGGTCGTCGACGAAACCCTGCGCGACCTCGACCTGGCCGATCGGGCCGACGTGCCGGTGCGGGCGCTGTCCGGCGGTCAACGCAAGCGGGCCAGCATCGCCGTGGAGCTACTCACCCGGCCGCACCTTTTCTTCCTGGACGAGCCCACCTCCGGGCTCGATCCCTCGACCGCGGCCGACGTGATGCGGTTGCTGCGCAGGCTCAGCCAGCGCGGCATCACCATCGTCTTGACCACACACGAGCCCGCGGGCATCGACCGATGTGACCGGGTGGTCTTCCTGGCCCGCGACGGCCACCTGGCCTTCACCGGCAGTCCGGTCGCGGCGCGGCGCTACTTCGGCGTGCAGAACCTCACCGAGGTGTACGAGCGCCTCGCCGGCGAGCACAGTCCGCAGATCTGGGCGAAGCGATTCGCGGCGAGCCGGGTGAACTCGACCAGCCGGCCCGAGCCAAACCCGCGCCGCTTCCCGGCCGCCCGCCCCGGCGTCAAGCGCCCGGGCATGGCACGCCAATGGTGGCTGCTGACCCGTCGCAATGTCGATGTGCTCGCCCGCAACCGGCTGACCCTGGCGATCCTGCTCGGCTCGCCGGTGCTCGTGACGGTCATGATGGCGACCTTGTTCAAGCGCGGCGCATTCGATCCGGGTCGCGCCGCCGGCGCCGGGCCGGCGCAGATGGTTTTCTGGATCGCCTTCGACGGCTTCTTCTTCGGTCTGACGTATGGCCTGCTGCAGATCGTCGGCGAGATGGCCGTCTTCCGGCGGGAACGCCTGGCCGGGCTCAGCGTGAGCGCCTACGTGGGATCGAAGGTGGCGGCGCTGCTTCCGGTTCTGGCGGCGGTGAGCGTGGTGTTGCTGGTGGTGCTGCGCGCGCTCGGTCGGCTTCCCGCCGTCGGGTGGGACGTGTACGCCGCGCTGTTCGCGACGATCGTGATCGAAGCGACCTCGGCACTGGCGCTGGGCCTGTTCGCCTCGGCCGCCGTGTCCAACGCCGCGCAGGCGGCGCTGGCCCTGCCGATGCTGTGCTTCCCGCAGGTGCTGTTCGGCGGCGCCATCGTCCCGGTCGACCAGATGGCCACGCCGGGACGCCTGCTGAGCCTGGTCCTGTCGAACCGGCACGCCTTCGACGCGTTGGGTCGCGACCTGGGGCTCGATCGCTACACCGCCACGCTGCCCGCGATGTCGGCCTACCGCGCCACCTTCCAGGGGGGCACCGCCGCCAGCCTCATCGCGCTCGGTTCCTTCGCGGTGGTGCTCACGCTGGCCACCGCCTGGGTGCTGGACCGGCGGTCCCGTCCCGGCGCCGCCGTGCGATGACGGCCTCGCCGAACCGGGCCCGCGATCCCGCGGGCCCGGTTCAGCCATTGCGGCGCTTGGCGTTACGCCGAAGCCACGAAGACGTCGATCGGCGCGGTCTGGCCCCGCAGGATCAGCGTGCGCCGCTGCGCGTCGGCCATGAGCTCGTCGGCGACGCCGCCGGCGACCAGCAACTCACCGCCGGCGGCGCGTTGTTGCATGCGGGCGGCGGCGTTGACGGGGCGACCCAACGCGGTGAAGTCGACCACGGCGTCGCCGACGTTGCCGACGTAGGCGACGCCCGCGTTCACCGCGACGCCGACGTCCAGCCAGGGGCCGCCCGGCGTGCCGTACCCCACCGCCTTGAGCAGGTCCGCTCCCGCCTCGACGGCGCGTTGGCGGTATCCGGGGCCGCTGATGCCCCGAACAAAGAACGCCATCACCTCGTCGCCGATGAGCTTGTCGATCACCGCGTCATGGCGCAGCAGCGTCCGCGTCGCCGCGGCGTAGAACCGGTTGAGCAGGGCGGCGAAGTCCGCCGCCGGTTGACGGTGGCCGAGCGCCGTGGAGCCGCGAACGTCGGCGAACAGCACCGCGATGTCGACCTCCGCCCCGCCGCGCGGCAGCGCGTCGCAGCATCGCGCGCAGAGGTTGGGATTCTTGCGCGAGCGGCGGAATCCGGCGGCGGCGAACACCCGGCCGACGGGGCCGCCGAAGGGGTTGTTGCACAGCTTGCAGCGCGGCGCGGACGGCAGGTAGCGGAACGCGTGCCTGGCCCTGACCAGGGACGCGTGCCCGTCGGTGAGCACCTTCTCCCATAGCCCCGGCGCCACCGCATCCGGGAGCGCGATGCTGGTCATGCCAAAATGATCGCCGCCGGTTACCGTCAGGGCATGGGGCATCAGCCCTAAAAATCAGGCCCCAAATATCAGGGCCCGGCGGCCGAGCTGCCGGTCAGGCCGTGCCGGGTGGCGTACAGGCTGGCCCCGATCCGGTTGCTCACCCCGATCTTGGCGTAGATGTGCTCAACGTGGTTGCGGACCGTCTTCTCGGAAATCCACAGGGTCGAGGCGATCTCGCGGTTGGAGAGGCCCTGGGCGACGTGGAGCAGCACCTCGGCCTCGCGCCGGGTCAAGCCCGCCGGCCTGGCCGGTCTGCGCGACGGCCGGTGGCCCGCGGCTTCGAGCACGGCCTCGACGGCGTCGCCGTCGAGGCGCCCGCGCGCCGCTTCACCCCGCAGTCGCTCGGCCGCGGCGGCCTCGCCGAGCGCGTCCCGATGCGGCCGGGGTTCCATTGCGGCGCAATAGCTTTCGGCTGCTGCAAGGATACGGTCGCGGACGGACAGGTCATCGCCGCGCAGGCCGTTGGGGTATCCCGACCCGTCCAGTCGTTCGTGATGATTCACCGCGACCTCCCGGACGGCCTTCAGCCCGCCCACCCGGGCCAGGATCCTGCCGGTCAGATAGGGATGCAGATGCACCCGCTCGCGTTCGGCGTGGGTGAGTTCACCGGGTTTTTCCCACACCCGGTTGGACACGCCGATGCGGCCGAGGTCGTGCACGTAGCCGGCGCGCCGCAAGATGTCGAGGTCGTCCTGCGCCAGCCCGGCGCATTTCCCGGCGCTCTCCGCCAGCTCGGCCACGGCACGCGAATGGCCAAGCGTGAAAGGGCATTTCAGATCCACGAAGTCGCCCATGGCGCGCAGGAGCCGGTCCAGCGCGGGACCGCTCAGCGCCTCCCCGGGCTCCGGGGCCAGTTCGGCGGCGGCGGACCACGCGTCTTCGTCCTCCCGCAGCAGGTCGTCGGCGGCCGCGGTGAACACCTCGACGACCTCGGGGTCGAACTGCCTGCCGCTGCGGCGGCAGACCTCCGCCGTCGCGGCCGCCGCGCCGTGGGCGCGATGGTGCACTTCGGCGATGTCGGCAACCTGGGCCACCCGCATCGCCACGGGTATCCGGTCTCCGCCTGCCCTGGCGGGAAGACCGCTGCCGTCCCACCGTTCGTACGCATAGGGCAGGGCTTCGCAGACGTCGGCGCCCAGCCCGATCTCCTCGGCGAGCAATGCGGCCGACAGGCAATGGGATTGCACCAACGCACCGAGATTGCCGCGCGCGTCGACGAAGAGTTTGGCCGCCAATTGGGCCCGTTTGGGCAGCGTGGAACCGCGGCCCAGGTTGCTGATCAGAAATCGCCGGTACGGTGCGCCGGACCAGTCGATGAAGTGGCTGTCGTGGCGCATCGCGATGTCGTCGCCGAACCACCGCGCGTACTCATGCGAGTCGGCATGGCACCCGATCCACATGACCAGACCCGTGTAGAAGACGGTCGCGCGCTCGCGCTCGCTGAGCCCGAGCCGCTCGCCGAGCCGGGTGCCCAGCGCCGCCGAGCGCAGCATGTGGTCCATCGGTTGCCCGAGCCCGAGGTCAATCGCCAACGACAGCGCCGCCAGCACCTCGGTCCGCGACACCGCTCCGTCGAAGGGCACGAGCCTTGCCCCTTTCCGGCCCGTCACGGTGGCGGCGTCGGTGTAGCCACGCGGAAGCCGACGCCTGATAAGCCTATGGCATGGGCGTTGCCGGGTCGCGAATGTGCGGCAGGGCGCGCATTGGGCGCCGAGTGTGCGGCCCGCCGCGCACTCGACCGACGATGGGACCGGTTAGCGCCGCTTCACCGATTTTGGCGGCTTGGCGCCGCGACCTTGCCGCCGCGCGGCCTCGCGCCGCTCGCGGCGGCTGGCGCCCGCGGGCACACCGGCCGGCGTCTTCTGCGCGCCGCCGCCGTTGCGTTGCACCTGCGCCGAGCCGTCCTCGGCCGGGCCCGAATAGGTGAGCGCCGGCGCGTCGTTGTCGATGCCCTTGGCGCGCAACGTGCTTGGCGCCTCCTCGCGCGGCGCGGCGGGCGCTTCGGCTTCCCCGTCCGGCTGCCCGCCAGCGGCGGTCCCCAGCTCCGCGAGCCCCTCCGGCGTCGCCTGCGGCGCGACCTGCGGGGTCGGCACCGCCTCGACCGTGACGTTGAACAAGAAGCCGACGGACTCCTCCTTCATGCCGTCGAGCATGGCCATGAACATGTCGTAGCCCTCGCGCTGGTACTCGACCAACGGGTCGCGCTGCGCCATCGCCCGCAGCCCGATGCCCTCCTTGAGGTAGTCCATCTCGTAGAGGTGCTCGCGCCACTTGCGGTCGATGACGTTGAGCAGCACGTTGCGCTCCAGTTGACGCATCGCGCCCTCGCCCGCGATCCCCTCGAGCTCGGCTTCCCTGACGCCATAAGCGCGTTCGGCGTCCTCGATCAACGCGCCGAGCAGCTCTTCGCGGGTGAGGTCGTCACGGTCGGAGTCCGCGTCCCGGTGGGTCAGGCTTTGGTGGTCGATCCCCACCGGGTACAGCGTCCCCAGCGCCGACCACAGCGCCTCTAGGTCCCAGTCCTCGGCGTAGCCCTCGGCCGTCGCGCCGTTGACGTAGGCGGTGACGACGTCGCGGACCATGTCCAGCGCCTGCTCCTTGAGGTTCTCGCCCTCGAGGATGCGGCGGCGCTCGGCGTAGATCACCTTGCGCTGCTGGTTCATCACCTCGTCGTACTTGAGGACGTTCTTTCTGACCTCGAAGTTCTGCTGCTCGACCTGGGTCTGGGCGCTCTTGATGGCGCGGGTCACCATCTTGTTCTCGATCGGCACGTCGTCGGGCAGGTTCAGCCGGTTGAGCATCGCCTCCAGCGCTGCGCCGTTGAACCGGCGCATCAGCTCGTCGCTCAGCGACAGATAGAAGCGCGACTCACCCGGGTCGCCCTGCCGGCCGGAGCGGCCGCGCAGCTGGTTGTCGATGCGCCGCGACTCGTGGCGTTCGGTGCCCAGCACGTACAGGCCGCCGGCCTCGATCACCTCGGCGGCCTCCTTGCCGGCCTCCTCCTTGACCAGGGCCAGCTCCTCGTGCCAGGCCGTCTCGTACTCGTCGGGCGTTTCCACCGGGTCCAGGCCGCGTTCGCGCAGCCGCTGGTCGGTGAGGAAGTCGACGTTGCCGCCCAGCACGATGTCGGTGCCGCGGCCGGCCATGTTGGTGGCGACCGTGATGCCGCCGCGGCGGCCCGCCACCGCGATGATGCCCGCCTCCTGCTCGTGGTACTTCGCGTTGAGCACGTTGTGCGGGATGCGGCGCTTGGTGAACTGCCGCGACAGGTACTCCGAGCGCTCGACGCTGGTGGTGCCGATCAGGACGGGCTGGCCCTGCTCGTAGCGCTCGGAGACGTCGTCGACCACCGCGATGTACTTGGCTTCCTCGGTCTTGTAGATGAGGTCGGAGCAGTCGGTGCGGATCATCGGCTTGTTGGTCGGGATGGACACCACCCCGAGCTTGTAGATCTCGTGCAGCTCGGCCGCCTCCGTCTGGGCGGTGCCGGTCATGCCGGCGAGCTTGTCGTAGAGCCGGAAGTAGTTCTGCAGCGTGATGGTAGCCAGCGTCTGGTTCTCGGCCTTGATCTCGACGTGCTCCTTGGCCTCGATGGCCTGGTGCATGCCCTCGTTGTAGCGGCGGCCGATCAGCACGCGGCCGGTGAACTCGTCGACGATGAGCACCTCGCCGTCGCGGACGATGTAATCCTTGTCGCGGGTGAACAGCTCCTTGGCCTTCAGTGCGTTGTTGAGGTAGCTGACCAGCGGCGAGTTGGCGGCCTCGTAGAGGTTGTCGATGCCGAGCTGGTCCTCGACGAACTCCACGCCCTTCTCGTGCACGCCGACTGTGCGCTTGCGCAGGTCGACCTCGTAGTGGGTGTCCTTCTGCATCAGCGGCGCCAGCCGGGCGAACTCCAGGTACCAGTTCGACGCGCCGTCGGCGGGGCCGGAGATGATCAGCGGGGTGCGGGCCTCGTCGATCAGGATCGAGTCGACCTCGTCGACGATGGCGTAGGAATGCCCGCGCTGCACCAGGTCGTCGAGCGAGTGCGCCATGTTGTCGCGCAGGTAGTCGAAGCCGAACTCGTTGTTGGTCCCATAGGTGATGTCGGCGTGGTAGGCGACGCGCCGCTCGTCGGGAGTCATCTGCGCCAGGATGACGCCGACCTGCAGGCCCAGGAAGCGGTGCACCCGGCCCATCCACTCGCTGTCGCGCTTGGCCAGGTAGTCGTTGACGGTGACGATGTGGACGCCCTCGCCGGCCAGCGCGTTGAGGTAGGCCGGCAGCACACAGGTCAGGGTCTTGCCCTCACCGGTCTTCATCTCGGCGACGTTGCCCAGGTGCAGCGCGGCCGCGCCCATCACCTGCACGTCGAACGGGCGCTGGTCCAGCACCCGCCACGCGGCCTCACGGGCCACGGCGAACGCCTCGGGCAGCAGGTCGTCGAGGGTCTCCCCCTCTTCGAGGCGCTTGCGGAACTCGTCGGTCTTGGCCCTCAGCTCCGCGTCGGTGAGCTTCTCGACGTCGTCGGACAACGTGTTGACATAGTCGGCCACCCGCTTGAGGCGCTTGACCATGCGACCTTCACCGAGGCGCAGCAACTTATCCAGCACGGTGTTGTCCCCTTTGGGATATTTCCCTGTCGACAGGAGTCTTCTTCTTCGATAAACCGACCCCCATCGTAGGTGACGCGCCGGAGATGGCCGTCGCTCCTCAGGACAGGCTGATCAGCCCGTAATCGTAGGCGTGGCGACGGTAGACGACGGACGGCCGCTCGGTCTGCTTGTCGAAGAACAAGAAGAAGTCGTGCCCGACGCGTTCCATCTCGTAAAGCGCGTCGTCGACCGTCATCGGCTTGGCCTCGTGCTCCTTGGTGCGCACCACCCGACCGGGCTCCCGCTCGGCGCCGTCATGCCCATCGGCGCCGACGCCGTCGTGCTCGTGCGGCTGGACCGGCTCGTTGTTGAACGCCTTCGCCGGTATCGGGGCGACCGCGGTGGCCGCGGCCAACGACACCGGCGTCTTGTCGCCGTAGTGGACCTTGCGGCGGTCCTTGACGCGGCGCAGCCGGTTCTCCAGCTTGTCCACCGCCGACTCGAAGGCGGCGTAGAAGCTGTCGGCGCAGGCCTCCGCGCGGCTGACCGGCCCGCGGCCGCGGGCGGTGATCTCCACGCGCTGACAGGACTTGCGCTGGCGGCGGTTGGGTGCGTGCTTGAGCTCGACGTCGAAAAGGTAGATGGAGCGATCGAATCGTTCGAGGCGGGCGAGTTTTTGTGAGACGTAAATGCGGTAATGATCGGGGATTTCGACGTTGCGGCCCTTGAACACGACTTCGGCGTTAAGTGTCGGTTCGGCCGGTCCGGTGGCGTCTGCCGTCGGTTGGTCGAGAATTTGACCGGAATCCACGGTAAGCCTTGACATACGTGTCAACTCGTTTCCTTTTCCACGTCGCACGCGGGGCGTGCCGGCTTGCTACGAAAAGCGCCGACGGGGTGGGAGCGGTTTTGGCCGCAGGCTGCCCGCCGGTGCAAGGTGTCGAATGCTCACCCCCTCCACGTATGGCGTTTCAACCTGGGAAATCGCGACGAGTGGGTCATAACCAGGAAGCCCAGGTGTTCCTGAAGGTTGTTCTCGACGTTAGCTCGTGTTCGCCTTGGGATGCCACTGCTTTCGCGCAGCTGTTGCGAGTTCTTCACATACTCTTGGCGGCCGCACAGCCTCACGCCGCCGCGAGCGCCAGCACCCCCGCCACCCGCACCCCCGCCTCCCGCAGGGTCCGCACCGACTCGCGCGCCGTCGCGCCCGTGGTGATGATGTCGTCGACGACGACGACCTCCGTCCCGGGCGGCCGACCGCGCAACACCACCCGGCCCGCGACGTTGCGCTCGCGGGCCGACGTGGACAGTCCCACCGAGTCGCGGACCAGCGCCTTCATCCGCAGCGCCTGCGCGACGGCGACGTCCGGGTGGCCGGCCACGGCGGCCCGGGCCAGCCGGGCGACGGGGTCGCCGCCGCGCCGGCGCGCCGCGGTGCGCCGCGTCGGCGCGGGCACCAGGGTCAGCGGCGTCTCGACCATCCCCCACGCCAGCAGCCGATGCACCCCGAGGGCCAGCGCCCGGGCCAGGGGCGGGATCAGGTCGGCGCGCCCGCGCTCCTTGCACGCGAGGATCGCCCGCCGCCTCGCCCCGGCGTAGCGGCCCAGCGCGAACACCGGCGCCAGCGGGTCGATCCGCGGGCTGACGACGTGCGGCTCGTCGGGCCGGACGGCGAGCTCGGCCGCGCAGGCGTCGCACCAGCGGGCGGACGGCGCCCCGCAGCCGCCGCATTCCAGCGGCAGGATGAGGTCGAGCACGCCCGCCAGTGTGACGGGCACCGGTGACAACTCAGCCCGGCAACACGGGCGCCGCACCGGGCATGCTCAACCCGGACACCTCCGACCAGCTCTGCTGGCTTTCGGGCGCCGACGCCGAATACTGCAGCACCCCCTGCGGGGCGGCGACGTACACCGCCGACGGGTTGGCCGCGACCGTCGTCACCGGGACCTGCAGGCCGCGGGTCGGCGCGTCAGAGTTCACGCCGTCGAGGTTGACGTAGGACACCGGATGGCTGGCGTCGGTGCGGGTCACCACGATGTCGTCGCCGGTGCGCCACGACAGGGAGACCACCGAGTTGCCCAGCCCGAAACCCAGCCGGCGGGGGTACGTCAGCGCGTACTGGCCCGCCTGCGTCTGCTCCACGCCGGCGAGGATCACCTGGCCGTTGATCACCATCGCGGCCCGCGTCGAGTCGCGGGACAGCTGCAGGTCGGTGATCGGGCCGGGGAAGCTGGCGGCCACCAGCGCGGAATCCACCGGAATCCGCGCGGGCTGGCCGGACGCCGGTTCCTGGATCGCGCGCAGCACGTTGTTGTTGTCCACCACCACCCACACGGCGTCGTCGAGCGACCAGCTGGGCCGGGTCAGGCTGTGCCCGTCGGCGGACTGGACCGCCTCGCCGCCCAGGTCCCCGATCCACAGCGACGCCGCCTGGTCCGGGGCGCCGCGGCGCAGCGTCACCACCGACGCCACCTGCCGCCCGCTGCGGGACAGCGCGGCGCCGGTCTGATCGCCCATCCGCCCGAAGGCCCCCGCCACGGTGTTCATGTGCTGGCCGTCCAGCCCGACCAGCGACCCGTTGACGAGGGCGTGCAGACCCGCCCCCGCGCCGTCGGCCACCCCCGGGTCGGTGGCCGCGACGTCGGAGGTGGTCCACCCCTCGGCGAACCGGTCGTCCAGCGGCGCGCCGTCGGCGTTGATCACGTACGGGCCCCGGATGTCCGCCCGGGCCAGCGTCCAGATGATCTGCGCGGCAAGCAATGCCCTGCTGTGCGGATCGGTGGTGGACAGCTTCTCCAGATCGATGCGGGCGCCGCCGTAACCGAGCCCGATGCCGTTCTTGCCGCCGTCGGCGCGGGTCACCGGCCCGCGCAACCGCAGCGGCGGGGCGAGCAGGTTGCGCACCGTGTGGGCCATCTCCGGCCGCGGGCCGGCCAGCATCTTGGACACCAGCTCGGTGGCCAGCTGGTCATGGTCGGCCACCGCGACGTAGCGCGGATCGGGGACCACGGTCTTGCCGGTCGGGTCGGCGAAGTACAGGGTGTTGCGTTTGTAGGTCTCCTGGAACTGCTGCCAGTCCAAAAACACCCCGTTGGGCAGGCGGTCGATCCGCCAGCCGCCGGACGTCTTGACCAACTCGATCGGACCCGGGTCCGGCAGCACGCCCTCGGCGGTTTCGAACACGCCCACATCGGACAGCGAGCCAAGGATGTCCGCGCGCATGGTGGCCGAAACCCTTTCGGCGCCACGGGTTTCCACGAACACCACGTGGTCGATCAGCAGGGCACTGCCGGCGTCGTCCCACGAGTTGGACGCCGACTGGGTGAGGAACTGGCGCGCCGCCAGGTGCCGGTTCGCCGGATCCGCTGTGGCCTTGAGGAATTCGCGCAGCAACACGTCGGGATCCATGCCCGGGGTGGGCTTGGGCAGGTTCGACGGGGCCGGCCGTTCGACGGTGCCGATGGCCTGCGGGGCCGACGAGCTGGGCACCCCCGCGCAGCCGCCGAGCAGCACCGCGAGGAACACCAGCGCGCCGAGATTCCGCGCACCCCGCATCAGACGCCCCTCTCGGCGGGTTCGCGTTGGGCCGCTTTGCGTTCGGGGGCATTCGGCTCCGCGACGGCCTGCGGCATGGGCTTGAGCGGCAGCGGGCTGGTGGTGACCTTGTGGCCGCGCACCAGGGGCAGGGTCAGCCGGAAGCAGGCGCCCTGGCCGGGCTCGCCCCACGCCTCCAGCCGGCCCTGGTGCAGGCGCGCGTCCTCGACGCTGATCGCCAGGCCCAGCCCGGTTCCGCCGGATCGGCGCACCCGCGACGGGTCCGAGCGCCAGAACCGGCTGAACACCAGCTTCTCCTCGCCCGGCCGCAGCCCGACGCCGTAGTCGCGGACGGTCACGGCGACGGTGTCCTCGTCGACGCCCATCCGGATGTCCACCGGCTTGTGCTCGGCGTGGTCGATGGCGTTGGCGATCAGGTTGCGCAGGATGCGCTCCACCCGGCGCGGATCGACCTCGGCGATCACGTCTTCGGACGGCATGTCCACCCGCAGCTCGATGCCGGCCTCCTCGGCCAGGTGGCCCACGTTGCCGAGCGCGCTTCGCACGGTGGTGCGCAGGTCCACCGCCTCGACGGACAGCTCGGCCACACCGGCGTCATGCCGCGAGATCTCCAGCAGGTCGTTGAGCAGCGTCTCGAACCGGTCCAGCTCGTTGACCATCAGCTCGGTGGACCGGGCCAGCGTCGGGTCGAGGTCGGCGCTGTGGTCGTAGATCAGGTCGGCGGCCATCCGCACGGTGGTCAGCGGGGTGCGCAGCTCGTGGCTGACGTCGGAGGTGAACCGGCGCTGCAGGTTGCCGAACTCCTCCAGCTGGGTGATCTGCCGGGACAGGCTCTCGGCCATGTCGTTGAACGACACCGCCAGCCGGGCCATGTCGTCCTCGCCGCGTACCGGCATCCGCTCGGACAGGTGCCCCTCGGCGAACCGCTCGGCGATCCGCGACGCCGAGCGGACCGGCACCACCACCTGGCGCGAGACCAGCAGGGCGATCCCGGCCAGCAGCACCAGCAGCACCGCGCCGCCGGTGATCATCGTGCCGCGCACCAGCTGGATCGTGGCCTGCTCGTTCTTCAGCGGGAAGATCAGGTACAGCTCAACGTTGGCCACCTGCGAGGACGCCGGGGTCCCGACGATCAGCGCCGGCCCGGAGAAGCCGTCGGTGTGCACGGTGGCGTACTGGTAGGCCGCCTGCCCGGCCTTGATGAAGCCGCGCAGCGAAGCGGGCACCTGGTCGACGGGCCCTGCCGTGCTGGCGGCGCGGGGGCCGTCGCCCGGCACCATCAGCACCGCGTCGAAGGCCCCGGCGAGCCCGGCGCCCGAGGCGGTGTCGGTCTTCGAGGTCAACGTGTTGCGGGCCAGCTGCAGGCTGCTGTCCAGCGAGCGGGTCTCCTCGCCGTTGACGATCCCGCCGACGGTGGTGCGCGCCCGCTCGATCTGCTCGATGGCGGCCCTGACCTTGACGTCCAGCACCCGGTTGGTGACCTGGCTGGTCAGCACGAAGCCGAGAGCGAGGATCACCGCGAGTGACAGCCCAAGCGTCAGCGCCACCACCCGCAGCTGCAGCGATCGGCGCCAGGCAACCCCCACGGCTCGACTCAACGCACCCATGCCGCGGGTCATGGGGCCAGAGCGCCCCCAACGGCTTCTCGTGCGTCGCGGCGAGCGCCAGATCACGGAGGTCCGGCCTTGTATCCCACTCCTCGAACGGTCAACACCACGGTCGGGTTCTCAGGGTCTTTTTCGACCTTGGCCCGCAGACGCTGGACGTGCACGTTCACCAGGCGGGTGTCCGCCGGGTGCCGATAGCCCCACACCTGTTCGAGCAGCACATCACGAGTAAACACCTGGCGCGGTTTGCGTGCCAGCGCGACCAACAGGTCGAACTCCAGTGGTGTGAGGGAGATCTGCTCGCCGTTGCGGGTGACCTTGTGCGCCGGGACGTCGATGTCGACGTCGGCGATGGAAAGCATCTCGGCGGGCTCGTCGTCGTTGCGCCGCAGCCGCGCGCGCACCCGGGCGACCAGCTCCTTGGGCTTGAACGGCTTCATGATGTAGTCGTCGGCGCCCGACTCCAGGCCGAGCACCACGTCGACGGTGTCGGTCTTGGCCGTGAGCATCACGATGGGAACGCCGGAGTCGGCGCGCAGCACCCGGCACACGTCGATGCCGTTCATGCCCGGCAGCATCAGGTCCAGCAGCACCAGGTCGGGGCGCAGCTCGCGCACCGCCGTCAGGGCCTGAGTGCCGTCGCCGATGACCGCGGTGTCGAAACCCTCCCCGCGCAGCACGATGGTGAGCATCTCGGCCAGCGAAGCGTCGTCGTCGACGACGAGAATCCTTTGCCTCATGGACTCCATGGTGTCACCAGATCGGGACAAATTCGGCGCACCACACGGGCGTTTCGTGCCCGATACCGCCAAATCGTGACAATTCTGTGCTACTCGGCCGTCAAAGTCGCCGCCAGCGCGCCCGGATCGACGTCGGCGTCGACGACGTGCCACCGCCCGCCCCAGCCCGCGGCGGCCAGCTCGGCATAGACGGCGCCGGTCCGCCGCTGCAGTTCGTCGTCGCGTTCATAGCTGTCGCGCGGCCGGCCCGGCTCGTGCTCGGCGCGGTGCCGTGCCCGCTGCCCGGCGAGCTCGGCGGGAACCGCCAGCAGCACCTGCCAGTCGGGCGCGGGCAGCGCCAGCCGCCGGTATTCGAGCCGGTGGACCCAGGCCACCGCCTCCCCCGCAGCGCCCTCGCGCAGCCGCGCCGCGCTATAGGCCGCGTTGGAGGCCACGTAGCGATCCATGATCACCACGTCGTAATCGCGGTTCAGGCCCTCGATCTCGCCGATCGCGCCGGCGCGGTCGAGCGCGAAGAGCATCGCCATCGCGTACACCGACGACGCGAGGTCGCCGTGCTCGCCGTGCAGCGCCTCGGCCGCGACGTCGGCCGTCACCGATCGCCCGTAGCGCGGGAAGGCCAGCGTGGCCACCGACATGCCGGCGGACTCGAAAGCCTTCTGCAATCCCGCCGACAGCGTCCGCTTGCCCGCGCCGTCGACGCCCTCGATCGCGATCAGCACGGCGCGAGCCTATCGCCCCCCGTCGAGCGTGAAACTGTTGCGGATTTTTCGCCAAAATCTCGCAACAGCTTCACGCTCGGCGAGCGAGGGCTCAGTAGCGGTAGTGGTCGGCTTTGTAGGGGCCGTC
>NZ_LZIS01000087.1 GCF_001667015.1 Mycobacterium sp. E3198 | reverse complement strand
GTGGCCGCCGCCTCGTCGGCGTTCGAGCAGGGCCACCTGGTCGACGGGCTGGTCAGCGCCATCCGCGTGCTCAGCGCCGGGATTTCACCGGCCTAGTTTTCTGGCGCCGAGACTGCAACCAGAGCGAGGGTTGGCTCCGTTTCGACGCGCTGAGCGCAGGTTCGATCAGGACGCGTCGAACTTGCGGGCCCTCAGCGACCGCTTGATCCCGGCCTGGCCTTCCAGCACCAGGCGCCGCAGGGCCGGCGGCATGTCCGGGTCGCCGAGGAACTGGTCGGCCGCCGCGACGGCGTCCTCGCTGATGTCCCAGTGCGGGTACAGCCCGATCACCACCGTCTGGGCGACCTCGCTGGATCGCCGCGCCCAGACTCCGGCGATGGCGTCGAAATAGCGCGGCGTGAACGGCTTCAGCAGCTCGTGCTGTCCGGGCGGCGCGATCCCGGCGATCATCGAGCGCGCCGTGATGTTGGCCAGGGTGTCGTCCTCGACCACCGTGGTCCAGGCCTCCTCCTTGACCTGCAGCTGGGGCCGCGCCGCCGCCGCCTGGGCACCGTGCCGCTTCCCGGCGGCGGTCGGGTCGCGCTGCACCTCGGCGTCGATGAACGGTGTCGCGGGCCCGTCGGCGTCGATCTCGCCCGCGGCGGCCAGCGCCGTCACCAGCCGCCAGCGCAGGTCGGTGTCGATCTGCAGCCCCGCCAGCCCGAGGTCGGCGGGCTCGCGGTCGAGCAGGTCGGCCAGCACCACGACGTGCCGGGTCGACAGCACCGACGTGCACAGCGTGTTCACGAACGCGAGCTGGTGATCGCTTCCGGGCTGCGCCGCGCGCGCCAGCTCCAGCAGCCGGTCGGCGAACTGCGGCCAGCCATGCTCGCGCGCCCACCCCGGCTCGGCGTAAGACGCCAGCGCGGTCTGGGCCTGCATCAGCAGCCGTTGGGCCACGCCCACCTCGGTTTCGGCCTGCACCCCGCCGGCGACCAGCGCGACGAAGTCGCGGGCGCGCAGTTCGGCCTCGCGGGTCATCTCCCACGCCGCCGACCACACCAGCGAGCGGGGCAGCGGCTCGGCGATGTCGGCGATGCGCTCCAGCGCGGTCTGCAGCGACTGGGGGTCCAGCCGCAGCGAGCAATAGGTCAGGTCGTCGTCGTTGACCAGGATCAGCTTGCCGCGCGAAACCCCAACCAGCGCGGGGACTTCCGTCTGCGGGCCCTCGACATCGAGCTCCTCGCGATGCACCCGGACCAACTTGCCGGAGCCGTCGTCGTCGTAAATGCCGATGGCCAGCCGGTGCACCCGCGTCTCACCCGCCCCCGGCTGGGCGCCGCTCTGGGCCACCGCGAACCGGGTGAACCGGCCCTGGGGGCCCGGGCCGTCGACGTCGAAGTCGGGCCGCAGCGTGTTCAGCCCGGTGGTCTTCAGCCACTGCCGGCCCCAATCGGACAGGTCGCGGCCGGAGGCCTGCTCCAGCGCGGCGATCAGATCGTCGAACGTGGCGTTGCCGTAGGCGTGCGTGCGGAAGTAGTCGCGCAGCCCGGCCAGGAAGCGCTCCAGCCCGACGTAGGCGACGAGCTGCTTGAGCACCGAAGCGCCCTTGGCGTAGGTGATGCCGTCGAAGTTCACCTCCACGGCGGCCAGGTCGGGGATCTCCGCGGCGATCGGGTGCGTCGACGGCAACTGGTCCTGACGGTACGCCCACGACTTCTCGACGGTGGCGAACGTCGTCCACGCCTCGGTGAATTCCGTTGCCTCGCTTTGACACAACACCGACGCGAAGGTCGCGAACGACTCGTTGAGCCACAGGTCGTCCCACCACGTCATGGTCACCAGGTCGCCGAACCACATGTGCGCCATCTCGTGCAGCACCGTCTCGGCGCGCCGCTCGTAGGAGGCGCGGGTGACCTTGCTGCGGAACACGTAGTCCTCGAGGAACGTCACCGCCCCGGCGTTTTCCATGGCTCCGGCGTTGAACTCCGGGACGAACAGCTGGTCGTACTTGCCGAACGCGTACGGCAAACCAAAATTCTTGTGGTAGAAGCCAAATCCCTGCTTCGTCTGGGTGAACAACCGCTCGGCGTCCATGTGGGGGCCGAGCGAGGCGCGGCAGTAGATGCCCAGCGGGATGTCGCCGTGCTCGTCGGTGTAGGAGTCCGTCCACTCGGCGTACGGGCCGGCGATCAGGGCCACCAGGTAGGTGCTCATCCGCGGCGTGGTGGCGAACGTGTGCGCCCCGTCGCGCACCGACACGGGGGCGCCGTTGGAGATCACCTTCCAGTGCTGGGGCGCGACGACCCGCACGTCGAACGTCGCCTTGAGGTCGGGTTGGTCGAAGCAGGCGAACATGCGCTTGGCGTCGGCAGTTTCGAATTGCGAATACAGGTAGGTCTCGTCGTCCACCGGGTCGACGAAGCGGTGCAGCCCCTCGCCGGTATTGGAGTAGCGGCAGTCGGCGTCGATGACGAGGGTGTTTCGCTTCTCGAGCGCGCGCAGCGGGATGCCGGTGGATTCGTCGTACCCGGACACGTCGAGTTCGCGGCCGTTGAGGGTGGCGCCGCGCACCGTCTCGGCGGCGAGGTCGATGTACGTGTCGGCGCCGGGCAGCGCGTCGAACACCACGGTCGTGGTGGAGCGGAAGGTGCGTTCGCCGGGCGCGCCCTTGCCGTCGGTGACGTCCAGGTCGATCTGGTAGCTGTCGACGGTGATCAGGGCGGCGCGTTCGACGGCCTGATCGCGGGTGAGATTAGGAAGGACCACGCGTCCAACTTACGTGCCGGGCGGGACGGGAACACCCGCAAGCGGCCTACGGTTGTGGTGTAGGTGTCTTGACCGACGAAAGGATTGCGCTATGCCCGAGAAGAACCGAGCCGACTTCTGGTTCGATCCGCTGTGCCCGTGGTGCTGGATCACGTCGCGCTGGATCCTGGAAGTCGAGAAGGTGCGCGACATCGAGGTGCACTTCCACGTCATGAGCCTCGCGATCCTCAACGAGAACCGGGAAGGCCTGCCCGACAATTACCGCGAGATGATGAAGCACGCGTGGGGGCCGGTGCGGGTGGCGATCGCCGCCGAGCAGGCGCACGGCGCCAAGGTGCTGGACCCGCTGTACGCCGCGATGGGCACCCGGATCCACAACGAGGACAACAAGAACCTCGAGGAGGTCATCAAGCTGTCGTTGGCCGACGCCGGCCTGCCCGCGGAGCTCGCCGAGGCCGCGGACAGCGAGGAGTACGACGAGGCGCTGCGCAAGAGCCACCACGCCGGGATGGACGCCGTCGGCGACGACGTCGGCACGCCGACGATCCACGTCAACGGCGTGGCGTTCTTCGGGCCGGTGCTGTCGAAGATTCCGCGCGGCGAGGAAGCCGGCAAGCTGTGGGACGCCTCGGTGACCTTCGCGTCCTACCCGCACTTCTTCGAACTCAAGCGGACCCGCACGGAGAAGCCCGAATTCGATTAGCCCGCACCCCGTGTAAGGATTGCGGGCATGCGCGTCTACCTCGGCTCTGACCACGCCGGATTCGAGCTCAAGCAGCAGATCATCGCCCACCTCGAGGAGTCGGGGCACGAGCCGATCGATTGCGGTGCCTTCGCCTACGACGCCGAGGACGACTACCCGGCGTTCTGCATCGCGGCCGCGACGCGCACCGTGGCCGACCCGGACAGCCTGGGCATCGTGCTGGGCGGGTCGGGCAACGGTGAGCGTCGCGGCCAACAAGGTGCCGGGGGCCCGCTGCGCGCTGGCGTGGAGCGTCGAGACCGCGACGCTGGCCCGCGAGCACAACAACGCGCAGTTGATCGGCATCGGCGGCCGCATGCACACCGTGGCCGAGGCGTTGGCGATCGTCGACGCCTTCCTGAGCGCGCAGTGGTCGAAAGCCGCACGCCACCAACGCCGTATCGACATCCTCGCCGAGTACGAACGCACCCACCAGGCGCCGCCGGTGCCCGGCGCGCAGGGCTGAGCGTGCCCGAGGGGCACACCCTGCACCGGCTGGCCCGGTTGCATCAGCGCCGATACGGCGGAACGCCGGTCGCGGTGTCCAGCCCGCAGGGCCGGTTCGCCGCGGAGGCGGCCGTGGTGGACGGCCGGGTGCTGCGCCGCACCAGCGCGTGGGGCAAGCATCTGTTTCACCACTATGACGGCGGCCCGATCGTGCATGTGCACCTGGGCCTGTACGGCGCGTTCACCGAGTGGGAACGCCCCGACGGCGCGCCGCTACCCGAGCCGGTGGGGCAGGTGCGGATGCGGATGGTCGGCGCCGACTACGGCACCGACCTGCGCGGCGCGACGGTGTGCGAACTCGTCGACGAGGGGCAGGTCAGCGCCATCCTGGCCAGGCTCGGTCCCGACCCGTTGCGCAGCGACGCCGACCCGTCGTCGGCGTGGGCGCGAATCACGAAGTCGCGCAAGCCGATTGGGGCCCTGCTCATGGACCAGACCGTCATCGCCGGCGTCGGCAACGTCTACCGCAGCGAGTTGCTGTTCCGCCATCGCATCGATCCGTTCCGGCCCGGACGGGAGATCGGGGAGGCGGAGTTCGACGCGGCGTGGACCGACCTGGTGGCGCTGATGAAGGTGGGCTTGCGGCGCGGCAAGATCGTCGTGGTGCTGCCCGAACACGACCACGGTGCGCCGTCCTACCTCCCCGACCGGCCGCGGACGTACGTGTACCGGCGCGCGGGGGAAGCGTGCCGCGTGTGCGGTGGGCCGGTCCGCACGTCGGTGCTGGAGGGCCGGAACGTGTTCTGGTGCCCGGCCTGCCAGAAGTGACTAAACGCGGACGGGCTCGATGAGGCCGAGCGCGGCATAGACCTCGTTGCTCAGCGCGAGGCTGCGCGGGTCCGCGTTGGCCTTGGTGGCGTCGAAACGGTTCGCCACGTACGCATAGCCGATCCGGTGCTCGAGGTCGACGAACCCGAACGAGCCGCCCAGCCCGCCGTGACCGAAGATCCGGGGGTTCGGTCCGTTGACGCAGCGCTGGTTGAGCATGTAGCCCAGACCCCAGCCGTGGTCGGCGACCCGGGGGCCGAGCACCAGATCGGTGTCGAAGCCGCCCTGCGAGACCCGGACCAGTTCCATGTGCTCGCGACTCAGCAGCTTCTCCTGCGCCAGCGCGTTGTAGAAGGTCGCCAGGCCCAGCGCCGACACCTGGCCGTTGGTGCCCGGGAACTCCAGCTCGCGCCACAACCGCAGGTCGTGCGAGCTCAGCTCGTCGTCGGGTGCGAAGCCCATCGCGATGGACAGCCCGGCCTTGGGGTGTTCGGCCAGGCTGGTCGGGTAGCCGGGGGCCTGCGCCTCGGCCAACAGGTCTCTGGCGTGCGGCTTGTTCACCCGCTCGGCGCAGCGGCGTTGGTCGGCGGCGGACAGGCCGATGTGGACGTCGGCGCCCAGCGGTTCGGCCATCTCGGTGCGCAGGTACTGGCCGATGGTGCGCCCGGTGACGCGGCGGAACACCTCGCCGACGATGAAGCCGAACGTGGTCATGTGGTAGCCCTGCGCGGTGCCGGGTTCCCACCAGGGTTCGGCGGCGGCGAGTTGCCCGCAGACGAAGTCCCAGTCGGCGACGTCCTCCCAGCGCATCCGGGTGCGCGGCCCGATGAGGCCGGAGCGGTGGCTCATCACCATGGCCAGCGTGATGGCTTCCTTGCCCGCCTGCCCGAACTCGGGCCAGTAGCGCGCCACCGGCGCGTGCAGGTCCAGCTCGCCGCGGTCGGCCAGCTGGTGCACGCAGGTCGCCGACAGGCCCTTGGTGCCGGACAGCACCGTCGTGAGGGTGTTCTGCCGCCAGGGCCGGGTGCCGGCGGCGTTGGCCCAGCCGCCCCACAGGTTGACGACGAGGTCTCCGTCGACCCACACCGCCACGGCCGCGCCGACCTCTTTGCCCAGCGCGAAGTTGCGCTCGAACGCGTCGCGCACACCGAGAAACTTCGGCGCACACGAGCCAGAGATGTCGGCGTGGCGCATGGCCCCCCTGTCGGACAGGCAGTTACCCGGTTACCCAGAGCGGGCGACGGGAATCGAACCCGCGTAGCTAGTTTGGAAGACTAGGGCTCTACCATTGAGCTACGCCCGCAAGCTTTAGTCGAGCGAGACTGTATCTGGCGGCGAACTTCAAATCTAATCGAAGCGGTTCTGTGATGCCCCCGTGAGGTCCGAGGGGTCTTGACGGTCCCCTGCGAGGCCAACGCCCCCGGGCCGTAGGATTTCGAGGTCAGCGCGGGGTGTAGCGCAGCTTGGTAGCGCATCCGCTTTGGGAGCGGAAGGCCGCAGGTTCAAATCCTGTCACCCCGACCAACACTGGCCCGATCCACCGAACACCGAGGAGCACACCCGTGAAGAGCAGCGTCGAGCAGTTGAGCCCCACCCGGGTGCGCATCAACGTGGAGGTGCCGTTCACCGAACTCGAGCCCGACTTCCAGCGGGCCTACAAGGAGCTGGCCAAGCAGGTCCGGCTGCCCGGATTCCGGCCCGGCAAGGCGCCGGCCAAGCTGCTCGAGGCCCGGTTCGGCCGGGAGGCGATGCTCGACCAGGTCGTCAACGAGGCGTTGCCCGCCCGCTACGGCCAGGCGGTCGCCGAGGCGGAAGTCCACCCGCTCGGACAGCCCGACATCGAGGTCACCAAGAAGGAGTACGGCGAGGAACTGGCGTTCACCGCCGAGGTCGACATCCGCCCCAAGATAACCCTGCCGGACCTGAGCGCGTTGCAGGTCTCGGTCGACCCGATCGAGGTCGGCGACGACGACGTCGACGCCGAGCTGGAGTCGCTGCGCGCCCGGTTCGGCACCCTCAAGGGCGTCGAGCGGCCGGTGGCCGACGGTGACTTCGTCTCGATCGACCTGTCGGCCACCGTCGACGGCGAGGAGGTGCCCGGCGCGGCCGCGGAGGGACTGTCCCACGAGGTCGGCTCCGGGCGCCTCATCGCCGGACTGGACGAGACGCTGGTCGGCCTGTCCGTCGACGAGTCGAAGGAATTCACCGCGCAGTTGGCGACCGGCGATCACGCGGGCAAGGACGCGCAGGTCACCGTGACCGTGAGGTCGATCAAGGAGCGCGAGCTTCCCGAGCCTGACGACGAATTCGCGCAATTGGCAAGCGAATTCGACACGATCGACGAGTTGCGGTCCAACCTGCGCGAGCAGGTCGGCCGCGTCAAGCGCGCCCAGCAGGCGGAGCAGATCCGCGACGCCACGGTGGACGCGTTGCTCGAGCAGGTCGAGGTGCCGCTGCCGGAGGCCATCGTCAAGGCCCAGGTCGACACCGCGGTGCACAACGCGCTGCACGGCTTCGACCACGACGAAGCGAAGCTCGCGGAGGCGCTGCACGAGCAGGGCAAGTCGCGCCAGCAGTTCGAGGTCGACGCGCACAACGCGGCCGAGTCCGACGTCAAGAAGCAGCTGTTGCTGGATGCCCTGGCCGACGAGCTGGAGATCCGGGTCGGCCAGGACGACCTGACCGAGCGGCTGGTGATGACCTCCCGCCAGTACGGCATCGAGCCGCAGCAGCTGTTCGCGTACCTGCAGGAGAACAACCAGCTGCCGGCGATGTTCGCCGACGTGCGCCGCGGGCTGGCCGTCGCGGCCGCGGTCGAGGCGGCGACCGTCACCGACACCGACGGCAACGCCGTCGACACCAGTGAGTTCTTCGGCGGGCGCCCGCAGGAATCTGACGAGGCCGAGGTCCTCGACGAGGCCGAGGAGGCCGAGGGGGCCGAGGCCCCCGACGACGAACCGGAGTGACGCGCCGTGACGCTGTGAGCGAACGCGCCCGTTTCAGGGGCGGCGCGGCCGCCACACGCGGGGCCGGTTGGTTAGGGTCGATGCAGAGAAGAACTCGAGAAAGCAGGTAACCCAGTCGTGACTGAGATGCGTTCACCCTCGCAGGGCCTCAACCTCACGGACTCCGTCTATGAGCGCTTGCTCTCCGAGCGCATCATCTTCCTGGGCTCGGAGGTCAGCGACGAGATCGCCAACCGGCTGTGCGCGCAGATTCTGCTGCTCGCCGCCGAGGACGCCACCAAGGACATCTCCCTGTACATCAACTCGCCGGGCGGATCGATCAGCGCCGGGATGGCGATCTACGACACCATGGTGCTGGCGCCCTGCGACATCGCCACCTATGCAATGGGCATGGCCGCCTCCATGGGTGAGTTCTTGTTGGCGGCCGGCACCAAGGGCAAGCGCTATGCGCTGCCGCACGCCCGCATCCTGATGCACCAGCCGCTGGGCGGGGTGACCGGCAGCGCGGCCGACATCGCCATCCAGGCCGAGCAGTTCCACGTCATCAAGAAGGAGATGTTCCGGCTCAACGCCGAATTCACCGGGCAGCCGATCGAGCGCATCGAGGCGGATTCCGACCGCGACCGCTGGTTCACCGCCCAGGAAGCCCTGGAATACGGATTCGTCGACCACATCATCACCCGCGCCGCCCACATCACCAACGGAGAAGCCCAGTGAGCACCCAGCACCCCATCCAGCCGCAGGCGCGCTACATCCTGCCGTCGTTCATCGAGCACTCGAGCTTCGGCGTCAAGGAGTCCAACCCCTACAACAAGCTGTTCGAGGAACGCATCATCTTCCTCGGCGTCCAGGTGGACGACGCGTCGGCGAACGACATCATGGCGCAGCTGCTCGTGCTGGAGTCGCTGGACCCCGACCGCGACATCACCATGTACATCAACTCGCCCGGCGGCGGGTTCACGTCGCTGATGGCGATCTACGACACCATGCAGTACGTGCGCGCCGACATCCAGACGGTGTGCCTGGGCCAGGCCGCCTCGGCCGCGGCGGTACTGCTGGCCGCGGGGACTCCCGGTAAGCGGATGGCGCTGCCCAACGCGCGGGTGCTGATCCACCAGCCGTCGCTTCAGGGTGTGATCCAGGGCCAGTTCTCCGATCTGGAGATCCAGGCAGCCGAGATCGAGCGGATGCGCACGCTGATGGAGACCACGCTGGCCCGCCACACCGGCAAGGACGCCGCGACGATCCGCAAGGACACCGACCGCGACAAGATCCTGACCGCCGACGAGGCCAAGGACTACGGGATCATCGACACCGTCCTCGAGTACCGCAAGCTCTCGGCACAGACCGCCTAGCGTTCGCCCTCTCTCGCCGAGGCTGTAATTCTGCAGGCAAAGTCCGAGTAGAGCCCTGCGAAATTACAGGCTCGGTGAAAGCCTCGCCGCCACCTCGGCGATATCCGCCGGGCCGACCCGGCAGCAGCCGCCGATGATGCGGGCGCCCGCCGCCATCCACTGCGCCGCCAGCTCCGCGGAGAAGCGGCGCGGGCCCACCCAGCCGCGCCCGTCCCAGCGCTCCCCGCTGTTCGGGTAGACGATCACCGGCTTGCCGGCGGCCGCGGCCACGCCGATCGCCGGCGCCACGTCGTCGGGCGCGCAGCAATTCACGCCCACCGCGACGATCTCGGGGACCCCGGCCGCGACGGCGAACGCGTCGGCCAGGGGTTGTCCGGCCCGGGTCTGGGTGCCGTCGATGGTGTAGCTGAGCCACGCCGGCACACCGACAGAGCGAACCAGATCGACCAGCGCCTCGGCCTCGTCGGCGTCGGGCACGGTTTCGCACCCCAGCACGTCAGCACCGGCGTCGGCCAGGATCTCCAGCCGGGGCCGGTGCCACCGCGTCAACGCCGCGACCGACAGGCCGTAGCGGCCGCGATATTCGGACCCGTCGGCCAGCGCCGCGCCATACGGGCCGACGGACGCGGCGACGAGCCCGGCGGTGCCGGCCTCGTCGCGCGCGGCCCTCGCGAGTTCGACGCTGCGGCGCAGCAGGACCCTGGCCCCGCGCCGGTCGATTCCGCGCGCCGCGAAGCCCTCGAACGACGCCTGGTAGCTCGCGGTCGTCGCGATCGCGGCACCGGCGCGGAAGTACGCGGCGTGCACGGCGACGATTTCGTGTGGCGCATCGGCCAGCAGCCGGGCCGACCACAACGGGTCGGAGAGGTCGTGCCCGCGTGCCTCCAGCTCGGTGGCCAGGCCGCCGTCGCTGATCAGTACCCATTCGCCGGGCGCCCCTAGCCCGGAAAACCCGACTGCCAACCCCACTCGCTAAATGTAGGGTGGGTGGCGCGGACCGGACTCGCTCGGGTAACGACCGCGACACGCCAAGGCATGGATTGCGCGTCTCGGCGAGTGAGGGGGGCCGTCTGGCTATATGTTTCATTCAGACGGAAGAGCATGAACGTCCCACGAACTCCCTTGAATATCAAAGACGCGATTCGGCGGTAATGGTCGCGGGGGGCCCGAGCAAGCGGGTAGCGTCGGGGAATACATGCGGCATAGCACGACGAACGGCGAACAGGAAGTAGGCCCTCAGCACCATGGCGCGCATCGGAGACGGCGGCGACCTGCTTAAGTGCTCGTTCTGCGGGAAGAGCCAAAAGCAGGTCAAGAAACTCATTGCTGGCCCCGGTGTGTACATCTGCGATGAGTGCATCGATCTCTGTAACGAGATCATCGAAGAGGAACTGGCCGACGCCGACGACGTCAAGCTCGACGAACTGCCCAAGCCCGCCGAGATCCGGGAATTCCTGGAGGGGTACGTCATCGGGCAGGACACCGCCAAGCGCACGCTGGCCGTCGCCGTCTACAACCACTACAAGCGGATCCAGGCCGGCGAGAAGGGCCGCGACTCCCGGTCCGAGCCGGTCGAGCTGACCAAGTCCAACATCCTGATGCTCGGGCCCACCGGATGCGGCAAGACCTACCTGGCCCAGACGCTCGCCAAGATGCTCAACGTGCCGTTCGCCATCGCCGACGCCACCGCACTCACCGAGGCCGGCTACGTCGGCGAGGACGTCGAGAACATCCTCCTCAAACTCATCCAGGCCGCCGACTACGACGTCAAGCGCGCCGAGACCGGCATCATCTACATCGACGAGGTCGACAAGATCGCGCGCAAGAGCGAGAACCCGTCGATCACCCGTGACGTCTCCGGGGAGGGCGTGCAGCAGGCCCTGCTGAAGATCCTGGAGGGCACCCAGGCGTCGGTGCCTCCGCAGGGCGGCCGCAAGCACCCGCATCAGGAGTTCATCCAGATCGACACCACCAACGTGCTGTTCATCGTCGCGGGTGCGTTCGCCGGGCTGGAGAAGATCATTTACGAGCGCGTCGGCAAGCGCGGTCTGGGTTTCGGCGCCGAGGTGCGCTCCAAGGCCGAGATCGACACCACCGACCACTTCGCCGACGTGATGCCCGAGGACCTGATCAAGTTCGGCTTGATCCCCGAGTTCATCGGGCGACTGCCGGTCGTCGCGTCGGTTACCAACCTGGACATGGAGTCGTTGGTCAAGATCCTGTCCGAGCCGAAGAACGCTCTCGTCAAGCAGTACACGCGGCTGTTCGAAATGGACGGCGTGGAACTGGAATTCACCGACGACGCGCTGGAGGCGATCGCCGATCAGGCGATCCACCGCGGCACCGGCGCCCGCGGCCTGCGGGCGATCATGGAGGAAGTCCTCCTGCCGGTGATGTACGACATCCCGAGCCGCGACGACGTGGCCAAGGTCGTGGTGACCAAGGAGACCGTGCAGGACAACGTGCTCCCGACGATCGTGCCGCGCAAGCCGTCGCGCAGCGAGCGGCGTGACAAGACCGCCTAGCGTTTTCTCGATCCCGGCCGCCTGAGGCTCGGTCCATCGTGGTGGCCGTCGGCTACAACGCCGCCTTCGCCTTTCCGGGCGCCCCGGCCGCCGCGCGCTTCGTCGTGTCTCTCGTGGCAATGCCCGAGACGGCGCCGCAAGACCGCGGTGCGCCGTCGACGCCGCGGACGTGACCAATACCACAGTTTTGAGTTGCCCGCACCAGCGCCGTTCCCTGACTTCGGCATTGGGGGCAAAACCGCTGCATGCAATGCTTTAGAGACGCCCATGCTCGCCTAAAAGGAGTGCCATAATTGGTACTACTAGTGACACACAAGCTTGAGCGGTCAGGAGCGGCCTCAACGGCGCGTAACCTAAGGCTGCAGCGCAGTGCCTATCCGGTTAACGAATGGAAGGCGGATACGTGGATCCGAACGGCAGCGGAGCCGGGTCTGATTCTCACAATGGCTCCTCTGGGAATGGGTCGGCCGGCCGTCAACGTCTAGAACAGGTTGTCATTCGATTCGCCGGGGACTCCGGCGACGGCATGCAGCTCACCGGCGACCGGTTCACGTCCGAGGCGGCGCTTTTCGGAAACGACCTCGCGACCCAGCCGAACTACCCCGCCGAGATCCGCGCCCCCGCAGGCACCTTGCCCGGGGTCTCGTCCTTCCAGATTCAGATCGCCGATTACGACATCTTGACCGCCGGCGACCGCCCCGACGTCTTGGTCGCCATGAATCCCGCGGCGCTGAAGGCCAACATCGGCGACCTGCCGCGCGGCGGCATGGTCATCGCGAATGCCGACGAGTTCACCAAGCGCAACCTGACCAAGGTCGGCTACATCACGAACCCGCTGGAGTCCGACGAGTTGTCCGACTACGTCGTGCATTCCGTCGCGATGACGACCCTCACGCTCGGGGCCGTCGAGGCGATCGGCGCGTCGAAGAAGGACGGCCAGCGCGCCAAGAACATGTTCGCGCTCGGCCTGTTGTCGTGGATGTACGGCCGGCCGATCGAGGCCAGCGAGAAATTCATCCGGGAGAAGTTCGCCCGCAAGCCTGACATCGCCGAGGCCAACGTGCTCGCGCTGAAGGCGGGCTGGAACTACGGCGAAACCACCGAGGCGTTCGGCACCACCTACGAGGTGTCCCGGGCGTCGCTGCCGTCGGGCGAATACCGCCAGATCTCCGGCAACACCGCGCTCGCCTACGGCATCGTCACCGCCGGTCAGCTGGCCGGCATTCAGGTGGTGCTCGGCAGCTACCCGATCACGCCGGCCTCGGACATCCTGCACGAGCTGTCCAAGCACAAGAACTTCAACGTGATCACGTTCCAGGCCGAGGACGAGATCGGCGGCATCTGCGCCGCGATCGGCGCCTCCTACGGCGGCGCCCTCGGCGTCACCAGCACATCCGGGCCGGGCATCTCGCTGAAGTCCGAGGCGCTGGGCCTCGCGGTGATGACCGAGCTGCCGCTGCTGGTCATCGACGTCCAGCGGGGCGGTCCGTCGACGGGGCTGCCCACCAAGACCGAGCAGGCCGACCTGCTGCAGGCGCTGTACGGCCGCAACGGGGAATCGCCGGTGGCGGTGGTGGCGCCGCGGTCGCCGTCGGACTGCTTCGAGACCGCCATCGAGGCGGTGCGCATCGCGGTGTCGTACCACACCCCGGTGATCGTGCTATCCGACGGCGCGATCGCCAACGGCTCCGAGCCGTGGCGCATCCCGGACGTCGGCTCGCTGGAGCCGATCACGCACGCCTTCGCCAAACCCGACGAGCCCTTCCAGCCGTACAACCGCGACCCGGAGACCCTTGCCCGCCAATTCGCCGTTCCGGGCACCCCGGGGCTCGAGCACCGCATCGGTGGCCTCGAAGCGGCGAACGGCTCCGGCAACATCTCCTACGAGCCGGTCAACCACGACCTCATGGTCCGCATCCGCCAGGCCAAGATCGACGGGATCGCCGTTCCCGACCTGGAGGTCGACGACCCTACCGGGGACGCCGAGCTGCTGCTGATCGGGTGGGGCAGCTCGTACGGTCCCATCGGCGAGGCCTGCCGGCGGGCGCGGCGCAAGGGCATCAAGGTCGCCCACGCCCACCTGCGCCACCTCAGCCCGTTCCCGCCGAACCTGGGCGACGTGCTGCGGCGCTACCCGATGGTGGTGTGCCCGGAGATGAACCTGGGGCAGCTGGCGCTAATTCTGCGCGGCAAGTACCTGGTCGACGTGCAGTCCGTCACCAAGGTTCAGGGTGTCGCGTTCCTCGCCGACGAGATCGGGCGCCTCATCCGCGCCGCGCTGGGCGGCACACTGGCCGAGATCGAGCAAGACAAGAAGATGGTCGCCAGAATGGCGGCAGCAACGGTTGGAGCGGGAGCTAGCGAATGACCGACCTGGTTGGCGCGGACCTCGGGGTCACCCCGAGGCTGACCAAGAACGACGGGGTCCCCACGGTATCTGCCGGGGACCCGCCGCAGAAGGCCAAAGACTTCACCAGCGACCAGGAGGTCCGTTGGTGCCCGGGCTGCGGTGACTACGTCATCCTCAACACGATCCGCAACTTCCTGCCGGACCTCGGGCTGCGCCGCGAGAACATCGTGTTCATCAGCGGCATCGGCTGCTCGAGCCGGTTCCCGTACTACCTCGAGACGTACGGGTTCCACTCCATCCACGGCCGCGCGCCGGCGATCGCCACCGGTCTCGCGCTGGCCCGCGAGGACCTTTCGGTGTGGGTGGTGACCGGCGACGGCGATGCGTTGTCGATCGGCGGCAACCACCTGATCCACGCGCTGCGCCGCAACGTCAACATCACCATCCTGTTGTTCAACAACCGGATCTACGGCCTGACCAAGGGCCAGTACTCGCCGACGTCGGAGGTAGGCAAGGTCACCAAGTCGACGCCGATGGGTTCGCTCGACCAGCCGTTCAACCCGGTGTCGCTGGCGCTGGGCGCCGAGGCAACCTTCGTCGGTCGCGCGCTGGACTCCGACCGCGCCGGTCTGACCGAGGTCCTGCGCGCCGCCGCCGAGCACCGGGGCGCCGCCGTCGTCGAGATCCTGCAGGACTGCCCGATCTTCAACGACGGCTCCTTCGACGCGCTGCGCAAGGAGGGCGCCGAGGAGCGGGTGATCAACGTCCACCACGGCGAGCCAATCGTGTTCGGCGCCAACGGCGAATACTGCGTGGTGAAGTCCGGCTTCAGCCTGGAGGTGGCCAAGACCGCCGACGTGAGCGTCGACGAGATCGTCGTGCACGACGCGCACGCCGACGATTCGGCCTACGCGTTCGCGCTGTCGCGGCTGTCGGATCAGAACCTCGACCACACCGTCCTGGGGATCTTCCGCAACATCAGCCGCCCCACCTACGACGACGCCGCGCGGTCCCAGGTCCGCGCCGCGCAGGCGTCGAAGCCGTTCGACTCCGCCGCCCTGCAGTCGCTGCTGACCGGGCGCGACACCTGGACCGTCGACTGACGTGGCCGAGCAGATGCCCGACGCAGTGTCACTGGCCGGGGTGATAGTCGCTGGGGGAGAGTCGCGGCGCATGGGCCGCGACAAGGCGACCCTGCCGGGCCCCGGGGGAGCCGCCACGATGGCCGAGTACGTCGTCGGCATCGTCGCCCAGCGCTGCGAACCGGTGTTCGTGATGGCCGCCCCGGGACAGCCGCTGCCGAAGCTGCAGGCTCGCGTCATCCGCGACGACGTGCGCGGGTTGGGCCCGCTGCCGGCCACCGGGCGGGGACTGCGCGCGGCCGCGGAGGCGGGCGCGCGGTACGCGTTCGTCTGCGCCGTCGACATGCCGCTGCTGAATGCCGATGTGATCGACGATCTGGTCCGCCTGGCCACCGAGACCGACGCCGAGGTGGTCTTGCCGTGGGACGGTCGCAGCCACTACCTCGCGGCGGTGTACCGCACCGATCTGGCCGACCGGATCGAGGCGCTGGTCGCCGCCGGCGAGCGCAGGATGAGCGCCCTGATCGACGCCTCCGACGCCCAGCAGATCGTGCTACCGGATTCGCGTCCGCTGACCAACGTCAACACGGACGCCGAGCTGCGCGCGGTGGTGCGGCCGGGCGCCTGAGGCCGGATACTCTCTTTTTTTCAGCGGCCCACCGATTAGTTAATTCGTTATAGGCCTTTCTCGGGGCATCGAATAACTGGCTCGCCCATTTCTATATCGCCTTTCGAATTATCTAGCACCGCGGGGCGGGGCGGCCCGGGCGATGTCTCGTATCGCGTTGGCGCAGCGCAACATTCGGCTGCCACGCCGGGATGCGTGGTGATTGCCCGAAACGGAATGCGCTATACCTGCGGGGAAATCGCCGGCTTTGATGTGAAAGCCATTGAAGCGGTGCGCGTCCCACCGGTGCTGAATGAAACCTACTGCGGCACTGGCTTATTCGTGATTCGGGAGATCGATCCGTTCGAGTCGGCCGTGTCACTCTGCGATCGTACGTATCTTGTTGTATTGTGCGCCGGTTCGCCGCCGCAGGGGTTGCGCCAGCCATGGCCCGGTCGCCGGAGGCACGTGTGCCAGCTCACAAAAACGCCGTGATTCGGCTCACGATCCGATTGCTATTTCGTTCGCTGGGCACAGCTCGAAAAGGCGCGGTTGACCTGCAGAGATCGTTATGCGATCGCGGCGTGATCGGCTCGTTATCGAACCGAGATATCCGCTTTCCGAAGATGACGAACGCGGCCGGGTTTCGTACGGTCCCTGGTAGCCCGAAAACGGGTTAACGGAAAAAGTAATCGACAATCGAATCACGGACCCGCGTGCGAGCGGGGCTGCGGGCGGCGAAGCCGCGTCGCGGCCCGGGGTTCGACCCCGCCGGGCATATCCAACGCCCGCCGCTGCGTGCCAGAACGAGACGGCACGTCCCAGAGCACCTTCGAGCACCAATCACGATCTTCGACCCACCGCGGTGG
>NZ_LZIS01000086.1 GCF_001667015.1 Mycobacterium sp. E3198 | reverse complement strand
CCAGCCTTTGATGTGGTGGACCTGGCTGTGGTAGGCGGGGGCGTCGCAGCCGGGTTTGGTGCAGCCGCGTTCTTTGCCGTAGAGCATGATGCGCTGCGCGGGGGAGGCGATCCGCTTGGTGCTGTACAGGGCCAGTGATTTGGCCTTGTCGAAGATGGCCAGGTAGTGGTGGGCGTGGCCGGCCCAGCGGATCACATCGGACATGGGCACCAGGGTGCCGCCGGCGGTGAGGGCTTTGCCGGCGGCCGCCTCGAGGTCCTGCAGGGTGGTGGTGACGATGATCGACACCGGTAGCCCGTTGTGGCGGCCCAGGTCGCCGGAGGCGAACAGGCCGCGCAGGCCGGCCAGGAATGCGTCGTGGTTGCGCTGGGGTTGGGTACGGGTGTCGCGGCGCACGGCATCCTCGCCGGGTGTCGCATCGACCACGGGTAGCTCGTCGTCGGGGTTGCAGGCGCCGGGGGCGCCGAGCTTGGCGACCAGGGCTTCGATGGCGGCCCGCAGCTCGGGGGTGATCAGCCCGCTGATGGGCGACATCCCGTCGTATTGCTGGGCGCCCAGGATGATGCCGCGCTGGCGGGCCCGCTCGGCATCGCTGAACTCCCCGTCGGGATGCAAAACGCCCATCAGTCGTTGGGCGTATGTGGCCAACTCATCTGGGCGAAACCCGCGGGCTTTGCCGGCCAGGTCGGCTTCGGAGTCGGCCCGGGTGAACACGTCCACGGCGGCGGGCAAATGCGCGACAAAACCTCGGATGATCTTGATGTGCCCGTCGCCGATCAACCCCTGGCGCTGGGCGGCGGCGGTCGCGGCCAGCTTGGGTGCCAGCGGCTCACCGGTCAGTGCCCGGCGCTCGCCGAGATCCTCGGCCTCATCGACGCGCCGGCC
>NZ_LZIS01000085.1 GCF_001667015.1 Mycobacterium sp. E3198 | reverse complement strand
TGCGACGACGACCGTGTCGGCGAGGACGTCGAGAGCGGTGCCGTCGGGGCGGCGGGCGCGCACCCCGCGAGCGCGCCCTTGGGAGTGCAGCACCCGCTCGACGCGGGCCTGTGAGACGATCCGCGCCCCGGCCGCGCATGCCTGCGGCAACGCGTTGAGGTGCACGCCGAACTTGGCGTTGCGCGGGCAGCCGATCGCGCACTGGCAGCAACCCCCGCAGCCCGGCGCGCTCGCGGGGTGCGCGCCCGCCGCCCCGACGGCACCGCTCTCGACGTCCTCGCCGACACGGTCGTCGTCGCAGCCGGCGCCACCGAGACGCCGGGGCTGTTGCGGCGCAGTGGGTTTGGGGCGCATCCGCGCCTCGGCCGAAACCTCGCGCTGCATCCGGCGACGATGCTGGCCGGTCGGTTCGACGAAGACGTCGTCGCCTGGCACGGCGTGCTGCAGAGCGCGGCCGTGCACGAGTTCCACGAGTCCGACGGCGTGCTGATCGAGGCGACCTCCACGCCGCCGGGGATGGGTTCGATGGTCTATCCCGGCTACGGCGCCGAGCTGCTGGGCTGGCTCGACCGCGCGCCGCAGGTCGCGACGTTCGGCGCCATGGTGGCCGACCGCGGCGTCGGCTCGGTGTCGTCGATCCGCGGCGAGACGCTGGTGCGGTACAACATCGCGCGGGCCGATGTCGCCAAGCTGCGGGTGGCGATCGAGGCCATGGGCCGGCTGCTGTTCGCCGCGGGCGCCGTCGAGGTGCTCACGGGTTTACCCGACGCGATGACCGTGACGTCGCTGCCCGCGCTGCGGGATGCGCTGAGCCGAAGCGACGCGAGGAGCCTGCACCTGGCCGCCTTCCATCCCTCCGGCACCGCGGCGGCGGGCGCCGACGAGCAACTTTGCCCCGTCGACGAAACCGGGCGGCTGCGCGGCGCCGACGGCGTGTGGGTCGCCGACGCGTCGATCCTGCCCAGCTGCCCCGAGGTGAACCCGCAGCTGTCGATCATGGCGGTGGCGCTGGGCGTGGCCGACGAGATCGTCGGCGCCGGCGCCAGTTGAGTGTGAATCCCCGGCGCCAGTGTGAATCCAGGGCGGCGACACGCCGGTCGAATGGCCCTCAGTGCACACTCGACGCCCGCAACGCACACTCGATGCGTGCCGATCCCCGACTTCATCGTTGAGCTTCGTCGTGCCGTCGGCAGTGCGCCGTTATGGCTGCCCGGCGTCACGGCGGTTACCATTCGCGACCGAAAAGTGTTGCTGGTCAAGCGCGCCGATAACGGCGCGTGGACGGCGGTGACGGGGATTGTCGAGCCGGGGGAGAATCCGGCTGATTGCGCCGCTCGCGAGGTCCGCGAAGAAACCGGGGTCGACGCGCGGGCCACCAGGCTCGCGTGGGTGCACGTGACCCGCCCGACCGTGCACGCCAACGGCGATCGGGCCCAGTATCTCGATCACGTGTTCCGGATGCGGTGGCTGTCCGGCGAGCCGTTCGCGGCCGACGACGAATGCACCGAAGCCGCGTGGTTCGACCTCGATGAGCTGCCGCCGATGACGGAGAACATGCGCCGGCGCATCGCGCTCAGCGTGAGTGACGACGCCCGAACGGTTTTCGACGCGCGCGACTAACCCTCGAGCTTGTAGCCCAGTCCCCGGACCGTCACCAGGTGCACCGGGTTGGCCGGGTCCGCCTCGATCTTGGAGCGCAGCCGCTTGACGTGAACGTCGAGCGTCTTGGTGTCGCCGACGTAGTCGGCACCCCACACCCGGTCGATCAGCTGCCCGCGGGTCAGCACTCGGCCGCTGTTGCGCATCAGGTACTCGAGCAGGTCGAATTCCTTGAGCGGCAACGTGATGGTGTCGCCGTTGACCGAGACGACGTGGCGTTCGACGTCCATCCGGACCGGCCCGGACTCCAGCACGCCGTCGCTGATCTCGGAGTCGTCGTCGCCGCCCCGGCGCAGCACCGCGCGGATGCGGGCGATCAGCTCGCGCGCCGAATACGGCTTCGTCACATAGTCATCCGCGCCCAGCTCGAGGCCGACCACCTTGTCGATCTCGCTGTCGCGCGCGGTCACCATGATCACCGGCACGCTGGAGCGGGCGCGCAGCTGCTTGCACACGTCGGTGCCCGACATGCCCGGCAGCATCAAGTCCAGTAGCACGATGTCCGCGCCGGCGCGGTCGAACTCGGCAAGGGCCGCGGGGCCGTCGGTCATCACCGTCGCCTCAAAGCCCTCCTTGCGCAACAGGAATGCCAGCGGATCGGCCAGCGACTCCTCGTCTTCCACGATCAAGACACTGGTCATCGACTTAGTTCTTCCTCTCGTTGTGACCTGTTGGGCCGCACCTCACGGCCCAGCGGTTGGTCGGGTTGTTCGTCGTTGTCCTTGTACGCCGGGATCGACAGGGTGAACGTCGACCCGGTGCCCGGCTTGCTCCACACGCCGATGCTGCCGTTGTGGTTGGCGGCAACGTGTTTGACGATGGCCAGGCCCAGTCCGCTGCCGCCGGTGGCGCGCGAACGCGCCTTGTCCCCGCGGAAGAATCGCTCGAAGACCCGCTCCTGGTCTTCCAGGGGAATGCCGATGCCGCGGTCGGTCACCGCGATCTCGATGTTGTCACCCCGGCGGCGCCGGCTGATCGAAACCGGCGATCCCGGAGGCGAATAGGCGATCGCGTTGGACACCAGGTTGGCCAGCGCGGTCACCAGCAGCGTCTCGTCGCCCAGCACCCGCAGGCCGCTGGGCGCGTCGGTGCGGACCTCGATGTCGGCGTTGTCCGCCGCCACCTTGTGGCGCGCGATCGCTTCGGACACAACGGTGTCCACCTCGACCTCGGTGACGTTGGGCAACGGATCGGCGCCCTGGAGCCGGGACAGCTCGATCAGCTCGGCGACCATGTCCCCCAGCCGGTTGGCCTCGACGAGGACCTTCTCGGCGAAGCGGCGCACTGTCTCGGAGTCGTCGGCCGAGGCCAGCAGGGCCTCGGCCAGCAGGGCCATGGCCCCCACCGGGGTCTTGAGCTCGTGGCTGACGTTGGCCACGAAGTCGCGGCGGGTCGCCTCCATGCGGGCGTAGTCCGACTGGTCGTGGACGAACACCACCGCGAACCGGCGGTCCTCCTCGCTCAGCAGCCGCGCCTGCCCGTGCACCGAAAGCCCGGACCGGCCGGGCCCGCGCTTGGGCGGGCGCAGGTCGAACTCGACGTCGACGCCGGTGAGCGCCTGCTGCGCGGCCTGCCAGGCCTGGTTGTCGAGCTGCCGGTCGCGGACCAGGCCCAATTCCTTGGCCCGTTCGTTGAGGTACACGACGTCGCGGTGCGAGTCCACCACCGCGGCGCCCAGCGGCATCAACGCGACGATGCGTTGCAGCATCTGGGCGACGGTGATCCCCGTCCATTCGGTGGTGGATTGCTGGCGGCGTTCGACCGCCCGCGGCGCCAGCCGGACCCCGACCGCAACCCCCGCGGCCAGCGCCAGCACTGACAAGACCCCGGCCAGCAACAGCGCCGAGAACACAGTCACAACAAAATCCTACAAATTTGGTGAACGCCGCCCTAGCGGAGCGCGGCCAAAATCGGACAAGTCACACCTTACGCAGCAGGTGTTCCGCTCCCGTTCACTCGATGTTTGGCAAACAGGCCTTTAAAACCCGTCTGCCGGCCCGCGCGCCAGGTCAGGCCTTGCCCTGGCTGGCAACCGCCGCCGCGCCCGCCGCGGCGGCCTCCGGGTCGAGGTACGTACCGCCCGGCAGCATCGGCCGCAGGCCCGCGTCCAGGTCGTAGCGCAGCGGAACGCCGGTCGGGATGTTGAGCCCCACGACCTCGTCGTCGGACATCCCGTCCAGGTACTTGACCAGGGCGCGCAGCGAGTTGCCGTGCGCGACGATCAGCACCGTCTTGCCGGCCCTCAGGTCCGGGACGATGACGTCGGTGAAATACGGCAGGAACCGCACCACCACGTCGGCCAGGCATTCGGTCAGCGGGCCGCCGCCGATGTTGGCGTAGCGAGGGTCGGCGTCCTGGCTGAATTCGCTGCCGCGCTCGATCGGCGGGGGTGGCGTGTCGTAGCTGCGCCGCCAGGCCATGAACTGGTCCTCGCCGTAGCGGTCCTTGGTTTCGGCCTTGTTGAGACCCTGCAGCGCGCCGTAGTGGCGTTCGTTGAGCCGCCAGCTGCGCCGCACCGGGATCCACAGCCGGTCGGCGGTGTCCAGCGCCAGGTGCGCGGTGGTGATCGCCCGCCGCAGCAGCGAGGTGTAGAGCACGTCGGGCAGCAGGCCGTGGTCGGTCAGCAGCTCGCCGCTGCGCACCGCCTCGGACCGCCCCTTTTCGGTCAGGTCGACGTCCACCCACCCGGTGAACTGGTTGCTTGCGTTCCATTCGCTCTCACCGTGGCGCAGCAGCACCAGCGTGGCCGTGTCTCCCATGCCGGCTAGCTTATTCAATCGTCCTGGCTCGACTCTCCCCCGCTAGCGGGGCACCCCCACCTCATCGCGCTTCGCGTCCCCCTCGCCGCTCCGCGGCTGGGGGTTCCCCCACTGCATCGTCGTCTTCGTCGATTAGATGGGCGAACGCCTGCAGGTTCTTCAGCGACTCCCCGCGGGACACCCGCCACTCCCATTCTTTCTGAATCGACGAGCGAAAACCCAACTCGAGCAACGTATTAAAGTCCGAATCCACCGCTTCGAGCACCTGCCCCAGCACCCGGTCGATCTCGTCGGCGTCGACCGACGCCAGCGACATGCGGCCCACCAGGTAGATGTCGCCGACGTTGTCCAGCGTGTAGGCCACCCCGTACAGCCGGCGGTTGCGCCGCAGCAGAAACCGGTAGACGCCCTCGTGGTTCTCGTCGGGCTTGCGGCACACGAACGCCTCCACGCGCACCGAATGCTCGCCGATGGTCAGGATGGTGTTGGTCTTGAGCTTGCGCTCACCGGGCAGTTCCACGACCAGGCCGGGCAGCCCGCCGTGCGCCCCGGGGAACTCCGAGTAGGTCAGCCCGCTGGCCTGCAGCGTGTGCTCGATCACGGCCGCCACGGTGGTGTTCACGCGCCCACCCCGCGACGGGTGGTCCAGCGGCGCGGCTTGCGCATCGCGGCCCGGTCCGATTTCATGCCGTACCGGCGCTGACGCAGGGCCGTGAAGTCGCCGATCGCGCGCCGGTAGCTGGCCAGCAGCGCGTCGGTGGTGTTCTCCCAGGAGAAGGTGGCCGCGTGTGCGGCGGCGGCGCGGCTCATCGCGTCGGCCTGCGGCGCGGGCAGGCGCAGCAGCCGATCCAGGGCGTCCGCCCAGTCGCCGACGTCATGCCCGGACACCAGGGTGCCGGAGATCCCGTCGCGCACCGCCACCGGCAGGCCGCCGACCGACGCGGCCACCACCGGGGTGCCGCATGCCTGCGCCTCGATGGCCACGAGCCCGAACGACTCCGAATAACTGGGCACCGCAACAAGATTGGCGGCCTGAAACAGGGTGGCCAGGTCCGGGCGGGACTGCGGCGGCAGAAACGTCACCCGCTCGGCGATGCCGAGTTCGCCGGCCAGCCTTACCAGTCCGTCCGGGGAGGCCAGGCCGCTGCCCGACGGCCCGCCGGCCACCACGACGCGCAGCCCGGGCAGTTTCGCCGCGGCGCGCAGCACGATGTCGGGGGCCTTCAGCGGCTGGATCCGCCCGACGAAGGCCACCAGGTCACCGTCGAGCGGCAGCCCCAGCGCGGCCCGCGCCGCCCGGCGATCGCCCGGGCGAAATACGTCCAGGTCCACCCCGGGGTGGACCACATCGATCCGCCCCGGATCGGCGCGGTGGATCGAAATCAATTGGCCGGCTTCGTCATCCGTGTTGACGATCAGCCGGTCCGCCTCGTCGACGACCTGCTGCTCGCCCACCGTGCGCAGCGGCGGCTCGGGCGCGTCCCCGTCGGCCAGGGCCGCGTTTTTCACCGCGGCCAGCGTGTGTGCCGTGTGTACCAACGGCACCGCCCATCGGTCCCGGGCCAGCCAGCCGACCTGCCCGGACAGCCAGTAATGGGAGTGCACGATGTCGTAGTGACCCGGTTCGTGTGACGCCTCGGCGCGCAGCACCGCCGCGGCAAACGCGCACAGCTGCGTCGGCAGGTCGTATTTGTCCAGACCCTCGAAGGGCCCCGCCACCACGTTGCGCACCAGCACGCCCGGCGCCACGTGGGCCACCGGCGGATCGGCCGACGCGGTGGCCCGGGTGAAGATCTCCACCTCGATGCCGCGCCGCGCCAGGTGCAGCGCGGTCTGCAGCACGTAGACGTTCATGCCTCCGGCGTCACCGGTCCCCGGCTGGGCCAACGGCGAGGTGTGCACCGCCAGTACCGCAACCCGGCGCGGGTCGCTGCGCCGGAGGACGTCGTCGTGCCGCACTCCTTCATCTTTACAGGACGGACCGCGGCCGGACCGATTGGCGCTGTTCGCGCTAAGCGGACGACTCGTCGGCGGCGACCTCCGGCAGCCGCGACTGCAGCGCCCCGGCGCGCCGCATCGCGCCCAGCGGGTCCGCGTACAGCCCGCCCAGCGACACCGTCCCGGCCCCGGCCTCCTGGACCCGGTTGCCGAAGGCGGTGACGCGGATGTTGCGCGGCGGCAGCACCGAGCGGCCGGCGAACGCCGCCTCCACCTGGCCCATCGCCTCGGGGTACTCGGTGAAGGCCTGGCCGCCGACCACCAGCTCGTCGGGGTTGAGCACGTCGCGCAGCAACGCGACCGCCTCACCGAGCACCCGGGCCCGCTCGGCCAGCAGGTCCTGCGCCGGCCGATTGCCGGCCCGGGCCACCCGCAGCAGGTCGGTCATCGCGGTGGTGGCCCCGGCGACGCGGGTCGCGGCGGGGACGTCGGGCAGGATCTTCAGTCGCCGCGCGGCGGCCAGCACCGCCTCGTCGCTGACGGTGGACTCCAGCTGGCCGGTGCCGCCGAGCAGCTCGGAGTGGGCGGGCAGCGCCGCGATGGTGCCCGGCCCGCTGGCCGGGCAGTGCACCCGCCCGCCGATCACCAGGGCATAGCCCACGGTCTCGCGGGCGTAGACGTACAGGCTCGTCGGCGAACTCGGCGCGAATCGCCGCAGGCCGAGCAGCAGTTCGGCGCCGGCCATCGCGTCGACGTGCGAGGCCACCGACAGCGGCAGTCCCAGCGCGTCGGCCAGCACGGGGCCGACCGGCGCCTGCCGCCACCCGAGGCGGGGGTGGTCGACGAGGCCGGTCGCGCCGTCGACGGTGCCGCCGATCGCCACGCCGGCCCACAGCGGGCGGCGCCGGTGCCAGCGCTGCAGGTATTTCGACGCGCTCTCGGCCAGGGACGCCAGCGCGGGCCCGGCGGGCGACAGCGGCGTCGGGGTTTCGACGGTGTCCAGCGTGCGGCCGAACAGGTCGGCGGCCACGATGCTGGTGGTGCGCGCACCGATGTGGATGCCGAGCGTCACGAACGGTTCGTGGTTCAACTCCACCGGCACCCGCGGGCGCCCGATGGCCCCGGAAACGGCAAGGTCGGCGCGTTCGCGCAGCAGGCCCGCGTCCAGCAGGGCGATGACCTGGCGGTTGACCGTGGCGATGCTCAACGAGGTGACGGCCGCGATCACGTCGCGGCCGACGGGGCCGCGCAGCCGCACGGCCCGGAAGACCGAGGCCGCGGCCGAGTCCGAGATGTGTAGCGCCGGAGGCAGGATCTGGCGGTGCATCCGCGGAAGGCCTTTGCGGCTGAGGGAATGGTTGCTACGGGTAAGGGTAGTGCGCATGGGTGTCCTTTTGTGCGAGTTCTGCGATGGCCGGCTTCGGCCACACCTGAGGGTCAGGAGCGGCAGAGTGCGCGACAACAACACGCACCCGCCGCGCACAGACACGCGGCGGTGTTGTTGATCAGGGCGCCAAGGAGCACCCCGAGAACGTAGCACGTTCACTAGAGTTGTTCCGTGTGAACGCAGCTGGGGGACAACAACGGGTCGCGGTGGTCACCGGCGCCAGTTCGGGCATCGGCGAAGCGACCGCGAAAACCCTTGCGGCACAGGGATTCCACGTGGTCGCGGTGGCGCGCCGAGCGGACCGGCTCAAGGCACTGGCCGACGAGATCGGCGGCACCGCCTTTGTGGCCGACGTCACAGACGACGCCGCCGTGCAGGCGCTGGCCGACGAAGTGGGCCGGGTCGATGTGTTGGTCAACAACGCCGGCGGCGCGTGGGGACTGGAATCCGTCGCCGACGCCGACCTCGGGCACTGGCAGTGGATGTGGGAGACCAACGTGCTGGGCACCCTGCGCGTCACCCGCGCGCTGCTGCCGAAGCTGATCGACTCCGGCGACGGCCTGATCGTCACGGTCACCTCGGTCGCCGCCATGGAGACCTACGACGGCGGCGCCGGCTACACCGCGGCCAAGCACGCGCAGGGCGCGCTGCACCGCACGCTGCGCGGTGAGCTGTTGGGAAAACCCGTGCGGCTCACCGAGATTGCGCCGGGCGCCGTCGAAACCGAATTCTCGCTGGTGCGCTTCGACGGCGACCAACAGCGGGCGGATGACGTCTACCGCGGGCTGACGCCGCTGGTGGCGGCGGACGTCGCCGAGGTGATCGGATTCGTGGCCTCACGGCCGTCCCATGTGGACCTGGACCTGATCGTCATCAAGCCACGAGATCAGGCCAGCGCGACGCGGTTCAACCGCCGGGGCGAGTAGTCGTCGTCGTTGTGGTGGTCGTCGGCGTGCCCGACAAGGTCGGCGCGTCCGTCGGCGTGACCGGCGCGGTGACCGGAATCTGGGTCGCCGGCGGGTGCGCCGTCGGGGGCGGCAGCGCCGACATCGCCACCCAGGTGTCCCAGTCCACGGCCCAGTCCCAGATGTCGCCGTCGGAGTAGGACAGCTCGATCGAGCTCCCGGTCACCTCGACCGGGTCGCCGTAGATCGCGGTGCGGTAGTACTGCTCGGCGTCGGACGTCGACAGGTTGATGCAGCCGTTGGTCACGTTGCTGTTGCCCTGCGCGCCGGCGCTCGACGGGTTGGCATGGATGAATTCGCCGTTGTTGGAGATCCGAACCGCCCAGCGTTCGTGGGCGTTGGTGTAGCCGGCGGCCGGGTTGGACATGTAGAAGTCGGCGTACTTCTCGGTGACCACGTGGATGCCGTTGCGGGTGACGTTGCGCGCCTTGTCGGCCTCGCCGTAGCTGCACGGGAAGTCCATGATGACGCCGGCGTCGGTGACCACCTGGATGCGGTGCGAGGAGACCTCGGCCTTCACCACCTGCCGGCGACCGATCTGGATGTGCAACGAGATGTCATCGGCACCGAAGGCGCCGTCGCCGAACGGCCGCCCGTAGAACTTGGCGTCGACGTTGACGGTGGTGCCGGCCGGGTAGTACTCGCGGGTCCGGTAGTGGATGCGCGCGCCCTGCGCCTCGTCGGGCAGCCAGGCCCAGCTGCCTTCGACGGGCGGGTCGGTGGTGACCGTGAGCGCCTTCTCGACCGAGGCCTTGTCGCTGATGGGCGAGTCGAACTGGATGATGATCGGCGCGGCGACGCCGACGGTCTGGCCGTCGGCCAGCTGGAACGCCCCGCCGATCTTCTTGCTCGGCGACACGGTGGTGAACTTGCCGCTCACCGGGACCGCCTTGCCGTTGTGGCCGACGGCCGAGCCGCTCCAGGTGTAGGTCGCGTCGTAGCCCAGCGGCTCGGTGGTGGTGTAGACGGTGCGATCCTGGTTGAATGCGCCGGCGACGACCTTGCCCGACGAGTTGGTCAGCGCCACCTTCTGGAACCAGCCGTCGGTCACCTGGACGCTGATCGGCGCGATCGGGACCACGTCGGCGGCGGCGTCGGCCGGCGCGAACTTCAGCTGCGGGGCCGCAGGCTCCTTCTTCTTCTCGGCCTCCTTGTTGGCCGCGGTGCCGGCGCAGGCGGCCAAGACACCGGGGGCAAACACGCCGAGTCCCAGGGCCGCCAAGGCCAGGCGCCGGTTGACCGGCGGAGGGGAACTGGAGGTGCTCACGACAATTAAAGATACCGTGAGACAAGACCCCCACCCCGCCATGACAATTCGGACCTGAGGCGCGGATGGACGCGATTTGCGGCTACAGCCTGCAACCGAGCAGGACAGGCTCCGGTTCCAGTGTGATACCAAACACAGCGCGGACTCCGTCACGTACGGTGCGGGCCAGCTCGATCACGTCCCCGGCGGTGGCGTTCCCGCGGTTGGTCAGCGCGAGCGCGTGCTTGGTCGACAGCCGGCAGGGCGCCTGGTGGCCGCCGGGCTCGGGCTCCGGATATCCCTTGCCGAAGCCCGCCCGCTCCACCAACCACCCCGCCGCCAGCTTGACGCCGTCCGGCGCCGGGTAGTGCGGAACCGGTCCCTCGACGCGATCGGCCAGCCGCCCGTAGGCCCCCGGCGAAACCACCGGGTTGGTGAAGAACGAACCCACGCTCCAGGTGTCGTGGTCCGCGGCGTCGAGCACCATGCCCTTGCGGCCCCGCAGCCTCAGCACCGCGTCGCGGACGGCTTTCGGGTCGGCGCGCTCGCCGCTGGCCGCGTTCAGCGCGGCCGTCAGCTCGCCGTAGCGCAACGGCGCGCTGCGGCCCGACGGGTCCAGCGCGAACTCGACTTCCAGTACCACGGAAGGGATTTCGCCGCCCGACCGGTTGACCCGCTTGAACGCGCTGGTGCGATAGCCGAAGCCGAGCTCGCCGCCGGGCACCCAGCGCACCGCGCCGGTGCCGCGGTCCAGCACCCGAACCCGGGTGATGGTGTCGGACACCTCCGCGCCGTAGGCCCCGACGTTCTGCACCGGGGTCGCCCCGGCCGACCCCGGGATGCCGGACAGGCATTCCAGGCCGCCCAAACCGTGCTCGATGGCCGTGCGGACCACGTCGTCCCAGACGGCGCCCGCCGCGGCGCGCACCACGTTGCCGTCGACGGTGACGGCGTCGTTGGCGAGGCGCACCGCGGTCAGGTCGGTCAGCGTGTCGGCGACCACGAGGTTGGAGCCACCGGCAAACACCAGCACCGGCCCGCCGCCGGATTCTGAGTCGAGCTGCCGCAGTACGGCGACCACCTGTTCGGTGCTGGTGCAGGTGATCAGGCGTCGCGCGACGGGCCCGACCCGCAACGTCGTCAACGGCGCCAGCGGCACCGCCTCGGCGACATGCGCACCGGCGAACAGCGAACCGGCACCGGTCGGTTTCATGGGCCGTAACGGTAGCCTGGCCAGCTATGCCGCGTTCATTCGACTTGTCGGCCGATTACGAGGCGAGCGTCGAACAGGTTCATCGGGCCTTCCACCACGAGGGCTATTGGCGGGCCAGGCTGGCCGACATCCCCGTCGACGAGGCCAGGCTGGAGTCGATGCGGCGCGGCGGCGAGTCCGGGGACGACGGCACCGTCGCGGTGGTCACGCTGCAGGTGGTGCGCAGCCACAACTTGGCCGCCGTGGTCAAGCAGCTGCACCGGGGCGACGTCCGCGTCAGACGCGAAGAGACGTGGGGACCGATCAACGACGGCATCGCGTCGGCGTCCATCGCGGGCACGATCGAGGGCACCCCGGTGCACGTTTCGGGCACCGGCGAGCTGTCCCCGACGCCCAGCGGTGCGCGGATCGCCTACCGCGTCACCGTCCAGGTGCGGATCCCACTCATCGGCGGCAAGGTGGAGCGGCTCATCGGCGCCCAGCTGGCCGAGCTGGTGGCCATGGAGCAACGCCTGACCGCGGAATGGATCGCCAACAACGCCTAGGCTGGCGCCCATGCGAATCGCCTTGGCGCAGATCCTGTCCGGCAGCGATCCGGCGGCGAACCTGGAGCTGGTGCGGGACTACACGCGCCGGGCCGCCGACGCGGGCGCCGCGCTGGTGGTCTTCCCGGAGGCGACCATGTGCCGGTTCGGCGTCCCGCTGGCTCCGGTCGCCGAGCCGACCGACGGCCCCTGGGCGGGCGGGGTGCGCGGGATCGCGGCGGAGGCCGGGATCACGGTGATCGCCGGGATGTTCACCCCCGCCGGCGACGGTCGGGTGACCAACACGCTGATCGTGGCCGGTCCCGGCGGCCCCAACCGGCCGGACACCCACTACGACAAGATCCACCTCTACGACGCGTTCGGCTTCGCCGAGTCGCGCACCGTCGCGCCCGGCCGCGAGCCGGTGGTGGTCGACGTCGACGGTGTGCGGGTGGGATTGAGCGTTTGCTACGACATCCGCTTCCCGGCGCTCTACACCGAGCTGGCCGCGCGCGGTGCCCAGCTGATCGTCGTCTGCGCGTCCTGGGGGTCGGG
>NZ_LZIS01000084.1 GCF_001667015.1 Mycobacterium sp. E3198 | reverse complement strand
CTGCACCGCCAAGGGCATCGCCGACGGCCTGCCGCTGTCGGCGGTCACCGGCCGCGCCGAAATCATGGACGCATCGCCGAGGAAAAGGAGTGGCGGCAGAGCACCCGCCAGGGCATCCAGTTCCTCGCCCTGCAGTTCCAGGCGACCCAGTGCGATAAGAAGGACGACATCCTCGCCGGCAACGACGACCCGGCCCTGCCGCTGGTGACCTGCTCGACCGACCACAAGGTCGCCTACCTGCTGGGCCCGTCGATCATCAGCGGCGATCAGATAGCCAACGCCACGTCGAGCCAGAACCAGCGCGGCATCGGCTACGTCGTCGACCTGCAGTTCAAACCCGCCGCCGCGAACACCTGGGCGGACTTCACCGCCGCGCACGTCGGCACCCAGACCGCGTTCACGCTCGACTCCCAGGTGGTCAGCGCGCCGATGATCCAGGAGGCCATCCCCGGCGGGCGCACCCAGATCTCCGGCGGCCAGCCGCCGTTCAACGCGTCCACGGCGAAGCAGCTGGCCAACGTCCTGAAATACGGGTCGCTGCCGCTGTCCTTCGAAGCCTCGGAGGCCCAAACCGTCTCGGCGACACTGGGATTGACCTCGCTGCGGGCCGGCCTGCTCGCCGGCGCCATCGGCCTCGTCCTGGTGTTGCTGTATTCGTTGCTGTACTACCGCGTGCTGGGCTTGCTCACGGCGTTGTCGCTGACCGCTTCCGGCGCAATGGTTTTCGCGATCCTGGTGATCCTGGGTCGCCAGATCAACTACACCCTGGACCTGGCCGGCATCGCGGGTCTGATCATCGGCATCGGCACCACCGCCGACTCGTTCGTCGTCTTCTTCGAACGCATCAAAGACGAGATACGAGAGGGCCGTTCGTTCCGGTCGGCGGTGCCACGCGGGTGGGTGCGGGCCCGCAAGACGATCGTGTCGGGCAACGCCGTCACCTTCCTGGCCGCCGCGGTGCTCTACGCCCTGGCGATCGGCCAGGTGCGCGGCTTCGCCTTCACCCTGGGACTCACCACGATCCTCGACGTCGTGGTGGTGTTCCTGGTGACCTGGCCGCTGGTCTACCTGGCCTCCAAGTCCGCGACGCTGGCCAAGCCGGCGTACAACGGCCTGGGGGCCGTGCAGCAGGCCGCGCGCGAACGCCTGGCCGCCGCGGACGTGAAGACGGGACGGGGTTAGCGCATGACTTCCTCCAAGGCGTCCGAAGGCGCGGTCGAGCTGACCGGCGCCACCGAGTTGCCGCACCACAACTTCATTTCCCGGCTCTATACCGGCACCGGCGCGTTCGAAGTGATCGGCCGCCGCAAGCTGTGGTACGGGATCAGCGGCGCGATCGTCGCGATCGCCCTGCTCAGCATCATCCTGCGCGGCTTCACCTTCGGGATCGACTTCAAGGGGGGCACGACGGTCTCGATGCCCCGGGGTAACGCCCAGACGTCGCAGGTGTCCGAGGTGTTCCGCAAGGCGATCGGCAAGGACCCGGAGTCTGTGGTCATCGTCGGCAACGGCGCCTCGGCGACGGTGCAGATCCGCTCGGAGACCCTGACCAACGACCAGACCACCAAGCTGCGCAACGCGCTGTTCGACGCATTCCAGCCGAAGGGCAACGACGGCAAGCCGAGCAAGCAGGCCATCAGCGACTCGGCGGTGTCGGAGACCTGGGGCGACCAGATCACCAAGAAGGCGCTGATCGCCCTTGTGGTGTTCTTGGCGCTGGTGAGCCTCTACATCACCGTGCGCTACGAGCGCTACATGGCGATCTCCGCGCTGACCACCATGTGTTTCGACCTGACCGTCACCGCCGGCGTGTATTCGCTGGTCGGCTTCGAGGTCACCCCGGCCACGGTCATCGGCCTGCTGACCATCCTGGGCTTTTCGCTGTACGACACCGTCATCGTGTTCGACAAGGTCGAGGAGAACACCCGCGACTTCCAGCACACCAACCGGCGCACCTTTGCCGAGCACGCGAACCTGGCGATCAACCAGACGTTCATGCGCTCGATCAACACCAGCCTGATCGGCGTGCTGCCCGTGCTGGCGCTGATGGTCGTGGCGGTGTGGCTGCTGGGCGTCGGCACGCTCAAGGACCTGGCGCTGGTGCAGCTGGTCGGCATCCTGGTCGGCACGTATTCGTCGATCTTCTTCGCCACCCCGTTGCTGGTCACCTTGCGCGAACGCACCGAGCTGGTGCGCACCCACACGCGCCGGGTCCTCAAGCGGCGCAAGCCCTCCCACGCCGAGTCGGCCGCCGAGGAGCCCGCCGAGGGCGGCACGGAAGCCACCGAGGCCACCGACGTCACCGAGGCCGCCGAGGAGCCCGAGGCGCCCAGCAAGCCCGTCGCGAACAAGCCGGCGCCGGGTGCGCGGCCGGTACGACCCACCGGAACCCGGCGTCCGAGCGGCAAGCGAAACGCCGGCCGGCGGTAGCCGCGATGGCCACCTGGTGTCGGCTGGCATTGGCCGGGCTCGTGGTGGCGGCTTTCGGGCTGACGGCCTGTTCGGGTAGCGCCGCCTCGCAGATCGATTACGTGGTCGACGGCCCGCTGGCCACCTACAACACCAACACCGTCGTCGGCGCCGCATCGGCGGGGGCGCAGGCGTTCGCCCGCACGCTCACGGGCTTCGGCTATCACGGCCCGGACGGGCAGGTCGTCGCCGACCACGACTTCGGGACCGTCGCGGTCGTCAGCGGTTCGCCGCTGGTCCTCGACTACCAGATCGCCGACAACGCCGTCTACAGCGACGGCAAGCCGGTGACCTGTGACGACCTGGTCCTGGCCTGGGCGGCGCAGTCCGGTCGGTTCCCCGGATTCGACGCGGCCAGCCAGGCGGGTTACGTCGACATCGCCAACATCGAATGCATCCCGGGCCAGAAGAAGGCGCGGGTGTCCTTCGTCCCCGACCGCGGGGTCGTCGACTACAACCAGCTGTTCGGCGCGACCTCGCTGATGCCGTCCCACGTCATCGCCGACGAGCTGAACGTGGACGTGACGGCTGCGCTGTTGAGCAACAACTCGCAGGTCGTCGACCGCATCGCGAAGGCGTGGAACAGCATCTGGGACCTCAAGCCCGGCCTGGACCTGAAGCGCTTCCCGTCGTCGGGGCCGTACAAGATCGAGTCGATGCTCAGCGGCGGCGCCGTGGTGCTCGTCGCCAACGACCGCTGGTGGGGTCCCAAGCCGATCACCAAGCGCATCACCGTCTGGCCGCAGGGGCCCGACATCCAGGACCGGGTCAACAACCGCAGCGTCGACGTGGTCGACGTCGCGTCCGGCTCCTCCGGGACGCTGTCCACCCCGGACAACTTCGAGCGCAGCGAGTCGCCGTCGGACGGCATCGTGCAGATGATCTTCGCGCCGCAGGGGCCGCTGGCGCAGCCCAAGGCCCGGCGCGCCGTCGCGCTGTGCACCCCGCGCGACACGATCGCGCACGACGCCGGGGTGGCGATCGCCAACACGCGTCTGCAACCCGCCACCGAGGACGCGATCGCCGCCGGCGAGGGCGCCGCCGAGGCCGGCCCGTTCGCCAAGGCGGACCCCAACGCGGCCCGCGACGCGCTGGGCGGCGCGCCGCTGCCGGTGCGGGTCGGCTACCAGGGGCCCAACGCGCGGCTGGCGGTGACCGTGGGGGTCATGACCAAGTCCTGCGCCGCGGCCGGCATCACCGTGGCCGACACCAAGCTGGACACCTCGGGGCCGCAGGCGCTGCGGGACGGCAAGATCGACGTGCTGCTGGCCAGCACCGGTGGGGCCAGCGGCAGCGGATCGACCGGTTCCTCGGCGATGGACGCCTACGACCTGCACAGCGGCAACGGCAACAACCTGTCCGGGTACTCGAACCCCCAGGTCGACGGCGCCATCAGCGCGCTGGCCGTGTCGGCCGACCCCGCCGAGCGGGCCAGGCTGCTGGCGCAGGCGGCGCCGATCCTGTGGGCCGACATGCCGACCCTGCCGCTGTACCGCCAGCAGCGCACGCTGCTGAAGTCGAAGAAGATGTACGCCGTGAGCAGGAATCCGACGCGCTGGGGCGTGGGCTGGAACATGGACCGATGGGCGCTGGTGCAGTGACCGGCGTGGCCGAGCTGATCGCGTCGCTGGCCCGCGATGTCGCGGACTTCCCGAAGCCCGGCGTCCAGTTCAAGGACCTCACCCCCGTCTTCGCCGACCGGGCCGGGATGACGGCGGTCGTCGACGCGTTGATCGACGTCGCGTCCGGCGCGGACCTGGTGGCGGGCATCGACTCCCGCGGCTTCCTGGTCGCCGCGGCGGTGGCCGGCCGGCTCGGCACGGGCGTGCTGGCGATCCGGAAGTCGGGCAAGCTGCCCCCGCCGGTGCACGCCGAGCAGTACGACCTGGAGTACGGCACGGCCACCCTGGAGATCCCCGCCGACGGGATCGATTTGCGCGGCCGCGACGTTGTGATCATCGACGACGTGCTCGCGACCGGCGGCACCCTGGGCGCCGCCACTCGGCTGCTGCAACGCGCCGGGGCGCACGTGAGCGCGGCCGCGGTGGTCATGGAACTCACCGCGCTGGGCGGCCGCGAGGCCATCGCGCCGCTGCCCGTCTACAGCCTGAGCAGGGCCTAGCCACGGCCCTGTTTCGGCAGTTGAGTGTGAACTGGCGGCGTTGAGTGTGCCCGTAGGGCGTGAATTTTGGCGTCTCGTCGCCGTAGCCGCACACCCAAGGCCCTCGGCGCACACTCGACGCGGCCGGGCGGTCGGACAGAAGCGATATCCTCGAGGTCGGAGGTGACCAACGTGGCTGACGAGAAGAGCGCGGCGCAGGCGCTCGACGCGCCCGCGGACGTCACGCAACCCCTGCTCGTCGGGGAGCCCCCGGTCGAGAAGACGAGCGCCTCGCGCCGGGTTCGGGCCCGGCTGGCCCGCCGGATGACGGCCCAGCGCAGCGCGCTGAACCCCGTGCTCGAACCGCTGGTCGCGGTGCACCGCGAGGTCTACCCCAAAGCGGACCTGTCGATGCTGCAGCGCGCCTTCGAGGTCGCCGACTCCCGGCACGCCACCCAGTTGCGCCACTCCGGTGACCCCTACATCACCCACCCGCTGGCCGTCGCCAACATCCTGGCCGAATTGGGCATGGACACCACGACTTTGGTGGCCGCGCTGCTGCACGACACCGTCGAGGACACCGGTTACACCCTCGAGGCGTTGAGCGAGGAGTTCGGCGAGGAGGTCGGCCATCTCGTCGACGGCGTGACCAAGCTGGACCGGGTGGTGCTGGGCAGCGCCGCCGAGGGCGAGACCATCCGCAAGATGATCACCGCGATGGCCCGCGACCCGCGGGTGCTGGTCATCAAGGTCGCCGACCGGTTGCACAACATGCGCACCATGCGCTTCCTGCCGCCCGAGAAGCAGGCGCGCAAGGCCCGTGAGACGCTGGAAGTGATTGCGCCCCTTGCCCATCGGCTAGGCATGGCCAGCGTCAAGTGGGAGCTGGAGGACCTTTCCTTCGCGATCCTGCACCCCAAGAAGTACGAGGAGATCGTGCGGCTGGTCGCCGGCCGCGCGCCGTCGCGGGACACCTACCTGGCCAAGGTCCGCACCGAGATCATCAACACGCTGAACGCGTCGAAGATCAAGGCGGTGGTGGAGGGCCGCCCCAAGCACTACTGGTCGATCTACCAGAAGATGATCGTGAAGGGCCGCGACTTCGACGACATCCACGACCTGGTCGGCATCCGCATCCTGTGCGACGAGATCCGCGACTGTTACGCCGCTGTCGGCGTGGTGCATTCGCTGTGGCAGCCGATGGCGGGCCGGTTCAAGGATTACATCGCGCAGCCCCGCTACGGCGTCTACCAGTCGCTGCACACCACCGTCGTCGGGCCCGAGGGCAAGCCGCTGGAGGTGCAGATCCGCACCCGCGACATGCACCGCACCGCCGAATACGGGATCGCCGCGCACTGGCGCTACAAGGAAGCCAAGGGCCGCAACGGACTTCCGCATCCGCACGCCGCCGCCGAAATCGACGACATGGCCTGGATGCGCCAGCTGCTCGACTGGCAACGGGAGGCCGCCGACCCGGGCGAGTTCCTGGAGTCGCTGCGCTATGACCTTGCGGTCCAAGAGATCTTCGTGTTCACCCCCAAGGGCGACGTGATCACGCTGCCGACGGGGTCGACGCCGATCGATTTCGCCTACGCGGTGCACACCGAGGTCGGCCACCGCTGCATCGGCGCCAGGGTCAACGGCCGTCTGGTGGCGCTGGAGCGCAAGCTCGAAAACGGCGAAGTCGTCGAGGTTTTCACGTCCAAGGCGCCCAATGCCGGGCCGTCGCGGGACTGGCAGCAGTTCGTGGTGTCGCCGCGCGCCAAGGCGAAGATCCGGCAGTGGTTCGCCAAGGAGCGCCGCGAAGAGGCGCTGGAGGCCGGCAAGGAGGCGATGGCCCGCGAGGTGCGCCGCGGCGGACTTCCGTTGCAGCGCTTGGTGAATGGCGAGTCGATGGCCGCGGTGGCCCGCGAGTTGCATTACACCGACGTGTCGGCGCTCTACACCGCGATCGGTGAGGGGCACGTGTCGGCGAAGCACGCGGTGCAGCGGCTGCTGGCCGAGCTCGGCGGCATCGACCAGGCCGAGGAGGAGCTCGCCGAGCGGTCCACGCCGACCACCATGCTGCGGCGCCCGCGCAGCAGCGACGACGTCGGCGTCTCGGTCCCCGGCGCCCCGGGCGTGCTGACCAAGCTGGCCAAGTGCTGCACGCCCGTGCCGGGCGACCAGATCATGGGCTTCGTCACCCGCGGCGGCGGGGTCAGCGTGCACCGCACCGACTGCACCAACGCCGCGTCGCTGCAACAGCAGTCCGAGCGCATCATCGAGGTGCTGTGGGCGCCGTCGGCGTCGTCGGTGTTCCTGGTCGCCATCCAGGTCGAGGCGCTCGACCGGCACCGGCTGCTGTCCGACATCACCCGGGTGCTCGCCGACGAGAAGGTCAACATCCTCTCCGCGTCGGTCACCACGTCGGGGGACCGGGTCGCGATCAGCCGGTTCACCTTCGAGATGGGCGACCCCAAGCACCTCGGGCACCTGCTCAATGTCGTGCGCAACGTCGAGGGCGTCTACGACGTGTACCGGGTGACTTCCGCAGCCTGAGGCGGCTCAACGGCGGCTGGCGGCCCGCTTGCGCTGCGACCGGACCTGCACCACCTGCGTGTCGGACGCGCGCTGATCCTCCAGCACGATGACGCCCTCCGCGTCGCTGCCCACCGGTTTCGCCGCCCCTTCGAGCACCTCGCCCACGACGCGAACCGCCCTGGGCAGTGCGGTGTTGGTGAGCACCTTGTAGAGGGGGACCGCGGCGATGAACAGCGCCAGCGGCGGTTCGATCAGCCCCAGGCCGGCGGCCGCGGCGAGGCCCCCGAAATAGCCGATCGACCGCGGCACGTCGACTTCGACGGTGCCGATTTGAACTTCCAAAACGTTCTCCGGTGCGCCAAACCGGATTTCCACGGCGCTGTTGGCGGCCATCGCACCCTCCCGATACTCGCGGGCTCATTCCGAAGCGCTGGAGTACCCGTTGGGATCGCGTCTAGCCCACCCGCACCGAGTCGATCGTGACCGTGCTCGCCGGCATGCCCCGGGTGCGGTTGCCGGCGACCCCCACCTTGGCGATCTTGTCGAGGGTTTCCAGGCCGGCCTGGTCGACCGAGCCGAACACCGTCGACGTGGGCTCGATCTCGGCGTCCCGGAAGACGAGGAAGAACTGGCTCTCGCTGGTGTTCGGCCCGTTGGTGGCCATCGCCACCGTCCCGCGCGGATAGATCACGGTTTGCTTGAGCTCGGGATCGTTCGCCTTGTACTGGTTGGTGGGGTATTCGTCGGCGAATTCATAGCCGGCGCCGCCGCCGCCGTCGGCATCGCCGCCGCCGAACAACAGCGTCCCCCCCTCCGGCTCGTCGATCATCCGCCCGCAGATGGTGTTGTCGAAGAATCCCTGCTTCGCCAGGCTGATGAAGCTGTTCACCGTGCACGGGGACTCGTTGTTGGCGAGCTGGATGCCGATGTCGCCGAAGTTGGTCGAGATGACGGCGTGGATCTGGGCCGGTTCGGTGGACACCCTGCCGGATCGTGGCGGGCTGGCGGGCTTGCTGGCCGGGTCCGGCGACGGCGGGTATAGGCAATTGGCACCGACGTCGGGCGGGGGCGCGAACGCGGGCAGCGGCGGCACCGTCGCGGCGGCGGCGGAGGACGTCCCCGGGGCCGAGCCCGGCCTGGTGGGCACCCTGGCGCGCGTCGGGGTGCTGGACGCCGCGGTGTTGGTGGAGCCGTGGCTCTGGGAAACCAGGGAGATGACCAGGGCCACCACCGCCGCCAGGGCGACGAGCGACCCGCCGACGATCCCCAGGACCAGGCGCCTGCTCGAGGTCCTCGTATCGGGAGGCTGCGGGGGCGCCGCCGGGGCGGGGGCGACCGCCGAATCGACGTGGCCGGACAGCGCCGCCCGGGCCGCCTCCGCGAGCTCGATGGCCGACTGGTAGCGGGCTTCCGGGTCCTTCGCCATGCCCCGCGATATCACCGCATCGAAGGCCGGCGGTATGCCGGGCGCCATGATCGACGCCCGCGGCGGCGGCGCGTTGACGTGCGCGTGCAGCTGTTCTTCCAGGCTGTCGCCGGGGTAGGGGCGGCTGCCGGTCAGGCACTCGTACAGCACGCAGGCCAACGAATACACGTCGGCGCGGTGATCCGTTGTCCCCCTGAAGCGCTCGGGCGCCAGGTACGCCACGGTGCCCATCGTGGCGCCGGTGTGGGTCAGTTGGGTGTCCGACTCGGCGCGGGCGAGGCCGAAGTCGATCAGGTAGACGAAATTCTGCGCGGTCGTCACGAGGATGTTCTTCGGCTTGATGTCGCGGTGCACCAAACCCACCCGGTGGGCGCTATCCAGCGCGGCCGCAACCTGTTCGATCACCGCAACCGTGCGCTCTGGGGACAGCCGGCCGCCGCTCTCGTCGATGTACTCCGACAGGTCGCGGCCCTCGATCAGCCGCATGTCGACGTACAGCTGGCCGTCGATCTCGCCGTAACCGTGGATGGGCACGATGTGCGGGTCGTTGAGCCCGGCCGCGATGCGCGCCTCGCGGCGGAAACGGTGCTGAAAGTCCTGATCCTCGGCCAGGTGCGGCGGGAGCACTTTGAGGGCCACCACCCGGTCAGTGGACGCATCGAACGCGCGGTACACGCGCCCCATGCCGCCGCGGCCCAGCAACTCCACTATTTGGTAATGACCGAAGGACTCCGGATCAATACTCACCCCACGAACCCTAAACGGTGGGGCACGCGAGTCTGGCGATTCTCAGCAATCCACGCGATGGTGTTGCGCTGCTCCGGGTTTAGTCGAGCAGCAGCGACTTGATGGTGACCTCGCTGGCCGGCGGCCCGTCTTCGCCGCCGCCGGCGACGCCCGCCTTGGCGACCTTGTCCAGGACGGCGAGCCCGTCGGGCTGGATGGTGCCGAAGACCGTGTACTGCGGCGGCAGCTGCGAGTCCTTGTAAACCATGAAGAACTGGCTGCCGTTGGTGCCCGGCCCTGCGTTGGCCATCGCCAGGGTGCCGCGCGGATAGAGCACCGGCTGCTGCAACTTGGGGTCGTTGGGCGGGTACTGGTCGGTCGGGTACTCGTTGGCGAATTGATAGCCGGGGCCGCCGGTGCCGTCGCCCTTGGGGTCGCCGCATTGCAGGACGCCCAACGTGTCCGAGGTGGTCAGCCGGTGGCATTTGGTGCCGTCGAAGTACTTCTGGCCGATCAGGCTCGCGAAACTGTTGACCGTGCAAGGCGATTCGTTGTTGGCCAGCATCAGGCCGATGTTGCCCTGGCTCGTCGCCATGCTGGCGCTCACCTGCGCCGGGTCCGTCGGGACCTTGCCGGTGCGCGGCGGCTTGACCTGCTTGGCAGCCGTGTCCGACGACGCCGGGTATTGGCAGTTGGCGCCCAGGTTGGCCGACGGCTTGAACGCCGGCAGCGGGGGAACCTGTCCGGGCGGCGTCGCGGGCGTCGTGCTCTCGGGGGAGCTGCTGGCCGCGGGGGTGCTCGTCGGCGCCGCGGTGTTGCTCTTGTGCTCGTGCTTGGTGTTGACGACGGCGATCACCACCGCCACGATCACGGCCACCGCCGCGATCGAGGCCCCGGCGATCACCATGACGCGGCGCCTCTTGGCCTGCTTCTGGCGCCTCTCCAGCTGCCGTTCGAGCTTGCGCTTGGCGCTGGCACGTCGCTGTTCGTTGGTCGGCACGGCGGGTATGCCTCCATGTCGGTCGTCGGGCCCGAGATAGCCAGCCCAGGCTAATGGGGGCGCCCTGACCGGCGCCAACCGGCCCCCGTGGGAAACTGGGAACCGTGTTGATCACCGGATTCCCCGCCGGCATGTTGGCGTGCAACTGCTATGTGCTGGCCGAACGCCCCGGAACCGACGCCGTCATCGTCGATCCCGGCCAGCGTGCGATGGGCGCGCTGCGGCGAATCCTCGACGAGAACCGGCTGACCCCGTCCGCGGTGCTGCTGACCCACGGGCACATCGACCACATGTGGTCGGCCCAGAAGGTGTCCGACACCTTCGGCTGCCCCACCTACATCCACCCCGAGGACCGTTTCATGCTGACCGACCCCATCCACGGCTACGGCCCGCGGCTGGCGCAGCTGGTGACGGGCGCGTTTTTCCGCGAGCCCAAGCAGGTGGTGGAGCTGGACCGCGACGGCGACAAGCTGGACCTGGGCAGCGTGACCGTCAATGTCGATCACACACCGGGGCACACGCGCGGATCGGTGGTCTTCCGGGTGTCGGAGGACACCGACCAAAAGGGCTATGTCCTTACCGGTGACACGCTGTTCGAGCGCTCGGTGGGCCGCACGGACCTGTTCGGCGGCAGCGGCCGCGACCTGCTGACGTCGATCATGGACAAGCTGTTGGTGCTCGACGACGACACCGTGGTGCTGCCGGGACACGGCAACGCGACCACCATCGGCGCCGAGCGGCGCTTCAACCCGTTCCTCGAGGGCCTGAGCCGGTGACAGAGTTCTCTGCCCCCAAGGGGGTGCCGGACTACCTCCCACCGGATTCGGCGCAGTTCGTCGCGGTGCGCGACGGCCTGTTGGCCGCGGCCCGGCGGGCCGGTTACGGCGACGTCGAGCTGCCCGTCTTCGAGGACACAGCGCTGTTCGCCCGCGGCGTGGGCGAATCCACCGACGTCGTCGCCAAGGAGATGTACACGTTCGCCGACCGCGGTGACCGCTCGGTGACGCTGCGGCCGGAGGGCACCGCCGGCGTGGTGCGTGCGGTGATCGAACACGGCCTCGACCGCGGCGCGCTGCCGGTGAAACTCTGTTACGCGGGGCCGTTTTTCCGCTACGAACGCCCGCAGGCCGGCCGGTATCGCCAGCTGCAGCAGGTCGGGGTGGAGGCGATCGGCGTCGACGATCCCGCGCTGGACGCCGAGGTGATCGCCGTCGCCGACGCCGGCTTCCGCTCGCTGGGCCTGGACGGTTTCCGGCTGGAGATCACCTCGCTGGGCGATGACAGCTGCCGCCCGCAGTACCGGGAACTGTTGCAGGAGTTCCTGTTTGGCCTCGACCTCGACGAGGACACGCGGCGGCGTGCGCAGCTGAACCCGCTGCGCGTGCTCGACGACAAACGGCCCGAGGTACGCGCGATGACGGCCGACGCGCCGGTGTTGCTGGATCACCTGTCCGACGGCGCCAAACAGCACTTCGACACGGTGCTGGCTCACCTTGATGCACTGGGGGTGCCGTACGTCATCAACCCGCGGATGGTGCGCGGGCTGGATTACTACACCAAGACCACGTTCGAGTTCGTGCACGACGGCCTGGGCGCGCAGTCCGGCATCGGCGGCGGCGGCCGCTACGACGGCCTGATGCGCGAGCTCGGCGGGCAAGACCTGTCGGGCATCGGATTTGGGCTCGGCGTCGACCGGACCCTGCTGGCCCTGCGCGCCGAGGACAAGAGCGTGGGGGAGACCACGCGCTGCGACGTGTTCGGGGTGCCGCTTTCCGAGCCCGCCAAGCTGGCGCTGGCGGTACTCGCGGCGCGGCTGCGCGCCGCCGGCGTCCGCGTCGACATGGCCTATGGCGACCGCGGGCTCAAGGGCGCGATGCGCGCGGCCGACCGCTCCGGCGCCCGGATCGCGCTGGTGGCCGGCGACCGGGACCTCGAGACCGGGACCGTCGGGGTCAAGGACCTGGGCACGGGCGATCAGGCGTCCGTGCCGGTGGATTCGGTAGTTGCCGGGGTGCTTGCGCGACTGGGCGGCTGAGCTTCCCCCAACCAATGTCAGCCCGTTTGCCTCACGTCAAGACGCGCGCGTAGGGGGCGTCGTTGCCTCACGTGAGAGTGCGCGCTTAGTGACGGGAGCGGGAGCGCCGTCTGCGGCTTTGCTGGTGGCGACCGACCCGAGTCCCTGCTGGGTGGATATCAGTTTCTGCTGGGGATGGATCCCCACAGCCTGACCGCGCGGGTTGTCCCCGTGCGGGGGTAACCCGTTGACGCCCATCTTTGGGTGACACAACGAAAGGCGGCGATCCCCTCGGTTGTGCGGCCGCGTTCGCGCCCGGCGGAAGTGCCATGCAGGCTGCCGTGCTGACCGCCCAGGGATGGTTAGGTGCGTGCGTCAGCTTCGTGGCGCACTCCTCGCGCATGAACAACGCAAAGTCCGACCGGACGGCGCGCAACTCGTCGGCCCCACCTCATTGACTGCACTTGCGCGGAAGAGCACGCTCAGGCAGGCGGAGCCGACACGAAGAATGGGTCATCGAAACACGTCCATGATCCGAATGCGCAGCAGATCTGTTTGCAGCAAAATGGATCGAATGAAACGGGATTCGGAGAATGCGAGATGACCACTGCACACGAAGTGCAAACCCATGCTCAACGGATCATCGAAGCTAACAAGCATCTACTCGTCTCGGGGGTGCTATCGCACTCCGGGCTTGCCAACCTGAGCGCCAGGCTCGACGCGGATCGGTTCTTGCTGACCACGACCGGGTACGTGCGAGAGTTGCGCCCTGACCAGCTGGCCACAGTCAGTCTCGATGGCGACGTCGTTGACGGCGAGCTGGCGCCGGAGAACGCCGAAATTATCGCCATGCACAGCGTCGTTTACAACGCTCGCATTGACGTCGGCGCAGTAATTCACACCCACTCTCCCGCCGCGACGGCTTTCGCGCTGGCCCACCGGCCGTTGCCGTGCCGGTTTGAGCCGTTGCTTCGTTTCGGGCAGGCCGAAGACGTGCCAGTGGCGGCATGGGGACCTCGTGGGTCGGGTATGTCTGCTCGGAACATCGCCGAGGCTCTCGGACGACACCCGGCGACAACCGCGGTTTTGCTGGCCAACCATGGTCTCTTGGCGTTCGGCCCTGACCCTCTTGCTACTGCTCGACTGCTGGTGGCGATCGAGGAAAGCGCCGAGGCAGAGCTGGCTGCGACCCGGATCGGTGGGGCGGTGGACTTCCCCGAGGGGTCCCTCGCCGCTGTCCGAGAGTCGATGGCGCGGGTGTCGTCGACGTCAGTGCTGTGAGCTTGGCTACGCCCCGGTCGGCGCGCCGGTAGCCGATCGCAACTTGTCGCGGCAGCTTCGACATAGCAAGAGCGCCGCGCTTCTAACGCGGCACTACATCAATCGCGAGGCTGAGTCTGCGCGGTCCACACCCGACCGTCGAAATACCGCATCTGATTCGGGTCCTGCTGGTCGGGGTACCAGCCGGGCGCCAAACCGCTCGTCACGACAGGCTGCTGTTGCACCACCGGCTGCTCGACGACCGGCCGTTCGGCGCGCGGCCTCGCCATCGCGCGCACCACGGCGATGACCACCGCGACAATCGCGATGAGCACCAAGATCCAGATCAGCGAATTCAGGGCACCCGCAATCATGAGGCCCTCATACCCTCGCCGCCGGGCACCGAAACTTGACACCGCATCGAACTATTGTTCGAATGAAGTCTATGCGCTGGGCTAACCAGGCCGTCGCGGTCAACGGGGACCCCGTCGACGACGGGGCGCTGCCGGGGCTGCAGCGGATCGGCCTCGTGCGCAGCGTGCGCGCGCCGCAGTTCGAGGGCATCACGTTTCACGAGGTGCTGTGCAAGTCGGCGCTGAACAAGGTGCCCAACGCCGCGGCGCTGCCCTTCCGGTACACCGTCAACGGCTACCGCGGCTGCTCGCACGCCTGCCGCTACTGTTTCGCCCGCCCCACCCACGAGTACCTCGACTTCGACTGCGGCACCGACTTCGACACCCAGGTGGTGGTCAAGACCAACGTCGCCGAGGTGCTGCGCCGCGAACTGCGCCGGCCGTCGTGGCAGCGCGAGACCGTCGCGCTCGGCACCAACACCGATCCCTACCAGCGCGCCGAGGGCCGCTACGCGCTGATGCCGGGCATCATCGGCGCGTTGGCCGGATCCGGCACGCCGCTGTCCATCCTCACCAAGGGCACGCTGCTGCGGCGCGACCTCCCGCTGATCGCCGATGCGGCCCAACAGGTTCCGGTGTCGGTCGCGGTGTCGCTGGCGGTCGGCGACCCGGAGCTGCACCGCGACGTCGAACCGGGCACGCCGACACCGCAGGCGCGGCTGGGTCTCATCACCGCGATCCGCGACGCCGGTCTGGACTGCCACGTGATGGTCGCCCCGGTGCTGCCGCACCTCACCGATTCCGCCGAGCACCTCGATCGGCTGCTGGGCCAGATCGCCGCGGCCGGCGCCACGGGGGTGACGGTTTTCGGTCTGCACCTGCGCGGTTCGACCCGGGGCTGGTTCATGGCGTGGCTGGCCCGCTCGCACCCCGAACTGGTCGGCACCTACCGGGAGCTGTACCGCCGCGGGGCCTATCTACCGCCGGGCTACCGCGACGCGCTGCGCGCGCGGGCCGCGCCGCTGATCGCCAGGCATCGCCTGGCCGGCGACCACCGGCCAAGTTCAACGCCGCCGCCACCGCCCGCCCCGGAGCCGCGGCAGGCGGCATTGTTTTGAGCTAGGCGGGCCGGTCGCCGCGCGGCTTGGTCAGCGTGAACTCGTCCACCGCGGTGACCCGGCCGAAGGGACCGCTCAGCGCGTAATGCGTGGCCTTGATCGTGGTGTTGCCGCCGGGTTGGCCCGGGTCGACGTCGAAAGACGCGAAGCCGTAAGGGTTGTCGCGGTCGCGCAATGCCGACCAGGGCGCGTCCTCCAGCACGTAGACCGGCGCCTTGTGGCCAAGCCCGGGGTCGAACGCCCCGACGCCGGTCAGCACGCGGCACCGCGGCTCCGGAAAGAGGAACCCGTTGGTCGGCGCCGACGTGCCGCCGCCGCCGATGACGAGGTGCACCGTGCCGCGGGTCGAATCGATGACGTCGTTGCGGGTGTCGACGGGTGTCGGGGTGAGGGTGTCGGTGCCGAGGGTTCCGCGCACCGGGTGCGACCGCTCGTAGTGGTGCTCGTGGCCACACACCACCAAATCGACCTGATACTGGTCGAACAGCGGCAGCCATTCCGCACGGATCCCCAGATCGGCGCCGTTGGCCTTGTCGGCGGTGGAGATCGCCGTCTGGTGCATGCAGACGACGATCCAGTCGACGTCCGGGTCGCGCCGAGCGGCGGCGAGTTCGCCGGCAAGCCAACGCTTTTGCTCGCCACCCGAATAGCCGTGCACGTAGAAGTTGCCGCCGTCCTGAAAGGCGATGTCGTCGTTGTTCAGGCTGATCACCCGCACCGAGCCGGCGGTGAACGAGTACCACAGCCCGCGGGTCTCGATGCTCGACCCCGAATCCGGTAACGCGAAGTAGGTCTGGTAGGCGCCGTAACCGATTGGGCCGTTGCCCAATTCGTTCTCGTGGTTGCCCGCGGCCGGCATCCAGGGCCGGTACCGCGCCGAGCGCGTGTTGTTCTCGAACCAGTTCGACCAGGTGCGGATGCGGTCCTGCGCGAGGTTGGCGTAGCAGAGGTCGCCGTTGACGAGGTTGAACAGCGGACCGAGGCGCTCGACCGCCAGCGTGGTGTCGGCCGCCGCGGGCGATCCGATGTTGTCGGTGGCGTACCTGCCGTCGGGCAGCCTGGCCAGCGTCGGCGTCGACTGGTCGCCGAAGCTGGTGAAGCGCAGCGGTTTTCGGCCCGACGGCGCCGTGCGCACCGTCCCGCTTTCCGGCTCGGCGCCGTCGTGCACGGCGGAGTACACGTAGTCGGAGTCGGGCGCCAGGCCCGTCAGGCGGGCGTGGTTGACCCGAACCTCGGCGCCCGCCTTGGCATCCCGGTAGGTGCGGGTTTCGGCCTCGACGACGCGCCCGAACCCGGAGCCCGGGGTGCCCAGCATGACGCGCGGATTGCGGACGGCCTCGGTGGTGTGCCAGGACACCACCACCTCCGTGGCGGCGTTCGCGCCGAACTGCAGATGCAGGCCCGTCACCGGCGGGGCGCCGTTGCGGTCCGGGCGGTACCACAGCGCGGGCGCCCGGGGATGCGACCACAACAGCACAGCGCCGCCCCCGATGCCCGCCCCCAGCGCGGCCGACGCCGCGCTGGTGGTCAACAGGCGGCGGCGGCTGATCCCAGGGTCGTCGCTCATAGCTGCTTCATACCCGAGGCGGGTAACGAATCCGGTAGCGTTTTCGATATGACGAACGTGCGAACAGTGATCAGCGCGGTCGCGTCGGCAACGTTTGTGGCGGCCGCCGCGGTGGCCGTCACCCCCGCGATTGCACATGCGGACGGCCACCAGGTGACCTACACCGTGTCGAGCCCCAACAATCTCACCGCCACGATCAACTACGTGAGTTCCGATCCGCCCAGCCAGGCCGCCTACAACGCCGACCCGTCGAAGTTCATGACCAGCCTGCAGGCGCCGCTGAGCGGGGGAGCGCCGGTCACCTACACGGCCACGTTGGCGAACCCGACCCAGTGGGCGAGCATCACCGCCAGCGGCATGCTGCACTGGCCGGATTCCGGCAACGGTCCCGCGCAGTTCCACTGCGAGGTCGCCGTCGACGGCCAAGTGGTCGCGCACCAGGACGCCACCACCACCGTCACCTGTGCGGCCAGGGGCTAGCCCAGGTTCGTCGCGGAGAACGTGTCGCACTTGTTCGGGTCGCCGGTCTGGTACCCGATGGTGAACCACTTCTGGCGTTCCGCCGACGAGCCGTGCGTCCACGACTCGGGGTTGACGCGGCCCGTCGACTCCTTCTGAATCCGGTCATCGCCCACCGACGCCGCCGCCGACAGCGCGTCGGCGATGTCCTGGTCGCTCAGCGGTTGCAGGTAGGGCACGCCGGTGCTTTCCTGCTTGACCGTCGACGCGTAGTGCGCCCAGATGCCGGCGTAGCAGTCGGCCTGCAGCTCCGTGCGCACGCCGTTGCCGCCGGCGCCCTGCGCCCCCTGCTGGGAGCGGCCCAGGATGCCCTGCAGCTGCTGCACGTGGTGACCGTACTCGTGCGCGACCACGTACTCCTGCGCGAAAGGCCCACCGCTGGAACCGAATCGGTCGACCAGCTCCTTGAAGAAGTCGGTGTCGAAGTAGGCGGTCTGGTCCACCGGGCAGTAGAACGGGCCCACGGCGGTGGTGGCGGGCCCGCACCCGGTATTGACCGAACCGGTGAACAGCCGCACGTGCGGGCGGGTGTAGTTCGGCATCAGCTGGTGCCACACCGCATCCACGGAGTTGCCGGTGGCGATGACGCGGCACTGCACGTACTTGTTGGCGTCGGCCCCGGTCTTGCACTGGCTGAGGTCGAAACCGGGCGCCGAATAGCCGCCGGTGTTCATCTGCTGGTTCATCACGCGGCCCGGATCGATGCCGAAGAACAACGCGCCGATGAGGATCAGCAGCCCGATCCCGCCGCCCCCCACGGCCATCCCCATGCCGCCGCCACCGGACGACGACGCGGTGCTGGTGTCGATCTGCATGCCCTCGTTGAAGGTCATCCCACGCTCCTAAGGTTGCCGGGTCGCAAGGGCGTCCGTGTAGCTGCGCAGGTTCCGCAGGAAGCGGCGCAGGCCGAGGTTCAGCAGCGGCCGGCCCACGAACATCGCCAACCGCGCCGGCCCGGCCGGCTTTTGCGCCATGGTCCAGGTCAGCCGGCAGCCGCCGGGGATCACCTCGACCCGGTAATCCTCGGCGAAGGCGGCGACGGCCTGCGTGGAGCACTCGTTGAACCGGAATGCCATGCGGGTGAACGGCTCCCACGCCAGGAACTCTTCGTTGCCGACCATGCCGCCGCGCATGTCGACGGTGCGGGTGGTGCCGACGCCGAACGGCTCGGGACTGGTCCAGGTGACCTTGGTGATCACCGGCGCCCAGCGCGGCCAGGACTGCGCGTCGGCCAGCACCTCGAACAGCTGCTCGGGGGTGACGGCCAACTCGACGCTGTTGGAAAAGCGGAACGGCGCGCTGTCGACGAAGCTCAGGTCGACGCGCTCGCAGGGGAACATGGCTTGAATCTAGCCCGGGCCGTCGCCGGCCGCCGCCAGAAGCGGCACCAGCACGTCGCTGATCGGCGTCGCCAGGCCGTGGGCGCGGGCCTTGCGGATGATCACGCCGTTGCGGATGTCCCACTCCATTCGCCGGCGGTTCTCGGCGTCGGCCAAAATCGAGGTGCCCATGTCCTCGGGAGCCCGCCGGAACAGCCCGGGCAGCTCGTCGACCACGTCGTCGGGCAGCCGGGCGCCGTCGGCCCGCGCGACGGCCAGGCATTCGGCGACATAGCGCCTCGACAGCGCGGCGATGTCGTCGCGGCGGAACATGCCGGACCGCCGCCGCGACAGCGCCATCAGGCCGGCCAGGGCGTTGGTGAGCAGCTTGCGCCACGCGGCGGTGCGGAAGTCGGGGTCGCAGTCCACGTGGCAGCCGGCGCCGCGCAGCAGCTCGGCGACGGTTTCGGCCGAGGGTCCCGACGGCAGCACCAGCCGGGCCTCGGTGCGCAACCGCACCCACCCTTGCGGCTGCGTCTCGGCGCCGTACCAGACGATCCCGGGGACCACCGGCGACGACGGGCAGTGCGGCTGCACCTGCTCGACCTGCTCGACCCCGTTTTGCAGCACCACGACGATGGTGTGCTCGTCGCACAGCCGGGCCAGCCAGCCGGCGGCGTCGTCGTTCTGGGTGGCCTTGACGGCCAGCACCACGACATCGAGGGGGCCGCTCACCTCCGCGGGATCGGTGTGCACCGGGCCGGGGACGACGATCGGATCGGCGCCGTCGGGACGCAATTCGATGCTGTCGCGGGGCGTGTGGCCGCACAGCAGCACGGGATGACCGGCCTTGTGCAGCAGCGCGGCGACCGTCGTGCCGACGGCGCCGGGACCGACGAGTGCGATGTTGGTGACGATGGGACCGAAATTACCTCCCTCTAGACTGGGCACTCGTTCCAACCACGGGTAAGGGAGTGTTTGTGCTGCGCAGCCACGCCGCCGGTTCGCTGAGAAGCAGCGACGCCGGCCAGCAGGTGACGTTGGCCGGTTGGGTGGCCCGCCGCCGCGACCACGGCGGGGTCATCTTCATCGACCTGCGCGACGCCTCCGGGGTCGCCCAGGTGGTGTTCCGCGCGGCCGACGTGCTGGCCCAGGCCCACCGGTTGCGCGCCGAGTTCTGCGTCGCGGTCACCGGCGTCGTCGAGATCCGCCCGGAGGGCAACGCCAACCCGGAGATCGCGACCGGCGACATCGAGGTCAACGCGACCTCGCTGAGCGTGCTGGGGGAGAGCGCGCCGCTGCCGTTCCAGCTGGACGAGCCGGCCGGCGAGGAGCTGCGGCTGAAGTACCGCTACCTCGACCTGCGCCGCGACGGCCCGGCCGCGGCAATTCGCCTGCGCTCCAAGGTGAATGCCGCCGCGCGTGCGGTGCTGGCGCGGCACGACTTCGTCGAGATCGAGACGCCGACGATCACCCGCTCGACCCCGGAGGGGGCGCGCGACTTCCTGGTCCCGGCCCGCCTGCACCCGGGCTCGTTCTACGCCCTGCCGCAGAGCCCGCAGCTGTTCAAGCAGTTGCTGATGGTGGCCGGGATGGAGCGCTACTACCAGATCGCCCGCTGCTACCGCGACGAGGACTTCCGCGCCGACCGCCAACCCGAGTTCACCCAGCTCGACATGGAGATGAGCTTCGTCGACGCCGAGGACATCATCGCCGTCTCCGAGGAGATCCTGACCGCGCTGTGGGAGCTGATCGGCTATCGGATTCCGACGCCGATCCCGCGGATCAGCTACGCCGACGCCATGCGCCGGTTCGGCTCCGACAAGCCCGACATGCGGTTCGCCCTCGAGCTGGTCGAGTGCACGGAGTTCTTCAAAGGCACCACCTTTCGCGTCTTCCAGGCGCCGTACGTCGGCGCGGTCGTCATGCCCGGCGGGGCCTCGCAGCCGCGGCGCACCCTGGACGGCTGGCAGGAGTGGGCCAAGCAGCGCGGGCACCGGGGCCTGGCCTACGTGCTGGTCGGCGACGACGGCGAGCTGGCCGGCCCGGTGGCCAAGAACCTGTCCGACGCCGAGCGCGGCGGGCTGGCCGGGCACGTCGGCGCCAAGCCGGGTGACTGCATCTTCTTTTCGGCCGGCCCGGCGAAGTCGTCGCGGGCGCTGCTGGGCGCCGCGCGCGGCGAGATCGCCAGGCGGCTGGACCTGATCGACCCGGACGCGTGGGCGTTCGTGTGGGTGGTCGACCCGCCGCTGTTCGAACCCGCCGAGGACGCCACCGCGGCCGGCGACGTGGCGGTGGGCGCCGGGGCGTGGACGGCCGTGCACCACGCGTTCACCTCGCCCAAGCCCGATTTCGAGGATGCGGTCGACAAGGATCCCGGCGGCGTGCTGGCCGACGCGTACGACATCGTCTGCAACGGCAACGAGATCGGCGGCGGCTCGATCCGTATCCACCGCCGCGACATCCAGGAGCGGGTGTTCGCGGTGATGGGCCTGGACAAGGCCGAGGCGGAGGAGAAGTTCGGATTCCTGTTGGAGGCGTTCATGTTTGGCGCGCCGCCGCACGGCGGCATCGCGTTCGGCTGGGACCGGATCAACGCGCTGCTATCCGGCGTCGACTCGATCCGCGAGGTGATCGCCTTCCCGAAGACCGGCGGCGGCGTCGACCCACTCACCGACGCGCCGGCCCCGATCACCGCCCAGCAGCGCAAGGAGTCCGGGATCGACGCCAAGCCGGAGCCCAAAAGTTAGGTACTCGATTACTCGACACCTCCCCAAGGCCCCTTGCTACGTTGCCACCAGGGGCTAGTTGCGAGGTGGACCGACATGTCGTTTGTGATCGCGGCGCCGGAGATAATGGCCTTGGCCGCAACGGATTTGGCTGCCGTCGGCACCAACGTCAGCGCGGCCCACGCCGCCGCGGCACCCGTGACGACGCGGGTGTCGGCCGCAGCCGGCGACGAGGTGTCGGCGGCCATCGCGGCGGTGTTTTCCGGTCATGCCCAGGCGTACCAGGGGCTGGCCGGCCGGGCGGCGGCCTTCCAGGACCAGTTCGTGGCGACCCTGAAAACCAGCGCCGGTTCCTACGCCGGTGCCGAGGCCGCTGCCGCCCCATCGCTGCGGCCGCAGGCAGCGCCAGTCGACTTTTTGGCGGGCGTGATGAACCAGCTCTCCTACCTCGCGGCCAACCCGATCGCGATACCCGTGATTCTGGTTGTCCTCGGCGTTTTGGCCTACATCGTGGTCGCCCTCGTGGTGCTGAACTTGCTGGCCGGGCTGGTTGGCTTGTTGCCGCCGCAGTTGCTGGCGTTGCTGCCGCCGTGGTTGGCTGATTTGGCTCTGGTGGCGTAGCGGGATGCGCCCGGCGAGCAGTCCGGAATAGATGCCGAGCTGGGAGAGGTTGAGCGGGCATGACCGAAATGCCTGACACCGGCACCATCAACGCGTTCAACACGAGCATCATCGACGAATTCCGGGCCAACCAGGGCAAGGTCGGCGGCCAGTTCGAGGGCGCCGACCTGTTGCTGCTCACCACCACGGGCGCCAAGTCCGGCCAGCCGCGGATCAACCCGCTGGCCTACTTCCGCATCGACGGCAAGCTGATCATCATCGGGTCGTTCGCCGGCGCCCCCGTCAACCCGGCCTGGGTGCACAACCTGCGGGCCAACCCGGCGGCGCGCGTCGAGATCGGCACCGACGCGTTCGACGTGACCGCCCACGAGCTGCCGCAGGCCGAGCGCGACGCCCTCTTCGAGAAGGTCGCCGCCGCGGCGCCGGGGTTCGCCGAGTACCAGTCCAAGACCAGCAGGGTCATTCCGCTGTTCGAGCTGCGGCCGGCCTAGCCCGCGAGCGATGAAACGAGCAGCGCGCGCCGGCCTCAAACGGCTTAGCGCGCTGTGGTTCTACCTCGTCCAGACGTCGGTCGCGGCGGGCCTGTCCTGGTACCTCGCGCACGACCTGCTCGGCCACCCGCAGCCGTTCTTCGCGCCGATCGCCGCCGCGGTGTCGCTGTCGATCAGCAACGTGCTGCGCGCCATGCGCGCCGTGCAGATGATCTTCGGCGTGATTCTGGGGATCGGCGTGGGCCTGGCGGTGCAGGGTGTGCTCGGACCGGGTGCGCTCGCCATCGGGGTCGCGGCGTTCCTCGCGCTGTGCATCGCGGTGTTCATCGGCCACGGCTTCATCGGGCAGGGGATGATGTTCGCCAACCAGACCGCCATCTCCGCGATCCTGGTGCTGGCCCTGTACCGCACCAACGTCGGCTTCGAGCGCACCTACGACGCGCTGATCGGCGGCCTCGTGGCGATCTTCTTCGCCGTGCTGCTGTTCCCGGCGGATCCCTTGGCGCTGCTGCGCAGCGCCCGCGTCGGCGTGTTGGGCGTGCTGCACGGCGTCCTGACACGCGCGGCGGACCTCGCCGCCGGGCGCAGGGAGACCCCACCCGACTGGCCGCTGTCGGCCGTCGACCACGTGCACGCCCAGCTGGGCGGGCTCCTCGAGGCGCGCACCACCGCCCGCCAGGTGGTGCACATCGCGCCGCGGCGCTGGGCCCTGCGCGCTGCGGTGCGGGCCGCCGATCACCAGGGGGTGCACGTGGCGCTGCTCGCCGGCTCGGTGCTGGAGCTGGCCCGGGCCGTCGCCCCCGGCGTGGAGGGCTGCCGCGCCGAGCTTCCGCAGCCGGTGCACAGCGCGCTGGTGGTGCTCGCGGCCGCGACGGCCCTCGCCGACTCCGACCCCGCCGGGGCGTGCGCCTACACCGCGTCCGCGCGCCACCACGCCTTTCAGCTGCACGCGGACGCCCGGGAGAGGACCCTGGTGGTGCTCGCCGACGCCGTCCAGGCCTGCGTCGACGACCTGCAGCGGGTCATCGACCTGCGCTCATAGCGAGTCGGCCAGGTACTCCTGGACGAGTTTCTTCGGCGCCTGCGTCAGCCAGGCCTCGGTGATCACCTCCACGAGATCGCGCACCCCGATCTCGCCCAGCCTGATCAGCACCGCCGGATAGCCTTCGAAATGCGGGGTGGTGAAGTAGACCTCGGGCTCGTCGGCGATCAACGCGAACTTGACGCCCTCGTCGGAGACGCGAACGCCGAGGATGTCGCCCTCGGGCGGCTCGACGCCGCTGTCCGCCAGCGCCTGGCGGTCCGACAGGCGCAGTGGCCGCTCCCACGCCAGCAACTTCTTGCCGACCCGCCACTCGTGCGGTGACGGCTCGGAGGTAAGTGCCAGCTCACCAACGATGCGGGCGACGTCGCTCCACGTGGCCACGCTTTCGATTGTGCTCCCGAAATGGCGCGCTTGGCTCGCGATCGGCAAACGGGGTGTGGTGGGATCAGCCTTGTGTCAGAAGGCCAGGCCCGCCGGCATCGGGTCACCCATCGCACCGAGTACCGCTATTCCGACGTCGTGACCAGCTCTTATGGGCGCGGCTTCCTCACGCCGCGGGACTCACAACGCCAGCGGTGCGTCGCGCATGTGCTGACCATCGACCCGGCCCCCGCCGACAGCTCCACCAGCGTCGACAGCTACGGGAACGTCAGCTCCTACTTCCACGTCACCGAGCGGCACCAGGCCCTGACGATCACCAGCGACTCCATCGTCGACGTGTATCCGCCGCCCCCGGAGCGGTACAGCAGCGGCCCCGCACTGCAGCCGTGGGAGGCGGCCCGGCCGGCCGGGCGCCGGGGAGCGCTGGCGACCGAGTTCGCCCTCGACCTGAACCCGCCGGAGATCACTGACGAGGTGCGCGACTACGCGGCGCCCAGTTTCGCGCCCGGGCGCCCCCTGGTCGAGGTGCTGCGCGACCTCACGTCGCGGATTTTCGCCGACTTCACCTACCGCTCGGGGTCGACCACGATTTCCACCGGGGTCAACGAGGTTCTGGCGGCCCGGGAAGGGGTATGTCAGGACTTTGCAAGGCTGGCGATCGCCTGCCTGCGAGCCAACGGTCTGGCGGCCAGCTACGTGTCCGGTTATCTGGCCACCGACCCGCCCCCGGGAAAGGATCGGATGATCGGTATCGACGCCACCCACGCCTGGGCGGCGGTGTGGACCCCGCAGGAGCCGGGCCACTTCGAGTGGCTGGGGCTCGATCCCACGAACGACCAGCTGGTCGACGAGCGCTACATCATCGTGGGGCGCGGGCGCGACTACGCCGACGTCCCGCCGCTGCGCGGCATCATCTACACCAACTCCGAGCACAGCGTGATCGACGTGGCCGTCGACGTGGTGCCCTACACGGGCCCTATTGAAGGCAACACCCTGCATGCGTGACTTCCACTGCCCCAACTGCGGCCAGCGCCTGACGTTCGAGAACTCCGCCTGCCTGGCGTGCGGCAGCGCGCTGGGCTTCTCGCTCGAGCAGATGGCCCTGCTGGTGATCACCGACGGCGACGACGCGGACCGCGCCGGGTTCGTCAGCGCCGCCGAATACGAGCTGTGCGCCAATCGCCATCTCGCCGAATGCAATTGGCTGGTCCCCACCAAACTCCCCGGCGGGCTGTGCACGTCGTGCGCGCTCACGCTGGAGCGGCCCAATGACGCCGACACCGAGGGCCTGGCCGCGTTCGCCCGCGCCGAGGCGGCCAAGCGGCGGCTGATCGCCGAGCTGCACGAGATGAAGTTGCCGATCGTCGGGCGCGACCGCGACCCGGACTACGGGCTGGGCTTCCGGCTGCTGTCCAGCGCGCACGAGAAGGTGTTCACCGGCCACGAAAACGGTGTCATCACACTGGATCTCGCCGAGGGCGACGACGTGCACCGCGAGCAGCTGCGGGTCGAGATGGAGGAGCCCTACCGGACGCTGCTCGGGCACTTTCGCCACGAGGTCGGGCATTACTACTTCTACCGGCTGATCACCCCGTCGAGCGAATACGTGGCGCGGTTCAACGAGCTGTTCGGCGATCCCGACGCGGATTACCAAGAGGCGCTGGACCGCCACTACGACGAGGGTGCTCCCGACGGTTGGCAGGAAAGCTTCGTGTCGTCGTACGCGACCATGCACGCCGCCGAGGACTGGGCCGAGACGTTCGCCCACTACCTGCACATCCGCGACACCCTGGATACCTCGGCGTGGTGCGCATTCGCGCCGGCATCGGCGACCTTCGACCGTACCCCGTTGGGCCCCAGCGCCTTTCCGACCATCATCGAGATGTGGCTGCCGTTGTCGTGGTCGCTGAACATGGTGAACCGCTCGATGGGACACGACGACCTGTACCCGTTCGTGCTGCCGGTGGCCGTGCTGGACAAGATGCAGTTCATCCACGAGGTGATCGACGAGGTGACCTCGGAGCTGAGCGGGCCTGCGGCGGTCGCGGGCTAGGCTGCGGCGATGTGCTTTTCGATCACCGCGGACCTCGTGGTGGGGACCGCCCTGGTGCCGGTCGCGGTGGCGACGCTGCGCGAGGTGAAGCACTGGCGCGAACTGCCGTTTGCGTTGCTGCCGACGGTCTTCGCGGTCCACCAGTTCCTCGAGGCGGCCGTGTGGCCCAATCGGTTTGTCCCCGCCGGGATGGCTCACTTCGCGATGTACGCCTATGTCTTCATCGCGCTGCCGTTGCTTCCCGCGCTGGTCCCGGTGGCGGTGTTGCTGCTCGAGCCCCGCGGCGCCCGGCTGCGGGTGGCGCCCTTCGTGGTGCTCGGCGCCGTCGTGTCGGCCTACCTGGCCTACGTCGTGCTCACCAAACCGGTTGGGGTGCAACAATGCCCCCACGCGCTGGAATACCAGACCGGGTCCCACAACAGCTACTTCTGGGCGGTGCTCTACGTCCTCGCCGTCATCGGACCGGCCCTGCTTTCGGGCTATCGCTCCATCGTCGTGTTCGGGTTGGCGAACCTGGTGGGGCTGGTCGTCGTCGCCATCCTGTACCTACAGGCGTTCGCGTCGCTGTGGTGCATCTACGCCGCGATGATGTCGGTCCTGGTGTTGGTGCACATGGTGCGTCGTCGGCGGCTGGCCGTTAGGCCGGCATGACACGGCGCACGTCGGGGCCCCACAGCGGCTGAATGCCGCCCGGCAACCGCAACTGCGTCTCGGCGATCACCTCGGCCAGGTCGCGCAGCTCGGAGTGGATGGCGTCGAGCAGTTCGGCCAGCTCCGCGCGGCGGCCGTCGGTGACCGCCTCCAGCTCCTCGGGGTGCGAGCGGCGCAACAGGGTGCCGATCTCTTCCACCACCCGCTCGGGGCGCGACGACCCCGACGCGCTGGGCAGGTCCTTGAGGTCGGTCCGCAGCCGCTCCACCTGATACAGCAGCGACCGCGGGTTGGTGGTGTCGTAGAGCATCAGCTCGGCCACCGCGGCCACGCTGACCTTGCCCACGGTGCGGCGCCGGTAGCTCACCGAGGACTCGCAGGCCACCAGCGTCGCCTCGATGATGGTCTGCTCGGCGGGCGCGCCGCGGACGTCGGTCAGCGTCGCGCGCAACAGCGCGGTCAGCCACAGGCCGCGTTCGATGCGTTTGCCGATGTCCATCATCGTCCAGCCCACGTCGCGCACCATCGACTCGCCGGCCACCCCCGACAGCGTCAGCATCCCGGCCAGCGTCTGCGCCTGGGCCGCGGCGAGCAGGGCGTCGGCCTCGGCCAGCGAGTCCGGCGGGTCCGGCCGCAGCGCCATCGCGCGCTCCACCCCGGCCAGCACCGGCCACGTGTCGTTGGACAACTGGTCGCGCACCGCCCGGGCGGCCAGCGCCAGCCCCTCCACCGACTGCACCAGGGAGCCGGACCGGTGCGGGTCCACCGTCAGCGACCACAGCGTCGAGGGCGCGACGGCGATCATTTCGGCCCCATCGCCGCCAAACCCGGTGTCGTTGCCGGTGATCCGGCCCAGCGCGGCCATCAGCACCGGCACGCACTCGGACTCCTCGATGTCCTGGTGGTGGCGGTAGACGTGGAAGCGGTCGCGGGCGACGATCAGCAGCCGGGCCATCTGCTCGGCGCGCTCGCCGTAGCGCCCCATCCAGAACAGGTCGGACAGCACGCGCGGCGAGCTGACGCCCCAAGTGCCCGCGGCGGTCTTCGCCGGTTCCGGCGCCGACGGGAGCTGGACCGTCTCGGCCCGCGCGCGTTCGGTCGGGCGCACCCAGACATCCTTCGCCGCAACGGTTTTCAGTGTATAGGCGGCCGGGCCGGGGGCCAGCACGTAGCCGGCGCCGCCGATCATGGGCGCATAGCCGCCGCGCTGGGCGACCGTGAACAACCGCATGCCGACCCCGGCCGACGACAGCACGCCGGCGTGGTCGGTGGGCGCCGACGAGAACTGCGGCAGCTCCTGGCCGACCCATTGCCACGGCATGTCCTCGACGCGCGCCGCCAGCTCGGCCAGTTGCACCGACGAAAGCGTCGGTCCAACAAGGGTTTTCCCGCCGACGGTCGACTTGATCAACAGCGACGACAGGTTGGCCAGCAGGTGCGAGCGCTCGCTCGCCACGCCGCCCCAGTAGACCGGCGCGGACTGCAGCAGCGGCTCCTCGCCGAGCAGTCGCTGCGCCAACTCGGGCAGAAACCTCAGCAGCCCGGGGCTTTCCAGGATGCCGCTGCCCAGCGTGTTGACGACGGTCACCGTCCCTCGGTGCTGCGCCTCCACCAGGCCGACCACCCCGATCCGCGAATCGGCGCGCAGGTCCAGCGGGTCGGTGTACTCGGCGTCGACCCGGCGCAGCACCACGTCGACGCGTTTGAGCGTGCCCAGCGAGCGCATCCACAGCTTGCCGTCGCGCACAACCAGGTCCGCGCTCTCCACCAGCGGGAAGCCCAGCAGGGTGGCCAGATACGCCTGGTCGAAGGCGGTCTCCGAATAGATGCCGGGGGACAGCACCACGACGACCGGGTCCTGGGCGACGTCGGGCGCGGCGTCGATGAGCGCCAGCCGCAACGCCTGCGCGAACGGCGTCGTCGGCCGCGGCGCGATCCGTTCGTAGAGGTCCGGGATCGAGTGCGCGACCACGCGCCGGTCGGCCAGCGCGTACCCGGCGCCCGAGGGGGCCTGCGTCCAGTCGGCGTTGACCTGAAAGCCGCCGTCCGGCTGCCGGCTGACGTCGCAGGCGTGCATGAACAGCTGGTGGTGGCCGGGAACCTCGATGCCGTTGGCGGGCCGCACGTAACCGGGATGGGCGAACACCAGCTGCGGCGGCAGGACGCCCTCGGTGAGCAGCGCGCGGGGCCCGTACAGGTCGGCCAGCACCGCGTCGAGCAGGCGCGACCGCTGCACCAGCCCGGCCTCCAGGACCTCCCAGTCGGCGGCGGAAACCACGATCGGCAGGGCGTCCAGCCGCCAGGGCCGGGGCTCCAGGGCGTGGCCCGCGTCGATCTCGGTGTAGGTGATCCCGTCGTTGTCGATCAGGCCGTCCACCACCGAGCGAAGCCGGTTGAGCCCGGCCCGCCCGCGGTCGGCGACGGCGTCGGCCAGCTCCGACCAGGCCGGTCGCACGTTGCCCTCGCCATCGACGAACTCGTCGTAGCCGATCCCGGGGCCGTGCCGCAGGTCGAAGAGCGCCTCCTGGGCCCGCGCGGTCCGGTACCCCGCCAACAAGCGGTCGGCGTCGTAGTGCCCGCCGCCGTCCAGTGCCGTGTGGGGAAGCGCCATCACTGCTGCACGGTACGGACGCGCCGCAGATCGAGGATGCCCGGCGCGCCGATGTCGGTGAGGTTCCTGGCCTGGCGTTCCCGGATGGCGGCCAGGTCGAGCTTGCCCGGGGTGAAGCCGGTGGCCTCGAAGCGGCGGGCGCGGCGCGACTCTGCCTCGACGGCGTTGACCGGCGGCTCGTCGTAGGCGCGGCCGCCGGGGTGGGCGACGTGGTAGGTGCAGCCGCCGCGCGACGTGCCGGTGGTGAGGTCGACCAGCTCGAACTGCAGCGGGACGTCGGTGCTGATGGTCGGGTGCAGCGCGCTGGGCGGCTGCCAGGCCTTGAACCGCACGCCGCCGACGTGGATGTCGGGGTTGTCGGTGGCCAGCAACGGCACCGGGTAGCCGTTGGCCGTCACGACGTAGCGGTGCCGGTCGGCGCCGATGATGCGGATCTGGATGCGTTCGACCGACGAGTCGACGTAGCGCGCGGTGCCGGTGGCGGTGGACTCCTCCCCGAGGGTGTTCCACGGCTCGATCGCCCCGCGCAGCTCGATCTCCACGCCGTCGAAGACGGCGGTGCCGATGCGCGGGAAGCGGAACTCGGTGAACGGGTCCAGCCAGCTGGTCTCGAAGGGTACCCCGTGCGCGCGCAGGTCGGCGGCGACGTCGGCGATGTCATGAATCAGGAAGTGCGGCAACAGGTATCGCCCATGCAGGTTGGCTCCGTGGCGGATCAGCGGGGCGCGCAGCGGTTCGTCCCAGAACCACGCCACCAGCGAGCGCACCAGCAGCGACTGCACCATCGCCATGCGCAGGTGCGGCGGCATCTCGAAGCCGCGCAGCTCCAGCAGACCGAGCCTGCCGCGCGGGCCGTCGGGGCTGTACAGCTTGTCGATGCAGAACTCCGCGCGATGGGTGTTGCCGGTGATGTCGGTGAGCAGGTGGCGCAGCGCGCGGTCGGTCACCCACGGCTTCGCGGCCCCGCCGGCGCTGAGCCGGGCGATCTCGGCGAACGCGATCTCGAGCTCGTAGAGCGCCTCGGAGCGCCCCTCGTCGACCCGGGGCGCCTGGGACGTGGTGCCGACGAACCGCCCGGCGAACAGGTAGGACAGCGACGGGTGGCGCTGCCAGTAGGTCAGCAGCGACACGAGCAGGTCGGGGCGGCGCAGCAGCGGCGAGTCGGCGGGCGTCACGCCGCCGAGCGTGATGTGGTTGCCCCCGCCGGTGCCGCCGTGGGTGCCGTCGACGTCGAACGACTCGGTGGACAGCCGCGCCAGGCGGGCCTGTTCGTACAGGCTCTCCAGCAGCTGGGTCTGTTCGGAGAAGCTGGCGGTGGGCGGGACGTTGACCTCGATGACGCCCGGGTCGGGGGTGATCGTGACCGACCGCAGCCGCGGGTCCGGCGGGGGGCCGTAGCCCTCGATCACCACCGGGCAGTCCGCCTTGGCCGCGGCGGCCTCGACCCGGGCGACGAGGTCCACGAAGTGTTCCAGGGCCTCGGTGGGCGGCAGGAAGACGTACAGCAGGCCCCCGTGACCCGAATGGCGGACCTCGGCGACCATCGCGGTCGGCGGCGCCGAGCCGGGCTCGGTGACGACGGCATCACTCGTGGCGTCCGCCGCGAGTTCGCCTCCCACGCTCAGGGGATCGGCGTCGAACCTCGGGCGCGGCGGTCGCCAGCTGATCGAATCCAGCGGCAGACGCAGACCCGCCGGGGAATCGCCTTCCAGCAACACGATCCGGCCGCGGCGCAGCCGCCAGTTCGCGCTGGCCCAGCCCAGGTCGTCGTCGCGGCGGTGCAGCGGCAGCACGAAAGCGGCCGGGGCCGTGGTGGATTCGTCGAGGCGCGCCAGCAGCTCGGCGCGCCCCTCGGCCGTGTCCGAGCCGAGGTCGTCGCCCGCTTTCACGGGGTCGCCGTGGGGCTTGCGCACCTTGGCGGCCAGCCGGGCCAGCGGGTCCTCGTAGGCCGGGCGCACCTGGGAGGGCGGCAGCCCGAAGCCGTCGGCCACCCAGGAGAGCACGTCGCAGGCCGCGTCGGCCTCCACCAGGCCCGGCGACCCGTCCCAGGGGTCGGCCAGCAGCGCGGCGTCGGCCCACAGCGGCCGCCCGTCGGTGCGCCAGTAGAGCGCAATCTGCCAGCGCGGCAACGGTTCTCCGGGATACCACCGGCCCTGACCGCGCTGGATCAGCCCCTGGGGGGCCCACGCCTGTTTGAGCCGGGCGGCCAGATCGGAGGCGCGCTGGCGCTTGTGCGGGCCGTCGGCCGCGGTCGTCCACTCCTCATCGACCTGGTTGTCGACCGAGACGAACGTCGGCTCCCCGCCGACCGTCAGCCGGACGTCGGCGGCGGCCAGTCGCTCGTCGACGCGCCGCCCGACGTCGCAGATCGTCCGCCAGGCCTCGTCGGGGTAGGGCAACGTGACGCGCGGGTCCTCGTGCACGCGGGTGACGGTGTTGGAGAACTCCAGGATCGACTCGCAGGGTTCGGTGCCGCCGCTGATGGGCGCCGCGGTCGCCGGGTGCGGCGTGGCCGCCAGCGGGATGTGACCCTCGCCGGCGAACAGCCCGGACGTCGGGTCCAGGCCGATCCAGCCCGCGCCGGGGATGTACACCTCGGTCCACGCGTGCAGGTCGGTGAAGTCGGCGGCCGGTCCCGACGGGCCGTCGAGCGCCTCGACGTCGGACGCCAGCTGCACCAGGTAGCCCGACACGAACCGGGCGGCCAGCCCCAGCTGCCGCAGGATCGAGACCAACAGCCACGCCGAGTCCCGGCACGAGCCCACCCCGTTGCGCAACGTGAAATCGGGGGTCTGCACACCGGGTTCCATCCGCAGGCTGTAGGCGACGTCGGCGTTGACGGCGCGGTTGAGCGCGACCAGGAAGTCGATGGTGCGGGTGCCGTCGCGGACGGTGAAGTTCTGCAGCCACGCCCGCACCAGCTCGCCGGGTCCGGAGCCGACACCGTCCTCGTCGACGGGCCGCAGGTAGGGCTTGAGGTCGTCGGCCAGCGCCGTGGGGTAGGTCCATCCGCCGGCGGGCCACGTCTCGGCCCAGTCCTCGATGAAGAAGTCGAACGGGTTGATCACCTTGAGGTCGGCGATGAGTCCGACCGTGATGGTCAGCCGGCTCATCGGGTTCGGAAACACCAGCCGGGCAAGGAAATTGCCCACCGCGTCCTGCTGCCAGTTGACGAAGTGGTCGTTCGGCTCGACCCGCAACGAGTAGGCCTCGATGGCCGTGCGGGAGTGGGGCGCCGGGCGCAGCCGCACCACATGCGGGTACACCCGGACCAGGCGGTCAAAGGTGTAGCTGGTGCGGTGCTCCAGCGCAACTTTGATGCTCACCCGCTGATTGCATCACACGCGCCACAAGCCTGCAGCGCAGCGAGATTCGGCGGACGCGCCTACCCGAACTGGGGGCCCGGCGGCGGGCCGGGTGGCGGTCCGGGGTGGTAGCCGCCGCCCGGTTGCTCCAGCGGGACGACCTGGCTGCCGGACAGCTTGCGGTAGCTGTAGGTCAGGACCAGCGCGGCGACGGGCCCGCCGACGAGCAGCCCCACGCCGCAGAGCACCGTGCCGACGACGACCGCGGCCACCTGCACCAGCCACGCCAGCAGGGCGTTGGCGAAGTTCGACGAGACGGTCGAGAAGCTCGACTTCAACGCGTCGATCGCGCCCTGCGACCGATCGATGACGAACGGGATGGTGAACTGCGCGAAGAGGCCCAGGATGAGGCCGGGCAGGACGAAGCACGCCGAGGCGATCGAGGTCAGGATCCCCACGATGATCCCGGCGAGGATCACCATGCCGAGGTTGCGCGGCTTGAAGAACGAGCCGATGCTCACCGGCCGTCCGTCGGCGAGGTCGAGGCATCCGGTCAGGAACGCCGCCTCGCCGAAGATGCCGATCGCGTAGACGAGGATGTAGCCGACGATCATGACGGCCAACCCGGCCGCGCTGATGTTCGCCGTCGTGGTGGCGTAGCCGTCGGAGTTGGTCGTGGTGGTGGTCGAGCCCATGCTGCCGCCGATGGGGATCAGGGCGTACGCGGCGCCGAACACCAACCCGTAGATGAGGGCGGACACCACCAGCGGCATGGCGTTCTGGGTGAACTTGCCCCACGCCCAGCTGAACGCCTCGCCGACGCTGAACTGCGGGCCCTGCGGCCCGAGCGGGCCGCCGTAACCGGGCTGCGGCGGGTAACCCGGTTGCGGTGCGCCGTAACCGGGGGGTGGCGGCGGCGGTGCGCCGTAGCCGGGCGGCGGCGGGTAGCCGGGAGGGCCCTGACTTGGGACGTTCTGGCCTGGGTATTCGGGAGGCTGGCTCATGTCCGTCCTAGCTGTTGGATTCAACTTGTGGGCACGCGCGTCCAAACTCGGCAAACCGGAACTTAGCAAACAAGTGACCGGACCGCGCTGTCGGCACGACGTGGTATGCCTGAAACCGTGTCCGACGGTCTGTTTGACCTCCCCGGCGCACCGCAGACAACCGACCACGGCCTAGGCGTGTCGGCCGGTGCGCCGCTGGCCGTGCGGATGCGGCCGGCCTCGCTGGACGAGGTGGTGGGGCAGGACCACCTGCTGACCCCCGGGTCGCCGCTGCGCCGGCTGGTAGAGGGCTCGGGCATGGCGTCGGTCATCCTGTACGGCCCGCCGGGCAGCGGAAAGACGACGCTGGCCGCGCTGATCTCGCAGGCCACCGGGCGCCGGTTCGAGGCGCTGTCGGCGCTGTCGGCCGGGGTCAAGGACGTTCGGGCCGTGATCGATGTGGCGCGACGGGCCCTGTTGAACGGCGAGCAGACCGTCCTGTTCATCGACGAGGTGCACCGGTTCTCCAAGACCCAGCAGGACGCCCTGCTGTCCGCCGTGGAGAACCGGGTGGTGCTGCTGGTGGCCGCGACCACCGAAAACCCGTCGTTCTCCGTGGTGGCGCCGCTGCTGTCGCGGTCGCTGATCCTGCAGCTGCGGCCGCTGACGTCCGACGACGTCCGCACCGTCGTCCAGCGCGCCGTCGAGGACCCGCGCGGCCTGGGCGGGAAGGTCGCCGTCGCGCCCGAGGCCGTCGACCTGCTGGTGCAGCTGGCCGCGGGCGACGCCCGCCGCGCCCTGACCGCGCTGGAGGTGGCCGCCGAGGCGGGCGAAGCCGTCAGCGTCGAGATCATCGAGCAGTCCCTGGACAAGGCCGCGGTGCGCTACGACCGCGACGGCGACCAGCACTACGACGTCGTCAGCGCCTTCATCAAGTCGGTGCGCGGCTCCGACGTGGACGCCGCGCTGCACTACCTGGCCCGCATGCTGGTCGCGGGGGAGGACCCGCGGTTCGTCGCGCGCCGGCTGATGATCCTGGCCAGCGAGGACATCGGCCTGGCCGACCCCACCGCGCTGCCGACCGCGGTCGCCGCCGCCCAGACCGTGCAGCTGATCGGCATGCCCGAGGCGCAGCTGACGCTGGCGCACGCCACCATCCACCTGGCCACCGCGCCGAAGTCGAACGCGGTCACCACCGCGCTGGCGTCCGCGATGGACGACATCAGGGCGGGCAAGGCCGGGCTGGTGCCGCCCCACCTGCGCGACGGGCACTACTCCGGTGCCGCGGGGCTGGGCAACGCCCAGGGCTACCGGTACTCCCACGACGATCCCGATGGCGTTGTGGGGCAACAATATCCGCCCGACGAGCTGGTCGGGGTGGACTACTACCGGCCCACCGGACGCGGCGCCGAACGCGAGCTGGCCGGCCGGCTGGACCGGCTGCGCGCCATCATCCGCAAGAGGGGACGGTCATGACGAAGACGTTTACCGACGAGGAGATGGGCCGGCTGCTGCCCACCGCCAAGCCCTACAGCGTGGTGATCCTCAAGCGCGGCCCGCGCTTCGGCGACGAGTCGTCACCGGGGCTCATCTGGGAGCACGGCCGGCGCAACTTCGGCCTGCGCGACGACGGCGTGCTGGCGGTGGTGTTGCCGGTCACCGACGAATCCGATGTCTGCGGCATCGGGGTGTTCGCCGCGACGGTCGAGGAGACCGCCGGGCTGATGAACGACGACCCGGGGGTGGCGGCCGGGGTGTTCACCTACCAGGTGCACCCGTGCCGCGGATTCCCGGGTGACGCGCTGCCCTGAGCGGTCGCAGCGGCCGTGAGTGTGATCTGACGGCTTTGACTGTGTCTCTACGGCGGAGATTTCGCGGAATTCCCGCCGTGGACACACCCTGAAAGCCCTGGCTACACACTCAAGACGGCCCGGCCTGCCCTAGACGAGCTCCGGCACCCGCAGGTGGGCGATCGCCAGTTCGAATTCGGCGACGTCGACGATCTCGGCGCCCAGGTCCCGCGCGCGGGAGCTGCGCAGCTCGGTGGCCCGGTCGCGGTTGCGGGCCATCGCGTCCATGCTGTCGAACGTCGAGCAGGACACCGCCCGCCGGCACGCGGGGTGATCGACCATCAGGCTGGCGCTGCAGAACCCGTCGAGCTGCTCCATCTCCGGCAGCAGCGAGGACCGGTAGAAGTCCAGCGACCGGCTCAGCTGGTCGGGGACCACCTTGAGCCAGGTCGCCCGCACGCACGCCCCGTCGGCGGAGTGGTGGTCGCGGTGCAGCAAAGCGATGTCCCACTCTTCGACCTTGGCGCTGCCGTCGAACATCAAGGCGGCGCGATCGCGGACCGGCGCCACCCGCTCGGCGCTGGCGCGCATCGACTCCATCGTTTGCCAGGCGCTGGTGGCGATGCATCTGCCGGACTGGCGGTCCACCAGCAACGACAACCCGACATACCCGTTCATCTCCTGCAACGCGGGCATGACGACGTCGCGGACGTGCGCGATGCCGATGTCGACCGACAGGGGTTGCGCCTGGATGGTGGTTGAGCGTGCGTACACGATCGACCCCTCCCTAATGTCGGGGCAGCGCCCCGGTGGCGCCACCGGTCCCACCCGATACCTTCCTCCTAGGAGGCAATCCGCCGCAATGGCCGTCCAGCTGACCTGGCCGTAGGCTGGACCGGGTGCATACCGATGTGCTGGAGGTGGACACCGCGCGCCGCCGCGTCGTCGACCTGACGGATGCGGTGCGCCGGTTCTGCTTCAGCTACGGCGACGGCCTGTGCAACGTGTTCGTCCCGCACGCCACGGCGGGGGTCGCGATCATCGAGACCGGCGCCGGCTCCGACGACGACCTGGTCGACACGCTGGAACGGCTGTTGCCGCGCGACGACCGCTACCGGCACGCGCACGGCTCGGCGGGCCACGGCGCCGACCACGTGCTGCCGGCCATCGTCGCGCCGTCGGTGACGGTGCCGGTCGCCAGCGGCGACCCCCAGCTGGGCACGTGGCAAAGCATCGTGCTGGTGGACCTCAACCGGGACAACCCGCGGCGGTCGGTGCGGTTGAGCTTCCTGGAGGGCTAGCTGTCTAGGCTGGGAATCCCCGATCAAGGCAAGTAGAAGCGACAGGAAGAAGCGGACTCAAAGTGCAGACACACGAGATCAGGAAGCGATTCCTCGATCATTTCGTGAAGGCGGGCCACACCGAGGTGCCGAGCGCGTCGGTGATCCTCGACGACCCCAACCTGCTGTTCGTCAACGCCGGCATGGTGCAGTTCGTGCCGTTCTTCCTGGGCGCGCGCACCCCGCCGTACGCGACGGCCACCAGCATCCAGAAGTGCATCCGCACCCCCGACATCGACGAGGTGGGCATCACCACCCGGCACAACACCTTCTTCCAGATGGCCGGAAACTTCTCGTTCGGCGACTACTTCAAGCGCCGCGCGATCGAACTGGCCTGGTCGCTGCTGACCGGTCCCATCGCCGACGGCGGCTACGGCCTGGACCCGAATCGGTTGTGGGCCACCGTGTTTCACGACGACGACGAGGCCGTGGCGCTCTGGCAGGAGATCGCCGGCCTGCCGGCCGAGCGGATCCAGCGCCGCGGCATGGCCGACAACTACTGGTCGATGGGCATCCCCGGGCCGTGCGGGCCGTCGTCGGAGATCTACTACGACCGCGGGCCGGGGTTCGGCCCCGAGGGCGGCCCCGTCGCCAACGAGGACCGCTACCTCGAGGTCTGGAACCTGGTGTTCATGGCCAACGAGCGCGGCGAGGGCAGCACCAAGGAGGACTATCCCATCCTCGGGCCGTTGCCGCGCAAGAACATCGACACGGGCATGGGCGTCGAGCGGATCGCGCTGGTGCTGCAGGGCGTGCACAACGTCTACGAAACCGACCTGCTGCGGCCGATCATCGACCTGGTCGCCACGCGGGCCCCGCGCGGTTATGACGTCGGCAGCCACGAGGACGACGTCCGCTACCGCGTCATCGCCGACCACAGCCGCACCGCGGCGATCCTGATCGGCGACGGCGTCAGCCCGGGCAACGACGGGCGCGGCTACGTGCTGCGCCGGCTGCTGCGCCGGGTGATCCGGTCGGCCAAGCTGCTGGGCATCGAGGACCCGATCGTCGGCGACCTGATGGCCACCGTGCGCGACTCGATGGGCCCGTCGTATCCCGAGCTCGTCACCGACTTCGACCGGATCCGGCGCATCGCCGTGGCCGAGGAGACGGCCTTCAACCGGACGCTGTCGTCTGGTTCGCGGTTGTTCGACGAGGTGGTCAGCGCGACGAAATCGTCTGGCGCCAAGGTGGTCTCGGGCTCCGACGCGTTCACCCTGCACGACACCTACGGCTTCCCGATCGAGCTGACCCTCGAGATGGCCTCCGAGGCCGGCCTGCAGGTCGACCAGGGCGGCTTTCACGAGCTGATGCTGCAGCAGCGCCAGCGCGCCAAGGCCGACGCCGCCGCGCGCAAGCATGCGCACGCCGACCTGAGCGCCTACCGCGAGCTGGTCGACGCCGGGCCGACCGAGTTCACCGGGTTCGACGAGTTGACCTCCGAGGCAAGGATTTTGGGGATCTTCGCCGACGGCAAGCGGGTGCCGGTGGTCGCCCACGGCTCGCAAGGGGAGGGACGCGTCGAGCTGGTGCTGGACCGCACCCCGCTCTACGCCGAGTCCGGCGGGCAGATCGCCGACGAGGGCAGCATCAGCGGAACCGGGGCCAACGGGAGCGCCCGCGCGGCCGTCACCGACGTCCAGAAGATCGCCAAAACGCTGTGGGTGCACCGGGTCAACGTGGAGTCCGGGGAATTCGTCGAGGGCGACACCGTCGTCGCCGCCGTGGACCCGGACTGGCGCCGGGGGGCCACCCAGGGGCATTCGGGCACCCACATGGTGCACGCCGCGCTGCGACAAGTGCTGGGCCCCAACGCGGTTCAGGCCGGATCGCTGAACCGGCCGGGCTATCTGCGGTTCGACTTCAACTGGCAGGGGCCGCTCTCCGAGGACCAGCGCACCCAGATCGAAGAGGTCACCAACGAGGCCGTGCAGACCGACTTCGAGGTGCACACCTTCACCGAGAAGCTGGAGAAGGCCAAGGCGATGGGGGCGATGGCGCTCTTCGGCGAGGCCTACCCCGACGAGGTGCGGGTGGTGGAGATCGGCGGGCCGTTCTCGCTCGAGCTGTGCGGCGGCACCCACGTGCACAACTCGGCGCAGATCGGTCCGGTGACCATCCTGGGCGAGTCGTCGATCGGCTCCGGGGTGCGCCGGGTGGAGGCCTACGTCGGGCTGGAGTCGTTCCGGCACCTGGCCAAGGAGCGCGCGCTGATGGCCGGGCTGGCGTCGTCGCTGAAGGTGCCGTCCGACGAGGTGCCGGCCCGGGTGGCCAACCTGGTCGACCGGCTCAAGGCGGCCGAGAAGGAACTCGAACGCGCCCGGCTGGCGAGCGCCCGCGCCGCCGCGACCAACGCCGCCGCCGGCGCGGAGCGGATCGGTAACGTGCGTGTGGTGGCGCAGCGGATGTCCAGCGGGATGACGGCGGCCGACCTGCGTTCCCTGGTCGGCGACATCCGCGGCAAGCTCGGCAACGACCCGGCCGTGGTGGCGCTGATCGCCGAAGGCGACGGCGGGACGGTGCCGTACGTGGTCGCCGCCAATCGGGCCGCCCAGGATCTTGGAATCAGCGCCAACGACCTGGTCAAAGAGTTCGGCGTGGAGGTCGACGGCCGCGGTGGCGGCAAGGGCGACCTGGCGCAGGGTTCAGGAAAAAATCCCACCGGAATCGACGCCGCGCTTGCTGCAGTGCACAGGGCGATAGCGCGGGTCGGTTGAGTGGTCTTGACACAGCACCGCCTCCCCGACCGGCCCGGCGATCCCGATCAGGACCCCGGCCGAGGGAGGAGCCTGGGCGTCGACGTCGGCAGCGTGCGCATCGGCGTGGCCGCCAGCGACCCCGACGGCATCCTGGCCACCCCGGTGGAAACCGTGCGCCGCGACCGCTCCGGCCGGCACCTGCGCCGGCTCGCTGAGCTGGTCGCCGAACTGGAGGCGGTCGAGGTGATCGTCGGGCTGCCGCGGACGCTGGCCGATCGGACCGGGCCGTCGGCCCGGGACGCGATCGAGCTCGCCGAGGCGCTGGGCCGCCGGATCGCGCCCGTCCCGGTGCGGCTGGCCGACGAGCGGTTGACCACCGTCAGCGCCCAGCGATCGCTGCGGGCCGCCGGCGTGCGGTCCCGAGCGCAGCGGTCGGTGATCGACCAGGCGGCGGCGGTGGCGATCCTGCAGAGCTGGCTGGATGCGCGCAGGGGAGCGAGCCGTGGTTGACAGCGCGCGGCGCCAGCGCGCCGATCCCAGCCCGGTCGGGCCGCCCCGGCGCCGGATGAGCCGGGTGGACCGGAACCGGGCCGACCGTGGCAAGAAGCGGCGGCGCGTCGCCGGCCGGGTCACCCTCGCGGTGCTCGTCGTGATCGCGGTCGTCGCGGTCTTCGTCGGCACCCGGCTGTGGAACACGGTGTTCGGTTCCGGCGACGACTACACCGGAAACGGCAAGCGCGACATCGTGATTCAGATCCAGTCCGGCGACTCGACAACGATGGTCGGGGAGACGCTGCACAACCAGGGAGTGGTCGCCACGGTGCGCGCGTTCGTCAACGCCGCCCACGGCAACGCCGCGATCAACTCGATCCAGCCCGGCTTCTACCGGATGCGCACCGAAATTCCGGCGGCCAACGCCGTCGCGCGGCTGGCCGACCCGAACAGCCGGGTGGGGCGGCTCGTCATCCCGGAGGGCCGTCAGCTCGACGACACCACCGACATGAAGACCAACAAGGTGAACCCTGGCATCTTCACGCTGATTTCGCGGGCCACCTGCGTGGACCTCGACGGCAACAAGCGCTGCGTCTCGGTGGACGACCTGCGCGCGGCGGCGTCCAACGCCGCGCCGACCACCCTGGCGGTGCCGCCGTGGGCGGTCGAGCCGGTCACCGAGCTGGGCACCGACCACCGCCGGATCGAGGGCCTGATCGCGCCGGGGACCTTCAACGTCGATCCCTCCTCCTCGGGCGAGAGCATCCTGACGAGCCTGATCGGCGCGGGCGCCGTGGAGTACGCGAAGTCGGGTTTGGTGGACTCCGCGCAGGCCATGGGCCTGTCGCCCTACGACATCCTGGTGGTGGCCTCGCTGGTGCAGCAGGAATCCAACACGCAGGACTTCCCGAAGGTGGCGCAGGTCATCTACAACCGGCTGCACGCGCACCACACGCTGGAGTTCGATTCGACCGTGAACTACCCGCTGGACCGCCGCGAGGTCGCCACCACCGACGCCGACCGCGGCCAGCGGACCCCGTGGAACACCTACGTGTCCCAGGGCCTGCCCGCGACCGCGATCTGCTCGCCCGGCGTCGACGCGCTGCGCGCCGCGGAGCACCCGGAGCCGGGGGACTGGCTGTACTTCGTCACCATCGACGCCCAGGGCACGACGCTGTTCACGAAGGACTATCAGCAGCATTTGGCCAATATCGAGCTGGCTAAGCGCAACGGTGTGCTCGACTCGGCCCGCTAGGAGGGCGGGGGTGCTGGGCCGCCCCATCGCCCACTCGCGCTCCCCGGACCTGCACCTGGCCGCCTACCGCGCGCTGGGCCTGGACGGCTGGACGTACGAGCGCATCGACTGCGGCGCCGAGGAGCTGCCGGGCGTCGTCGGCGGCTTCGGGCCGGAATGGGTCGGCGTCTCGGTCACCATGCCGGGCAAGTTCGCCGCGCTGCGCTTCGCCGACGAGCGCACCGCGCGCGCGGAGCTCGTCGGGTCGGCCAACACCCTGGTGCGCACGCCGACGGGCTGGCGGGCCGACAACACCGACGTCGACGGCGTCACCGGCGCCCTGGGGTCGGCCTCGGGACGCGCGCTGGTCTGTGGATCGGGCGGCACCGCCCCGGCGGCCGTCGTGGGCCTTGCCGGGCTCGGCGTCACCGGCATCACGGTCGTGGCGCGCGACCCGGGCAAGGCGGCGCGGTTGACCGACCTGGGCGCCCGCGTCGGCGTCGAGGCCCGGTTCTGCGGCCTGGACAGCGAGGGGCTCGCCGGCGAGGTCGCGGGCGCGGAGGTGCTGGTCAGCACCATCCCCGCCGACGTGGCCGCGCGGTACGCCGCCACGCTGGCCCCGATCCCCGTGCTGCTGGACGCCGTCTACGACCCGTGGCCAACCCCGCTGGCCGCCGCCGTCGGCGCCGCCGGCGGCCGGGTGATCAACGGCCTGCAGATGCTGCTGCACCAGGCCTTTTCCCAGGTCGAGCAGTTCACCGGGCTGCCCGCGCCGCGAGCGGCGATGGCGGCGGCGCTGCGCTAGCCTGCCGCGCATGGCCGCAACGGTCGTGTTGCTCTGGATGGGCGCTCTGAGCTGCTACGACGTCCGGCGACGCCGGCTGCCCAACGCGTTGACGCTGCCGGGCGCGGCCGTGATCCTGCTGGGCGCCGCGGTGGCCGGCCGGGGGCTGCCCGCGCTCGCCGGCGCGGCGGCGCTGAGCGGGACGTACCTGCTGGTCCACCTGCTGGCGCCGACGGCGATGGGGGCCGGCGACGTCAAGCTGGCGGTCGGGCTGGGCGGGCTCGCCGGCTGCTTCGGCGCCCCGGCGTGGTTCCTGGCGGCGCTCGGCGCGCCGCTGCTCACCGCGCTGGTCGGGGTGCTGCGTGGCGTGCGCGCGGTGCCGCACGGGCCGGCGATGTGCCTGGCCACCGCCGGGGCCGTGGGCCTGGCCGTTCTGCGCTGAGCCCGTGGGAGAATAGCCGGGTGTTGCGCTGGATCACCGCCGGAGAATCCCATGGCCGCGCGCTGGTGGCCGTGGTCGACGGCATGGTCGCCGGCGTGGAGGTCACCTCCACCGAGATCGCCGACCAGCTGGCCCGGCGCCGCCTCGGCTACGGCCGCGGCGCGCGGATGAAGTTCGAGCGCGACGCGGTGACCATCCTGTCCGGGATCCGTCACGGCGTCACGCTCGGCGGGCCCATCGCCGTCGAGATCGGCAACACCGAGTGGCCGAAGTGGGAAACCGTGATGGCCGCCGACCCCGTCGACCCGGCCGAACTGGAAAACAGCGCCCGCAACGAAGCGCTGACCCGCCCGCGGCCCGGCCACGCCGACTACGCCGGGATGCTCAAGTACGGCTTCGACGACGCGCGGCCGGTGCTGGAGCGGGCCAGCGCCCGCGAGACGGCCGCCCGCGTCGCGGCCGGCACCATCGCGCGGTCGTTTCTGCGCCAGGCGCTGGGCGTCGAGGTGCTCTCGCACGTCGTGTCGATCGGCCCGTCGGCGCCCTACGACGGGCCGCCGCCGCGCCCGGAGGACCTGGCGGCCATCGACGACAGCCCGGTGCGCGCGTTCGACCAGGCCGCCGAGGCGGCCATGATCGCCGAGATCGAGGCGGCGAAGAAGGACGGCGACACCCTCGGCGGCGTGGTCGAGGTGGTGGCGCTGGGCCTGCCGGTGGGGCTCGGCTCGTTCACCAGCGGCGACAATCGGCTGGACAGCCAGCTGGCCGCCGCCGTCATGGGCATCCAGGCGATCAAGGGCGTCGAGATCGGCGACGGTTTCGAGACCGCGCGCCGCCGCGGCAGCCGCGCGCACGACGAGATGTACCCGGGACCCGACGGCGTCGTCCGTTCCACCAACCGCGCCGGCGGGCTGGAGGGCGGCATGACCAACGGCCAGCCGCTGCGGGTGCGCGCGGCGATGAAGCCGATCTCCACCGTGCCGCGGGCGCTGGCCACCGTCGACCTGGCGACCGGCGACGAGGCCGTCGCGATCCACCAGCGCTCGGACGTGTGCGCGGTGCCGGCCGCCGGGGTGGTCGTCGAGACCATGGTGGCGCTGGTGCTGGCCCGCGCGGCGCTGGAGAAGTTCGGCGGCGACTCGCTGACCGAGACCCGCCGCAACATCGAGTCCTACCGGCGCGCGGTCGCCGACCGGGAAGCGCCGGCCGCGCGCGGTACCGCGTGATGGCCCCCAAGGCGGTGCTGGTCGGGCTGCCGGGCTCGGGCAAGTCCACCATCGGGCGGCGGCTGGCCAAGGCCCTCGGCGTCGGCCTGCTCGACACCGACGCGGCGATCGAGCAGCGCACCGGCCGCACCATCGCCGACATCTTCGCCACCGACGGGGAGCCGGAGTTCCGCCGCATCGAGGAGGAGGTGGTGCGCGCGGCGCTGGCCGACCACGACGGCGTCGTCTCGCTCGGCGGCGGCGCGGTCACCAGCCCCGGGGTCCGCGACGCGCTCGCCGGGCACACCGTCGTCTACCTGGAGATCGGCGCCCGCGAAGGGGTGCGGCGCACCGGCGGCGGCGCCGTGCGGCCCCTGCTGGCCGGGCCCGACCGCGCCGAGAAGTACCGGACCCTGTTGGCCGAGCGGGCCCCGCTGTACCGGCGCGTCGCGACCATCCGCGTCGACACCAACCGCCGCAACCCCGGCGCGGTGGTGCGGCACATCGTTTCGCGGCTGCAGACGCCGAGCGAGGCCGCCACGTGACCGACGACGGGCCGGTCACCGTGTACGTGGCCGTCGACGAGCCGTACCCGGTGCTCATCGGCACCGGCGTGATGGGCGAGCTGGAAAGCCTGCTCGCCGGCCGGCACCGCGTCGCGATCCTGCATCAGCCGGTCATGGCCGACGCCGCCGAGTCCATCCGAGCCCGGTTGGCGGACAAGGGGATTGACGCACACCGCATCGAGATCCCGGACGCCGAGGCCGGCAAGGACCTGCCCGTTGTGGGATTCGTCTGGGAAGTGTTGGGCCGCATCGGAATCGGGCGCAAGGACGCCCTGGTCAGCCTCGGCGGGGGCGCGGCCACCGACGTCGCCGGTTTCGCGGCGGCGACCTGGCTGCGCGGCGTCGACATCGTCCACGTGCCCACCACGTTGCTGGGCATGGTCGACGCGGCCGTCGGCGGCAAGACCGGCATCAACACCGAGGCGGGCAAGAACCTGGTCGGGGCGTTTCACCAGCCGCTGGCCGTGCTCGTCGACCTGGCGACGTTGAAAACGTTGCCGCGCAACGAGCTTGTCGCCGGTATGGCGGAGGTGGTCAAGGCGGGCTTCATCGCCGACCCGGTCATCCTGGACCTGATCGAGGCCGACCCGCAGGCCGCCCTCGACCCGGAGGGCGAGGTGCTGCCGGAGCTGGTCCGGCGCGCGATCGCCGTCAAGGCCGAGGTGGTGGCCGCCGACGAGAAGGAGTCCGAGCTGCGCGAAATCCTCAACTACGGGCACACTTTGGCGCACGCGATCGAGCGCCGGGAGCGCTACCGGTGGCGGCACGGCGCCGCGGTGTCGGTGGGCCTGGTGTTCGCCGCGGAGCTGGCCAGGCTGGCCGGCCGGCTCGACGACGACACCGCGGCGCGCCATCGCACCATCCTCGCCTCGCTCGGCCTGCCGGTCGGCTACGACGCCGACGCGCTGCCGCAGTTGCTGGAATACATGGCCGGGGACAAGAAGACCCGCGCCGGCGTGCTGCGCTTCGTCGTCCTCGACGGGCTGGGGAAGCCGGGCCGGTTGACGGGGCCCGACCCGTCGCTGCTGGCGGCGGCGTACTCGGGGATGGCCCATGAGTAACACGGTGCACGTCATCAACGGCCCCAACCTGGGGCGGCTCGGCCGGCGCGAACCCGACGTGTACGGGGACACGACGCACGACCAGCTGGCCGCGGCGATCGAGCGCGAAGCCGCCGCCCTCGGCCTGAAAGCCGTGGTGCGGCAAAGCGATAACGAAGCGCAGCTGCTGGACTGGATCCATGCGGCCGCCGATGCCGGCGAGCCGGTGATCCTCAACGCCGGCGGGCTCACCCACACATCGGTGGCGCTGCGCGACGCGTGCGCCGAGCTGAGCGCGCCCCTGATCGAGGTGCACATCTCCAATGTGCATGCGCGCGAAGAGTTTCGGCGCCACTCCTACATCAGTCCGGTCGCGACCGGCGTGATCGTCGGGCTCGGCATCCAGGGCTACCTGCTGGCCCTGCGCTACCTGGCCGGGAATTAACCCTTTTCCGGCTCCTCGCCCGGCTTGGCGTGCTTGATCTCGTCGGTGCGGATCACCTCGGTCTTGGCGTCGTCGCCCGCCGTCGGGATCGTTTCGGTGGGCGCGTCGCGCTCGGCCGTCGCGATCGACCCGGTGCGCTCCTCGGCCTGGGCCCCGGGGGCCGTCTGTGCGGGGATCTCGCCGGTGGGCGTCTCGTCGCCGCGGACGGCCGAGAAGACGTCGGTGTCGGCCCGCTCCTCGTCGCCGCCGTGCGGGCGGGGTGGCGGGTTGCGGTCGATGCGCCAGCGGCCCACGGCCACACCGATGATCCCGGGCACGAAGACGAGCAGCGCGGTGAACGCCGCGAACGTCGTCACCTCGTTGATCAGGCCCCCGGTGTACAGCCCCTGGTAGAACAGCGCGATGAGCCAGGAGACGGCGCCGCTGAGGATGCCGGCCAGCAGGCCGGCCAGCAGCCAGGTCATCGCCAGGTCCTGGCGGCGATCCGGATCCGGCTGGGCCGTGGCGTCCGCCCGCCCGTCGAGCACCCCCCAGATGACCACGCCGATCACGAACAGGATCAGCAGCACGATGCTGATCAGACCGGCCTGTGTCTGCCACGCGTTGATGAGCGCACCTTGCAGCAATCGAAGTACCACCATGGCCGCGGCGAACACCAATCCGCGCAGCATCCAGTTCCTCATGAAGGAAAAGCGTAGCGAGTACCGTCAAGGGTCGTGA
>NZ_LZIS01000083.1 GCF_001667015.1 Mycobacterium sp. E3198 | reverse complement strand
GGAACACGAACGCGGCGTGAGCCTGGACGGGGGCGTGGTGCCCATCGTGCCGGGCGCCGTGATCTTCGACCTGCCGGTGGGCGGCTGGGGCTGCCGGCCGACGGCCGAGTTCGGCTACGCGGCGTGCGAGGCCGCGGGCGCGGGACCGACGGCCGTCGGGACCGTCGGCGCGGGGGTGGGGGCGCGCGCCGGGGTCCTCAAGGGCGGGCTCGGGACGGCCTCGGTGACGTTGACGACGCCGGCCGCTCCCGGCGTCACCGTCGGCGCGATCGTCGCCGTGAACTCCGCGGGCGACGTCGCCGACCGCGCGACCGGCCTGCCCTGGATGGCGAGCCTGAGCGACGAGTTCGCCCTGCGGCCGCCGCCGGCCACGCAGATCGCGGCGTACGCGGAGTTGCCGTCGGCGCCGAAGCCGCTGAACACCACGATCGCCGTCGTCGCGACCGACGCCGCGCTGAGCGCCCCGGCGTGCCGGCGGGTCGCCATCGCCGCGCACGACGGCCTGGCGCGCACCATCCGCCCGGCGCACACGCCGGTGGACGGCGACACGGTGTTCGCGCTCGCGACCGGGGCGGTCGAGGTGGCCCCGGCCGTCGATGCCAAGCCGGTGCCCGCCGCGTTCTCGCCCGAGACGGCGCTGATCGCCGAGGTGGGGGCGGCCGCGGCCGACTGCCTGGCCCGCGCGGTGCTGGTCGGGGTGTTCGCCGCCGAAGCGGTGGCCGGAATCCCGGCCTACCGCGACGTGTTGCCCGGGGCGTTCGGCTGACGGCGGCAACTGCGCCGGTAGCCTGGACGATGCCGAGAACGCGTGAGAAGGGCAGCTATGACCCAAGGACATCCGCGGGCGTCAGCGAACCCGTCGAAGAAGCGACCCCAGTGGGCGGTCGGCGGCGCCACGATCCTCACCTTCGTGGCGTTGCTGTACCTCGTCGAGCTGATCGACCAGCTGATGGGCGGCAGGCTCGATTCCAACGGCATCAGGCCGCTGACGACTGACGGCCTGTGGGGCATCGTCTTCGCACCGGTCTTGCACGCGAGCTGGCAGCACCTCGTCGCCAACACGGTGCCACTGTTGGTGCTCGGATTCCTGATGACGCTGGCGGGATTGTCCCGCTTCGTCTGGGCCACGGTGATCGTGTGGATCCTCGGTGGGTTCGGCACCTGGCTGATCGGCAACGTGGGAAGCGCGTGCGGTCCCACCGACCACATCGGCGCTTCGGGCCTCATCTTCGGGTGGCTCACGTTCTTGCTGGTCTTCGGGATATTCGTGCGCAGGTTCTGGGACATCGTCATCGGCGTGGTCGTCTTGTTCGTGTACGGCGGCGTCCTGCTGGGTGCGATGCCGGTGCTGCACCAATGCGGTGGTGTGTCCTGGCAGGGCCATCTGAGCGGCGCGGTTGCCGGCGTCGTCGCCGCGTATCTGTTGTCCGGTCCGGAGCGCAAGGCCCGCGAAAAGAAGGCCGGCGCGCGGCGGCGCAGGACATGAGCTCGCGGTTGGCGCCCGTCGGCGTCTTCGACTCCGGCGTCGGGGGGCTCACCGTCGCGCGGGCGATCATCGACCAGCTGCCCGACGAGGACATGATCTACGTCGGCGACACCGGCAACGGTCCCTACGGTCCGCTCCCCATTTCCGAGGTCCGCGCCCACGCGCTGGCCATCGGTGACGACCTCGTCGAGCGCGGCGTCAAGGCGCTGGTGATCGCATGCAACACCGCGTCGGCGGCCTGCCTGCGCGACGCCCGCGAGCGCTACGACGTGCCCGTCGTCGAGGTGATCCTGCCGGCGGTGCGCCGCGCGGTCGCCACCACGCGCAACGGGCGCATCGGCGTCATCGGCACCCGGGCGACCATCAACTCCCACGCCTATCAGGACGCCTTCGCCGCCGCCCGCGACACGGAGATCACCGCGGTGGCCTGCCCGCGGTTCGTCGACTTCGTCGAGCGCGGGGTGACCAGCGGCCGGCAGGTGCTCGGGCTGGCCGAGGGCTATCTGGAGCCGCTGCAGCGCGCGCGGGTTGACACGCTGGTGCTGGGATGCACGCACTATCCGCTGCTGTCCGGGCTGATCCAGCTGGCGATGGGCGAGAACGTGACGCTGGTTTCCAGCGCCGAGGAGACCGCCAAGGAAGTCCTTCGGGTGCTCACCGAACACGACCTGCTGCGCCCCCATGACGCGCCGCCGGCCACCCGCGTGTTCGAGGCCACCGGCGACCCCGAGGCGTTCACCAAATTGGCGGCGCGCTTCCTCGGTCCCGCGGTGACGGGTGTTGCGCCGGTGCGGCAATCCCGCGCCCGCTAGCGCCGTGGGGAGATTCTGGTCACATCAAAGCGGCCATGTTTTCTCCATCGTGCGATCGGGCATGGCACAGTAGTGCCTGTGCGAATAACCGTGCTCGGCTGCTCGGGCAGCGTGGTCGGTCCGGATTCGCCGGCATCGGGTTATCTGCTTCGGGCACCGGATACCCCGCCGCTGGTTCTCGACTTCGGCGGCGGTGTGCTGGGCGCGCTGCAGCGCTATGCCGACCCCGGCTCGGTCCACGTGCTGCTGTCGCACCTGCACGCCGACCACTGCCTGGACGTGCCGGGCCTGTTCGTGTGGCGCCGCTATCACCCGTCGAAGCCGCTCGGGAAGGCGTTGCTGTATGGCCCGGGCGACACCTGGTCGCGGTTGGGGGCCGCGTCGTCGCCCTACGGTGGCGAGATCGACGATTGTTCGGACATATTCGACGTCCATCACTGGGTGGACGGGGAGCCGGTGGCCTTCGGCGCGGTCACGGTGACGCCCCGCGTGGTGGCGCATCCGACAGAGTCGTACGGGTTGAGGATCACCGATCCCAGCGGCGCGTCGTTCGTCTACAGCGGTGACACCGGCCTGTGCGATCAGCTCGTCGAGCTGGCGCGCGGCGCCGACGTCTTCCTGTGCGAGGCCTCCTGGACGCACGCGCCGGATCGCCCGCCCGCGCTGCACATGTCGGGCACGGAGGCCGGCCGGGTTGCGGCACAGGCCGGCGTGCACGAGCTGCTGCTGACGCACATCCCGCCGTGGACGTCCCGCGAGGACGTGATCAGCGAGGCCAAGGCCGAGTTTGACGGTCCCGTGCACGCGGTGGTCTGCGGTGAGACGTTCGACGTCCGCCGCTCCGAAAGGGTCTGAGCACCCGGCGTTGGCTAGGGTTACTGGGTGTCCAAACGAGAAGACGGCCGCCTCGACGACGAGCTTCGCCCCGTGGTCATCACCCGCGGATTCACCGACCACCCGGCGGGTTCGGTACTGATCGAATTCGGCCACACCAAGGTCATGTGCACCGCCAGCGTGACCGAGGGCGTGCCGCGCTGGCGCAAGGGATCCGGCCTGGGGTGGCTGACCGCCGAATACGCAATGCTGCCGTCGGCCACCCACTCCCGGTCCGACCGCGAATCGGTGAAGGGCCGGCTGAGCGGCCGCACCCAGGAGATCAGCCGGCTGATCGGCCGGTCGCTGCGGGCGTGCATCGACCTGAGGGCGCTGGGGGAGAACACGATCGCCGTCGACTGCGACGTGTTGCAGGCGGACGGCGGCACCCGCACGGCGGCCATCACCGGCGCCTATGTGGCGTTGGCCGACGCCGTGACCTATCTGTCGGCGGCGGGCAAGCTGTCGGACCCGCGCCCGCTGTCGTGCGCCATCGCGGCGGTCAGCGTCGGCGTCGTCGACGGCAGGATCCGGGTGGACCTGCCGTACGAGGAGGACTCGCGCGCCGAAGTCGACATGAACGTCGTCGCCACCGACACCGGGACCCTGGTGGAGGTCCAGGGGACCGGCGAGGGCGCGACGTTCCCGCGCTCGACGCTGGACAAGTTGCTCGACGTGGCGCTGGCCGCGTGCGACCAGTTGTTCGCCGCTCAGCGCGAGGCGCTGGAGCAGCCCTACCCGGGCGTGCTGCCGGAGGGGCCCACGCCGCCGAAGGCGTTCGGCACCTGAGTCGCCTGTCAATAGTCTCGAGCGACCCTGGTGGTTGTTCAGTCGCTCCGGGTGCGGGATTCGAACTTGTATCGGCGTGCCGACAGATTGCCAGCACGACTTCCGCGTCGCTTGTGTGGTTGGGATGACTTTGGTCTCTTACGCGGCAGACCCGGGCGAGGAGACGATGACGACACGAGAACAGACCTCGTTTGGAGTTCAGGAGGATGGACATCGTGATGGAGGCGCTGCAGGGCTTCCCCGACGGCGTGGTGGCATTTGCTCTCCACGGGCATCTGACTGAGGCGGACTACGAAAAGGTGCTGATACCGGACATCACCGAGAAGCTGACTCGACATAAGAATCTGCGGGCCTGCACCGAGATCGCAGCCGATGTCGCCGGAATCGATCCCGGAGCCCTCTGGGAAGATACGAAGCTCGGTCTCAGTCACTTCTTCGATAGCGCACGAATGGATCGTTGAATCCCAACAGTCAGTTGCGATCACAACGTCAACCCCTAAGGAATTAATTGATGGTGAGTCGGCCGGTCCCAGTTGAACATGCTTTTCTCAATACGCCGTGGTGGGCAATGGGGCAGATGACGCATACGCATGCGGAACCGCGCATCAACGAAGTTGCGACCCGCGCGAGGGCAGGTTTGCTGAATATCATCTCGGCAATCACGATCGCATTATTGCTTTTGCGCCCGGAAACCGATCCGGTGATCATTGTTGGACCGCTCGTGCTGTTCGACATGTTGGCTGCGGCGGTTACCGGCTTGACTCCGTTCAGCCCGACCGGAGTTCTGGGCACAGCGCTAACAATGCACATTCGCCCGGTGTGGAAACCAACGCGGCCGAAGCGGTTTGCCTGGTTGCTCGGTGCCGCGTTGGCAGCGACGTGTCTTGCCATGCGCCTGTTCGGGGCATCGCCCGTAGCGATGGCGGCCGTTGTCGCGGTCTGTTTTGTCCTGACGTGGTCGGAGGCCACCCTGGGATTTTGCGTGGGCTGCTACATGCATAAATTGATCTGGGGTTGTGAAGACTGCGAGGTCCCTTATGTCAGGGGAGTAGCACCACGATCGGCAATAAACCTGGAAAGTCGCGTGTAGGCTCAGGGCCCCACTGCAGGCGTTGCAAGTCAGGCATCCGCGACACGAGAACAAGCCCGAGGTGGTTCCTGCAGAAAATGATGACCACGTTTCGGATTGATTGGTGACCAAGGTGTTGGTTGCCAGCCGCAACCCCAAGAAGCTGGCCGAGCTGCGCCGGGTGCTCGACGGCGCCGGCCTGTCGGGCCTGGCGTTGGTGTCGCTGAACGACGTCGCGCCGTTCGACGAGGCGCCCGAAACCGGTGCGACGTTCGAGGACAACGCGCTGGCCAAGGCGCGCGACGGGTTCGCGGCGACGGGTCTGGCGTGCGTGGCCGACGACTCCGGTCTGGAGGTGGCGGCGTTGAACGGGATGCCCGGCGTGCTGTCGGCGCGCTGGTCCGGTGACCACGGCGACGACTCGGGCAACACCTCACTCTTGTTGGCGCAGCTGCGCGACGTCCCCGACGAACGGCG
>NZ_LZIS01000082.1 GCF_001667015.1 Mycobacterium sp. E3198 | reverse complement strand
CTCAAACAGCGTCGGCGGCTTCATTTCCACGTCGATCCGGCGGCCGGAATCTTCGCCGTCGGGCATCGGCAGGAACATGTGGTGGGTGAATCCGGCCTGGTAGGCGCCAGCACCACCGATGTGCACGCCGCCGCGCTCGCCGCTGGACACCGGCGTGCCGTCCGGCAGGGTTACCGCCGTGTGGCCACCGTTCCAGCCGATCACCAACGCGTTGGGAGCGGTTCCGTACTGAAAGCCCCGGGCCAACAGCGCGGCCTCCTCGTTGCCGGTGTTGAATCGGCTGCCGAAAACCGGCCTATCGGTCGCCGCGTTGGCGACCCAGGAGGCGAGCCCGGAGCAATCGGTCCCGGCGGGAGAATCTCCGCCCGGGATATAGGGCGTCCCGGAGACCTGATTGATGAGCGTCATCAACGTTGCTAATACAACCATGGGCAGGCACGCTAGCAATTACATTCATTAAGAACCAAAATTTGTGGCCTTCGTCATGCGTTAATTGCACAATGGCGTGCGCCACATCGATAGCGACTCGATTGCAATCCAGCAAATTTCTAGAAGCGAAACTCGAACGCCGCCGAGGTCAGCGCGGCTGCAACATGACGACCGGGATCCCGCGTTCGGTCCAACTCTGGTACGTGTCGAAGTCCGCATAGAGTTCGACCAGGCGCGGCCACAGGCGGCCGCGCTGCTGCGCGTCGGCGGTCACCGCGCGCACCGGTCTCCGCTCGCCCCCTATCTGGGCGATGGTGTCGGGATGCGCGACCAGGTTGCGATACCACTGCGGATGATTCGGCAGGCCGCCTTGGGAGGCGACCACTACCATGTCCTGCCCGTCGCGTAGATACAGCAGCGGGACGGTGAACAGCTTGCCCGATTTGCGGCCGCGGTGTTCGAGGAGCAGCGTCGGCACGGGTTTGCGGAAGCCGGCGCCGATACGCCACTTGCCGCCGATGCGACCGTTGGTCTTTCGGTATACCCACACTTGCGCCCGGCTCATGTGGCGGAAGACGACCGGCAGTAGCGGGGAATCCAACTGCTGGGGCCGCTTGGGTGCGGCCATCACCGCGCGTCCAGGTATTGCCACGCCACGTCGAGTTCGTGGGCGAAGACTTCGATCATGTGCTGGACGCCAATCTCGTTGCGGCCCGACGACCCCGTGGTTGCGCCTTGCGGCGCGGGGCCCGTTTGGTCTAGACCACACATTTACTACATGTGTATGGTCAATGTCCAGTCACCCGAGCCTACGGAGGGTCAATGTGGACACCTGCACTGCCGAGTACGAACGACTGACTCGCGGCCTCGGCGGATTGCGCTGCGACGGCAATCCGTTCATCACCTTGACCAACCCGCTCGAGTTGCAGCACTGGACGATGCCGCTGATCGAAGTGCTTCTCGTCGTCGGGGCGGTCGCGTGCCTATTCCATGCGCTGCGCTGGCGCCGCGAACGCGGCGATTCCTCCAACCTCGTCGTTTGGATCGCATCGATATTCGCGTTGTTGCTGGTGGAACCGATCGCCTACTTCCCGCAGTGGTTCGGCCTGCAGAACTCGCTGGGCCTGACCTTTGTGCACAACCAGTTTTCGGTGCAGTTCCTGTTCGACCGGCTGCCGCTCTATATCGTGGCCATGTATCCCGTCTACACCTACGTCTCGTATATCTTGATCCAGCGGACGGGAATCTTCCTGCGCCACAACGCCGTTGTCGGCGCCACGTGCGTCGCGTTCACCTTCCACTGCCTGTATGAAGTGGTCGACACGGTGGGCGTCCAATTCCGTTGGTGGGTCTGGAATCAAAGCCTGCCGGGCTCGGTTCCCGCGCTCGGCGTGGTTCCCTACCTCAATATCCAAGCCTTCTCGCTGGGCCTGCCCTTCGGCTTGGCCCTGGTCGCCCTGCTGGTGTGCAAGCGACCCGCGCCTAACGGATGGCGGGTGGCGCGCAACGTCGTCGCGGTCTGCATCTTCACCTGGCCGGTCATGTTCCTGTCCTCGCTACCGGCGTGGCTGCTGAACCTCTCCGGCGTTCCTATCCTCACCGCCCGGCTGGTCGGGACGTGGCTGCTGATCGCAGGCGCGGCGGCGGTGACCGGGGTCGTGCTTGCGCGTGAATATGTTGCGCGCCGCCAAAACCCCTCCCTGGTACCGGCCGGCGTCCAGCGTGACTACTTCGCGCTGATCTCCCTCTGCGTGTACCTGGCTGCGTGCGTCCTGTTCTGGGGAGCTGCGCTGCCCGACTACCTTCGGGCGCAGAACGGCGTGACGCCCCAAGGAGCTCCGACCGGGTCGCTCGCCTATGGGTTAATCACCTTCGTTCTTTCTTCGGCATTGATCCTGGGCTGCTATGCGGGTACGACGAGCCGCACACGACACCGCCACGTCGCCGCGCCCTTGGCCGCCGGGCGATAGCGAGCGACCCGGAGCACCGGCGCGGCGGCTTCCAGTAACGTCTAGCTATGGCTGTTGGCTGTCGCACCGGACCCGCGCGCTGATGCGCACCCACGGTTGGTCGGGCGCCGCGCCGGCCTCGGACGCCGAGGCCATCGACCGAATCCTTGCCGCCGCCAAGCGAGCGATTGACCGGAATGGCAGCGAAATTCGCATCACGGACATCGCGCGAGAGCTCGGTGTCACACGCCAGACGGTTTATCGTTATTTTCCCAGCACCGATTCACTGCTGATCGCGACAGCCATCTCGGAAACTGCGCCGTATCTCGATGCACTGACCCGGCATCTGGCCGAAATCCATGACCCCGCGGAGGCCGTCGTCGAGGCCATGGCCCACACCCTCGAACGCCTGCCTGAGGAACCGTATCTCGGCTTGCTCCTGTCCCCAGGTCAAAAGGGCGCGTTCGCCGCCGGAGTGACGTCGGACACCGCACTGAGATTCGGCCGAACCATGTTGGAACGCTTTGCAGTTGACTGGCACGCGACCGGGATCACCGACGACCAACTCGACGCCCTCACCGAGTACATGCTGCGGATCCTGCAATCGTTTGTCATCGATCCCGGGCGTCCGCCGCGGCGAGGCCAAGTGCTGCGCAACTACCTGGCTGCGTGGGTCACACCGGTCGTGATGGCACTGACAACGCGGAAAACCACCCCGCGGCGTCCGGCCGCGACCACACGCGCCCCGCACGGGCGCCGAACGCGAACCTCGCCGCGCAGCAACGCCTGACCGGTTCGGCCGGGCGGTCACGTCGCGCCCGGATGGTTGACCCGCGCCTCGACCATACAATATCGTGTTATGTATGGTCGGCGTCGGCGGCAGCAGTCGGCATTGGCGAGCCCGATCTTTGAGCCCCTGGCAAGAGGTGAGCTGATGACTGATCTGCAGGTGCGCCGTCTGCGGTTTGACTTCTCGGCGCCCGTGCCAATGGTCTGGCACCCCGACAATCCGATGTTCTCGCACGCCGTGAACATGATGTCGTTCATCGCGATCTGCTTCGAGAAGATGATTGTCGAGGCGGTGCAAGAGGCTAAACCACACTTCACCGACCCCGGGGTCGCGTCGGAGGCGGATGCGTTCATGCGCCAAGAAGCCCAGCACGCCAACGCCCACCGCCAACACGTCACAGCCCTCGTCCGGCGGTACCCGGGGCTGCAAGGGACCCTCGACGAGATCATGACTTCATACGACTGGGTGACCAAGACCAAGTCGCTCGAATACCGATGGGCCTACATCGCCAACCTGGAAGCGATGTTCACGCCCACCTTCAGGTTCTTATTGGACAACGAGGGCATCATGTTTCGGCCCGGCGACGATCGGGTGGCCTCGTTGTTGCTGTGGCACATGGTGGAAGAAGTCGAACACCGCAGTTCGGCGCTGACCCTCTACAACGCAGTCGTGGGCAAGCGGCTTTATCGCCTGCGCGTTCTCCCGAGCATGATTCGGCACCTCATGGGCACCCTGGTTCCCATCTATGAAAATGGGGTGAATGCTCATGTGCCCGAGCAGGATCGGGTGATAGACCCCCACGAGATGTCGCTATCGGGGCGCATGCGAGGTCGGCTGCGCAGGCGCGCTTTACGGGGTCGGTCGGACCGCGGCCTCGCACCGCCAATGCTTGGGAACGTTTCCCGCAAAGACAAACGCCTGGCGTTGCACGGACTGATTCTGAGCCAGAACCCGTTCTTCGACCCGGCCGGCGAATCCGTGCCGGCCTTCGCGCGCGAGTGGTTTGACCGCTACGAGCGCGGCGACGACGTAACGCACTGGTATGGCGGTCAAGCCGCCGGTTAGCAAGGCACTCCGGTTCGAATTCCGTTGCCTGACAGTCAGAGTCCGAACTTGGCGCGGGCCTCGTCGCTGACTGGAGTGAACAGGTTCACCAGGTTGCCGTCCGGATCCCGGAACAACAGCGCGCGGTTTCCCCACGGCATGGTGGTGGGCTCCGTCACGACCTCGCCGACGCGGTCGCGCAGGCGCTCGTATTCCGCGTCCACGTCCTCGACGAGGAATTCCACGATCGCGCTCCGGTTGGCCGCCGGCTCGGCGGAGCCGTCCCCGAACAGCGGCACCGTCTTGTCGCTGCCGATGGCCAGCGTGCCGACCGGCGTCGGGATCTCGGCGAACAGCTCGTTGCCCCAGACCGCGACAACCCCGGTGACCGCCTCGTAGAAATCGACCAGCCGGTTGACGTCGGCCGTGATGATGCGGGTCGAAACGAACTTCATGGAGCCTCCCCTATCGGCGATCGGTGCGCGGTGTCCTGCGCCGACGCCAGGCTAGGCGGCGCCTCCGACAACCACCCTCAGGCGGGAGTCCACACTCCGTTGTTCCAGAATCCCCACACGTTGACGGTCGGGTTCCACATCAGCTGCGCCCCGGGCGCCCACGGCGGCGGGGGCGGCTGCGGCGGCGCCCACCCCATCGGGGGCCCCCACGGTCCCCACCCCGCCGGACCGCTTTGGCCCGGCCGGCCCTGCCAGTCGTGGCACTGGTGCCAGTCCCAGTTGTAAACGGTTCCCCAGCCCGGGTCCCATTGATCACCAGGGCACCAATGATTGGCGGGTGCTGGGGCCGGCGCCGCCTGCGCCCAGGGGCCGCCGGCCAGCCCGGAAGCGGCCAACGCCAACCCCCAACCGAGCAGCACGTTCGCGGACCGCCGAACCCACGGTCTCGTCTGCCTTGCCGTCGCCATCGCCCACCAATCCACTACGGCCGAGCCTCCTGGTCCGCCGACGGCGGGGGCGTCTGGATACGTCGCCTGGTCTCTGCCACCGCACGCCTGATTTCGGCCGATTCGCGTTCGGCGGCGGCGTGCTCGCGCTCCTCGCGTTCGTCGGCGCGTTGCATTCGCTCACGCTCGCGCTGCTCGGTCGCGCCCTCGCGGACATCCGCAGCCCGCTCGCGCTCATCGGCGAATTGCTCGCGGGCATCTGCGAGCCGGTCCCGCTCATCGGCGACGCGGTCTCGTTCGTCGGCAACCCGCTCGCGCCTCAAGAGCTCACCCTCGCGCAGCGCGATCGCCTCCTCGCGCCGCTCGGACTCGGCGTCGCGAGGCTCGAGTCCGCCTGGCGTGGCGGCACGGTTTTCGGCAGCGACCACGGCTCAACCTTAACGCCGGGAGCGACCACTTGCTCTAGCGCTGCCGCAGACGTTGAAGCGCCCTGCCGGATTCCAACGGCGCTGGTGATCGCAGCAAACCCCTTTGTGGGCCTGTATTTTCCGGTGACATGGTCGTATTGTGCTGCCGAAGGGCTACCAGATAAGGAACGCCGATGAGGAAGATCCCAGCGATAGCGACCGTCGCGCTGGCTACCGTGGCTATCCCGCTCGCCGCGCCGGCGGCGGCCGACCCGGTGGTGGCCGACCAGATGGTGAGTGGGATGTATAGCCTCCACTTCCCGGACGGCAGCCTCGAAGATCAGACTTTCAAGGCCACGTCGTGCGGTATCGGCTGCGTCCAGGTCGATTTTGCCAACACCTCGGGCCAGGCCAAGTTCTATGCCGATCGGTGGCATGCAAGCTTTCCGCCCAATCCCGCGGCGTGGCGCTGCCCCGACGGGTCGGTGCACAGGGGCTTCGACGAATGGACCTGGGACCCCGCCACCGGGCTGGGCACGATGGTCGTCGTCCGCACCGAGGCCGCGTGCGGATATACCGACCACAGCAGCGTGCCCATCGCGCACCGGTTCGCCTTGACCAAGCTGGGCGGGCAGTCGGCGCAGCCGGGCAGCCTCGCGCCCGCCGTCGCGTAGCGAGTCGATCCGCTAGACGTTGAACCGGAATTCGACCACGTCGCCGTCGGCCCCGGACTACTGCTGTCCTTCCAGCAGATGGGCATACGGGTCAGCGTCGCCACCAACCGATTCCGGCATCGGATAGTAGGTCTTGATGAGCAGGTTTCCGTCGTCGTCCCAGGCGAAGGTCTCGATGCTGTATGCAACGCCGACGTTCGGTTCGGTGCCGAAGTGGTTCTCGCACACCCAGGCCATCTCGTTCCCATTGACCTGAACCGTGATCATCTTGATCTTGAGGATCGACTGAAACATGTCGAAGGCGTCCGACGTCGCGGCGGCGAATCCGTGTTTCTCCTCGGTGCCGACCGGGTCGAACATGCGCACCTCGCCTGGACAGATGGTGCGCCAGGAGGCCACCCACTCGTCCTTTTTTCCTGCATTCCACAGCTCGGCGTGCTTGGCTGCGTGCGCCAAGCGGGCCTTTCGGCTCGGAACCTTGCTCATCTCGGCCCCATCTCCGTTTACGTCAACGTGATGGTCACGATAGCTGGACACGTGTCCAGTCGGAAGGTTCTATGCCTTGGCCTTGCTTGTAGATGTTGATCCAAAGCGGAATTCGACCACGTCGCCGTCGGCCATGACGTAGTCCTTGCCCTCCATGCGGACCTTGCCGGCCGCCTTCGCCGCCGCCATCGAACCGGCGGCGATCAGGTCGTCATAGGACACGATTTCGGCCTTGATGAAACCCTTTTCGAAGTCGGTGTGGATCACCCCGGCGGCCTTGGGCGCGGTATCGCCCTGATGAATTACCCACGCCCGCGACTCTTTTGGGCCCGCCGTCAGGAAGGTCTGCAGCTTGAGCGTGTGAAATCCCGCCCGGGCCAGCGCGTCCAGGCCGCGCTCGGTCTGCCCGATCGACTCGAGTAGCTCGGCGGACGACTCGTCGTCGAGCTCGATCAGCTCGGATTCGATTGCGGCGTCGAGGAATACGGCGTCGGCGGGGGCGACGAGCCGGCGCAGCTCGGCGACCCGCTCGGCGTCGGTGAGCACCCCCTCGTCGGCGTTGAAGACATACAGGAACGGCTTGGTGGTCAACAGGTTCAGCTCGCGCAACAACGACACGTCGGCGCCCGCGGCGAACAGCGTCTTGCCGCCGTCCAGCACCGCCTGGGCGGCGACCGCCGCGTCATGGACGGGCCGGCGCTCCTTGCTGGTGCGCGCCTCCTTCTCCAGCCTGGGCAGCGCGCGCTCGAGCGTTTGCAGGTCGGCCAGGATCAGCTCGGTCTCGACGACCTCGATGTCGGACTTCGGATCGACCTCTCCGGCCACATGCGTCACGTCGTCATCGGAGAAGACCCGCACCACCTGACAGATGGCGTCGCATTCGCGGATGTGGGCCAGGAACTTGTTGCCCAGCCCGGCACCCTCCGACGCGCCCTGGACCAGGCCGGCGATGTCGACGAACGTGACCGGCGCAGGGACGATGCGCTCGGAGGAGAACAGCTCGGCCAGCTTGTCCAGCCGCGGGTCCGGCAGCGAAACCACGCCCTCGTTGGGCTCGATCGTGGCGAACGGATAGTTCGCCGCCACCACATTGTTCCTGGTCAGCGCATTGAACAGCGTCGACTTGCCGACGTTCGGCAGGCCCACGATTCCCAGGCTCAGGCTCACGGGGATTCAAGTGTAGGGCGAGCCGCTCAGGCGTGTGCGACGCCGTGGCGCGCCAGCGGTCCTAACAAGGTCTTTACCGGCGTTTCGGCCCATTCCCGGTACGGTCTACATGTGCCAGAACAGCGGGCAAGATCGGCGGTCGAGGCTGGCCACCGCTCGATTCACCCCAACATCCCAGGTGTGCCGTGGTGGGCGGCCCTGGTCCTGGCCGTCACCGCGACGGCCGTCGGTTATGCGATCGACGCCGGTCACAAGGATCTGACCCACGTCTTCGCCGGCTTCTATATAGCCGGCTGCGTGGCCGCGGTGCTGGCCGTGCGGCAGGACGGCGTGTTCACCGCGATCATTCAGCCCCCGCTGATTCTGTTCTGCGCGGTGCCGGGCGCCTACTGGATGTTCCATGGGCGCAAGATCGGCAACCTCAAAGACCTCCTGATCAACTGCGGCTATCCGCTCATCGAGCGTTTCCCGCTGATGCTGGGCACCGCGGGCGTCGTGCTGCTCATCGGCCTGCTGCGGTGGTATTTCGGGAAGTCGCAACCGGCGGCCGCCGAAGCCGGGGACGACGCCGCGGCCACGGGGGCGCGCAGCTCGGTCGTCGGCGCCCTTGGCGCGAAACTGAATTCGCTGCTGGGCCTCGGTAGCACCGAGGACGACGAGGAAGAGGCGCCCAGCGGCCCGAGGCGCGCCCGCCCGGCCGGCCGTTCGCCGAAACCCGCTCCGAGGACCGGCCGCGCGACGCGCGCCGATCGGCCCGAGCGTGCCGGGCGGGCGCATTCCCGGCGTGCCCGGCCCCCGCTGGACGACGAACGCGATCCCCGGGACGCCCGCGACGAGCGCCCGCGGCGCCGCCGCCCGGCGCCCCCCCGCGACTTCGACCCGGCCGACCCGCCGCCCCGGCCACGGCGCCGCCCCAGGCCACACGACGATGCCGATGTTCGCCAGCCGCCCCGCGAAACCCGTCGCGAGCCGCGTACCCGCCGCAATCCCTACGAACGGCCGTACGAAAGCTCGGTTCCCCGCGGCAGCCGCTTCGACGGCTATGACCCCTACGAGGCCTACGAGCCCCGGCGGCGGCGTGCCACCCCCACCGGGAACGGCTCCAACCCGACACACCACCCCATCTCGCAGGTGCGCTACCGCGACCCTGGCCCGGCCGAAGATCCCGGACCCGCCCGGCGGCGCCGCGCGCCGCGCGGCTTTCCGGCGGAGTCCTGGGAGTACGAAGGCTAGCGAGCCGACCGGATCTCGCGGGGCAGCGCGAACACCAGGGTTTCCTGGGCCGTCGTCACCGGCTGCACCACGTCGAAGCCGCAGTCGGCCAGCCGCTCCAGCACACCGCGCACCAGCACCTCGGGGACCGACGCGCCGGAGGTGACGCCCACCGTGGTGACGCCCTCCAACCAGGCCGGGTCGATATCGTCGGCCCAGTCGACCAGGTAGGCCGCCGCCGCTCCGCCGCCCTTCGCCACCTCGACCAGCCGCACCGAATTCGACGAGTTGCGGGATCCGACGACGATCACGAGCTCGCACTCGGGCGCCATCGCCTTGACCGCGACCTGCCGGTTCTGGGTGGCGTAGCAAATGTCGTCGCTGGGCGGGTCCTGCAACTTCGGGAAGCGCTGCCGCAGCCGCTCGACGATCTCCATCGTCTCGTCCACCGAGAGCGTGGTCTGCGACAGCCAGACCACCTTGTTCTCGTCGCGGACCGTGACGTTGGCCACCGCGCCGACCCCGTCGACCAGCTGCACGTGGTCGGGCGCCTCGCCGGCGGTGCCGATGACCTCCTCGTGACCCTCGTGGCCGATCAGCAGAATGTCGTAGTCGTCCCGGGCGAACCGCCTGGCCTCGTTGTGCACCTTGGTCACCAGCGGGCAGGTGGCGTCGATGGTGTGCAGGTGGCGTTCGGCGGCCGCGGCGTACACGGTCGGCGCGACGCCGTGCGCGGAAAACACCACGATGGCCCCCTCGGGGACCTCGTCGGTCTCCTGGACGAAGACGGCGCCGGCCTTTTCCAGGGTGTCGACCACGTGCTTGTTGTGCACGATCTCGTGGCGCACGTAGACGGGGGCGCCGTGCTTCTCGAGGGCGCGCTCCACCGTCTCGACGGCCCGGTCCACCCCCGCGCAGTAGCCACGCGGCTCCGCCAGGAGCACCCTCCTGCGGACCGGGTCGTTGGCTACGGAGCTGGCCGCACCGGGAATTCCCATGTCAACAGTCGGCGGCATGACATTCAGGGTACCGGCCGGTGGCGGGCTTGGAGTTGGCCGCGGGTTAAGGCAGTCTTGGACTCATGGCTACTGCACCGTACGGAGTTCGGCTGATAGTCGGCGCGGCGACAGTCGCCGTCGAGGAGACGATGAAGCTGCCGAAGACAATCCTGATGTATCCCATGACGGTTGTCAGCACCGCGGCCCACCTGGTGATGCGGTTTCAGCAGAACCTGGCCGAGCTGGTGATCAAGGGCGACAGCACCCTGGAGTCGATCTTTCCGCCCAAGGACGAGAAGCCGGAGTGGGCGACCTTCGACGAGGACCTGCCCGAGGACGCGATCGACGCGGGCAACGCCGCGCCGGACGGCGACGACGGCGAGCGCCGGGCCGAGGGACGATTCGCGCTGTACTCGGTCGCCGACGCGCACGAGGACGCCAGCGCGCTCGTCAAACCCGTCAAGAAGCCGAAGGCTGCCGCGGCCAAGACGGCTGTGCAGGAACCGGAGGTGGCCGCCGAGCTCGACTACGCGAGCCTGACGCTGGCCCAACTGCGGGCCCGGCTGCAATCGCTGAACGTCGACGAACTCGAGGCCCTGCTGGCCTACGAGCAGGCCACCAAGGCCCGCGCACCGTTTCAGACGCTGCTGGCCAACAGGATCACCCGCGCGAACGCGAAGTGACCCGAGCCAATCCCGACGCGAACTCCGCGGAGAACCCCTTTCCGGTGCGCGCGGTCGCGGTCCGGGTCGCGGGCTGGATCGACCGGCTGGGCGCCGTCTGGGTCGAGGGCCAGCTGGCCCAGATCTCGATGCGGCCCAACGCCAAGACCGTGTTCATGGTGCTGCGGGACCCGGCCGCCGACATGTCGCTGACCGTGACGTGTTCGCGCGACCTGGTGGCCAACGCGCCGGTGAGACTCGACGAGGGCACCCAGGTGGTGGTCTGCGGCAAGCCCTCGTTCTACACCGGGCGGGGCACATTCTCGTTGCGGCTCAGCGAGATTCGCGCGGTCGGCGTCGGCGAGCTGCTGGCGCGCATCGACCGGCTGCGCCGCCTGCTGGACGCCGAGGGCCTGTTCGATCCGCGGCTCAAGCGGCCAATCCCCTTCCTGCCCAGCATGATCGGGCTGATCACCGGGCGGGCGAGCGCCGCCGAACACGACGTGACGACGGTGGCGGGCGCGCGCTGGCCCGGAGTGCGTTTCGCCGTGCGCAACACCGCGGTGCAGGGGCCGAACGCGGTCGCGCAGATCGTCGAAGCGCTGCGTGAACTCGACGGCCACCCCGAGGTCGACGTGATCGTGGTTGCCCGCGGCGGCGGCAGCGTCGAGGACCTGCTGCCGTTTTCCGACGAGACCCTGTGCCGCGCGATCGCGGCGTGCCGCACCCCGGTCATCAGCGCGGTGGGCCACGAACCCGACAACCCGCTGTGCGACCTGGTCGCCGACCTACGCGCCGCCACCCCCACCGACGCCGCCAAGCGGGTGGTGCCCGACACCGCCGCCGAGCAGCGGCTCATCGGCGAGCTGCGCCGGCGCAGCGCCCTGGCGCTGCGCAGTTGGGTATCCCGCGAGCAACGGCACCTGACCCAGCTGCGCAGCCGGCCGGTGCTGGCCGAACCGCTGACGGCCCTGACCGCGCGCGCCGACGAAATCCACCGCGCGCGTTCGGCCGTGCGCCGCGACATCCGGCGGCTGGTCGCCGCGGAGACCGACCGCGTCGGCCATCTGCGCGCGCGGCTGGCCACGCTGGGCCCCGCGGCCACGTTGGCCCGCGGCTACGCCGTGGTGCAAACGGTTCCCGACGGCGGACCTGCGGCGGTGCTGCGCTCGGTCGACGACGCGCCCGCGGGCACCCGGCTGCGGGTGCGGGTGGCCGACGGCGCCGTGGCGGCCGTGAGCGAGGGGGTGACCGATGGCATCCGACGATGAGGAATCGGTGGAGTCAATTACTCCCATTAGTCAGCTTGGCTATGAGGCCTGCCGCGACGAGCTGGTCGAAGTGGTGCGGCTGCTGGAGCAGGGCGGACTGGACCTCGACGCGTCGCTGCAGCTGTGGGAAAGGGGCGAACAGCTGGCGAAAAGGTGCGAAGAGCACTTAGCTGGCGCGCGCAAGCGGGTCGAGGACGCGCTCGCGGCCGGTGAGCCCGACGCGGGCTGACTGCGGCGGACATTTGGAACACGTTCCAGTTGTTCTGGACTATGCTTCGCGAACTATGGGTGATGCATCACTGACAACCGAACTGGGCCGCGTCCTGGTCACCGGCGGCTCGGGGTTTGTCGGCGCCAACCTCGTGACCACGCTGCTCGACCGCGGCTACCAGGTGCGGTCCTTCGACCGCGCCCCCTCGCCGCTTCCCGAGCACGCCAGCCTTCAGGTGCTGCAGGGCGACGTCACCGACGCGGGCGTCTGCGCTGCGGCGGTGGACGGCGTCGACACGGTGTTCCACACCGCCGCGCTCATCGAGCTGATGGGCGGCGCGTCGGTGAGCGACGAATACCGGCAGCGCAGCTTCGCCGTCAACGTCGGGGGCACCGAGAACCTGGTGCACGCGGGGCAGGCGGCCGGGGTGAAGCGGTTCGTGTACACGTCGTCCAACAGCGTGGTGATGGGCGGGCAGAACATCGCCGGCGGAGACGAGACCCTGCCCTACACCGACAGGTTCAACGACCTCTACACCGAGACCAAGGTGGTCGCCGAGCGATTCGTCCTGAGCCAGAACGGCGTCGGCGACATGCTGACGTGCGCGATCCGGCCCAGCGGCATCTGGGGCCGCGGCGACCAGACGATGTTTCGCAAGCTGTTCGAAAGCGTGATCGCCGGCCACGTCAAGGTGCTGATCGGGCGCAAATCGGCCCGGCTCGATAACTCGTACGTGCACAACCTGATTCACGGGTTCATCCTGGCCGCCCAGCATTTGGTGCCCGGCGGGACCGCGCCCGGTCAGGCGTACTTCATCAACGACGCCGACCCGATCAACATGTTCGAGTTTGCGCGGCCGGTGGTCGAGGCCTGCGGAGTGAACTGGCCGCGGGTCCGGGTCAACGGGCCGCTGGTCCGCGCGGCCATGACCGGTTGGCAGCGCATGCATTTCCGGTTCGGGATACCGGCCCCGCTGCTCGAACCGCTGGCCGTCGAGCGGCTGTACCTGGACAACTACTTCTCGATCGACAAGGCGCGCCGCGACCTCGGCTATGAGCCGCTGTTCACCACCGACAAGGCGATGTCGGAATGCCTGCCCTACTACGTGGAGCTGTTCGGGCAGATGAAAAGCCAAGCCGAGGCCACCGCCAGCGGTTAGGGTGGCGCTCAAAGCGACGACGCGGAGGGCGGCCCGGTGCGCATGAACGCCGAATTCACGCTCACGCAAAAGCGCGCGCTGGCAATCTTCACGCTGATCGCCGTGCTGTTCGGCGCCTATTTCCTGCGCAACTATTTCGTGCTCATCGTGGTGGCCGCGGTCGGGGCCTACCTGTTCACGCCAATGTTCAACCGGTTCAACAGACGTCTGGGCACGGGCTTGTCGGCCACCTGCACCCTGTTGTCGGCGCTGGCCATCGTCATCGTGCCGGTCGGACTGCTCGTGGTGCTGGCCTTCGTTCAGATCTCGCGCATGGTCGACAGCATCGCCGGCTGGGTCAAGACGACGGACCTGAGCGGGCTGGGCGATAGGGTTCTGCACGCCGTCAACGACCTGCTGGCACGAGTTCCGTTCGCGCACGCCACAATAACCGCGGAGACGCTTCGCAAGGCGATGGTGACGGTGGGGCGCAACGTCGGCGAATGGCTGTTGCATTTCTTGCAGGGCGCCATCGGTGGCCTCGCGGGCGCCGTCGCCTCTGCCATCATCTTTCTGTACGTGTTCGTCGCGCTGCTGGTGCATCGCGAGAAGCTGCGAACGTTGATCGGGCAGCTCAACCCGCTCGGCGACGAGGTGACGGAGCTGTACGTGCAGAAGGCCGGAGCCATGGTGCGCGGCACCGTCAGTGGCCAGTTCGTCATCGCGCTGTGCCAGGGCGTCGCCGGCGCCGCGTCCATCTACGTCGCCGGGTTCCACCACGGTTTCTTCATCTTCGCGATCCTGCTGACCGCGTTGTCGATCATTCCACTGGGCGGCGGCATCGTGACGATTCCGTTCGGCATCGGGATGATCTTCTACGGCAATATCGCCGGGGGCGCGTTCGTCGTCCTCTGGCATCTGCTGGTGGTCACCAACATCGACAACTTCCTGCGCCCCATCCTGGTTCCGCGCGACGCACGGCTGAACCCGGCGCTGATGTTGCTGTCGGTGTTCTCGGGCATCGCCATGTTCGGCCCGTGGGGCATCGTCATCGGTCCCGTGCTGATGATCCTCATCGTCACCACGATCGATGTGTACCTCGCCGTGTACAAAGGCGTCGAACTCGACACGTCCGACGAGCGACCCGCCCGCCGCACCTGGCTGCCACGCCGGAAAGCCAAAGCGGGACTGAGTAGTTAGCGGAAGCTCACCATCTCGTCGCCCCACGCGGCGCGGATGTGCGCATCGACGTAACTGGCGAGGGTGTCACGCTTGTCGATGAGCAGGCAGGCGCGGTCGACGTCCTGATAGGGCGTCCAATCCGGCTCGCCGTCGGGGCCCGCGGGCTTGCCGTGGGTGGCGAAGTTGGTCCATCTGGTGCGCACCCTCTTCGAGATCGCCATGGCGGTTCGCGTACCGCCGAGCCGCAGCGTCGGATCCCCCTGCGCGCCCAGATTTCCCCAGACGTAGGGCAATTCGGTGGCATGGGCCGCGTTGACCAGCAGCAGCTTCAACAACGGGGTCGCGTAGTCGAAGCGGTACAGATACACCGGCGCCACCGTGCTGTGGCCCTCGGCCAGCCACACCGAGGGCATCCGGAACCCGGCGTCGGTGGCGATGCTCAAAAACCTTGCCCTGCGCCCCAATCGCGAATACGCCGAGACGATCTGCTCCTGGGTGGGCAGTTGCAGGTCGGGCTGTTCGGCGGCGATCTGGGTGAACATCGACGTGATCGCGCGCGGGGTGATCGGCATCAGCGGCGAGCGCATCAGCCGGAACAACGCCGCCTCATGCCTGTTGGTCCCGATGATCAACGGCACCGGGTGCGAACGGCCCGCCTGGGCCAGCTTGACGGGGTAGTCGTGCAGCAGTTCGCCGTCGACGATCGGGACGAACGCGAGCGTGCCCGGGTTGCGCACGGGCACCTCGTCGAACACCTCCTGCGAGGCGGCCAGGATGGCCGCGATCGGCGCGTCGGCCAGCGTATCCGCCTCGGCGGGGCCGATTCCCAGCTTGTCCAGGAAGCTCACGGCGACCCGCCGGCCCCGGTCTCTGTCGTACACCGATGTGGCCGGCGAGCTTTGGGCGATCGCGCCGGCGAACAGGCCCTCGGCCGCGGGGGCGGTCAGCAGCGTCGTGACGATCCCCGCGCCCGCGGACTCGCCGAACAGCGTGACCCTGTCGGGATCGCCGCCGAAAGCGGCGATGTTCTCGCGCACCCAGCGCAACGCGGCCAGCACGTCGTGCAGCCCGATGTTCGAGTCGAAGCGGCGCCGCGCCGTGCTGAAGGACGACAGGTCCAGAAAGCCCAGGGCCCCAAGCCGATAGTTCACCGTCACGACGATCACGTCGCCGCCGGTGACCAGCCGGTGGGCGTCGTAGAGGGGCTGGCTGCCCGACCCCAGGACGTAGGCGCCGCCATGCAGCCACACCATCACCGGCTTCGCGTCACCGGGCTGGGCGTGGGCCGGGGCCCAGACGTTGAGCCTCAGGCAGTCTTCGTCCCGCGGCGCGCCGAGTTCCAGTGGCATGTTCGGAAAGTCGGGTTGGGGGCAGGCGGGCCCGTAGGCGGTGGCGTCGACGACGTCCGTCCACGGCCGCGGGGGCTGCGGTCGCCGGAAACGCAGGTCGCCGACGGGCGGCGCGGCGTATCGAATGCCCTTCCACGTCCGCACGTCGCCGTCGGCGGCGCCGCGGACCGGGCCGTAAGCAGTTTCGACCACGCGGTCGTCGGTCGCCATGCTCGCAAACTTCCTAACTAAGCCGCTCGGTTAGGAATTGGACTACCCGTTTGCGGGCCTCATATGCGGGTTGACCGTCGACTTCGCGGACCTCGTCGGTCAGCACCGAGTGCGCGCCCTTGGCGAAGCCCCCTGCGTTGCCGGGGCTCGAGTCGATCTCGATGACCTCGAACGCGTCGCCGAGGCGCGCCTTGAGCGTCGCGAACCGTTCCCGCGGCACGACGTTGTCCTCGCTGAACCGCAGGCCAAGAGCGCACAGGCCGTCGTTGGCGCAGCGATCGGCGACGGTGGCGAACTCGGACTCGCTCAACCCGGGATCGGCGCGTCGCGCACGGCCCAACGGCAGCGGCACCGACGGCTGGGACAGCACCGGGGCCAGAACGCTGTCGTCCACGGCGGCGGCCAACGCGAAGCCACCGGTGAAGCACTGGCCGATGACGCCGACGCCCTTACCCGGCGTCGACGCGTTGAGGTCGCGGGCCAAAGCGCGCAGGAACAACGACACCGGTCGCTGCTTGTTGGTGGCGAACGCCGCGAATTCCCTTGCGACGCAGGCCCGCGCGATCGAGCTGAGGATGTAGCCGCCCGTCTTGGGCTTGCCCGGCTCACCGAACAGGGAGGGCATGGCGACGGTGAAGCCGTTGTCCACCAGGTGATTCCCCAAGCCCAGCACGCCGGGATGGATGCCGGGAATCTCCGGGATCAACACCACCCCCGGCCCGGTGCCCTTGCGGTAGACGTCGTGGGTGTAGCCGCCGCCGAGAAACGGCGCCACGGACCATCCGGACAGGTCTGCTTCGGGTGCGGTCACGTGCCTTCCCTTCAGTGCGCGGGCAGGGGCGGCTGGGATTGCGTCGCCGCCGCTAGCGTACGGAACTGATCGGCGCCACCGGCGCCGGTGATGGCGAGCTGGGTGGCCCCGGCCGGACCGGTGAGCCTGGTGGTCCATATCGGCTCGGCGTCGACGTCGTTCTGGCCGGCGCCGCGGTAGACCACCCAGGTGGTGCCGTCGACGTCGGCCGTCCCGGTCGGATACGCCGACGCATGGATCGAGGCGACGAGCCTGTCCTCGTCGGCGTTGCTCTGGGTCAGGCTCAGATACATTCCCGTCGGGCTGAGGTACCCGACGGTCGAGGTGGCCGCGTTGAGCCGCTGACCGGTCGAGGGGTCCTTGCGACCGCCCTCGATGCCGCCGCGGCCGCCGGAGTTGGCGTGCCAATCGCCGGGCAACCGGGGCAGCCGGATGGGAAACCCCAGCGTCTGGGCATCGGCCCGCAGCGCCCCGGCCGCGTCGTAGGCCGGGATCGCCCCGTGGTTGGTCCCGACCGGCTGGAACGAGCACATTCCCACCAGGCCGGCCAGCGCGATGCACGCGATCACCAGCGGTATGAGCGACCAGAACATGTCGCGCCCGTCCTGCAGCAGCCGGGGCTTGGCCGCACGGGGCGCCGGTGCCGGCTCGCCTACCTCGGCGTTCGGCTGCGGCTGCTCGGTCATCTCCCGAGTATCCCAGTTCCCGCAGACCGATCCGCTTCTGGGACAATCTCCAACCATGACAGCATCGCAGCCACGGTCGCGCGGCGAAGCACCAGACCGCAACCTGGCCCTGGAACTGGTACGTGTCACCGAGGCCGGCGCGATGGCCGCGGGCCGCTGGGTGGGCCGCGGGGACAAGGAGGGCGGCGACGGCGCGGCCGTCGACGCGATGCGCGAACTGGTCAACACGGTGTCGATGCGCGGCGTGGTGGTCATCGGCGAGGGCGAGAAGGACCACGCGCCGATGCTCTACAACGGCGAGGAGGTCGGCAACGGCGACGGCCCGGAGTGCGACTTCGCCGTCGACCCGATCGACGGCACCACCCTGATGAGCAAGGGCATGCCCAACGCCATCTCGGTGTTGGCGGTGGCCGACCGCGGCGCGATGTTCGACCCGTCGGCGGTGTTCTACATGAACAAGATCGCCGTCGGGCCCGAGGCCGCCGACGTGCTCGACATCACCGCGCCGATCTCCGAGAACATCAAGGCCGTCGCGAAGGTCAAGGCGCTGTCGGTGCGCGACATGACGGTGTGCATCCTGGACCGGCCGCGGCACGCCCAGCTGATCGAGGACGTCCGCGCGACCGGGGCCCGCATCCGGCTGATCACGGACGGCGACGTCGCCGGCGCCATCTCGGCCTGCCGGTACCTGTCGGGCACCGACATGCTGGCCGGGATCGGCGGCACCCCGGAGGGCATCATCGCCGCTGCCGCGATCCGCTGCATGGGCGGCGCGATCCAGGCGCAGCTGGCCCCCAAGGACGACGAGGAACGCCAGAAGGCGATCGACGCCGGCCACGACGTCGACCGGGTGCTGACCACCGAGGACCTGGTGTCCGGCGAGAACGTGTTCTTCTGCGCCACCGGCGTCACCAACGGCGACCTGCTCAAGGGCGTGCAGTACTACCCGGGCGGCTGCACCACCCAGTCGATCGTGATGCGGTCGAAGTCCGGGACCGTGCGCATGATCGAGGCCTACCACCGGCTCTCCAAGCTCAACGAGTACTCCGCGATCGACTTCACCGGCGACAGTTCCGCCGCCTATCCCCTGCCCTAGACCCGGAAACCACGCCTTAAAGACAAGGACTGCAACCAATGGCCGACGGCGCCACCGATACCGAATACCGCATCGAGCACGACACCATGGGCGAGGTCCGGGTGCCCGCGAAAGCGTTGTGGCGCGCCCAAACCCAGCGCGCGGTCGAGAACTTCCCGATCTCGGGACGGGGCCTGGAGCGCGCCCAGATCCGGGCGCTGGGCCTGCTGAAGGGCGCCTGCGCCCAGGTGAACAAGGACCTGGGCCTGCTGGCGCCGGAGAAGGCGGACGCCATCATCGCCGCCGCGGCCGAGATCGCCGACGGCCAACACGACGACCAGTTCCCCATCGACGTGTTCCAAACCGGTTCGGGGACAAGCTCGAACATGAACACCAACGAGGTGATCGCGTCGATCGCGGCGGCCAATGGTGTGACGGTGCACCCCAACGACGACGTCAACATGTCGCAGTCGTCCAACGACACCTTCCCGACGGCCACGCACATCGCGGCCACCGAGGCCGCGGTGCGCCACCTCATCCCGGCGCTCGAGGTGCTGCACGAGGCGCTGGCGAGCAAGGCCCGCGAATGGCACACGGTCGTCAAGTCCGGCCGCACCCACCTGATGGACGCCGTCCCGGTCACCCTGGGCCAGGAATTCAGCGGATACGCCCGCCAGATCGAGGCCGGCATCGAGCGGGTCCGCGCGACGCTGCCGCGGCTGGGCGAGCTGGCCATCGGCGGCACCGCGGTGGGCACCGGGCTCAACGCTCCCGACGGGTTCGGCGCCAAGGTGGTCGAGACGCTGGTCGCCTCCACCGGCCTGGGTGAATTGCGCTCGGCGGCCAATTCTTTCGAGGCCCAGGCCGCCCGCGACGGGCTGGTCGAAGCCTCGGGCGCGCTGCGCACCATCGCTGTGTCGCTGACCAAGATCGCCAACGACGTGCGCTGGATGGGCTCGGGGCCGCTGACCGGCCTGGCCGAAATCCAGCTGCCGGACCTGCAGCCGGGCAGCTCCATCATGCCGGGCAAGGTGAACCCCGTTCTGCCGGAGGCGGTCACGCAGGTCGCCGCGCAGGTGATCGGCAACGACGCCGCGATCGCCTGGGGCGGCGCCAGCGGCGCGTTCGAGCTCAACGTCTACATCCCGATGATGGCCCGCAACATCCTCGAGTCCTTCAAGCTGCTGACCAACGTCTCGAAGCTGTTCGCCCAGCGCTGCATCACCGGCTTGAAGGCCAACGTCGAGCACCTGCGCGAGCTGGCCGAATCGTCGCCGTCGATCGTGACGCCGCTGAACTCGGCGATCGGCTACGAGGAGGCCGCCGCGGTGGCCAAGCAGGCGCTCAAGGAGCGCAAGACGATTCGCCAGACCGTCATCGACCGCGGCCTGATCGGTGACAAGCTGTCGGAAGAAGAGCTGGACCGCCGCCTCGACGTGTTGGCGATGGCCAAGGTGAAGCCGGAGGACTAGAGGATGGTGGTTGCGCGATGACGGCTCCCCCGGGCGGGCCCTACGGTCAGGATCCCTACGGGGCCAATCCCTATGGGCAGGGACCCTACGTCGGCGGCCAGCCGCAGGGC
>NZ_LZIS01000081.1 GCF_001667015.1 Mycobacterium sp. E3198 | reverse complement strand
CCGCAACCGGTGCTGGAGCCCGAGGGCACCGCGCTGATCACCGGCGGCACCGGCATGCTGGGCGCGCTGTTCGCCGAGCACCTCGTGACCCGGTACGGCGTCAAGCATCTACTGCTGTTGTCGCGCCGCGGCCCGGCCGCGTCTGGTGCGGCGGAACTTCAGGAGCGCCTGACCCAGCTGGGCGCTCACGTCACCATCACCGCCTGCGACACCGCCAACTCCACCGACCTGAGCGCCGTGCTGGACAGCGTTGCTCCTCAGCATCCCTTGACCGCCGTCGTCCACGCCGCCGGCGTCCTGGACGACGCCGCGGTGAGCGACATGACCGCCGACCAACTCGATGCGGTGTTGATTGCGAAGGCCGACGCCGCCTGGCATCTGGATCGCCTCACCGCCGACCGCGAGCTGGCCGCGTTCGTGGTGTTCTCTTCGGCCGCGGGCACCCTGGGCAGCCCCGGGCAGGCCAATTACGCTGCGGCCAATGCCTTCCTGGACGCGCTGGCCGTCCGCCGCCACCACACCCAACGCGCGGCCACCAGCGTCGCCTGGGGCTACTGGCAGACCCCGTCCGGGATGACCGCCCACCTCACCACCGCCGACCTGACCCGCCTGGCCCGCACCGGCCTGACCCCCATCACCAACGAACACGGACTCGCCCTGTTCGACGCCGCACTCAGCAGTCAACGGCCCAACCTGCTGGCCAGCCCCTTCAACGTCGCCGCGTTGAGCCGCCAAGCACGCAACGGCGCCCTGCCCTCGATCTTGTCGACGCTGACCACCAGCCGCCCCCGCGCCAGCGCAGCCAGCGCCCGCAGCCTGCGGGCTCAGCTGGCCACGCAGACCCCCGAACAGCAACTCCGCGCTCTCACCGCGATGGTCACCACCACCACCGCCACCGTGTTGGCCCACCCGGATCCGGCGGCCCTCGATCCCGATCGCCCGTTCAAGGACCTCGGCATCGACTCGCTGACCGCGCTGGAGCTGCGCAACACCCTCAATCAACACACCGGCCTGGCCCTGCCGGCGACCGCGGCCCTCGACCACCCCACGCCCGCCGCGCTCGCCGCCCATCTGGCCGACCTACTCACCGACACCGCCGCGCCGGCCGTCCCGGCGGCTCAGGTCAGCACGAATGGCGTTGCGCCGGTGGACAACAGGCTCGCGTACGTGGATCAAGCGATATTTCTCGCGATGCGAGCGGTGCACGACACGCTGACCCAGTTCACTTGGCTCTATGACCATCCCGTCGATGTCGATGCGTTACGGCGGTTTCACCGCAACCTCGGATGCGGCTTGCTGGGGCGCAGGATCGAACGGTCTCCGTTGGGGTTCGCGCGGGATCGCTGGGTCCTTGCCCCGGAATCGGTGGACCTCGACATCGCCGTCAGGCCGCGGCCGCGCGCCGACGTGAGCGCCTGGCTCGACGAGCGGGCGCGGCTGCCCATTGATCCCGAGTGGGGCCCCGGCTGGCATCTCGGGGTGCTTCCGCTCGAGGACGGCGGCGCGGCGATCAGCCTGGTGGTTTCGCATACGCTCGTCGACGGGATCGGGCTCGGCCAGGCCATCGCCGATGCCGCGGAGGGCAGGAAGCGCGACTTCGGTTATCTGCCCGCGGGATCGCGTACCCGCAGGCGCGCGGTGCGTGAGGACCTCCGCCAAACCGCCAAGGAACTGCCCGCGATAGGCAGGGCCTTCGCCTCAGCGGCCGGGAAAATCTGGGCCGACCGCAAGCAATTCACGTCGTCGATCACGGCGGCACCACCTCCCCCCCGGACCGTCGACAGCGATGAGGTGGTCGCGGTGCCTGCCCTGACCGCGTTCGTCGACCTGACGGAATGGGACGCTCGCGCGAAAAGTCTTGGAGCGAGCAGCAACTCGCTCGTGGCAGCGGTCGCGGGCAGGCTCGCCGTGCGGGCGGGCCGCGTTCACCACGACGGAACGGTCACCCTACGATTCCCGGTGACCTTGCGGACCGAGAACGACACCCGCGGCAACGCGCTCACCGTGGTCGACGTCGCGGTCGACCCGACCCACGCGGCGACGGACCTCGGGGACACCCACGCCAAGATCACGCGAGCCATCCTCGCGGCGATGAAGAACCCCGACGAGGAGTATCTGTCGACATTCCCACTGGCGCCGCTGGTGCCGAGACGGTTGAACAGACGGCTGGCAGCGCTGGCGGCGGGCGGCGCCAGCCAACCGGTCACCGTCTCCAATGTCGGTGACCTGCCCCCGGCCGTGAACCGCCCCGACGGCACCGACGCCGACTACGCGTACATGAGATCCGTCGAACCCGACATCAAGAAGAGCACCCTCGAGCACATCGGTGGACAACTCTTCGTGGGTTCGGGACGCAGCCGCGGGAAGATCTTCTTCCGAATCTCCGCATATGTTCTCGGCCGGCAAAATACCCAAGATGAGCTGAGGGAAATGGTGTCGCGTACGTTCGCCGAATTCGATCTGATTGCAGAAATCGATTGCTAACCTTGACCTTTCGTGCGGCCAGTCCCTTGTCAAGGGCCGCGGCATGAGTCCTGAAGCAGAATTTGGTAGCGGTCGTCCGGTCGTAACCGAAGAACCACCAGCGGCTCCGCCGTCGGACGAGCCGAGTACCCGGCGCCGACTCGGCTACGCGACCGTCGGACTTCTCGTGCTGCTCTATTTGGCGTGTTGGGTCGTTTTCGCGAGCGTGTACGAACCCAATTTGCAGTTTTTCCCTTACTACGCCGTCGATTACAGCCAGGGCTTCGCCAGGCGGGGGCTCGGCGGCGAGATCCTGAACCTGTTTCCCGCTGACCTCTACTTCACGGGCCTAGTGGTGCTGCGCTGGCTGGTGCCGACGCTGTTCGGAGTCGGCATCGCGGCGGTGGCGTGGACGGTGGCGGTCAGATTCGGCCGCTCCGAACGCCGGCTGATGCTGGCGCTGCTCACCCCGGTGCTGCCGTTGGGCTTTGTGCACGCCCTGGTTTTACCGACGCCCGACCTTCTTGGTGAGGCGGCGCTGGCGGCGTTCGCGGTGGTGCTCGCCTCGGGGAGAAGGGACCGATCGCTGCCAGTCGCGAGCGGCATTTACGGCACGGTGATCGCGGTGCTGACGCTGATCCACGAGGCGGTTCCGTTTCTGCTGGCGCTCGGCGCGATCCTGGCGATCGTGGTGCTGGCGCGCAGTTCCGCCAAAATCCGGCGTATGAGCGCACTACTCGCCGTGGCGCCGGGGTTGGTCGTCGCATCGGCGATAGCGTTGCTGCGACAGCGAGACGTGTCGTCGCAATGCGCTCGGTTGCCGCACGGGGCCATTCGCTGGGCGCCCGGTCCGACCCCCACCGGCGAACACGCCTACGTGGACTACCACGACTGGACTTGTCGCTTTATCACGGTCACGACACGAAAGACTCCGTTCATCGGACCCAACCAGATTGGTTGGGCCCCTTTGATCATGTCGACAATGGCAGGGATCGTGATCCTCGCGGTGACGCTGCTTGCCATCAGGGGCATTTCGGGCGCGCCCCTCGGACGATTTCGCCAAGCCTTGCGGGGATGGCTTCCGTGGATAACCCTGGCGGCGCTGTTGTTGCTTCCGGTTTTCGCAACCTCGGCCGATTGGACCCGATGGTGGATAGCAATCTCGTTCGACGTGGGCGTGGTTTATCTGCTTTACGCGAGCCGCCAACCTGAATCCACCCGATCGGCCACCAGAGGGACCCGGGTCTGGTTCGCAGCCGCGATCGTCTTTTTCGCCCTGTCCCAAATCCTCGCTGCGATCAACACCGAGCAGTCGGTGCGGGGTCTGGTCACCCGCTGCTCGCAGCTGGTGGATGACCCGATGTGGGTGGGGATCTGCCCCTGATCGCCTCGGATTAATCGCTCCGGCCTGTTTGACAGGTGTGTGATAATTCCTCGACCCTACGAGTTCGTCTGCATCTCAGGTAGGTGACCTTGCACCCGGCCGACAGTGTTAGCCCTACCGAAGCAGTAACGGGTCGCCGCTCGGCAAAGACGGGCTTCCGCCCAGACATCGAGGGCCTGCGCGCCGTCGCGGTGCTGGCCGTTGTTCTGTTCCACGCGGACGTGCCGGGGGTCGGTGGCGGGTTCGTCGGAGTGGACGTGTTCTTCGTCATCTCGGGCTTTTTGATCACCGGACTGCTCTGGCGCGAGGCGAACGCCGCCGGCACTGTCCGGCTGCGCCGCTTCTACGGCGCGCGGGCCCGCCGACTGCTGCCGGCGTCCGCCGCGGTCGGCGTGATCACCATGATCGCCTCGGCTGCGCTGCTACCCCCGCTGCAGTCCCCACTGGTCATCGATGACGGCATCGCGTGCGCGCTCTACGTCGGCAACTACTGGTTCATTGCGCAACAGGTCGACTACTTCGCCGCGTCGAGGGCGGCATCGCCTTTCCAGCACTACTGGTCGTTGGGGGTCGAGGAGCAGTTCTACCTGGTGTGGCCGGCGCTGATCATCGGTACGGCCTGGCTCATCCGGCTGGTGCGGCGGCGCACCAGGACCGAGGCGACCTCCTCCAAGCGCCCGTATCTGGTGGTCCTGGCGCTCGTCGCGGCCACGTCGTTCGCGCTGTCGCTGGCGGTCACCTACGTGGCGCCTTTTGTGGCGTTCTTTTCGCTGCCCACCCGCGCCTGGCAGCTGGCCGCCGGCGGTCTGCTGGCCCTGACCGCCGGGCGGTGGCGCCGGCTGGCCCCACGGACCGCCGCGGTGAGCGGCTGGGCGGGGCTGGCCCTGATCTTGCTGGCCTGCACGTGGTTGGGCCCGGCCACGCCGTATCCGGGAGTCGCCGCGCTGTTGCCCGTGCTGGGTGCGGCGCTGGTGATCGCCGCCGGCTGCTCCGCGCCGGCGCAGGGATGCGGCCGCGCCCTGGCAGTGCGGCCGATGCAGGCGATCGGCCGGGTGTCCTACTCCTGGTACCTGTGGCACTGGCCGGTGATGGTGCTCGCGGCGCCGTTGCTGGGCCACCCCCTCGGTCTGACCGGCAGGTTGGCAGCGGTCCTCGTCTCCGGTGGGCTGGCGGTTCTCACCCTGCGGTTCCTCGAGAACCCCCTGCGGTTCGCCGCTCCCATCCGAGGCTCCGCCCTGGCCAGCCTCGCGGTCGGCGGCGCCGCCACCGCGATGGCGGTCGCCGTCGGCGTGGCGCTGCTGGGCTCGATCCCCGTGCCGGTAGGACACGGCCCGGCCGTCGCGGCGCTGTCCATCACCGCAACGCCGCCTGCCCCAGGTTCCCCTCGCAACGCCTACGACGCGGCGGTGCAGCAGACGTTCGCACAGGTGCAGGCCGCGGTCGTGGCGTCGGCCGACCTCCAAGCCGTCCCGTCGAACCTCAGCCCACCGCTCGCCGGCGCGGCCGCCGAATATAAGGCCGAGTTCCAGAACGGCTGCCTGCGCAATCTGACCGACGCTGGACAACCCGAGTGCGCGACGGGCGATACCGCATCGACGACGATGGTGGCCCTGCTCGGCGATTCCCATGCCACGATGTGGAGCCCGGCGTTCCAGCAGATCGCCGCGCAGCGGCACTGGCGGCTGGAGACCCTGGGAAAGGGAGCCTGCACACCGATGGACCTGCCGATCACCGACAGCATCCGTCGCGCGGTGTCCAACGCCATGTGCGAGCAGTGGCGCGCTCAGATCCTCGCGCGGCTGCAGGCCGAGCACCCGAAGCTGGTCGTGGTGAGCATGTACCGGGGCTATGGCTTCGGGCACGGCTACACGCCGGGCTTCAGATCCTTCGACCCGGTGTGGAACGAAGGCCTGGCCCGACTGGTGCAGCAACTTCGCCGCACCGGCGCGCAGGTGCTGGTGCTCGGGCCGACCCCGAACCCGCGCATGGCGGCGCCGATCTGCTTGTCCGCGCACCTCGACGACGCGGCGGCGTGCTCGTCGCCAATATCGACGGCGGTCAGCGCGTCCGGCATCGCAGCGGAATCCGCCGCCACCGAAGCCGCCGGCGGACGATACGCCGACGTCGTCCCGCTGTTCTGCACCGCCGACCGCTGCCCGGACATCGTCGGCAACACCTTGGTGTACTTCGACGGCAATCACATCACTGTCGAATACGCCCGAACGTTGGCCCCGGCAATCGGGGCGCTGGCCGACAGCGCGCTCGCCCACGGCTGACATCGTGCAATCCATCCAGCCCTGTTTGGCAGGTGTGTGATAATGCCTCGACTCGACGGACCCGTCCGCTTCCCAGGTAGGTGACCTTGCACCCGGCCGACAGCGTTAGCCCTACCCAGGCAGTACCGAATCGACGCTCGGAAAAATCGGGATTCCGCCCCGACATCGAGGGCCTGCGCGCCATTGCGGTGGTGGCGGTCGTCCTGTTTCACGCGGAAATTCCCGGCGTGGGTGGCGGCTTCGTCGGCGTGGACGTTTTCTTCGTCATCTCGGGCTTTTTGATCACCGGGCTGCTCTGGCGCGAAGCGAGTCGCACCGGCACCGTCCGGCTGGCGAGCTTCTATGGGGCGCGGGCCCGCCGACTGCTGCCCGCGTCTGCCACGGTCGGCGTGGTGATCATGGTCGGCGCGGCTGCCCTGGTCCCCGCGTTGCTGTCCCGGGGCATCATCGAAGACGGCATCGCCAGCGCGCTGTACGTCAGCAACTACCGGTTCATGCTGCAGGGCGTCGAATACCTCGCCACCAACATGCCGCCGTCGCCATTTCAGCACTACTGGTCGCTGGGCGTCGAGGAGCAGTTTTACCTGGTGTGGCCGGCGCTGATCATCGTGACGGCCTGGCTCATCCGCCGTGCGCGACGTCGCGGCGGGGACCGTGCCGCCTCCTCGGAGCGCCCGTATCTGGTGGTCCTGGCGGTGGTCGCGGTGGCGTCGTTTGCGGTGTCGCTGCTGGCCACTCGCCTGGCACCACCGGTGGCGTTCTTTTCCTTGCCAACCCGGGCCTGGGAGTTGGCGGTCGGCGGCCTGGTGGCCCTCACCGCCGTCCAGTGGCGCCGACTCCCGCCCCTGCCCGCCGCGATCGCCGGGTGGGGGGGTCTGGCCCTGATCCTGCTGGCATGTGTCCGGTTGGGCCGGAGCACGCCCTATCCGGGTACCGCCGCGCTGTTGCCCGTGTTGGGCGCGGCCCTGGTGATCGCCGCCGGCTGCGCCGCACCGTCGCGGGGATGCGGCCGCGCGCTGGCCGTGCGACCCATGCGGGCGATCGGCCGGGTGTCCTACTCGTGGTACCTGTGGCACTGGCCGGTGCTGCTGGTGGCGATGCCCGCCGCGGCGTGGCCGAGACACCCGCTCTGGCCGGGGATTGCCGCGATCCTGATCTCCCTCGGGCTGGCCGCGCTGACCCTGCGTTTCATCGAGAACCCGCTGCGATTCGCCGGTCCCGTGCGCCGGTCGGCCTCGCGCAGTCTCGGACTCGGCGCCGCCGCCACCGCGATAGCGGTGTGTGTGGGCGTGGCGCTGCTGGTCGTGGTGCCCACCCCGGTCGGCCGTGGCGCGGCGGCGCCCGCGCTGACCATCACCACAACGGCTCCCCCCGTGGGCTCCGACATCACCGCGTACGACGCGGCGGTGCGGCAGGCGTTCGCGCAGGTGCAGGCCGCGGTCGCGGCGTCCGTCGACCTCGAAGCCGTCCCCTCGAACCTGAATCCGCCGCTTGCCGACGCCAAGACAAGACCACTCGGCTCCCATGGCTGCCTGCGCGATATTCTCCTGGTCGATCAACCCCTGTGCGCGACGGGCGATACCGCCTCGTCGACGACGGTGGCCCTGGTCGGCGATTCGAATGCCGCGATGTGGGAGCCGGCATTCGAGAAGGTCGCCAACCAGCGGCACTGGCGGCTCGAGACCCTCGCGAAGGGGTACTGCCCGTCGATGGATCTGCCCATCGCGATCCCCCTGTTCGGCCGCGAGTACACGGAGTGTGAGCATTGGCGCGGTCAGCTTCTCGACCGGTTGCGGGCCGAGCACCCGCGACTGGTCGTGCTCAGCATGATGCGGCGATACGGTGCCCGCTACGGCTGGGCGTCAGGTTTCACCTCCTATGATCCGGCGTGGATCGCCAGCCTCACCCGCGAAGTGCAGCAGCTGCGCAGCTTTGGCGCCCAGGTGCTCGTGCTCGGGCCGATACCGGATCCGCAATCGGTGGTGCCCCTCTGCCTGTCCCTCCACCTCGATGACGCGAGCGCCTGCTCACCACCCACGTCGAAGGCCGTGAACGAACCCGGCATCGCGGCCGAGACCGCCGCCACCAAAGCCGGCGGCGGACAATACGCCGACCTCACCGAGCTGTTCTGCGCCGCCGAACGCTGCCCGGCCATCGTCGGCAACACCCTGGCATACCGTGATCAGGACCATGTGACCTTTGAATACAGCCAGCAATTGGCGCCGGTCGTCGGCGCCCTCGTTGACCGCGCACTCGCCAATGGTTGACATGCTGCCCGGAATCGGCGTACGCCAGCAGCACGTGCCGGTCACGTGCTTCCTGCACCAAGGAGCGAGAGGCAGCTAATTTGTCGACATCGGTGCTCATCACCGGCGGGGCAGGATTCATTGGGTCCGCGCTCGCGCGACGTCTTGTCACAGCCGGCTATGACGTCGCTGTGATGGACGTCCTGCACCCTCAGGTCCACGGCGAAAATCCAGTGATCAACCTGCCGCCGTCGGTGCGCTTGTTCACCGGTGACGTCACCCACGCCCCCGACTGCGATGCGGTGCTCCGGGTGTTCCAACCGGCCCAGATCGTGCATTTGGCGGCCGAGACGGGAACCGCGCAGTCGCTGTCGGAGGCGACGCGCCACGGTTCGGTGAACGTGGTGGGCACCACCCAACTGCTCGATGCCCTGAGCCGCTCGGCACAGGTGCCCGACCAGCTCGTGGTGGCATCGTCGCGAGCCGTCTACGGCGAGGGCGCTTGGCAGTGCGGATCCGAGGTCTTCTACCCGTCACCGCGCAGCCACGCCCAGCTGCTGGCCGGTGCCTGGGATCCGCGCGGGCCCATGGACGATCCCGCCGTGCCGCTGCCCAGCTGCGCCGGCCGAACCGAACCGCGGCCCACCAACATCTACGCCGCGACCAAGCTCGCCCAGGAGCACATCTTGGCCGCCTGGGCGGCCGCCCATGACACCCGTCTCAGCGTGCTGCGGCTGCAGAATGTCTACGGGCCGGGTCAGTCGTTGACGAATTCCTACACCGGAATAGTCGCGCTCTTCGCACGACTCGCAGGCGAGCAGCAGGCGCTCGAAGTCTACGAAGACGGACAAATCCTGCGCGACTTCGTCTATATCGACGATGTCGTGGAGGCGTTGTTCGCCGCGATACAAAAACCCGCGGCGCAGCCACGCTGCCTGGATATCGGTTCGGGTGTCCCCTGCACCATCCATCAGCTGGCGCGAACGATCGCCGCCATCTGCGATGCCCCCGAACCGAAGATCGTGGGGAAGTTCCGCGACGGTGACGTACGCGCCGCGAGGTGCGACATCGAGCCGGCGAAAAAGGAACTCGAGTGGCGTCCACGGTGGGCGCTCGACGAAGGTCTGCGCGCCCTACTTGACTGGATAGGCAGCCAGCCCGAATCGCCCTCCGAGGCAAGCAATCACACGCACGCGACAGCCCTCGCGAATTAGCGCGCGACCGGATCAGCCGACGCGCTGGACGCGCGCGAATTCTTCAACCACATCGGCGGTGGTCGCGACGCTCTCAGCGGGTTTTGTCATCCGGGCGGCGAGCTCGCGGGCCCGGGTGAGGCATTGCGGGTCCAGGACGGTGCGCAGGTCCGCGATCAAAGATTTCTCCGTGGTGGCCGAAAAGCGCCGCCCCATACCGACTTTCAATCGTTTGGCCCGCGCCCCCCAAAGTCCCTGATCGGGCAGCGTCCACAGGATCAACGTCGGCAGTCCTGCCCGCAGCCCCGCATTCGTCGTGCCGCAGCCGCCGTGGTGCACGAACGCGCGGCAGGAGGGAAGTGCCGCAGCGTAATTCATCACGCCCACCACCTTGACGTGCTCGGAGTGGCGGATGTTGCTGTAATCGGACCCGGCCGCACATACCAACGCCCGCTCGCCCAGCTGCTCGCACGCCGAGCTGATCATGGCGAGCGTGTCGGCCGCAGACTCGACGCCGACGCTGCCGAACCCGAAGCAGATCGGCGGCGTTCCGGCGGCGATCCACGACGCCACTTCCTCGTCGGCGTCCGTGGGCAACTCCATCGTCAGCGCGCCGACGAACGGCCTTCTGGGTGGCTGCTGCTCGTTCCATTTCGCCCATTCGGCAGCCAGCCCTGGGTAGCACACCTCGTCGTAGGCCTGGATTTCCAGCGATCCGCGTTCGGTGATCCGACGCGGCCATGGGCTTGTCGCCTCCGGTAAACCGAGTTCACGGCGCTGCGCATCCTCGACCTTCTTCCCCCCGCGCCACGCCGCCCAGTCGAGCAGCCGCGTCGCGGAGCGGGCCAACGGCGCCGGCAGGAACGGCAGGAGCTGGCCGTTGGCTCGCAGCGGGAAGATGTGCAGGGTGGCGAACGGTATGCCGCAATACTCCGCGGCGTTGAACGCGTCGTCCTCGAAATTCATGCCGGTGAGCAGCAGGTCGGCCCCGTCGGCCAGCGACGTCAGCGTCTTGCTCACCTCCGCCCGGCACTGGGTGAGGGGCGCCGAATACTCGGCCGACAGCCTGCCCAGCTCCCGGACCCTCCAGGGCGTCGAGAACAAGCCCGCCCAGAAATCGCGGTGCGGATCCAGGATGGCCTTCAGCTCCGGTCCGTAGGCCACCGCCTTGGGACCGGCCGCCTCGACGAAGCTCACCATCTCAGGCGCGACGGCCATGTGCACCTCGTGCCCCCGGCGCACCAGCTCGCGGCCGACGGTGACGTAAGGCTCGACTTCCCCGCGAGTTCCCCAGTTTGCCAGCACGAATTTCATCGGCGAGATCCTAGCCTTTCACTTCCCGTGCGCATCCTGGGAATGGAAGCGGCAGCCCACGTATCCGGCTCAGCCGCCCAGCAGCATAACCCGGTAACGGGCGCGACCGGACTGAAACCCCGAGCGTCGGGCAAACGGCCGACGACACCGACAGTCGACGAAAACCCTCGCCTGTCGTCCAGCCAATGCCGACACCCGTCTTCGTCACTTGCACGCGTCTTCCGTGGGTGGAACAGGCCGCTGGTCAGTAGTGCGGATATCGCCGAGTGGTGTTGAACGTGTGTGTGATAATGCCACGATTCGTACAACGCATCCTCTTATTTAGGTAGGTGACCGTGCCTCAGGCCGACAGCGTCAGCCCTACCGACGAGGTCAAGCACCGGCGCCCGCCGCACAAGGAATTCCGTCCGGACATTGAGGGCTTGCGCGCCATCGCGGTGGTGGCCGTTGTCTTGTTCCACGCCCGCGTGCCCGGCGTGAGTGGCGGACTCGTCGGTGTGGACGTGTTCTTCATCATCTCCGGCTTTTTGATTACGGGCCTGCTTTGGCGCGAGGTGGGCAGCACCGGCACCGTCGGGCTGCGCCGGTTCTATGGGGCACGGGCGCGCCGACTCCTTCCGGCGTCGGCAACGGTCGGCGTCGTCATCATGATTGGCGCTGCCCTCCTGTCACCCGTATTACGGTTGCGAAACGTCTTCGTTGACGGCATTGCCAGCGCGTTGTACGTCAGCAACTACCGGTTCATGCTCCAGGGCGTCGACTATCTCGCCGACGCGCTGCCCTCGCCGTTCCTGCACTACTGGTCGTTGGGCGTCGAGGAGCAGTTCTACCTGGTGTGGCCGGCCCTGATTATCGGGACGGCGTGGCTCGTCCGGCGTGCACGGTGGCGCACCAAAGACCTGGCCGCCCACTCGGAGCGCCCGTATCTGATCGTCCTGGCGCTGGTCGCGGCAATATCGTTTGTGCTCTCGCTAGTGTTCACTCGCACGGTTCCTCCCGTCGCGTTTTTTTCGCTGCCCACCCGGGCCTGGGAGTTAGCCGTCGGGGGCCTGGTGGCCCTCACCGCTGGCCAGTGGCGCCGGCTCCCTGCACTGGTCGCTGCGATCGCAGGATGCGTGGGGTTGGGAATGATTCTCGTCGCATGCGTCCGATTTGGATCGTCCACGCCCTATCCGGGAACCGCCGCGCTATTGCCGGTGCTGGGTGCGGCGCTGGTGATCGGCGCGGGCTGTGCCGTGCCGGCTCAGGGAGTCGGACGTGTCCTGGCGGTGCGACCGATGCGCGCGATTGGCCGGGTGTCGTACTCGTGGTATCTGTGGCACTGGCCATTGCTCCTGGTGGTACCCGCGTCGGCTACCGCCAATTCCCTGGGGCAGAGGCTGACAGCGGTCTTCGTCTCCCTCGGGCTGGCCTTCTTGACTCTCCGTTTCATCGAGAATCCGCTGCGGTTCGCCGGTCCCCTGCGCCGGTCGCCCAACCGCAGTCTCGCCGTTGGCGGCACGGCCACCGCGATCGCGGCTGGTGTCGGCGTGGCACTAATGGTAGGGATGCCCGCCCCGGTCGGTCACGGCCCTGCGGCTTCGGCACTGACCATTACCTCAACGCGTCCGCCCATCGGTTCCAGCATCTACGCCTACGACGCGGCGGTGCAGGACGCGTTCGCGCAGGTCCACTCGGCGGTCGCGGCATCCGTCGCACTAAAAGCCGTCCCTTCTAACCTGACCCCGCCGCTCGCCGGCGTCACCACCGAAGTCAATGCCCTTTACTTGCACGGCTGTCTCCGGAATTTTCTCGAAGTTGGACAGCCGGAGTGCGCGAGCGGCGACACCGCGTCGACCACAACGGTTGCCCTGGTCGGTGACTCCGATGCTGCGATGTGGAATCCCGCGTTCGTAGAGGTCGCCGCACAGCGGCACTGGCGACTGGAGACGCTGACCAAGGCCGCCTGCCCAATGCTCGACCTGCCCACCATCAACCGCTCCGCCGACCGGCCCTACACCGAGTGCGACCAGTGGCGCGGTCAGGTCACGGCACGGCTAAACGCCGAGCGCCCGCGACTCATAGTGCTCGGCATGACGCGTGGGTATGGCAGCGGCAATGTGCAGTCGAGCTTCAAGTCATACGACCCGCAGTGGATCAACAGCCTGAACCGCCTGGTAAAACAGCTACGCGACACCGGTGCACAACTGCTTGTCCTCGGGCCGATCCCGATTCCGCTGTCAGTAGTGCCCGACTGCCTGGCCAGCCACCTCGACGACGCGCCGGCCTGCTCCACGCCGACCTCGAAGGCGGTGAACCAAGTCGGTATTACGACGGAAGCCGCCGCAACCACAGCGGGCGGAGGACAATACGCAGACCTCACCCAACTGTTCTGCACCGCCGATCGCTGCCCGGCCATCGTGGGCAACACCCTGGTCTACCTGGACGAGGCCCACCTCACGCGCGAATACTCCCGGCTGTTGGCACCCGTGATGGGGGCGCTGGCCGACCGCGCGCTCGCCACTGGTTGACACGCCGCGGCGTGCCGGACGCCTGGAGGGGTTGCACACTCGGCAGTCTTATGCCCTATCCTCCCGCGGGCTCTTCGAGGTACCACGGGTTGGCCCGCGCCCACTCGATGGTGCGGCGGATGCCTTCCTCGACGTCGACCTCAAGGCGCCAGCCCAACTCCCGCTGCGCCTTGGTCGAGTCCGGGATACGACGGGGGATGTCCTCGTAGCGACCCCCGTAGCGCGCCGCGGTGTCCACGGTTTCAGCGCTCGACACCGCATCGACGTTCGCGATCTTGATCGCCAGCGCGACGGCGTCACGCATGGTGGTCTCGGTCATGCTGCCGATGTTGAAGGCCTCGCCGATCGCCGCGTCGCTGTCGGCCGCGAGCAGGGTGCCGGCGATCGCGTCGTCGACATAGGTGAAACAGCGCGTCTGGTCGCCCGAGTCGTAGAGCAACGGCTCGCGGCCGTTGAGGATCCGGTGAATGCTCTGGGAAACGACGAAAATCGGATTCTGCCGCGGGCCATACACATTGAAGTAGCGCACCACCGTCACCGGAAGTCCGTAGGCGGAATGCATCGCGAACACCAGGTGCTCGGCCATGGCTTTGCTGGTGCTGTAGCTCCACCGCGCGGTCCTCGTCGAACCGAGGACGCGATCGTCGTCCTCGGCGAAGGGCGGGTTGGGGTTTTTCCCGAACACCTCGGAGGTGCTGGCGAACACCACCCGTGTTCCGTGCCGCTGGCTCAGCTCGAGGACGTTGCGCGTGCCGATCACGTTGACGTCGAGAACACCGAGCGGATCGTCGAGATAGTTTTTGACACCGACGACCGCGGCCAGATGAAAGACGGTGTTGACGCCGGGAGTCAGGGCCTGTTCGAGCGCACTCAGGTCTCTGACATCGCCTTGGACGAACCGAAAGTTGGCATGGCGGTCGAAGTCGATGCTGGTGTCGCGGGTGTTCTTGGCGAAGTCGAACACCGTGACCGAATCTCCGCGGTCCAGCAGTGCCGAGACCAAATGCGACCCGATGAAACCGTAGCCGCCCGTCACGACGACATTCGACATATTTACTCTTTCGCTTCCGTGTAGCGGTCTTCGCCTATCGGCCGATCCCCTTGTAGACGAAGCCTGCCGCGCGCACCGCCGCCGGGTCAAAGCTATTCCGTCCGTCCAGGAACACACACCCGGCCGCCGTCAGTTCCGCAAGGCGCACCAGCGGAATCTGGTGGAACTCCCGGTGCCCCGCCAGCACCACCAAGGCGTCGGCGTCCTTGACCGCCGACTCGATGTCCGGGGTCAACGGGATCGTCGTGACCGTATGGGCCTCCTCGTCCGGCACCCACGGGTCGTGGACCGACAGCTGGCAGCCGGACTCCTCGAGCAGGGCCACGACGTACTTGGTGGGCGTGAGCCGACAGTCGCCGGTGTTGTTCTTGAACGCGATGCCCAGCACCGCGATCTTGCTGGTCTCGATCAGCTTGCCCTGATCGGCGAGCAGCTGGGTGAGCAACCCGTAGGTGTAGGCCGGCATCGTGTCGTTGACCGTCCTCGACGTGCGTGGGATGGCCAGCTCCAACCCGACGGACTCGCCCAAGTGGTTGACGAACCACGGATCCTTGGTCAGGCAGTAGCCGCCGACGCCCATGCTCGGCCGCAAGATGTTCGCGTCGCGGCCTCCTTTGGGCATCGTGTTGGCCGCCTCGATCACCTGTAGGGCGTCCATTCCGAGCCGGTCGCACACCTTGGCCAGCTCGTTCGCCAACGCGACGTTGAGGTCGACCCATAGGTTGTCGGCGAGCTTGACCATCTCGGCGGTGCGCGGATCGTCGACGACGACCGACTCGACTCCCAGGGCGTGTCGCCACAGTGTGGAGCAGGCGCGGGCGCTGCGCTCGTCGACGGCGCCGACCACGACGGGTATCGAGGTCAGCTCGAAAATGGCTTGCCCTTCGGCGAGCCGCTCGGGGCAGAACGCCAACCCGAAGTCGACGCCGGCCCGCAGCCCCGAGGTCTCTTCGAGGATCGGGCGAACGATGTTTTCGGTGGTGTCGGGCGGCACCGTGCTCTTGAGGATGACGAGGTGGCCGGCACGCAGGTGCTCCCCCACGGCCTTCGCCGCCGCCTTGATGTCGTCGACGATGGGCTCGAAGTCGGGGCCCAGCGGCGTTCCCACGGTCACGATGACGAAGTCGTTGTCGGCGAGCGCACCGAAGTCGGTCGTGGCCCGCAGCCGACCAACTCGCGCGCTGTTTGCGACGAGTTCGCCAAGGCCGGGCTCGGGCACCGTCGTCTTGCCCAGATTGATCTCGTCGACAACGGCCTCGCGCACGTCGATCCCTGTCACCGGCCAGCCGCGGTCGGCCAGCACCGCACCGATCACGGTGCCGATGTAACCGAAGCCCACCACCGCGATCCCCGACCGCATGCCACGCACCAGGAGGTCGATCTCAGCGTCGCTGCGTCCGAACACGCCTTCAGCCATCGCGGAACCCAGCCCCTTCGGTCCCCCGTACGCGTTCGTGTGTTGACAGCGGCGACCTCCCGCCCCGCTAACCCGTCCGGCAGTCTAATCCAACACCCGTGCAATAGGACCTCGAACCCGGAATTTTCGGCCGGCACCCGGATTGAGCTGCGGCTCCTTCGACGTGACCGGGCTGATAGGGTCCACCCAGGCTGGGGCTCGACATGGGAGAAGCGCATGGATCTTTTCGTGCGCGAATCTGGTTCGATCCAAGCGCCTGCCGTCGTCTTCCTACACGGCGCGTATACCAGCGGCTGGTGCTGGGAGCCGGTGGTCGAACGCATGCAGCAATATCGCTGCCTTGTCCCCGATCTGCCGCACTTCGGCAAGAGCTTCGAGCTGGGACCGTTCGAGATGGGCCGCGCCGCCGGTGCGGTGGCAGAACTCATCCGCTCGCGCGTGGGGACCGGCCGGGCCCACGTGGTGGGCTGGTCGCTCGGGGCCCAAGTGGGGGTGCAGTTGCTGGCGACCGAACCGGCATTCGTCGACCGGGCGGTGCTGTGCGGGACCTTCCTCAACACGCTGCCGTTTGCCCAGTTGACGCGGCGCCTGCTGGCGCTGCCGGCCCGGAACTCGATGTATCGCTGGATGGTGCGCCGCTACCGCATCGCCTGGCAGCGGAAGGTTCCCCCGGCCCACGTCGACGAGTATCGCGAGGACGTACGCCTCATCACCAGCGGCCAACTCGCCGACGTCACCGTGGCGGCCGCTGGGTTCACGCTCCCCGAGGAACTCGACAAGTCGAATTCGCCGACGTTGTTCCTCACCGGCGGCAAGGAACTGCCCGTCGCACGCCGCTGGGCCGCGGCGCTGGCGCAGCAAATGCCGAACGGAGTCGCCAGGGTCGCGATCGGCATGCCACACGACTGGCCCACGCACTATCCGGAGTTGTTCGTGCGCGCCGTCGACGGATGGCTCACCGGCGGTGCGCTGCCGCCCGAGCTCGCCCGCTGAGCCGGGTTCGCCGACGATCGACGCAGCATATGGCTCGCGTTCAGGACGGCTGACGGCGAAGCACCCAGCATGCCGATCCGCACCGGGCCGCCGCGCCCGGGCATGGCGGCGATGCCAGCAGTAGGCCGGGTCATCCGGAGGACGCGGAAGAACTCAGGCGGAGCGGCTGCACAGTACGCCCCATCGAGTGCACGGGTGGCGAGGGACTGGAAGTGCGACGTCCGGCGAGGAGACCAGTGCGCTCTCAAATCGCTGACGGAAAGGCGGCGTGAAATTTGTTTTGTTCGAAACAGGGAACCTCAACATCGCCGATAACTTCCGCCAACGACTTCCCCGCAGCGTGGGCAATTCTTGCCCATTCCGCCCCTAACAACCGGTGGTACGATCCCGTTTCGCCCAGGCCAGTCGCGTTTTGGGCCCATCATCGGCTGAGGAGCTCGATTGGCTGACCGCGAATTGTCTGCGCGCGAGGCCGAACGCGTGCTCTGGGACGTGATCGTCGTGGGCACCGGCATGGGCGGCGGGATGCTGGGCTATTCGCTGGCGCGCTCGGGCCGGCGAGTGCTTTTCGTCGAAAAAGGACGCTCGACCCTGCCCGGCACGCCGGGCACAATTCGCGCGGCCATGCCCGAACTGGCCGAACCGATGGCAGCCCGTTCCGCAGAGGCGTACTACGACGCCCTGGCCCGCGCCGGGCGCACCACCGACGAGGTCGAAGACATCAGCGGGCGCTTCCCGAAGCGGTTCGTGCCGTTCATCGGCAGCGGCACCGGCGGCTCCTCGGCGCTGTACGGGATGGTCTGTGAACGGTTCTTCGCCCAAGATTTCACCCCCCGCCAAAACTTCCGCGACCCCGGCGAGTCCACCGTCCCCGACGCCTGGCCCATCACCTACGACCAGCTCAGCCCCTGGTACGCGCAAACTGAAAAACTGCTCGGCGTGCGCGGCGCACCGGATCCGCTGCGCCCGGAAGCCGCCGAAGTCGGCCTGCCCCCGGCACCACCGTTTTCGGCGGACAACCAGTCGCTGGTCGACTACCTGTCCGGGCGTGGACTGCACCCCTACCACCTGCCGATGGCCTGCGAATACACCGACGACTGCGCCACCTGCCAGACCTATCTGTGCCCCCGGTCGTGCAAGAACGACGCCGCCCGCAACGGCGTGCTGCCCGCGCTCACCGAGCACGGCGCGCACCTGCTGGCCGAATGCCGGGTGCTGCGCCTCGAAGCCGACCGCACCCAGGTCACCCAGGTGATCGCCCAGCACCACTCCGACATGCTGGCCCTCAAAGCCAAGGTGGTGGTGCTGGCCGCCGGCGCGCTGGCCACCCCGGTGCTGCTGCTCAACTCGCGCTCGGGTGACTGGCCGCGCGGACTGGCCAACGGCTCCGACTGGGTAGGACGCAACCTGATGCGCCACTTGCTGGATACGATCGAAATCTGGCCGCACCCCGGCCACAAGACCGACGCCGCGAACAAAGAGATCGGGCTCAACGACTTCTATTTCTGGGAGGGGCAGAAACACGGCACCGTGCAGTCGTTCGGCGCTATACCGCCCATGCAATGGCTAACCAACCGCCCCGACTGGCGGGGCAGGGCGCTGCGCCTGATGAGCCCGGCGGTGCGCCAGGTCTACACGCGGTTCTTCACCGGCGGACTGGTGTTGGCCGCGATGACAGAAGACCTGCCCTATCTGGACAACCGCGTCCTGCCCTACGACCGGCCCAGCCTGGACGGCCGACAGCGGCTGCGCATTCAATACCGCTTACACGCCAGTGAGGTCGCACGCCGCGCCGCTTTTTTGCGCCAACTGAAAGCGGTGTTGCAGCCGTTTCGCCGGATGACCGTGGGGAGCGGCGAAGCCAACGCGAACCTGGGTCACGTCTGCGGGACATGTCGGTTCGGCAACGATCCGAAGACCAGTGTGCTCGATCCACAAAACCGGGCGCACGAAGTCGACAACCTTTACGTCGTCGACACGTCCTTCTTCCCTTCCAGCGCCGCTTTGAACCCCAGTTTGACGGTCGCGGCCAACGCCCTGCGGGTGGCCGCGCACCTCAACCAGGTGCACTTTTCCACCGTTTAGGCGGGCATACGGATCGAAAGGCCGGCAGCGCGATACATCGCGTCGATGACGGTCATGTTCTCGATCGCTTCTTCCGGTGTCGTCTTCACCGGTTCACCGCGAAGCACGGCCGCGGCGAAAGCGTCAAGCTGATGCGCGTACGTGGTGGGCCGTGGCGGGAAATTCTCGACACGCTTTCCGGTGGAAGATCGGACCGAGAACCGCTGGAACGGTGCCAGCGGGTGGAGCCGCAACTCGCCGCGGTCGCCGACCACCTTTACGGTCAAACGCGGTACATCGATCGACCACATCGAGCAGTGGATCCGGCCGGTGTGCCCGCCGGCAAACCGCAGTTCGGCAGTCATGACCCGGTCGACCTCTGGACCATGCAACTTCGCTTGCGCCGAAACGACTTTCGGGGTCGAACCGCCATACCTGCGCACCATGTCAACCGCATAACATCCCAGGTCCATGAGCGCACCACCGGCCATGGAGTAGTCGTAGCGGTTGGTGGAGAACTTCGGCATCCAGAAACACCAGTGCCCCTCGACCCGCTCCAGCTTGCCCAGCTCCCCCGAGGCGATGACTTGCTCGATGCGCGCAGCACACGGGTGGTAGCGGTAATGGAATGCCTCCATCACCACCCGGTCTGACTTCGCGGCCAGTTCGGCGATCTCGCGGGCCTCGGCGGCATTGGCGGTGAACGGCTTTTCACACAGCACGTGCTTGCCCGCGTCCAGCGCAGCGCGAGTCCACCTGCCGTGCAGGGCGGTTGGCAGCGGGTTGTAGACCGCGTCAATCTCCGGATCGTCGAGCAGCGCCTCGTAACTGTCGTGCACCCGGGCAATGCCCTGTTTGGCGGCAAAGGCTTGAGCGCGCGAAACATCGCGCGCGGCCACCGCGGCCATTACCACTTCGCTGTTTCCCCGAGCCGGCTTGATAAGCGCCGCCGGCGTAATGCCCGCAGCCCCCAAGATGCCGATCCGCACCGGGGCGCCGCTGTCAGACACGGACGGGATGCTAGCACCTGGCCCCGGAGCTTACGGATGCCAGCACGCTTGGGCATACTGTCGCAATGATTGCCGCCGATATCTGGCGCCGCGTCGGGGGCAGGCGGCACGCGACCAAGGGATCACGCACCAGAAACGACCTCCCCCGAGTGTTGCTGATCTCCCATCGATGGGAGTTGGCCGGAGGAGCTGAATTCGGATTCCGTGACATGGCATTGGCGCTTCGGAAAAAGCGGCCAGACCTCGATCTCGTCGGCGTCTATCCGCGCATGGGAAGCCTCGCGACGGAGTGCGCTGAACACGGCATCCGGACCGAGATCAGCTGGGTGCCGTGGTGGGGTTACGTCGAGCAGTGGCGGGAAGGCCTCCGCTCGCGACTCGCGCAGGCGCTGTTGGGCGCGGTTCTGGTGCCACTTGCCGAGGCGATGACCGTCGCGCTGCTCCTGCCGGGCATCGCGCGAGCAGTACTGCTACTTATTCGACTGCGGCCGACGATGGTGCTGACCAACACGATGGGCATTCCTTCGCACGCCGTTGCCGCCAAACTGCTCGGAATCCCGCACTACTGGATGGTCTGCGAGTTCGGAAAGGAAGACCATCAGCTTCGGTTTTTCCTGGGCTACCGCAGGACCGTCCGGGTGATTGGCAGGCTCTCGGAGGCGGTGCTCTGCTGTTCTCAAGCAGTTGAGCAGTCGCTGCTCGCGGCAGATCCGACGATTGAGACGTGCGTGCTCTACCCGGCCATCGACGCCGCACCCGCGACGCCGCCGCAGCGGGATCCGGGCGAGCCCCTGCGCGTTGTGCTGGTCGGTCGTTTCTCCCAATCTAAGGGACAGCACCTCGCGGTCGAGGCTGTTGCCATAGCCCGGGACGCCGGCGTGGACATCGAGTTGGCGTTGGTCGGTGCCGGCGACCAAGAACCACTCCGCGAGCTTGCTCGGCGTCTTGGCGTCTCCGACCTGGTGAACATTCACGGGCCCACAGACGACGTCGACCGCTACTGGTCCGCCGCCCACGTCGGTCTCATGTGCAGCGAGTGCGAGGCGTTCGGCCGCGTTACCGTCGAGGCGATGAGGGCCGGCCTGCCGGTGTGCGGAACGAACGCGGGTGGCACCCCGGAGATCATCGATGCCGGAGTCAACGGGCTGCTGAGCGCCGCCGGGGATGCGAAAGCGCTCGCAGCCAATTTGATGGAGCTCGAGTCGGACGAGGAGCTGCGGCGCAGCCTCGCATTCCGTGCGGTGGAAACGGCGCGGCGCTTCGAACGCAACCGTCACGACAACGAACTCGCCACCATTCTCGGCCTGTGTTGAAGCGCGCGGCGATGGCATCGCGTCAGAGGTAACGATGACATTCAGCCCGGGCCGGTAGGCGTTGCGGCAGAACGGAAGTGGCCTTCAGCTCAACGGGCCGGCCGCACCGATTGCCCGACGCGCCGTACGGAGGCGAAATCTTCGAGGAGAGTGGCAGCGGCTGCGGCACTTTCGGCGGGTCTGGTCATCCGGGCGGCGATCTCACGGGCACGCGTGAGGTACTGCGGGTCCAGGATGGTGCGAAGTTCAGCGACCAACGATTTCCGGGTGACGGACGAAAAGCGCCGGGCGGAGCCAACCTTGAGCCGCTTGAGCTGAGCTCCCCAAAAAATCTGATCGGGCAGCGTCCAGAGGATCAGCGTCGGGACCCCGGCGCGCAAGCCCGCGGCCAAGGTGCCCGCGCCACCGTGGTGCACGACCGCGCGGCAGACGGGAAAGGTCGTCGCGTAATTGACGGTCTTCACCACCTTCACGTGCTCGAAATCGGGGGTATCGCTGAAGTCACTCGACCCGGCGCAGACCAACGCCCGCTCGCCCACCTCCGCGCAGGCCGCTCCGATCATGGCGAGCGTGTCGGCCGGTGATGCGATGGGTATGGTGCCAAAGCCGAAGAAGATCGGCGGGGTGCCCGCGGCGATCCACGACGCAACTTCTTCGTCGGCATCGGTCGGCCACTCCATCGTGAGGGTGCCGACGAAGGGCCGCTGGCCATCGAATTTCGCCCACTCCGCGGCCAGCCCGGGAAACCACACCTCGTCATAGGCCTGGATTTGCAGTGAACCGCGTTCGGTGATCCGTCGCGACGGGGGGCGGGTGGCCTTCGGCAGTCCCAGTTCCCGGCGCTGCGCGTCGTCGGTCTTCTTCATGGCTCGCCAATTCATCCATTCGCCCATCAGCCATGCGCGGCGAATCAACGGCGACGGGAGGAACGGCAGGAGCTGCCCGTTGGCCCGGATCGGGTAGTAATCCAATGTGGCCAACGGAATGTCGTAATACTCGGCGACGTTGGCGGCGGGCTGCTCGAAGGTCAGGCCGGTGAAAAGCAGGTCGGCCCCCTCCGCCAGCGAGACGAGGGTCGTGCCCATCTCCCGCCAGCATTGGTTGCTGATCTCCAGGTTCTCGCGCTGCAATCTGTTCTGCTCTTTGAGATTCCACGGAGTGTGGAAGCGGCACGTCCAATAGTTGCGCTGCGCGTCCAGGAGGGCCTGGGTGTCCAGCCCGTAGGCGACCGCCGTGAGCCCCGCCGCCTCGGTGAAGCTCACCAGGTTGGGTGAAACGGCCATCCGCACGTCGTGCCCTCGGCGCTGCAGCTCGCGCCCGACAGCGACGGAGGGTTCGACGTCACCGCGACTTCCATAACATGCGAGCACAACTTTCATCGCGAGCTCTAGCCTTTCAGTCGCCATAGGCACAGACTCGATCATTATTGATTACCGGTTCTCCGATTATCAGCGGGGGCGTTGAACCACTTCACTTCGCTGAGGTCGTTGTCGGTTCCGACCCCTCGGAATGCGCGGGACCCCCGACGCGCCCCGGCTACGTCACTGCGCCGCGCCCGAGGGGCGCGACATCCGGGATCCGGCCACCGTCCAAAATGGCGTCCCGACGGGTCATCGAGTTAGAGCAACGTAGCGCGGCGAACCTTGCACCACGGGTCGCGGCGGGCGCGTCGAAGTCTCTCGGATGGTCCGCGCAAGGAACCTCCATTACCCCGATGTCCTGCCCGACGGGACCAATAACGCGACTACCTGCACTTCGCCAGCGAGAACCAAATAATTGAGTCGGATATTGGCGTTCCGTTGCGGAAGCAGTGCGCCTGCAGCATACTCCCCAGAGATGTCTCGAACCGCCACCAGAATGAAGTGGACGCTGAATCCCGTGCTCGCTTGGCGGCGCACCCAAGGCCGCTTCCGGGACCCGCTGTTTGTGTTCCAGATGGGGAAGGTGGGGTCCACGACGCACGAGGAAACGCTGGAGGCCCGTTATCGTTACTACCATCTGCACGATCGCGAAGACTTCTATGCGAAATACGAGCCCTATCGTGTGGGTCGACGCGCCAAGCGGGTTGAATATTTCGACATCATCACTGCCACGCGAGATCCGTTAGCCCGGAAGGTCTCGTGCTTTTTCCAAAATCTTGCGGTAACTCGGACGACCCCCGATGCTGCGGTGTACCCGTTTTGCTTCGATTCGGAGGACGCCGCGCGGAACGCGGGTATGGACGAACTGACGGCACGCTTTCATGCATGGGACGAAGGAATAGCGGAAGCAACGGAATGGTTTGACCGCCATTTTGAGCCGGCCACAGGCATTCGCATCTACGACCATGGGTTTGACCCGGAAAAGGGCTGGCAGATTTTCCGGGAAGGGAAGTGGCGGGTCCTAGTGCTCAGGTTCGAAGACATCGAGAAAAACCATCTGGATGCAATAAACGAGTTCGTGGTGGGGCGCTATGGAGAGTCCTCCCGGGTGGAGCGCCTCTGGCCGGCTAACCTTTCTTCTCGGAAATGGTACTTCGATCTCATGAAAGACTTCCTACAAGAAATACAGTTTTCGGCGACCGATATCGAGGCGGCTTACGGTACGCCTTATGCACGCTATTTCTACACCGAGCAAGAGCTGGCGACCATGCGGTCAAGATGGCGGAAATCACCCGCTACCATTGCGGCTGAAGATCGGAATCCCCCAGGGCGGCATCGATAACGGGAAAGCATGCTGCATGACGGTGTCTTCTTCTTCGCCGTCCTGAATAGGGCCGGCAGACTCTGCGGTTTAGCGGTTGACCAGTAGTAGTGGTTCGAAGAGACGCCAGGAATCCGTCGCTGGCGAAACAGCGCGATTAGGACCAGCGCTCGACCGGATGCTCTTGTCGGCCTTTCTCGGCAGGTACCCCGCGCGATCTGCCGACAAAGCCTGAGGCAATAGCCCTTCCTGCGGGTGGGGACACGACGCGGCGCAGCTGGATATCGGTCTTGTTGAGCGCCCGGCGGAGGACGATCCGGGGTGCCGACCGAGATCTGACGCCGTGGCGCCAATAGCAGGCCCGAACATAACCAAGAGCGGTGAACTAGGTAACTAGGTCGCTACCGTATCCCAGTCGCAGGAGATGTAGGTTTCATGCCTTAACGCCCAACCGAGTCGCGGAGCCTGTGCCTGATCTTACCTCGACGGGCTGGGGCAGTAGGATATCCGGCTGTGCCCCCAGAGCAAAAAAATCGCATCCGTAAAAGCCTGTTTGCAACTGAGCTAGTCGTTTCTGCAAGGCGACCATTTGTGAGCCGTCGCTACCGCTACCGCGACCGCGACCGCATGCTCAAGGAACTAGGGCCTGAACTGAGCAAAGAAGTGCGTTGGATCGCCTCTGACGTAAGGCCCCCGAGCAGCGAGTTAGGTGCGATTTTCGCCGACACACCGAACATCCATAAGCTCCTTCATTATTTGCCGGTTTACGAATCGGCGCTGCGCGGGCATCGTTCCGAGCCGATAAGAATGCTCGAGGTCGGCGTGGCGCGCGGTGGATCCCTGCAGATGTGGCGTCGTTACCTCCACCCAGAATCGACGATCGTCGGCATCGATATCGATGTCACCACTCAAAAATTCGACAACCCTTCGAAGCGGGTGCACGTTCGTCTTGGCAGCCAGACCGATACCGCCTTCCTGCAGCGAGTGATAGATGAGTTCGGCCCTTTCGATGTGATCCTGGACGATGGCAGCCACATGAACTCTCACATCATTACGACGTTTCGCTATCTGTTTCCTCGCGGCCTGGCGCCCGGGGGCGTTTACATCGCCGAGGACCTTTGCGCCAATTATTGGACGCCATACCGCGACAGTCGGATGTCGTTCGCTGACTTCACAAAATGGCTGATCGATGCGATGCATGCACACTACCAGACCCCGTTGAAGAGCGAACTCAATTTCCGCGCGGGCGATTCCCACCGAGCGAGTGAACTCCGCGTGCCTCTTGCGACCACGCTTATCGAGAAAGTCGAATTTTACGACTCCATAGCGGCTATCCACCGCGCGCACGGGCCTCGCGAAGTTCCAATTAGTGTTTATCAGTAGATTGCAAATCCAATAACGTCGCTCACCCACTCGTCGCGCATATCAAGATTTGGACTGCAAATTTTGCCTCGAGAGGGTGCGCGTTTACGCGGACTCAAGGCTCGGGACGTCGGAACTTTTTCAATAGGTTGGTGCTGGGCCTTCTGGACCATCGCGGCGGGCAGGATTTGGTGGGCTAGACTCGGCTTAGGCCACTTTATTGATGATCAGCCGCCGCGCAGGCGGTGAGCTGAGGCTTTCGACAATTCTAGTTGACAATATGTGCAGTAAAGAACACTCCAAATACAATACTCGGCAACCAATGCACAACTCGCAGCGCCGACGACCCTAAAGCCGCAAGTCGTATCCCCAGTCAGGCCAGTTCTGCGCGAGGTGCCGAATCCGGTACCGATGGGCCATTGGACAATTAGATAACTCCGCGAGCCCATGGTGGCCACTCTGGTAGCCGCATTATCGCGTCGAAGCTGCGTCAGACCACCCGGATATTGAAGTCTTTACTGGCGCTGGTTTTCGGGATCCAAACTTAGGAGTTTGAGCCAGTATGGCAACACGATCGACTGATAACGAGGTTCCGGAACAAGCTTCGAAAGTACCCGAAGCGGCGCTCGAAATGCTTTGTCTGGAAACGGCATTAAAGACCTCAGGCACTTGACCGCGGCGTCGTCGGGAAGGCGCGCGCCTGCTCGCCCTTCCGCATCGCCAGCTTTAATGCCTGCGAAGTATAAATCGAAGTGGGTGGGCAAGTACCAGAACCGGTAATCGGCGAACATAGAGCGGAGAGGCAGCCTGTCCTCGAAATCGCTCTTCCTTAGATTCCGATAGTAATCCAGGCCCGCCGCCTGAGTACCCGGCGAAGACGCCGTGTCTGTGCGAGCTGTACCATGCTCAGGCCGACCCCGGGATGCGCAACTGAAAGCGACCAGCCCTCCCGGCCGGGTAAGGCGCACCATATTCAAGAATGTCTCGCACCAATGCGGGTCATGTTCGAAGCACTCCCCGGAGACCGTCAGGTCATAACTATTGTCGGGATCGTCAACCTCGTGGCCGAATCGCACAACGTCGACACCGGGGCCTGCAACGAGGTCGACTCCAACGTAGCGTCCCGCAGCCGCGAATACGTTGCGCACACTCCCGTTGACGTCGTACGATCCGATTTCCAGCACGCTCGCACCCTCGACAAACTCGTTATTTGCGTCGGCGACGGCTTTGAAGTATCCGACTTGCTCCGCGTGGCTCATGGCGCTTCACATGCTAACGTAAGAGCCGGCGCTTTTCATAAAATCGCTATCAAAAGCGGAACAGATTGAGTTCAAGGCCACATCTCGAACCGCAGCGTCAGATCCGCTTCCGTGCGACGGCGACCACACGCTGTAGCGCATATCCAACGCTCTCATGAAGGCCCTAGTCCAAGATCCTCCTCGCCGACTGCTGGATCGAAGAGACGATTTCGCGCGACACCCAATCGACATAGCTGTAGCGGACTGCGAGAATCATCCGCCGACCAACCGATGGCCTACCTTCGCCAATTAGCGCAAACAGTTCAAGGGGACGAATTTTTCCAACAGATCCGCAGAGTTGGCGACGCTTTCAGTCGGTTTAGTCAGCTGCCGGGATAACTTGCGGGCTTGTGCGGCGTATTCGGGGGCAAGAATCTGGCCCAGGTCCGCGACCAGCGATTCCTTGGTGGCGGTTGAAAAACGCCGAGCGGCACCCACCTTGAGTCTTGTGACCTGAGTTCCCCAGGCGGCTTGATCAAGCCAGGTCCAGAGAATCAACGTAGGGAGTCCGGCGCGCAGGCTCGCTGCCGTGGTGCCCGCGCCACCATGGTGCACGGCCGCGCGACAGGCCGGAAAAATCGTCGCGTAATTCATAGCTTCCACGACCTTCACATGCTCGAACTGCGGGACGTTGCCGAAATCGGACGTCGCGGCGCAAACCAGTGCCCGCTCACCTAACTGCTCGCACGCCGCGGCGATCATGGCGATCGTTTCGGCCGGAGATTCGACCGGTGTGCCGCCAAACCCGAAGAAAATTGGCGGTGCTCCCGCGGAGATCCATGATGTCACGGCGTCATCGGCCTCCGTCGCCAGTGCCAGCGTCAGCGCGCCGATAAAGGGGCGTTGCCTATCCCACTTCGCCCACTCTGTCGCTAGTCCCGGAAAACACGCCTCGTCGTAAGCCTGAATTTCGAGCGATCCGCGTTCAGCGATGCGTCGCGACGACGGAGTCGTTGCCTTCGGTAAGCCAAGTTCACGGCGCTGCGCGTTGTCGAGCTTCTTAAACATGCCCCAGTAGTGCCGCCACTCGTTTAGCGCTGTGGCGGAGCGGATCTGGTGGTTGGGCCGCCTCGGGGTGACATGCACGGTGGCCAACGGGATCCCGTAATACTCCGCGATGTTGAGCGCGGATTCCTCGAGAAGCTGATAGGTGACCAACAGGTCGGCCCCCTCCACCAGGGGCGTCAGCGTCGCGCTCGTCTGCCTCCAGGTCTGCTCAAGGAGCGCCTCTGCTTCGCGCGATAACCTGATGAGACGCGGGATGTTCAAGAGTATGCGGAAATTGGTCGCGGGCAACAGGTTTCGTTGCGTGTCATTGTAGTACTTGAAATCCGGCCCGAAAGCGACCGCCGCAAGCCCAGCCGCTTCGGCGAAGCCAACCTGGTCAGGAGTGACGGCTATGCGAATGTCGTGTCCCCTGCGCACCAATTCACGGCCGATGGCAACGCAGGGCTCGACATCGCCGCGAGTTCCATAACTTGCCAGCACAACTTTCATTGCGCAACAGCCTTTCCGTTGTCGTACGTGCGTTGGATGACGGCGCGTGGCAAAAGCATCAGCACGGGGATTCGGCTGCCGCGCGATAGCCGCGGACGGCCAGTGGTCCGATCACTGCGCCCAGACCCAGAACCCACACCACGGTCAGCAAGAGCGGCCACCACGCGGCATCGCCATGAGCAAGTGCCCGCATGGACTCAATCGTCGGCCACATCGGCTGGAGGTGCATTTGTAGCCGCACCGCCGAGGGCAGATTTTGAGCGGGAACAACGCCGGAACTGGAAAACACCGAGCCGATGGCTGGGACCGCCAGCCAGGAGAGCACAGCGCCGGTCTTGGACCGTATCGCGATCGCTATGACCGCCAGCGAGAAAACGATGGCTATCAACGCGGGCACGAAGAGGAACGGGATTACGGCAAGCCAGCCGCCTTTGAAACGGAGCCCGAGGCCAACGCCGACTGCGGTGATCAATGCGGTGCTCACCAGTGTGCGGACAACCTCTGCGAGCAACCTGCCAGTCAGTGCGCTGGCCCGGTGGACGGGCAGCACCCACAATCGGCCGATCATTCCGGTGTCGCGTTCAAAGGGAATGGTGCGTGCGGCGATGAGCGATCCGAACATCGCACCCGCCACGGCGCACATCGGCACCAAGCCGTAGAGACTGTCCGTGCCGGTGATCTTCATTATCGATTTACCGACCAGCAGCTTGTAGGTAATCAGTAGAAAGGTCGGAAACACCAGGGCCTGAATCAGCACCGCCGGCTGGCGCCGCCACTCGGTGAGGGCCCGGCCGGCAAACACCAGACTTTCGGTGGCCAGTGAGTTCCGCGACGGTGCGCCGACTGTCATTGCTTCCGCCTCTGTACCCGCATCGCGATCGCACCGAATACCAGGAGCAACGCGAGGCACCATGCCAAGCTGGCCATCAAATTGCCGACCACCACGTGGCCGCCGGCGAACCCACGCAGGGTTTGCGTCAGCTGCGAAACAGGCTGGTCACGCACGAATGAATGCAGCCAGTTGGGGAACGAGTCGACGGGCGCCATTCCGGTGGACAGCATGACCAGCAGCATTTGGGGCACCAGAAGCAACTGCGAGAGCCCTCCGCTACTCCCGGTCCTGCCCCGCTTCGTTTCGGAAAGGACCCCCGCGGCGTCGGCCGCCAGCGATAGTGCCAAGGTCAGCGTGAGGGTGAGGATGGCAAATCCCGCCGCGTAGCCGAATCCGCCGAACAGCCTGAAGCCGAACGCGTACCCGACTGCGATCGCGGCCAGCAGAGCGAGAGTCCCTCGGAAGAGGCAATACACCATGCGGGCCATCATCGGTGTCACCGTGGATATGGGAAGCGTGCGAAGCCGATCTCCGAAGTCGCCGCGCTCGTCGCGGGCGGCCCGGTCGACGGTCGTCAGCGCACCCAGGAATATCACCTGGACGATGACGACCGGCAGCACATACTGCGGGTAGCTCATCCCACCGGTGTCGATGACATTGTTCAGCATGAAGTTGAAGACCACCAAGCTAGCGGCGGGCGACAGAACCGCAAACGGCAAATCGTCGCGCATTGCGACGCGCACCACGCGCTCGGTCAACGCAGCCAGCGCGGTCACGTCGTGGTCACGTCCCCGGTGAGATGCAAAAACGCCTCGTCCAGCGACGGCTTACGAAGCGCTATGTCGGCGAGCTCAACACCAAGCCGGTCCACCCGGCGAAACACCTCACCGAGCGTCGCGACACCATCGGGCGAGCGCACCGAGACGGTGTTCGCGTCGTAATCGGCTTCGGCGCCGTCGAGATCGCCGACCGCGGCCAACACCTTGGGGAGATCGGCCGGATTTACCGGACTCACCGTGCAGTAGCCCAATCCCACGCGTCGCTTGAGATCTTCGGCGGTTCCGCTCGCGACAATTCGACCATTGTTCAGAACGACGATCGAATCGCTGAGCACGTCGGCTTCCTCTAGGTACTGCGTCGTGAGCAGGATTGTGACGCCCTGGCTCGACAACGACGACACCAAGTCCCACACCTCGCGGCGACTACGGGGGTCCAGCCCGGTTGTCGGTTCGTCAAGGAAAAGCACTTTGGGCAGAACGACCAGGCCGGCGGCGATATCGATGCGACGTCGCATGCCACCCGAATACGTTCGCACCGGCCGGTCGGCGGCGTGCGACATATCGAATTGATGGATCAAGGCGTCGGCTCGCAGCCGCGCATGTTTGCGCCGCAATCCCCGCAGCCGGCCAAACAACACCAGATTTTCCCGGCCGGTGAGCTCAAGATCGAGCGCGGCCCACTGGCCGATGCTGCCGATGCTTGCGCGTACCTGCGCCGGCTCGCGGACGACGTCGTGCCCAGCCACGATTGCTTGGCCGGCAGTGGGCTGCAGCAATGTTGACAGGATCTTGATCGCCGTCGTCTTACCGGCGCCGTTATGACCGAGCAAAGCGCAGATCGACCCCGTCGGAACGAAAAAGCTCACCTCGTGCAAGGCCTGTATCGTTCCGTCGAACGTCTTCGCCACGCCATCAAGCTCGATCACGAAACAGACGATACCTGTCAGTCGACACGTGTTGAACAGAAACGGGTTGCTCCGGTATTGCGGTGACCTCTCCGGCTCGAGCGCCCGTCGCCGCTGGCGGTGTAATCATGTCGGTGCTGCTACCCAACTCCTGCACGTATTTCCCGGTGAGGCGAAGTAGAGGGTAACTCCCATGCTGACGTGACAGGCGCAAGGATGGGCTGGAAACGTCAAGACATGCGGCCAACTCGCTGCGCGAGATCGCGGAAAGCTCTGGGACGCAGCAATTCATGAGTATCTGCCACCCGGCAGTACTGCAGGCGCGGTTGGGGCTCGGGTCACACGTATGGCGGTAACGGCGGTAACGGCGGTAACGGTGGGGCGGGCGGCACCGGCGGCAAGCAGGCTTACGGCGGCTTCGGGGGCGCGGGTGCGTCGGCCGGCGCCGGTGCCGGCGCCCGCGGTGTCGCGGGTCATGCGGGAAGCCCTGGCACGCCGGTGCCCCCGTCGCCGTCCCCTTGGCCGTTCCCGCCTGCGACAGTCGCGTTACCGCCGGACCCGCCGTTACCACCTTGGCCCCAGAGGCCGGCAAACCCGCCTCGCCCACCGGCACCGCCGTTGGGCCCATCAGCGCCGTTGCCACCGTTGCCACCGTTGCCGATAAGCCACCCGCCGTTGCCGCCGGCCTCGCCCGCGCCCCCCGGGGTCGTCGCGTTGGCGCCGTTGGCGCCGTTGCCGACCAGCGGACGCCCGGTCAACGCCTGGACTTCCCCATTAATCGTGTCCAACAGGCCCTGCAACGGGTTGGCGTTGGCTGCTTCCGCGGCCGCGTACTGCGCCGCGCCGCCACGCACGGCGTTGATGAATTGCTGATGAAACAGCGCCGCCTGCGCGCTGAGCGCCTGATGTTCCTGCGCGTAGGCGCCGAACAGTCTCGAAACCGCCTGCGAGATTTCATCCTGCGCCGCGGGCACCAGCCCCGTCGTCGCAGGTGCCGCCCCCGCGGCGGCGGCAATGATCGCCTCCCGAATACCGGCCAAGTCGGACGACGCCGCGGCCAAGACCTCCGGCGTTGCGATCACATAGGGAGACATATGCGGCTCCGATTACCAGCACGACCGTTGCCACGACGTAGCGCTTCAGGACTTCGTTTACAGTACACACGTCTAATTGGGATCGGGGAAAATTTTGGGAATTGAACAGGATCCGATACCAATCGGCGAAAACACGCCTTCGGAGCGGGCGATCGGTCTGGCCGGCGACGTGCGGCGGGCTACGCGACAGGTCGGTAATTTCAACCGGTCCGACCGCCATGTCGGATGGTACGATCCCGATTCGCCCAGGCCAGTCGCGTTTTGGGCCCATCATCGGCTGAGGAGCTCGATTGGCTGACCGCGAACTGAGTGCGCGCGAGGCCGAACGCGTGCTCTGGGACGTGATCGTCGTGGGCACCGGCATGGGCGGTGGCATGCTGGGCTACTCGCTGGCCCGCGCGGGCCGGCGGGTGTTGTTCGTCGAAAAAGGACGCTCGACGCTGCCCGGCACACCGGGCACGATCCGCGCGGCCATGCCCGAACTGGCTGAACCGATGGCAGCCCGCTCCGCGAAGACCTACTACGACGTCTTGGCCCGCGCCGGGCGCAGCACCGACGAGATCGAAGACATCAGCGGGCGCTTTCCCAAACGGTTCGTGCCGTACATCGGCGCCGGCACCGGCGGCTCCTCGGCCCTCTACGGCATGGTCTGCGAACGGTTCTTCGCCCAAGACTTCAACCCCCGGCAAAACTTCCGCGACCCCGGCGCCTCCACCGTCCCCGACGCCTGGCCCATCACCTACGACCAGCTCAGCCCCTGGTACGCCCGGGCCGAAAAACTGCTCGGGGTACGCGGCGCGCCCGACCCGCTGCGCCCCGAGGCAGCTCACGTCAACTTGCCCCCGGCACCGCCGTTCTCGGCCGACAACCAACCACTGGTCAACCACCTGGCCCAGCGCGGACTGCACCCCTACCACCTGCCGATGGCCTGCGAATACACCGACGACTGCGCCACCTGCCAGGCCCATCTTTGCCCGCAGTCATGCAAAAACGACGCCGCCCGCAACGGCGTGCAACCCGCCATCGCCGAGCACGGCGCCCACCTGCTGGCCGAATGCCGGGTGCTGCGCCTCGAAGCCGACCGCACCCAGGTCACCCAGGTGATCGCCCAGCACCACTCCGACATGCTGGCCCTCAAAGCCAAGGTGGTGGTGCTGGCCGCCGGCGCGCTGGCCACCCCGGTGCTGCTCCTCAACTCCCGTTCGGGCGACTGGCCACGCGGACTGGCCAACGGCTCGGACTACGTGGGCCGCAACCTGATGCGCCACCTGATGGATTGGGTCGAGGTCTGGACAGAACCCGGCTGCAAGATCACGGCCGAAAACAAGGAGATCGGGCTCAACGACTTCTATTTCTGGGAGGGCCAGAAATACGGCACGTTGCAGTCGGCCGGCGCGATGGCGAATTTGGCGTCCATGGACATGTTCACCAACCAGCCCGGTTGGCAGCCGAAGGTGCTGCGCATGATGAGCCCGGCGGTGCGACCGATCTACGATCGCTTCTTCAACGGTGGGCTGGTGCTGGCCCCGATGATGGAAGACCTGCCGTATCTGGATAACCGCGTCCTGCCCTACGACCGGCCCAGCCTCGACGGCCGCCAACGACTGCGGCTTCACTACCGGCTACGCCCCAACGAGATCGACCGCCGCGCGGTGTTCATCCGGCAGATAAAAGAGGTGTTGAAGCCGTTCCGCACGCTCACACTGCGGACCGGCGCCAACAACTCGACCCTGGGCCATGTGTGCGGGACGTGCCGCTTCGGAACCGATCCCGCAACCAGCGTGCTCGATCCCCAAAACCGGGCCCACGAAGTCGACAACCTCTACGTCGTCGACGCGTCGTTCTTTCCCTCCAGCGCCGGTTTGAACCCCAGCTTGACCGTGGCGGCCAACGCCCTGCGGGTAGCCGAGCACGTCAACCAAGTGCATTTCGCCGCCTGAGCAGCGGCTGGGGCGTTGACAAGTCCGAGCGCGGATCAGCCAACACGCTCGAGGCGCACGAAATCTTCCACAAGATCGGCGGCGGCCGCAACGCTCTCGGCGGGTCTGCCCATCCGAGTGGCGATTTCGCGGGCCCGGGCCGCATATTGCGGGGCCAGGATGCGACGCAGATCTGCGGCCAGCGATTTCTCGGTAGCGCTCGAAAAGCGCCGCGCGGTACCCACTTTCAGCCGTTTGATCGCGATTCCCCAAATCAGCTGAACGTCTGCCATCCACAGGATCAACGTGGGAACGCCGGCACGCAGGCCCGCGGCCGTGGTGCCCGCGCCTCCGTGGTGGACGACGGCCCGGCAGGCGGGAAAGATCGCCGCGTAATTCACCGCGCCCACCACTTTGACGTGGTCGGAGTGGGCGGCATTGCCGAAATCGGTCCAACCGGCGCAGACCAGTGCTCGCTCGCCCAGTTGCGCACAGGCGGCGCTGATCATGGAAAGCGTGTCGGCCGGAGATTCGACCGGTATGCTGCCGAACCCGAAGCAAATTGGCGGCGTGCCCGCGGCGATCCACGAAGCGACGTCGTCGTCGGCGCCCGTCGCCAACTCCATCGTCAGCGTGCCGACGAAGGGCCGCTGCGGCGGCTTCCGACGATTCCATTTCGCCCACTCGGACGCCAGCCCGGGGAAGCACACCTCGTCGTAGGCCTGGATCTCCAGCGCCCCTCGTTCCGCAATGCGGTGGGGGGCAGGACTTTTCACCTCCGGAAGGCCCAGTTGCCAGCGCTGTGCGTCCTGGACCTTCTTCACTCCCCGCCACACCAACCACTCGTAGGCCGCCATCGCCGAGCGGACCAATGGAGCCGGCAGGCCCGGAAACAGCTGGCCGTTCACCCTTATCGGAAACCACAGCAGCGTGGCCAAGGGAATGTCGCGATACTCCGCGACGTTGACCGCGAGCTCCTGGTAACTCATGCCGGTGAGTAATAGGTCGGCCCCCTCCGCCAGCTCGGTCAGCGTGATGCTCATCTGCGCCCAGCGCTGGGTACCGGGCTCCCGCGCTTCGCGCAGCAATTTCTTCGCCTGCTGGATATTCCAGAAGTTGCGGAAGAATCGCGCCCAGAAGTTGCGCGTCGATTCCAACCACGCCTGCATGTCCGGTCCGTAAGCGATCGCCGCGAGCCCAACCGACTCGGCGAAGCTGACCAGGTCGGGCGGGACGGCCATGCACACGTCGTGCCCGCGGCGCATCAACTCACGGCCGACGGCGATGCCAGGCTCCACATCGCCGCGAGTTCCATAGAACGCCAGCACAAATTTCATCAGCGTGGTCCTGGCCCTTCACTTCCGTGCGCGTTCCGCGAAATGAAAGCGGCAGACGGCATTCCCGGCTCAGCCGCCCAGCAGCATAGCCCCAACAGCGGCGACATCCGCAACCATCACCAAGTCAGCCGCTCCGAGGCTGCGCCGCACGGATCGCGAGGTAATGACCGAGCGCCCCTCCGCGCACCACCCTGAGAAGTTCCTTAAATCCTGGTCGGACGCTGTGGGCCACCAGTATGGTGTGGACCCGTAATTAAACTCGTGTCAGCTAGGGTGGTGCGGTGGTCTGGGGCAGTGTGCACGATGTTGAGCCGGCGTGGCCCGATGTCCCCGTCGACAGCGGCCGAGACGCTGAACAACGGCCCAGTCCCCGCCGTATTCGTCTGCGACGCCCCCGCCAACCCCCGACTTCGCCTCGGGCACAAGTTGGATCCGGGACGAACCGCCGAAACTCGGGATCCGTGATTCTTCGGCTTCTGAGGCGGCTGTGGATCCCGGTGGTCGTCCTCGTCGTGATCGCCGTCGGGGGATTGACGGTGTCACGACTGCATGGCCTGTTCGGCTCTGAGAAGACTCTGTCGTACGCCGACACCAGAGTCGACAACAAACCCTACAACCCCCAGCACCTGAGGTACGAGGTCTTCGGGCCGCCCGGAACCGTGGCCTTGATCAGCTATTTCGGCGCCAATGGCGATCCGCAGCATGTCGAGGACGCACGGCTGCCGTGGTCATACGAATTCGCGATCACCGCGGCGACGGGCATGAGAAGTGTCGCGGCGCAGGGCGACAGTGACAGCATCGGCTGCCGCATCATCCTGGACGGCGTGGTCAAAACCGAGAAGACCGCGCACGAAGTAAGCGCCTTTACCACCTGCACGTTCAACGCCGCATGACCGACCAACAGCCACCCGCCAGTCGACCATTGGTGGCGCGGACCATCCGCCGACTTTCGGTGCCCATCATCTTGGCGTGGCTGGGGATCATCGGCTTCCTTATTGTCGGCGTCCCTTCATTGGAACAGGTTGAGGCCGAGCATTCGGCATCCTTGAATCCCACCGATGCGCCGTCCGTCACGGCGGCACAGCGGATGAACGAGGACTTCAAGGGCGCTGACCCGTCCGGCCGGGCCGATGAATCAAATTCCGCCGGCGTGGCGGCGATCGTTTTGGAGGGTCAGCAGCCCCTCGGCGACGATGCCCACAAGTACTACGACCGATTGATTTCTCAATTAAAAGGCGATCAGAAGCACGTGGCATACGTCCAGGATTTCTGGGGCGACGAACTGACCAGACGCGCCGCGCAAAGCGTCGACGGTAAGGCCGCATACGTTCAGGTGCTTCTCGCCGGTAACAAGAGCCAGACCGCGGGCAACGAATCGATCGCGGCCGTTCAGCGCATCGTCGCGCGGACGCCGGCACCGCCGGGGCTCAAGGTGTATGTCACCGGGCCGGCGGCCATCAATGCGGATATGAGCCACAGCGGTGACAGGACGGTCGCGACGATCACCTTGGTGAGCATCGCCGTAATCTTCATTACGTTGCTTCTCGTCTACCGTTCGGCCATGACCGCAATTCTGCTGTTGTTGGTGGTCGGGATCGAATTGCAAGTGGCGCGGGGAATTGTGGCATTTATTGGCCATAACGGGGGCATCGGTCTCACCACCTTCGCCGTCAATCTGCTGGTATCCCTCGTGATCGCGGCCGGAACTGACTACGGGATATTTTTCGTGGGCCGGTATCAGGAGGCGCGTCAGGCCGGCGCGGACAGGGAAACGGCGTACTACACCACCTATCACGGGGTTGCCAAGGTCGTCGTGGCCTCCGGTTTGACTATCGCCGGAGCGCTTTTCTGCCTGATCTTTACGCGGCTGCCCTCTTTCTACGTGCTGGCCGTCCCCTGCGCGGTGGGCGTATTGGTCGCCGTCGCGGTAGCGATCACGCTGATTCCGGCGGTTCTTACCGTCGGGAGCCGTTTCGGCCTTTTCGAGCCCAAGCGGAAAATCAACCCCCGCGCGTGGCGGCGGGTGGGCACGGCGATCGTTCGATGGCCGGCGCCCATTCTCGTCGCCACCTTGGCGGTCACGCTTGTCGGGCTGTTGACGTTGCCTGGCTACAAACCCAGCTACAACGACCAGAAGTACATACCGAAAGATATCCCCGCCAATTTGGGCTATGAGGCCGCGGCGCGACATTTTCCCCCGTCGGCAATGATGACGCCCGAAATCCTCTTGGTCGAAACTGACCACGATCTGCGCAATCCGGCCGATTTTCTGGTGTTGGAGAAACTGGCCAAGGCCGTCCTCGCCGTGCCGGGCATTTCGTCGGTGCAGGCCGTAACCCGGCCCGAAGGGACTCCGATCAAGCACACGACGCTTCCGTACTTGCTCAGCATGCAAGCCGCCGGCCAGCAGCAATTCCTGTTTTTTCAGAAAGCACGTATGAAAGACATGCTCAAGCAGGCCGACATGTTGACCGAAGCGATCAATATCACCCGGCACCTCTATGGCCTGACGCAGCAGATGGTCGCCACGACACACGACATGGTCGTCACCACGCGTGACATACAGGCTCTCACGAACGAACTGCGAGTTCATATTTCGGATTTCGAGGATTTCCTCAGGCCGATCCGCAGTTACTTCTATTGGGAAAAGCATTGCTACGATATTCCCGTTTGCTTTTCGCTGAGAAGCGTATTCGACGCTCTTGACGGTGTTGACGCGGTCACCGATAAGTTGGGCGATGTCGTGACAGACCTCGGTCAGATCGACGTGCTCCTGCCGCAGGTAGTCGCCCAGTTCCCCGAGATGATCGCCATCATGGAGAGCTCGCGGACCATGCTGCTGACCATGCACAGCACCATGTCCGGGGTCCTCGGAAACATGGGCGACGATAACAGTAGTGCGAGCGGCATGGGTAGGGCGTTTGACGCCGCCCAAAACGATGATTCCTTCTACTTGCCGCCGGAAGCTCTGAAGAACAAAGACTTCCAGCGAATCATGAAGATTTTCTTGTCACCGGACGGTAAGGCCGTCCGCATGCTCATTTTGCAGAAAGGCGATCCGGCGTCGCCCGAGGGCATTTCCCGGGTCGATCCGATTAAAAGCGCGGCCGAGGAAGCGCTCAAGGGAACCCCTCTGGAGGCATCGAGGATCTACCTCTCCGGCACCGCGGCGGGTGTGCGGGACGTGGTGCAGGGGTCCACATACGATCTGATGATCGCCGGGGTCGCGGCGCTCTGCCTGATCTTCATCGTGATGCTGATCATGACCCGAAGTTTTGTCGCCGCTCTGGTCATCGTCGGTACGGTATTGCTGTCGCTGGGCGCGTCCTTCGGGCTCTCCGTTTTCGCGTGGCAGGATTTGCTCGGCGTACCAATTCACTGGTCGGTGCTCGTGATGTCAGTGATCGTCCTTTTGGCGGTCGGGTCTGACTACAACCTGCTGCTGGTCGCCCGGATCAAAGAGGAAATAGGCGCCGGCATCAACACCGGCATCATTCGCGCCATGGGCGGCACCGGCAAAGTCGTGACGAACGCGGGGCTGGTGTTCGCTTTCACCATGGCGTCCATGCTGGTCAGCGACCTCCGCGTCATCGGTCAGGTGGGCACGACGATCGGTTTGGGTTTGCTGTTCGACACGCTGGTCGTGCGCGCATTCATGACGCCGTCCATCGCCGCGCTGCTGGGGCGCTGGTTCTGGTGGCCGCAAAAGGTGCGTCCCCGGCCCGCAAGTTCCTTACTTCGGCCCACCGGGCCCCGCCCATTGGTACGCGCCTTGTTGCTGAGATAGCGGCGGCAGTGGCGGATTTCATGTTCAGAACAAAGATCGGCAACCGTGGAGAGCACCGTGGCACCAGGCGTTAGCGCAAGCAGTGGCTGCCGCTTCGAGGTGCACGGCATGGGCGCCGCTGCCGCCTGGCCGTTGAGGGCCCCATGAGCACCGAACCCCCCCGGCCGCCCTTCGTGGCGCGAACGATCCGCAGGCTGTCACCGTTCATCATTCTGGCGTGGGTGGCATTGACGCTCACCGTGACTTTTGCCGTTCCTCCGCTGGAGCAGGTCGGCGAGGAGCACTCCGTACCACTGGCCCCTCAAGACGCGCCGTCGGTGCGGGCCATGACGAGCATGGGCAAGGCGTTCAAGGAATCCGATTCCGACAGCTTTGCCATGATCGTCCTCGAGGGCCAGCAACCCCTCGGGGACGACGCCCACACGTATTACCGGAAATTGGTTCGCGCGTTACGGAATGACCCGCGGCATGTCCAAAACGTGCAGGATTTGTGGGGCGATCGCCTCACGGCGGCGGGCGTGGAAAGCCCCGACGGCAAGGCCGCATACGTCCAACTGAACCTGGCCGGCGACCAGGGCACCACCCTGGCGAAGGACTCCGTCACGGCGGTCCGGAACATCGTCAAGCAGACACCGCCTCCCCCAGGCGTCGAAGTGGATCTGACCGGCCCGGCGGCGCTCATTCCGGACATGCAGCGCAGCGGCGACGCATCACTGCTGAAGATGGCCTTGATAGGCGCCGTAATCATTTTCGTCGTGTTGCTGGTCGTCTACCGGTCGGTCACCACCGCGGTTCTGGTGTCGATCGGGGTCGGGATCGAAGTCGGCGCGGCCAGAGGAATCATCGCGTTTCTCGCCGACAACAACGTTGTCGTGCTCTCGACATTCGCCATTAATTTGCTGGTGACGCTCTCGATGGCGGCCGGAACCGACTACGGGATCTTCTTCTTCGGCCGCTATCAAGAGGCCCGGCAGGCCGGCGAAGACCCCGAAACGGCCTACTACACCACCTACCGCGGGGTCACTCCGGTCGTCTTGGGCTCCGGATTGACGATCGCCGGAGCGATGTTGTGCCTGAGCTTCACCCGAATGCCGATCTTCCAGACCATCGGGGTGCCGTGCGCCGTGGGCATGCTCGTCGCGGTCGCGATCGCCATCACGCTGGTCCCCGGCGTTCTGACCATCGGGAGTCGCTTCGGGCTGTGCGACCCCAAGCGCAGGCTCGCGCAACGCCGGTGGCGAGGGGTCGGCACGGCGATCGTCCGCTGGCCCGCCCCCATTTTCGCCGCGACATTGGCGATCGCACTGATCGGCCTGGTGACGTTGCCCGGCTACAAAACAAGCTACGACGACAAGTCCTATCTTCCCAAAGACCTGCCGGCCAATGTGGGGTATGCGGCTGCAAACCGCCATTTCTCCCAATCGCGCCTGATGCCCGATATCCTGATGATCCAGGCGGATCACGATATGCGCAATCCGGCCGATTTTCTCGTGTTGCACAAACTAGCCAAGGCGATCTTTCGGGTCCCGGGCATTTCTCGGGTTCAGGGCATAACCCGGCCCGAGGGGACACCGATTGAGCACACTTCCATACCCTTTTTGATCAGCATGCAAAATGCGGCCATGCAACAGAACGTAACATTCATCAAAAAAACTATGAACGACCTTCTCAAGCAGGCCGACATCCTGTCCCAACAGATTGCGGTGATGAAGCGCCTGTACAGCTTGCAGGAGCGGCTCACCACGATTGCCCAGCACACGGTGGGCGTCACAAAAGAAATGATTGCCATCATCGATGATACGGAAGTTCATTTTTCGGATTTCGAGGATTTCTTCAGGCCAATTCGAAGTTACTTCTACTGGGAAAAGCACTGCTACGATATTCCTGTTTGCTTTGCCCTGAGAAGCATATTCGATTCGCTCGACGGTCTCGATGCGCTTGCCGAAAAAAGCCACCATATCCTGCATGATGCGGAGAAAATCGTCGAGCTGCTGCCGCAAATACTTGCGGGGATTCCGCCGATGATCGCGATCCTGGAGGGTACGCGTACCGTCCTGCTGACGAACCACAGCACCACGTCGGGGTTCTTGGGCCAGATGGACGACACGAGCCAGAACGCCACCGCCATGGGGCAGGCCTTCGACGACGCCCACAACGATGATTCTTTCTATCTGCCTCAGGAAATCTTCCAGAACGCGGACTTCCAGCGCGCCATGACCTCCTTCGTCTCCCCCGACGGGAAGGCGGCCCGGTTCATCATTTTGCATCACGGCGATCCCGCGACGCCCGAGGGCATCGCGCGGATCGATCGGATCAGATCGGCGGCCGAGGAGGCGCTCAAGACGACCCCCCTGGAGGGCGCCAAGGTCTCTCTCGCCGGCACCGCATCGACCTACAAAGACTTCCGCGACGGCTCGAAATACGACCTATGGGTCGCGCTGGTTGGAGCGCTTTGCCTCATTTTCGTCATCATGCTCGTTCTCACACGAAGTTTTGTGGCCGCCCTCGTTATCGTCGGGACCGTGCTGCTCTCATTGGGCGCATCCTTCGGGCTGTCGGTGCTCATCTGGCAGTACATTCTCGGCATCAAGTTGCACTGGATGGTGCTGCCGATGTCGGTGATCGTCCTTTTGGCCGTCGGGTCCGACTACAACCTGCTTCTCGTATCACGGATGAAAGAGGAAATCGCGGGCGGCATTAACACCGGCATCATCCGCGCGATGGGCGGAACCGGCAAAGTGGTGACGAACGCGGGCCTGGTGTTCGCCTTCACCATGGCCTCGATGATGTTCAGCGATCTGCGCATCATCGGCCAGGTCGGCACCACCATCGGCCTGGGCCTGATGTTCGACACCCTGGTCGTGCGCTCGTTCATGACACCGTCCATCGCCGCCCTGCTCGGACGCTGGTTCTGGTGGCCACAGACGGTGCGCCCGCGCCCGGCCAGTTACATGCTTCGCGATGTGGGGCCGCGTCCGCTGGTGCGGTCCCTGCTGCTGCGGGAGGATCCGCCCGCCAACAACGACGACGCGGTCACGGTCGATTTCCCGAAGTTGTCCGTCTAGGTCGGCGTCCGATTCGACGGCGCCGCGTAGCCGGCGGCCTGGAGCAGGCCTAAATATCGAAACTAATTAGGGAACCGGAATCGATATGCCGAGGAAGCCCTCCAGCAGTTGTATCGCACCGATCAAGAGAGCCAGCGTCAGATACGTCAATACCAATGCCTCATAGGGCACCAGGAAGGCGAGCGTGATTGCGCTCTGAAGTTTTTGCATGAGGTACGTGACCGTACTGACCACGGTGTTGATCTGATTGATGTACGGCGCGGCCAGGCCGTTAACGATGTCGACGATTGATTCCGCACTCGGCATCACCGACGCGGCGTTGACGGCCTCGGCGGCCGAGTAGGAGCCGGCGCCCGCGTGCAGCTGCTGCGCGAACTGCGCACCGAAGGCCGTGGCCTTCCCGAGCAGCCCCTGAAACTCCTGGGCGGCTCCGGAGAACACCTGTGCGATAGCCGCCGATACCTGATCGGCGCCCGGGGGTATCACCCCGACGGTCGAGGCCGCTGCCGTCAGGTGGGCCGCGTTGACCGTCGAACCAATGGCAGCCACGTCAGCGGCCGCCGCGGCCATCATCTCCGGCACCGTGCTCACGTACGACATATCTATCCTCCAGCCGGTCACTGGCGACCCAGCGGCAAAGCGACAAGCACGACTGGGTCATGCCCGTCACGGAGATTACACACAAGTACAACGACGTGGGGCAGCTTCGGCTGAACGCATAAAACAAAAACTGGCGGCAGTGCAAACCGGCTGGAAGTGCCGCTGCCGACGTGCTCGAAAACCCCCCAAAACCGTGCGGTCCTCGGGTTCACTGCGCCCGGAGCGGGTCGCGCGGATGGAGCCGCTCCCGAAACCGTCCAGGTTGGCTTTGATCCGCCTCAACTTCATCATCGACGGTCCGGCTCCGCGGACCCCGCCGGCTGGGCGGGATTAGGCGCGGTCGGGCTCGGCCCTCCCGCCGAAATCTCAGCTCGCGTCGCGCAGCACCGGCTGGGCCGACGAGTCCAACTCGACAACCACGGCCGCCGCAGCAAACAGATCGACGGCCTCCGCGATGGTGCGGTCGACGAACGAAGCGAACCGCTCGAACGGGATGCCTTCCGGCATCCACTGGGATCGGCGGGCCACCAGGCCAATGCGCTCCGAATCCGCGGAACCGCGAACAATCGCCGTTACTCCGCGGTGCCGCCGGTTCCAAGTGTCGGCAAAGCGGGTCAGCCGGGCGCGATCGCGACCGGGGAAGAACCGCCCGGGGTTGACGCCAACGCTCAGCATGTCGCCGAACGACGGGGAAACCTCGAGGTGGACATGGAGCCGCCCGGAATCGGCGTTGACGACACAGAAGTATTCGCCGTCGTGTTCACCCTTCAGGAACTGCAGCCCGGAGGTGGACAGGTAGCGTTCGATCAGGTTCGCGCAGAGCGACTCAGCTGTCATGGGCATAAGTCTGGGGTTTACGGCTTTGTGGATCCTTTGAGCCGAGCTAGCCGCGGTCGAAGAATCTGCTGAGAATTCGCTGAGCCACCGGCGGCGGCGGACGGCCGGCTCAGCCGGCGAGCCGCGCGACCTCGACCATCGCGGAGGTGATCTGCGCGATCTCGTCGCCCGAGCAGATGTACGGCGGCATCGCGTATACGAGGCTGCGAAACGGGCGCAGCCAGACGCCATGGTCCAGCGCGGCGGGCGTGGCGACGGCCAGGTCCACCGGCCGGGCGCATTCGATCACACCGATGGCGCCGCACACCCGCACGTCGGTGACACCGGGCAGCGCGCGCGCCGGCTCGAGCCCGGCGGCCAGCCCCGCCGAAATCCCCGCCACCCGCGCCCGCCAGTCCTGGCCGAGCAGCAGCTCAACGCTGGCCACCGACACCGCGCAGGCCAGCGGGTTGGCCATGAACGTGGGCCCGTGCATCAACGCGCCGGCCTCCCCCGAGCTGATGGCCCTCGCGATGTCCGTCGTGCACAGCGTGGCGGCGAGGCTGAGGTAGCCGCCGGTCAGCGCCTTGCCGACGCACATGATGTCCGGGCTCACCCCGGCGTGGTCGGCGGCGAACAGCTCACCGGTGCGCCCGAAGCCGGTGGCGATCTCGTCGAACACGAGCAGCACGTCGTGCCGGCGGCACACTTCGCGAAGGTCGCGCAGGTACCGGGCGTCGTGAAAGCGCATCCCGCCGGCCCCCTGCACGACGGGCTCGACGATGACGGCCGCCAGCTCGGCGGCGTGTTTTGCCAGTTGCTCCTCGAACGCCGCGGTGTAGGCGGGGTCGTACTCGCGCGGCACCTGGGGGGCGAACACCTGTCGGGCCAGGATGTCGGTCCACAGCGAGTGCATGCCTCCCTCCGGGTCGCACACGCTCATCGGGGTGAAGGTGTCGCCGTGGTACCCGCCCCGCCAGGTCATCAGCCGGTGCTTGCCCGGTCGGTCCCGGGCGCGCCAGTACTGCAGGGCCATCTTCACCGCGACCTCCACCGACACCGATCCGGAGTCGCTGAAGAAAACGGTGTCCAGGCCCGCCGGCGTGATGTCCACCAGCAGCTGCGCCAGCCGGGCCGCGGGCTCGTGCGTCAGCCCGCCGAACATGACATGGTTCATGGTGGCCAGCTGGGCGGCCAGCGCCGCGTCCAGCTCCGGGTGGCCGTGCCCGTGGATCGCGGTCCACCAGGAGCTCATCGCGTCGAGCGCCTCGATCCGCCGGCCGTCACGGATCAGGGTCAGCCGGGTGCCGTGGGCCGCGACGGCCACCACGGGCGCCACCGCCTCGCCGCCGATGGTGCTGTACGGGTGCCACAGGTGTGCCGCGTCGATCGCGCTGATTTGCTCGGGCGTCAACCCGGCCCTCGCCGCAGGCATAGAGACCGAGCGTAAAGCAGACCGGCTCGCACAAATCGCGGCCATCGGGGACCATCTAAGGCCATGGACCCCAATCCAGGTGACCGCATCGTTGCCCCGCCGGCGCCCGACGAGCCCCACCAGGCACCCCGGGTGCTGCGCCTGCGGATCGTCCCCTGGGACGTCGTCTGCACCGTGACGCTGCTGGTGCTCCTGGTCGTCCTCGCGACGGCGACGACGTGGCCGGCGCGCCTTTTCGGCTTCCTCGCGCACGTGTGCGAGGGCGACGACTGCGGGCCGGTGCCCTTCGGGGTCGACTTCTACATCCGCCCGCTGGTGTGGGGCGGCATCGGCGCCGCCATCGCAGCGGCCGGGATCGGCCCGTTCGTGTCGCTCCTGAAGGGCTGGTACATGTCCTTCTGGCCGGTCCTGTCCCTCGCCCTGCTCATGGTCGCCTCGGTGGTCGGTTCGATCCTGACCGCGTTCAGCGCGCGCTACTGGCTCTGAGCGGACTGAGACCCAAATCACAACTGCGCGGGCCGGATTGGGCCGGCCAGTCACCGTCCGGTCACGTTACGACAAATAATCCTTCGTGGACCTCACCAGCTATTTTCCGGCCGCGCCTTCTGTTGTAAAAGTGTCTGTAGTGACTGGTGTGAATCAAGCCGGCTAGCGGCGGGATTCATTCCAAGCGTCATGCAGCGGCGTCGGGCCCCGACGGGGAGGCCCTCACCGCCTGCAATAGCGGCCGATGCGCGAAGTCACCGCGACGGAGGCCCAGGACCCAAGAAGGTGGGGATCCCAATGAAACGCATCTACGCTTTCGCGATCGGTATCGCGATGCTGGTGGCCCCGGTGGTCACCGCCGGCATCGCGACCGCCGACCCCGGCACCAGGTCGATGGACTACCAGCAGGCCACCGACATCGTCGTCATGCGCGGCCTTTCGCAGCGCGGGGTGCCGTTTTCCTGGGCCGGCGGCGGTATCACCGGCCCCTCGCGCGGCAAGGGCACCGGCGCCATGACCGTCGGTTTCGACGCCTCGGGCCTGATGCAGTACGCCTACGCGGGCGCCGGCATCAAGCTGCCACGGTCCTCCGGTGAGATCTACCGCACCGGCCAGAAGGTCCTGCCGCAGCAGGCGCGCCGCGGCGACCTGATCTTCTACGGCCCCGAAGGCACCCAGAGCGTGGCGATGTACCTCGGCAACAACCAGATGCTGGAGGTGGGCGACGTCGTCCAGGTGTCGCCCGTGCGCGCCAACGGCATGACGCCCTACCTGGTCCGGGTGCTCGGCGTCCAACAGGCGCCGTTCCAGCAGGCCCCGATTCAGCAGCTGCCCGCGCAGCAGGCCCCACTCCAGCAGGTGCCCACGCAACAGGCCCCGCTGCAGCAGGCCCCGGTCCAGCAGGTGCCCACGCAACAGGCCCCGGTCCAGCAGGCGCCCGTCCAGCAGGTCCCCGCGCAACAGGCCCCGGTCCAGCAAGTCCCGGCGCAACAGGCGCCCCTGCAGCAGCTGCCGCTCCTGCAGCCGCCGGTGCAGCAGGCCCAGGTGCAGCCGGCTCCGTACGGCATCACCCGGTAACCCCCCGCGCGGGATTCCCCGACCCGCCGAACGGCCGCCACTCGCTCCACTCGGGAGCGGGTGGCGGTTTTCGGTAAATTGGCGGTCGACCATGCAGAGTCTGTCACCGCCCCGCCCACCGGTTGCCCCTGCGGAACCGGTGGCTGCGCGCGCGGCGGGCTTCTATCGCTACGACCTCGACGGCCTGCGCGGCATCGCGATCGCGCTGGTCGCCATGTTCCACATCTGGTTCGGCCGCGTTTCCGGCGGGGTGGACGTCTTCCTGGCGCTGTCGGGCTTCTTTTTCGGCGGGAAAATCCTGCGCGCCGCGCTCAGCCCGGACCTCGCGTTGTCGCCGGTCGCCGAGGTGGTCCGGCTGGTCCGCCGCCTGCTCCCCGCCCTGGTCGTGGTCCTGGCCGGCTGCGGACTGCTGACGATCCTGGTGCAGCCGGAAACCCGCTGGGAAACCTTCGCCGATCAGAGCCTGGCCAGCCTGGGCTACTACCAGAACTGGGAGCTGGCCAACTCCGCATCCGACTATCTGCGGGCCGGTGAAGCCGTCACCCCGCTGCAGCACATCTGGTCCATGTCGGTGCAGGGCCAGTTCTACATCGCGTTCCTGTTGCTGATCGCCGGCTGCGCGTACGCGTTCCGCCGGCTCGGCGAGCGCCGCCGGACCGTGTTTTTGGTGCTGCTCAGCGCGCTCACGGTGGCCTCGTTCGGGTATGCGATCGTCGCCCACCAGGACAACCAGGCGATCGCCTACTACGACAGTTTCGCCCGGGCGTGGGAGTTGCTGCTGGGCGCGCTCGTCGGCGCCGCCGTGCCCTACGTGCGCTGGCCGACGTGGCTGCGCACCGTCGTCGCCACCGCGGCGCTGGCCGCGATCGTGTCGTGCGGGGCGCTGATCGACGGCGTCAAGGAATTCCCCGGACCGTGGGCGCTGGTCCCCGTCGGGGCCACCATGCTGATGATCCTCGCCGGGGCCAACCTGCCTGCCGGCGCAAAAAACCGGATGCCGCTGCCGAATCGGGTGCTGGCCGCCGGGCCCCTGGTGGCGCTGGGCGCGATGGCCTACTCGCTGTACCTGTGGCACTGGCCGCTGCTCATCTTCTGGCTGTCCTACAGCGGCCACAAGCACGCCGGCTTCGTCGACGGCACGGTGCTGCTGCTGGTCTCCGGGGTGCTGGCCTACCTGACCACGCGCCTCATCGAGGACCCGCTGCGCTACCGGGCGCCCACCGGCGCCGCGCCGGCCGGGTCGGTTGCGCAAGCCCCCGTGGTCCCCTGGTGGCTGCGCCTGCGCCGCCCGACGATGGCGCTGGGATCGATGGTGGTGCTGCTCGGTGTCACGCTGACCGCGACGTCGTTTACCTGGCGTCAGCACGTCACGGTGTTGCGCGCGGCGGGTAAGGAACTCAGCGTCCTCAACCCGCAGGACTACCCCGGCGCGCGTGCCCTGACCGAACACGCGCGGGTGCCGGCGCTGCCGATGCGGCCCACCGTCCTGGAGATCAAGGACGACCTTCCGGTCTCGACCCGGGACGGCTGCATCAGCGACTTCGTCAACCCGACCGTCGTCAACTGCTCCTACGGCGACGTGGCCGCGACGCGGACCATCGCCCTGGCCGGCGGGTCGCACGCCGAGCACTGGCTGCCCGCGCTGGACCTGCTCGGCCGCATGCATCACTTCAAGGTGGTCACGTACCTCAAGATGGGCTGCCCGCTGTCCACCGAGGAAGTGCCGCTGATCATGGGCAACAACGCCCCGTACATGCAGTGCCGCGAGTGGGTGCAGCGGACGATGAACAAGCTGGTCGACGACCGGCCGGACTACGTGTTCACCACGACGACCCGACCGTGGAACATCAAGGCCGGCGACGTGATGCCGGCGACCTACATCGGCATCTGGCAAACGTTGTCCGACAACAACATTCCGATCCTCGGCATGCGCGACACCCCGTGGCTGGTCAAGGACGGCAAACCGTTCGACCCCGCGGACTGCCTGGCCAAGAAGGGTGGCAGCCCGCAGTCCTGCGCCGTCAAGCGCTCCGACGTGCTCTCCGATCGCAATCAGACCCTCGACTTCGTCGCGCAGTTCCCGCTGCTCAAGGTCCTGGACATGTCGGACGCGATTTGCCGCGCCGACGTCTGCCGCCCGGTCGAGGGAAACGTGCTCATTTATCACGGCGCTCACCACCTGTCGCCCACCTACGTACGCACCATGACGACCGAGCTGGGCCGTCAGATCGGGTCCAGCACCGGTTGGTGGTAACCGGCGGGCGCACCGCGGGCGCCGATAAGGTCATGTGATGCCGACCGACAAACCCGCTTCAGAAACAGGCGCTGGTAACCAACGGCCCACGCTGGCCACCGTTTGGCCGGGCAACCCCTACCCACTCGGCGCCTCCTATGACGGCGCGGGAACCAACTTTTCGCTGTTCTCCGAGATCGCCGAGCGGGTCGACTTGTGCTTGATCGACGACAACGGCGACGAGTCGCGGATCGCCCTCGACGAGGTCGACGGATACGTCTGGCACGCCTACCTGCCGAACATCACGCCGGGGCAACGCTACGGCTTTCGTGTCCACGGGCCGTGGGATCCGGCCGCCGGCCACCGGTGTGACCCGAGCAAGCTGCTGCTGGACCCGTACGGCAAGGCGTTTCACGGTGACTTCACCTTCGGCCAGGCGCTGTATTCCTACGACCTCGCGGCCGTCACCCCCGACGGCCCCAACGCGGACGGTGCCGACCCCGGCACCCCGCCGATGATCGACTCGCTCGGACACACCATGACCAGCGTGGTGAGCAACCCGTTCTTCGACTGGGGGTCCGACCGCGCGCCGCTCACCCCGTACCACGAGACCGTCATCTACGAGGCCCACGTCAAGGGCATGACGCAAACCCATCCCGGCGTGCCCGAGGAGCTACGGGGCACCTACGCCGGGCTGGGCCACCCCGTGGTGATCGATCACCTCAAGTCGCTCGGCGTCACCGCCATCGAGCTCATGCCGGTCCACCAGTTCATGCACGACTCGCGGCTGCTCGACCTGGGGCTGCGAAACTACTGGGGCTACAACACTTTTGGCTTCTTCGCCCCGCACAACCAGTACGCGGCCAATCGCAAGGCGAGCGTCGCGGAGTTCAAATCCATGGTGCGCAGCTTTCATGAGGCCGGCATCGAGGTGATCCTCGACGTGGTCTACAACCACACCGCCGAAGGAAACCACCTCGGCCCGACGATCAACTTCCGCGGCATCGACAACGCCGCCTACTACCGGCTCGTCGACGAGGATCTGCGGCTGTACAAGGACTACACCGGCACCGGCAACAGCCTCAATCCCCGCCACCCGCACGTGCTGCAGCTGATCATGGACTCGCTGCGCTACTGGGTGACCGAGATGCACGTCGACGGGTTCCGCTTCGACCTGGCCGCGACGCTGGCCCGCGAGCTGCACGACGTCGACCGGCTGAGCGCGTTTTTCGACCTGGTGCAGCAGGATCCGGTGGTCAGCCAGGTCAAATTGATCGCCGAGCCGTGGGACGTCGGCGAGGGCGGCTACCAGGTCGGAAACTTCCCGGGTTTGTGGACCGAGTGGAACGGGAAGTATCGCGATACTGTGCGTGACTACTGGCGGGGCGAGCCCGCAACCCTGGGCGAGTTCGCTTCCCGGCTGACCGGGTCGTCGGACCTCTATGAGGTGACCGGTCGACGGCCCAGCGCCAGCATCAACTTCGTCACCGCTCACGACGGGTTCACGCTGGCCGACCTGGTGTCCTACAACGAGAAGCACAACCTGGCCAACGGCGAGGACAACCGGGACGGCGAAAGCCACAACCGATCGTGGAACTGCGGCGTCGAAGGCCCCACCGACGACCCCGACATCATCGAGCTGCGGAACCGCCAGATGCGCAACTTCTGGGCGACCCTGATGCTCAGCCAGGGCACGCCGATGATCGCGCACGGCGACGAGTTTGGGCGCACCCAGAACGGCAACAACAACGTCTACTGCCAGGACTCCGAATTGTCTTGGATGGACTGGTCATTGGTCGACAAGAACGCGGACCTGCTGGCGTTTGCGCGCAAGGTGACCACCCTGCGCAAGCACCACCCGGTGTTCCGCCGGCGCCGCTTCTTCGAGGGCGAGCCGATCCGCACCGGCGACGAGGTCCGCGATATTGCCTGGCTCAACCCGAGCAGCCGCGAGATGACGCATGAGGACTGGGGTGAAAGCATCCACAAGTGCGTCGCGGTGTTCCTCAACGGCGAGGCGATCACCGCGCCGAACGCCCGCGGTGAGCGGGTGGTCGACGACTCGTTTTTGTTGTGCTTCAACGCCGGCGACGAACCGATCGAGTTCGTCATGCCGCCCGACGACTACGCCCGGGAGTGGACCGTGGAGCTGGATACCAACGAGCCGGCCGGCTTCAAGGACGGGGCCGACCAGGTGATGACCGCCCAGGAGAAGGTGTCGCTTCCCTCGCGCTCGCTACTGGTCCTTCGTAAGACCTTGTGACGCATGGCCTTACCAGTTCTGTCCACCTACCGGCTCCAGCTGCGGGGTGATTCCAGCGGATTCGCGTTCACGTTCGCCGACGCCGAAAACCTGCTGGACTACCTCGCCGACCTCGGGGTGACCCACCTGTACCTGTCCCCGATATTGACCGCGGCGCGCGGGTCCAACCACGGGTATGACGTCACCGACCCGACCACCGTCTCCGAGGAGCTCGGCGGACCCGACGGCCTGGCGCGGTTGTCCGCCGCGGCCCGGGCGCGCGGCATGGGACTGATCATCGACGTCGTGCCCAACCACGTCGGCATCGACGACCCGCAGCAGAATGCGTGGTGGTGGGACGTGTTGCGGCACGGCCGGGACTCGCGGTACGCGGCGTTCTTCGACATCGACTGGGACCTCGACGAGGGCGGCCGAATCGTATTGCCGATCTTGGGTTCTGACGACGACGCCGCCGAGGCGAAGGTCGACGGGGACCTGCTGCGGCTGGGCGACCTGGCGCTGCCCATCGCGCCTGGCACCGGCGAGGGCAGCGGCCTTGAAGTTCATGACCGCCAGCACTACCGGATGGTGGGCTGGCGCAACGGGGTCTGCGGCTACCGGCGCTTCTTCTCGATCACCTCGCTGGCCGGCCTGCGGCAGGAGGATCGCGACGTGTTCGACGCCAGCCACGCCGAGGTCGCCCGCTGGTTCGGCGAGGGACTCGTCGACGGCGTCCGCATCGATCACCCCGACGGATTGTCCGACCCGGGCGGCTATCTGGCGCGGCTGCGGCAGCTGGTCGGCCCGGACGCCTGGATCGTCATCGAGAAGATCCTGGCCGTCGACGAGGCGCTCGAGCCCACCCTGCCGGTGGCGGGAACCACCGGCTACGACGTGCTGCGCCAGGTCGGTGGGGTCTTCGTCGACCCGGCCGGCGAGGAGGCGCTCACCGCGCTGGTCGCGTCGGCGGGAGTGGACTACCACGCGATGCCGAAGCTGCTCGCCGAGCTCAAGATCCGCGCGGCCACCGTGACGCTGGCCAGCGAGCTGGCCCGCCTGCGCCGGGCCATCGCGGCCGCGGCGGGCACCGACCACCCGCTGCTGCCCGAGGCGGTCGCCGCCCTGCTGACCCACATCGGCGTCTACCGCAGCGATTACCCCGGCCTGGTCGCGTTGCTGCCCACCGCGCTGGCCGAAACCCAGGCGGAAGCACCGCAATTGGGGCCCGCACTGGAGGTGCTCGCGGCGGCGCTGGCCCGCGCCGTCGAGCCGGCCACCCGGCTGCAGCAACTCTGCGGCGCGGTCACCGCCAAGGCCGTCGAGGACTGCCTGTTCTACCGCGACGCCCGGCTGGTGTCGCTCAACGAGGTGGGCGGCGAACCGCATCGGTTCGGCGTCGGGCTGGCCGAGTTTCACCACAGCGCCGCGACCCGCGCCCGGTTGTGGCCGCACACGATGACGACGCTGACCACCCACGACACCAAGCGCGGCGAGGACGTGCGCGCCCGGATCGGCGTGCTGTCCCAGGTGCCGTCGCTGTGGACCGAGTTCCTGGCCCGCTGGGAGGTCGCGGCCCCCTCCCCGGATCCGGCGACCGGACAGTTCCTGTGGCAGAACATCTTCGGCGTCTGGCCGGTGGACGGCCGGGTGACGCAGGGGCTGCGCGACCGGCTGCACGCGTACGCCGAGAAAGCCATCCGCGAGGCGGCCTGGCACACGTCGTGGAACGACCCGGACGCCGACTTCGAGGGAGCGGTGCACCGCTGGCTGGACACCGTCCTCGACGGCCCGGTGGCGGGTCAGCTGACCGAGCTGGTGACGCAACTCAATTCGCACGCGGCCAGCGACGCGCTGGGCCAGAAGATGCTCGCGCTGACGGTGCCGGGGATTCCGGACGTCTACCAGGGCACCGAGCTGTGGGACGACAGCCTGGTCGATCCCGACAACCGTCGCGCCGTCGACTACGCCGTCCGGCGCGGCGCCCTGAAAGACCTGCACCACCCCAAGATGCGCGTCGTCACCACGGCGCTTCGGGTGCGGCGCTCGCGCCCGGAAACGTTCCTGCACGGCTCCTACGTCCCGGTGCTCGCCGACGGCGAGGCCAGCGACCACGTCGTGGCGTTTCGCCGCGGCGACGACGTGCTGGTCGCGGTGACCCGCTGGACCGTGCGGCTGGCCGAAAACGGCTGGGGCAACACCGTGTTGCCGCTGCCCGAGGGCACCTGGACCGACGCTCTCAACGGCGCGGTGGCCAGCGGGGCGACGTCAGCCGCCCAGTTGTTCTCGGACCTGCCCGTGGTGCTGCTGGAACGCCGGCATGACTGAGTTCCGGGTGTGGGCACCCCGGCCGTCGCTGGTGCGCCTTGACGTCGACGGCGCGGCGCACCCGATGACCCGCTCCGACGACGGCTGGTGGCACGCCACCGTGGACGCGGCCCCCGACGCCCGGTACGGATACCTGCTCGACGACGACCCGACCGTGCTGCCCGACCCCCGCTCGGCCCGCCAGCCCGACGGCGTGCACGCCCGGTCGCAGCTGTGGGACCCGGCCGGCGCGCGCTGGACCGACGGCGACTGGACGGGCCGGTCCCTGGACGGCGGCGCGGTGATCTACGAGCTGCACGTCGGAACCTTCACGCCGGCGGGCACGTTCGACGCCGCCGTCGAAAAACTCGACCACCTGGTCGATCTCGGCATCGACTTCGTCGAGCTGATGCCGGTCAATTCCTTCGCCGGCACCCACGGCTGGGGATACGACGGCGTGCTGTGGTACAGCGTGCACGAACCCTACGGCGGCCCCGACGGCCTGGTCCGGCTCGTCGACGCCTGCCACGCGCGCGGCCTCGGCGTGCTGATCGACGCGGTGTTCAACCACCTCGGCCCGTCGGGGAACTACCTGCCGCGCTTCGGGCCCTACCTGTCGTCGGCCAGCAACCCGTGGGGCGAGGGCATCAACATCGCCGACGCCGACTCCGACGAGGTGCGGCGCTACATCATCGGCTGCGCGCTGCGCTGGATGCGCGACTTCCACGCCGACGGACTGCGCCTGGACGCCGTGCACGCGCTGGTGGACACCACGGCGATCCACATCCTCGAGGAGCTCGCCACCGAAACCGATTGGCTGGCAAGCCAGCTGGGCCGGCCGCTGTCGCTGGTCGCCGAAAGCGATCTCAACGACCCGCGGCTGATCACCCCGCGCAAGCGGGGCGGCTACGGGCTGACCGCCCAGTGGGCCGACGACATCCACCACGCCATTCACACCGCGGTGTCCGGCGAGCGCCAGGGCTACTACGCGGACTTCGGGTCGCTCGCCACCCTCGCGGAGACGCTGCGGCACGGCTACTTCCACGCCGGCACCTATTCGTCGTTCCGCCACCGCCGGCACGGGCGGCCGCTGGACACGGGTTCCGTCCCGGCCACCCGGCTGGTCGCCTACACCTGCACCCACGATCAGGTCGGCAACCGGGCGCTCGGTGATCGCCCGTCGCAGAACCTGACCGGCGGCCAGCTGGCGGTCAAGGCGGCGCTGGCGCTCGGGTCGCCCTACACCGCAATGCTTTTCATGGGCGAGGAATGGGCGGCATCGACGCCCTTCCAGTTTTTCAGCTCGCATCCCGAGCCGGAGCTGGCGCGGGCAACCGCCGAGGGGCGCAAGGCCGAATTCGCCGAACACGGCTGGGACGCCGACGAGATCCCCGATCCCCAGGATCCGCAGACGTTTTTGCGCTCCAAGCTCGACTGGGAGGAGGTCGACTCCGGCGAACACGCCCGCCTGCTGCGCGTGTACCGGGATCTGATCGCCCTGCGGCACCACGACGCCGACCTGGCCGACCCGTGGCTGGAGCACCTCACGGTCGACTACGACGAGGAGCGACGCTGGATCAGCATCGGTCGCGGCGGGTTGCGCATCGCGTGCAACCTGGGCACCGAGCCGGCGACGGTGCCCGTGGCGGGAGAGGTGGTCCTCGCGTGGGGCGAGCCGAAGGTCGGCACCGATTCCACCGTGCTGGAAGGCCATTCGTTCGCCATCCTGTCAGTGCGCGAGCTGGGGGCGTCTCCCGCTTGCGGGGGAACGTAAATCCTCCAAAAGCGCGCGGTTGCGTGCGATTTTGTGTCGGCTCGCCGTGGCCGGGGAGTGACCACCCCGTGCGCGTACAGTGGACCACGACACTTATATGACCTAAGTAACGCAGCGTGGACAAGGAGCTCGCGGATGACCCGCACCGAGAACGACACCTGGGACCTGGCGTCCAGCGTCGGCGCGACCGCCACGGCGGTCGCCGCGTCGCGCGCGATGGCGTCCCAGGGCCCCGATCCCCTGCTGGCCGACCCGTGGGCGGACCCGCTCGTGCGGGCGGTGGGCATCGACACCTTCGTCAAGCTGATCGACGGCGAGATCGGGCCCGCCGACGACGATCCGGTGGTGAACCGCCGGACCATGAAGGAGCAGATCGCCGTGCGCACCCGCTTCTTCGACGATTTCTTCACCCAGGCGACCGGCTCGGGCATCGGGCAGGCCGTCATCCTGGCGTCCGGCCTGGACACCCGGGCCTACCGGCTGGCGTGGCCGGCCGGCACGGTGGTGTACGAGATCGATCAGCCGGCGGTCATCGACTTCAAGACGCGCACGCTGGCGGACCTGGGCGCCGAGCCGAGCGCGCAGCGCCGCACGGTCGCGATCGACCTGCGCGACGACTGGCCGTCGGCGCTGGTGGCGGCCGGCTTCGACACCGCAGCGCCGACGGCCTGGAGTGCCGAAGGCCTCCTCCCGTATCTGCCGCCCGACGCCCAGGACCGCCTGTTCGACAACGTCGTCGCGCTCTCGGCGCCCGGCAGCCGGGTCGCGACCGAACACCTGGACATGCGCAACGTCCCCGCGGACTGGGCGCAGCGGCTCACCGAGCGGTCCCGGCGCATCGGCTCCAACATCAACCTGGCCGAGTTGTTCTACACCGGCGAGCGCAACACGGCCGCCGAGTACCTCACCGGCCACGGTTGGCGGGTGAGCATCCGAACGACCGAGCAGTGCTACGCCGCCAACGGCTTCGCGTTGCCCGACGACCAGCTGGCCCCCTTCGGCCGCGGCTCCGGCTACCTGACGGCGACCCTGGCCTAGGGAACCGGCGGATGCGGTGCGGTTCACACGCGAGCAGCTGAAGCGGTTCAGCGGTCAGACCCTGCCCGACCTGATCTCCGACGACGTTCGGCTGCTGTTCGTGGGCATCAACCCCGGGTTGAGAACCGTTGCGGTGCAGGCGCATTTCGCCCCCCGCGGCAATCGGTTCTGGCCGGCGCTCTACCGCGCCGGCATCACCGACCATCTCATCGACGCCTCGTCCGGTTTCGACCCGGCCGACCGGGATTACTTGTTACGCCGCGGAATCGGCATCACCAACCTGGTTGACAGGGCGAGTGCGGGTGCCGACGAACTCACGGTCGCCGAGCTGGTCGAGGGCCGACGGAAGCTGGACCGGACCGTTCGCAAGTACTCCCCCGAGGTGGTAGCCGTCCTGGGGATCACCGCCTTCCGAGACGCCTTCGGCGAGCGCCGCGCGAACGCGGGCAAACAGGTATCGCCTTATCCCGCAACAAAGCTGTGGGTGGTCCCCAATCCCAGTGGCCGCAACGCCCACGCGTCGCTGTCCGGCCTCGCCGCCGCCTACGCCGAAGTTGCCCGCGCCGCGGGCATCCCTACACGCTTGGCCGGCCGTTAGCCAGCACGGCGCCCGCGATCGCGTCGGCGAGCGGATCGATCTCGTCGGCGCTCAGATCGGCCACGGTGACGCGGATTCCGGGCGCCGTGCGGATGCGGAACCTCGTGCCCGGCGCCGCGGCCCAACCCGACGCGAGCAGCCGGGTGATCGCCACCGTCTCGTCCGGCACCGGCACCCACACGTTGAGCCCGGACCGGCCATGCGCGCGCACGCCGCGTCGAACCAGCGCCTCGCACAGCCCGGCGCGGTTGCGGGCGTATTGCTTTTCGGCCCGCGCGATCAGCCGCGACGCCCCGGCGTCGGCCCACAACCGGACCGCGAGGTCCTGCAGGAGGTGGCTCACCCACCCGGGCCCCAGCCGGAGCCGGCCATGCACCCGCTCGACGGTGCGCCGGTCCCCGGCGAGCACGGCGACGCGCAGGTCGGGGCCGTAGGCCTTGGACGCCGACCGCACGAAGGCCCACTGGCCAGTCGAACCGGCCAGGGTGTGCAGCGCCGCGCCCGAGATCCCCGCGCAATGATCGTCCTCGACGACCAGCAGATCAGTACCGGAAACGAGGCCACGAAGCTCGTCGGCGCGGGTCGCGGATAGCGTTGCGCCGGTGGGGTTTTGTGCCCGCCCGGTGATGACGAGCGCGCGCACGCCGCGGGCCAGGGCGCGCTGCACGTCGGGGACCAGCGGCCCGTCGTCGTCGACGCGCACCGGTTCGGCCGAGAGCCCCAGCGCCGCAACAAGATCCAGCAAATTCGCCCAGCCCGGGTCCTCGACGGCCACCCGGTCGCCGGGGCGCAGGTGCGCGGCCAGCGCCCTCTCGATGCCGTCGAGCGCCCCGCTGGTGACCGCCAGATGATCCGCCGGGACGCCGTCCGTGGCCAGCGCCGCGCGCGCCCGTTCCAGCAGTTCGGCCGACATGGCCGGCTCACCGTAGAGCAGCGGCCTGGCCGTCGGCGTCTCGACGGATCCGATGGGCAGCAGGGCGGGGTCCGGGTTGCCGGTCGACAGGTCGCGCACGCCGGCGGGGACGTCCAGCCCCAGCAGCGAGCGGGGCGTGGTCGCGGGGCGGTGCCGCACCCGGGTGCCGCGCCGCCCGGCCGCCTCGACGGCCCCGCGATCGCGCAGCAGGCGATAGGCCGCGGACACGGTGTTCGGGTTGACGCCGAGCCGCCCGGCGAGTTCGCGGATCGGTGGCAGCGCCGCCCCGGGGGCCAGCGCCCCGCGGGAGATGGCCTCCTCGACGCTGGCCGCTATGGACTGCGCTCCCGTCCCCGTATATTGTACTGGCACGAGAATCATTATGTACTAGGACATAAGCAAAGGCAATCGGTTGAGCTACCTCCCCACCCACCGCACCACGCCCACCCGCTACCGCGAACGCGCCGACTACGACCGCGCGGTCGTGCACCAGATCCTCGACGAGGCCCTGGTCTGTCACCTGGGCTACCTGACCGCCGGCGGGCCGGTGGTCCTCCCGACGACGCACGCCCGCCTCGGCGAGACGCTCTACCTGCACGGCTCGACCGGCAGCGGCCCGATGCTGGCGGCCAAGTCAGCGCCATCGGGCCTGCCGGTCTGCGTCACCGTCACCTTGGTGGACGGGCTGGTGCTGGCCCGCGCGGCCATGCACCACTCCGTGAACTTCCGCTCGGTCGTCGTGCTGGGCGACGCGCGCGTGGTCGAGGATCCCGCGGAGAAGCTGCGCGCGCTGCGCTGCCTGCTCGACCACATCCGGCCCGGGCGTGCGGACGACTGCCGGACGCCCAACGCGCGCGAACTCGCCGCGACCGGGGTGCTCGCCCTCGACCTCGTCGAGGTCTCGGCCAAGCTGCGCACCGGCGGCCCGGTCGACGATCCGGAAGACGCGGCGCTGCCGCACTGGGCCGGCGTCGTGCCGCTTCGCCTGACGGCCGGGGCACCGGTGCCGGCCGGCGACCTCGATTCCCGCACTCCGGTGCCGGCGTACCTACGGTGACGTGGCGCGGGGCCGGATCTCGGTCCACCACGATCCGACCAGCATGACGACGCCGGCCCAGGCCAGGCCCAGCAGCCAGCCGGCCAGCACGTCGCTCACGTAGTGAACCCCCAGATAAACACGTGAATAGCCGATCACGAGCGCCGAGCCGAGCGCCGTTGTCCACACGCTCACCCGCCCCACCCACGGGGTGATGAGCCAGCGGGTCACCATCCAGGCGGACAACACGAGGATGGCCGCGGTGCCGGTGGCGTGGCCGGAGGGAAATGAATAACCGTCGGCGGCGACCGCGGCGAACGGCAGGGGCGGGCGTTGCCTACCCACCAAGGCTTTGGTGGTGAACAGCATCAGGGCAATCCCGCCACCGGCGGCCAGGGCCAGCACGACGGGCCGCCATGACCTGCACCGCCAGCCGGCGACGAGAGAAACCGGAAAGGCCAGTGCGGCCAGGAACCTGGGATCGCCGCCGATCGTGACCGCCCGCAGCGCCGTGGTCAGCCACAGGTCGCGGTGGGCGGCAAGCCATCGGGCCACCGGTCGATCGATTCCGGAGATGCCGTCGCCCTCGAGCACATCGTCCAGCACTTCGGTGAAGCCGACCGCCAGGGCCACGACCACGGCCAGCCCGAGAAGCAGCGCGACGGCGGCGACCTCGTCCGCGGGCAACCGGCCGGCCCACGCCCATCCTTTTGCCTTGATCCGTTCGCGGGCCCAGGTCAGCACGCGACCGCCGATGACTGCGGCGTCCGACGCCAGTGCCCAGAGCCGTCCCAGCACGCGCCCGCGTCGAGCGACCCAGATTGCCGCCCACGCCAGCAGCGCCAGGAAGACCAGGGTGCCGGCGCTGACTAGGCCAAAGCCGGCGGTACCGGATCCATACGGCTCCCCCATGCCTCAAGGCGCCTAGAGCAGGTAGCGGTAGGCCGGCGAGCCGGGCTCGAGGGCCTCGACGTGGATCTCGGTCGCCCGCATGCGCGCCATCAGGCCGTCCAGGCCGGCCGCCGAGCCCAGCTCGACGCCGACCAGCGCCTCACCCGTTTCCCGGTTGTTGCGCTTGACGTACTCGAACAGGGTGATGTCGTCGTTGGGCCCGAGCACCTCGTCGAGGAACCGGCGCAGTGCGCCCGGCTCCTGCGGAAAGTCGACCAGGAAGTAGTGCTTGAGCCCGAGATGCACCAGCGAGCGCTCCAGGACCTCGCCGTAGCGCGACACGTCGTTGTTGCCGCCCGAGATCAGGCACACCACGGTGGACCCGGGCTCGACGTCGGCCTCCAGCAGGCCCGCGACGGACAACGCGCCCGCCGGCTCGGCGATGATGCCCTCGTTCTGATACAGGTCCAGCATGGCGGTGCACACCGCTCCCTCGTCGACCGTGGTGATCGACACCATGTCGCCGGCGGCGGCCAGCGCGGCGTAGGTCAGCGTTCCCGCCCTTTTCACCGCGGCGCCGTCGACGAACTGGTCGACGTGGTCCAGCGTGACGGGCTCGACGGCGGCCAGCGCGGCCATCATCGCCGCGGCGCCCGCCGGCTCGATGCCCAGCACCGCGGTGTTGGTCGTCCGTTCGGCCAGGTAGGTGGTGATGCCGGCGATGCAGCCGCCGCCGCCCACCGGGACCACGACCAGGTCGGGCTCGGCATCCAGTTCGTCGAGCAGCTCGACGGCGATGGTGCCCTGGCCGGCCATGGTGCGCGGGTCGTCGTACGGCGGGACCAGCGTGGCGCCGGTGCGTTCGACGTCGGCGAGCGCGGCCTCGGCGGCGAGGTCGTAGGTCGATCCGCCCACGATCAGCTCGATGAACTCGCCGCCGTGGTAGCGGATCCGGTCGCGCTTCTGTTTGGGCGTCTTGGCCGGCACATAGACCCGGCCATGCACCCCCAGCGCCCGGCAGGCGAAGGCGAAGCCCTGCGCGTGGTTGCCCGCCGACGAGCACACCACGCCCGCGGCAAGCTCCTCCCCGGACAGCTGCACCAGCAGGTTGTAGGCGCCCCGCAGCTTGTAGGAGCGCACGACCTGCAGGTCTTCGCGCTTGAGGTATACCTGCGCGCCGGTGATCGCCGACAGCCGATCGCTCAGCTGCAACGGGGTGGGCGCGACCACCGGGGCGATCCGCTGCGCCGCGGCATCGATGTCAGCCGCGCACAGCGGTGACCTGCTCGGGCTCTGGCTGAATTCAGCGGACACCGATCAATGGTGCCATGCCGCCCAGCTGGGAATTAGTTCACCGGGTCAGAACGAACACCGGAATCTGGCGGTCGGTCTTTTTCTGGTAGTCGGCGTAGTCGGGCCAGGCTTCGACGGCGCGCTCCCACCAGGTGGCCTTCTCGTCCCCGAACACCTCGCGCGCCTCGTAGTCGCGCGTGACGGGGCCGTCCTGCAGCTCGACGCGCGGGTTCTTCTTCACGTTGTGGTACCAGACCGGGTGCTTGGGCGCGCCGCCGAGCGACGCGACGATCGCGTACTGGCCGTCGTGCTCGACGCGCATCAGCGGGGTCTTGCGGAGCTTGCCCGTCTTGGCGCCGACGGTGGTCAGCAGGATGACCGGCTTCCCCTTGAGCTCGGTGCCCTCGGTTCCGCCGGATTCGGCGTACTTGTCGGCCTGCTCGCGCGACCAATCGAACGGGCTGGGTGCGTATTCACCTGAAAGCGGCATGCTCCCCACCTTAGGGCGCGCCGCGCGGCACCGAAGGGTGACAGCTGGACATCACCGCGCGCCGGGCCAGCTCCGCGATGGTGTTGACACGCCTGATGGCCGTGGCGATCTCGTCGGCGAAGTCGCGCCGTCGCTGCGCGATGTCGGGGCTCTCGAACGCGTCCACCAGCTCGCGGTGTCGCGCCAGCCGCAGCGCGGTCTTGAACAGTTCCATCGACCGCGACTCGGCGTTGGCGATCCGGCGCTGCAGCTCCCACTGCTTGCCCACCTCGAGGCACTCGGCGAGGAACTCGCTTTCGTCGAACGATTCGTCCTCGAGGGCGGCCAGCCGATCGGCGACGATGTGGTAGGCGTCGAGGAACGGCCGCAGCACCAGGTGCGCCAGCAGCAGGTCGGCCTTTTCCAGGAGCCCGCGCACGTCGGCCGCGGGCGCGGCCCGGCTGGTGTCCTCCACCCGGCCGATCAGGCGCACCTCGTCGGCGAGCTCCTTCTCGAACTGCGCGCGGGCCGAGAACAAGAACTCGAACTTCAGCAGCTCGCGCAGCCGCAGCGCCTCGTCGCGCACGGCCGTCGGCAACACCAGGCGGTCCACGGAATTCTCGGCGCCCTCGATGGCCGCCAGCAGCGCCGTCTCGGCGATGGCCCGGTCCACCAGGATGTGGATCGCGGTGTTGCGGTAGAACGCCGCAACGAGGTGGTGATCGGTCCCGATCCCCCACACCGGTTCGGTGCCGGCGTCGTACACGTCGACCACGCCTGAGGCGACGAGCTGGTGCAGCGTCCAGCGGATCGTCGAGCGGTTGGTCAGGTCCGCGGCGCCGGCCACCGTCCAGTTGCGCGCCGCGATGTAGCTCGCCAGCGGCCGCACGGTGGCCAGCACCTCGCTGACGGACAGCGAGCGGTCGGCGCCCAGCAACGCGAGGCTCACCACCGCGGTCGGGGTGACGGGCGTCGCGCGGTTGATCCGGTGCTCGACGTCCAGCGCGATGCGCTCGATTTCGGTGCCGACACCCGATTCTTCGGCGCGCAGCTCCTCGAGGCGCTTGCGCAGCGGCAGCGGTTCCCCGAAATCCAGGTAGGCGCGGCCCAGCCGCTCCCCCTGCTGTCGCGCCAGCCGGACCAGGAAGCGGAAGTCTTCGGGCCGCTTCGTCGCGCCGTAGGCCTCGGTGGTCATGGCCTCCACCTCGTGCAGCTGGTCGTACACGATGGAGGTCGGCACCAAATACACCTCCGGGCCGTCGATTTCGTCGACGGCGTCGCTGATGTAGCGCAGGATCCCGTACACCGGGGGCCGCAGCTTGCCGGTGCGGGTTCGGCCCCCCTCGATCGACCAGGTGAGGTTGGCGTGGTTTTGCACCAGCTGGGCGGCGTACGCCCGCAGCACGAAGCGGTAGACGGGAATGTCCTTGGTCTGGCGCCGGATGAAGATCGTGCCGGTGCGCCTGGCCCAGGCGCCCATCGGGAAGAAGTTGAGGTTGGCGCCGCCGAAGGTGAGCGCGGGCGAGAGCCGGTTGGCCTGGATCGACTCGGGCAGCAGCAGCCCGTCCAGATAGGAGCGGTGCGAAAACGCAAACGCCAGCGTCGCTTTGCGATCCAGCCTGCGCAGCTGGGCGATCTGATCTTCGTCGACCAGGATGTCGTAGGCCCGCATCAGCCAGTTGCTGAAGCTGCGCCAGGCCTTCACCGCCCGCTCGTCCAGCGACGGCGCCATCTCGCGCAGGTACGACGCGGCCTCGGCGCGCACGCCGTCGTGGTCGCGCCCGAGCTCCTCGGCCAGTTTGCCCAGCCGCTCGTCATACCACGGCGCCGCCAAGAGCTGGACGACCTCGTCGGGGTCGGTCGGCAGCGGCGCCGTGGACTCGTCGACGATCCCGGTGCGCTGCAGCAACTTCCGCACTCCGGCGCGCGCCGTCACCCCCGGGCCCCCGCTCATGCCGGCTGCACCGTGGCCGCTTCGGCGGGCTCGTGGACCTCGGGGTGCCGATCGGCGGCGTAGAGTTCCTCGATCTCGCTCGCGTACTTCGTCATGATCGGCTTGCGCTTGAGCTTCATCGTCAGCGTGATCTCGTCACCGCCCGGTTCCCAGACCGTCGGCAGTATCCGGAAGCGCTTGATCTGTTCCACCCGGGACAGTTTCGCGTTCCCCTCGGCCACGCCGGCGGCAATCCGCGCGATGACCTCCGGGTGGGACGCCAGCGCCGCGGGCGACTCGTCGGCGAGGCCGTGCTGGGCCGCGTACGGGCCGACCGATTCGGCGTCGAAGACCATCAGCGCCGCGTTGTAAGGCCGTCCGTCGCCGATCGCCATCAGCACGCCCACCATCGGGCAGGCCGCCAGGATGGTGTTCTCGATGTTGGCCGGCGACATGTTCTTTCCGGCCGCGTTGATGATCAGCTCCTTCTTGCGATCGACCACCTTCAGATAGCCCTCGTCGTCGACCTCGAGGATGTCGCCGGTGTGCAACCAGCCGTCGGCGTCGATCGCTTCCGCGGTCTTGGCCGGTTCCCTGCGGTAGCCCTTCATCACCAGCGGGCCGCGCACCAGAAACTCGCCGTCGTCGGCGATCCTGCCCTCCAGCCCGGGCAGCAGCTTGCCGACGGTGCCCAGGCGCGCGTCGCTCGGATGGCTCACGCTGGCAACGCAACTCAGCTCCGACATGCCCCACACCTCGGCGATGGGGATGCCGATGCCGAGGAAGAACGCCAACGTCTCCTTGGGGATCGGCGCCGCCCCCGACACGGCCCAGCGCAGCTCGCCGAACCCGAGCCGCTCCCGCAGCTTTGACAGCACCAGCTCGTCAGCCTGGGCCCACTCGGCGGCCAGTTGCTCCGGCATCCGCTCGCCGGCCACCAGGGCGTCGGCGCGCCGGGCGGCCACCGACATCGCCCACTGCAACGCCTGCCGCTTGGTCTCGTCCGCCTCGTGGCCGACGGCGAATTCGATTCCGGCCTTGAGCTTTTCCCACACCCGCGGCACCGCGCCCCACACCGTGGGGCGAACGTCGGGCAGGGCGGCCGCGATGGCGCGCGCCTCGGAGACGACGGTGACCTGGCTGCCGAACACCTCGAGGCCGTACAACCCCATCACCCGATCGGCGATGTGGGCCGTCGGCAAGAAGGACGTCACGCGGTCGCCGAACTTCATCGGCAGGACGGCGTCGAGCGCGAAACCCTCGAACAGCAGGTTGGCGTGGGTCATCTCCACGCCCTTGGGGTTGCCGGTGGTCCCGGAGGTGTAGATGAGCGTGACGATGTCGTCGGGTTGCACCGCGCGCCAGGTGGACTCGAAATCGAAATCCCGCCGTGCGGCGGCATGCAGGTCGTCCAGCGAGATGGTGCCGGGCGGCGAACCGTCAATGCAGACGATGTGCTCGATCGGCGCACCGCTGGCGCGGATCCGGTCCACGTACTGCTCCTCGCAGATCGCGACCTTGGTGCCGGCGTTGTCGAACAGGTAGGTCAGCTGCTCGGCGGGCAGCGTGTTGTAGACCGAAAACGAAGTGGCGCCCAGGTGTTGGGCGCCGATCTCCACCGGGTAGAACTCGATCCGGTTGGCCATCATCAGCGACACGGTGTCGCCCCGCCCGACGCCCAGGCCCGCCAGGCCGGCGGCGGCCTGGCGCACCCGCCCCGCAAGCTCCCGCCACGTCACCGTCTGGGTGTCGCCGGGCGTTCGGAGCGCGACGGCGTCCGGGGCGATCGCCGCGGTGCGCTGAAACGCCTCGCACAAGGTTGTCGGACGTTCGGGTGTCGTCATTGCCGTAGCGTACGTCCGCGCTCAGGGGCACGGAATACGTCACCCTCCATCGGGGCGCCAAAGCTGCACGGTGGTGGACGCGCCGCCGGGCAGCTCGAGAAGTTCGATCGGGGTGCCGTCGGGGTCGTGGATGAAGAACATTCGGACTCCGCCGATGTCGACCGGCGGCTCGGCGCGGACGCTGGGGTGGTCGCGGCAAACGGTGTCGTAGGCGGCGTCGAGATCGTCGACGCGGAACGACATGTTGGTGTAGCCCAGGTGCGGCCCGCTCGCGGTTTCGGGCACCGCGCCGAGCGACAGCAGCTCCACCATGACGCCGCCGATCAGCCCGCCGATCATCCGGCCCTGCTGCGCGGCGCCGCCGGTCACCGATTCCAGGCCGGCCCCCGCCAGCTCGACGTCGAACACGACGTCCATGCCCAGCACCGCGGTGTAGAACGTGCGCGACGCCTCGATGTCGGAGACGCCGACGCAGACGTGGGAGAAGTTCTGCACGGCAACGGAATGCGGTTGGCTCACTGCTGCTCCTTTGCTCAGGCGGGCACGGCGGTGTGAATTCCACAGGTGCAGGCGTCAATTGAGGGACACGTGCAGCGCATTCCCCACTCGATGACGGCGCGGGCCCGGGCCAGCGACTCGATCTGGGCGTCGATCTCGGCGAGTTTGGCCTCGGCCAGGGCGCGGCTGGCCGGCCTTCCCGGCGCGTCGTCGGCGAACAGCACCTGGATCTCCTCCAGCGCGAAGCCCGCGGATTTGCAGAGCCGGATCACCTCGAGCCGGGCAAGCACCGAATCGTCGTAGCGGCGCTGGCCGCCGAGGCGCGCCGGCGCCGAAACCAGCCCGATCTGCTCGTAGTAGCGCAGCGTGGTGGCCGCGACCCCGGCCTGGCGTGCCACCTCCCCGATCGTCAACCGTGCAGCCATCGGGCCTCCCGAACATTCGATGCTTGACTTAGAGCTAACTCTAAGTCGTTGACTGTGTCCATGCACAAACAATCACTCGACGAGCTGGGCCGCGCCCGATACGCGCGGCTTCGCTCCTTCCGCCGGGACGGCACCCCGGTCGACACCCCCATCTGGTTCGGTCTGGACGGTGACGCGTTGCTGTTCCGCACCAAGGTGGGCCCCAAGACCAGGCGGCTGGCGGCGCGGCGCGACGTCGAAGTCACCGCCTGCGACTACCGGGGCCGCGTCCCCGCCGGCGCCACGACGGTGGCCGGCCGCGCCACGATCCTGTCCGGCGCCGACGCCGAGCGGGCCAACCGCATGCTGCACCGGCGGTACGGCTGGCAGTGGAACGTCGTGCCGCTGATCAAGGTCCCGGGCGTGACGAACGTCCACCAGGACCTGTGCGTCCGCGAGAAGCTGCGGCGCGCCCGCGACCGCCGCGTCTGGCCGGACAGCGTGATCGTGCGGGTGGAGCTGCCATGACCCAGACCGCGCCCGCGCCCGATCCGGTCCGCTCCCCCACCATTCTCCAATGCTGCACCGCCGCGGCCGGATTCGTCCGCGGCCTGGTGCGGCCGAGACGGCCCGATCGGCGGTTCCTCCGCAGCATCGTCGACGCTGGACTGCCGGATCCGCGCCACACCGTCGCGGTGACCGCGCTGCCCCAGGTGCCGCGCCCGGTGCCGACCGCGGCGATCGTCGAGGGCACGTTCGCGCCCGCCCGCGTCGAGAATTCGCTGACGTCGTTCGTCGTCCGGCATCCGGAGGCCACGTTCATCGTCGACCCCGCGGTGTGCACGGACGTCGAGCGGCGGGCCATCGCGCAGCTGCCCGCGGTGCTGCGCGTCGTGGTGCGCCCGCCGGCCTCGACCATCCCGACGATCACGGCGCTGGCCGGGCTGCCCGAGGCCCCGCGGCTGGATTTCGCCCTGCCCACCCACGCGCACTGGGATCACGTGTCGGGCCTGCTGGACATGCCCGGTCTTCCGGTACACCTGCACCGCACGGAACACGAGTGGATCGGCACCGCAGGCGTGGCGCCCGTCGGCGGCGTCCGCGATTCGCTGCAGGGGCGGACCGTCGTCGACTACGAGCTGGACGGGCCGCCGGTGTTGACCTTCACTCGCAGCCACGACCTCTTCGGCGACGGCTCCGTCGTCCTGGTGGACCTGGCCGGGCACACGCCGGGCAGCGTCGGGGTGCTGCTCCACACGGCGCGGGGCTGGATCCTGATCGCCGGCGACGCGGCCTGGCACGCGCTGCAGATCGAGAAGATCCGGCAAAAGTCAAGCTACCCAGGCGCTTTGGTGGACGAGGACCGCGACGAAACCTTCCGAGCGCTGCACCGCCTGCATGCGGCGCGGCGAGCGGTCGCGATCGTCCCCACCCACGACCCCTCCCCCCTTTCCCGCGAGCTGGGGGCACCTCCCGCTTGCGGGGGAGCGTGTTTGTACGGCGACACGCCGTAAATCCTGTACATCTGCGCACGCTCGCGGCGGCGGCGGGCAACCCCCTAGTCCAAAACGAAAATGGGTTTGTGGCCGGGGATGCTCGAGGTCAGGACGGCGGGCAGGTCGTCCCAGCCGTAGATGCCGCTGGTGACCAGTTCGGGGTGCAGCGTCCCGGCGGCGACGGCCGCCAGCGTCGGGGTCATGCTGGGCCGGGCCTGGCCCTTGCCGTTGTGGAAGTGCACGCCGCGGATGTAGAGCTGCAGCATCGGCAGCGCCACGTCCTGAAAATAAATGCCCACGCTGTTGACGTGGCCCTCGGGGACGACGGAGAGCAGGGCTTTGCGCAGGCGCTCGGGCCCGGCGCTGGCGTCCACGGCGAGGTGAAAGTCCTTCTCGTGCTTGTCGTTCACGTCGTGTACCTCCGCCCCGAGTTTTTCGGCGACCGTCATGCGGGTCGGGTCGTCGTCGTAGTACACGGTGCGCGCGTGCGCGCAGTGGACGGCGACGTCGACGCAATACAAGCCGATCGACCCGGTTCCGCCGAACACCGCGACCTGGGGGTCGGCGATGCCGTCGATGGTCGGCATCACCGTTTCCCAGCCCAGCGCGAGGTTGTCACCGATCGAGGCCAGGTGGACCGGATCGATCCCGGCGGGCAGCGGGGCGAGGTTGTAGTCGGCGTAGGGCACGCGGATGAGCTCGGAAAACGTTCCGCCCCAGGCCCCGTTGACGGGAAGGCCGTATTGGGCGTCGCCGTGGCGCAGGCAGCGGGCGGGATGTCCGAGCCGGCATTGCGCGCAGGTGCCGCAGGCGATGTGCCAGGCCACGCCGACGACGTCCCCGACGCTGACGCTGGTGCATTCGGGGCCGACCTCGACGACGGTGCCGACGCATTCGTGCCCCAGTGGAAAGGGTCCCAGGCCGGAGAAGGGCGTCTTGTCGGCGACGACGTGATGATCGAGATCGCACGTCGTCGCCGCCAACGGGCGCACCAGCGCGTCGGAGGCCGCGACGATCGACGGGTCATCGGCGTCGTCGAACCGAAGTTGCCCCGGGGCGACGAACATCAGGCTTCTCATGGACTCTCCTCGCTGAACAGCGCTACGGCGTTGGAATGCAGGACCTTTCGGCACCACTCGTCGCCCAGGCCGAGGCGCGTGATCGACTCGATCGCGTGGCGATACGAATAGGGGATGTTCGGATAGTCGCTGCCGAACAGCACCTTGTCGGCCAGCCCGCGCAGCGCGCCGCGCAATTGCGGCGGGAAGGGATGGTCCTCTTCGGTGAACTCGGTGAAGACCATGGTGGTGTCCAGGTAGACCCCGGGATAGCGGTCGGCCAGGTCGAGAAAGTCGCGGTACTCGGGCATGCCCATGTGCGCGACGATGAGCTTGAGCGCCGGATGGCGGCGCAGGATTTCGGCCACCGGTGCCGGACCGGTAAACCTGCCCGGCGTGGGGCCGGATCCGGCGTGAATCACCGTAGGGATCCCCGCTTCCTCCAACACGGCCCAGACACGGTGCAATTGGGGATCCGTCGGCGAGTAATCGCCGACTTGGATGTGGGCCTTGAACAGTCGAGCTCCGTCGGCGATGGCGCGCCCCACGTAGTCCGGGGCCGTCGGCTCGGGAAAGAACGTCGCGGTGTGGATGCATTCCGGCGTGGCCGCGGCGAACTGCGCCGCCCAGGCGTTGAGCCACTCGGCCATGTCGCGCTTGTGCGGATAGACCAACGAGGTGAACGCGGCGACCCCGAAATCGCGCAGCTGCCGCACCCGCGCGCCCTCGTCGAGCCGATACGCGATCGGCCAGGTGCGCCCGATCAGCGGCCCGGCGCGATCGAAGTAGGCCCACACCTTGTCCATCACGCGTTTCGGCATGAAGTGGGTGTGCACGTCGACGATGGAATCGAGGCCGAGCTCCCGGATCGACCGCCGGACGGCCGGCGCCTCGGCGCCACCTCCCGCGGACTCGGTCATCGGCATCAACAACTCCCTATAGCGATCGTTATAACCGGCAGGGTATGTTATAACAGTCGTCATAGCAAGGGAGGTCGCCATGGCCGAGGACGCCGGGAACTCCCGCCAGCGCATGGTGGCCGGCGCGGCCGACATGATTCGCCGCCGCGGGCTCAACGCCACCAGCGTGCGCGAACTCGCCAAGCACACGCGGGCCCCGCTGGGCTCGACGTACCACTACTTCCCGGGCGGAAAGTCCGACCTGGCCGCCGAGGCGGTGCGGTGGGCCGACGACCTCACCGTCCGCATCCTGACCAAGGAGTTGCGCGCGGGGCCGATCGCCGGCCTGCAGGCGTTCCTGGCGATGTGGCGAAATGTGGTGCTGGACAGCGACTTCCACGCGGGGTGCCCCGTCCTGGCGGTGTCGGTGGAGGATCTGCCCGACGGACAGGGCGCACCGCGCGAGGCGGCGGCCGCCGCTTTCGGCAACTGGACCGCGCTCTTGGCGGAATCGCTGCGCGACCACGGCGCGGCCGCGCCCCAGGCCGAACGCGTCGCGACCCTGATCGTCGCCGCCGTCGAGGGCACCGTCGCCATGTGCCGCGCCCAGCGCAGCATCGCGCCCCTGGACCGGGTGGCCGCGGAGCTCACCCGGCTCGTCGGCCAGGTCCTGGGCTGACGGGCTAACCGCCCAGGCACCCGGGGCCGAGCAGCTCCTTGAGGTCGCCCATCAGCGCGGGCGAGGGTGTCACCCGCAGGGAGGCGTCCAGCTCGAGGGTGGTGATGCGGTCCCCGCTGATCAGCCGCAGGTGCACCTGCGAGGTGCCGGGATGGCGGGCCAGCACCTGCTTGAGCGCGCTGACCTTGTCGAGGGTGCACTGCCGCGTCGGCAGGCTGACGGCGATCGGCCGGTCCGCCTGGGCGCTGGAAAAGTCCGGCACCACAAGCTCGTTGGCGATCAGCGCGATCCGGTCGTCGCGGATCGCCACCTTGGCGTTGATCAGCACCACCGCGTCGTCGACGATGTCGGCACCGAACGTCGAGTACGCGTGCGGGAAGAACATCACCTCGATGCCACCGGTGAGGTCTTCCAATTGCGCGGACGCCCAAGGCATCCCGTTCTTATTGACCCGCCGGTTCACCGAGGCCAGGATGCCGCCCACCCGCACCTGCGTGTCGTTGGGGACGTCGCCGTCCAGGATCGCCGGGATCGCGGTGTCGACCTGGGCGGTCAGCAAGTGCGCCACCCGGTTGAGCGGATGCCCGGACACGTACAGTCCCAGCATCTCTCGCTCCAGGGCCAGCTTGTGCTTGTCCTCCCACTCGTCCTCGGGCACCTTGATGGTGAACACGGAGTCACCGGCCCCGTCCCCCTCGGAGCCGCCGAAGAGGTCGAACTGCCCCATCGCCTCGGCCTTCTTGGTGCCCAAGACCGAGTCGACGGCGTCGGTGTGGACCAGGAACAGGCCCTTGCGTGCGTGCCCGAGCGAATCGAAGGCACCCGCCTTGATCAGCGACTCGGTGACCTTCTTGTTGCAGGCCGAGATGTCGATCTTGTTCAGGTAGTCCGAGAAGTCGGTGAACTTGCCCTTCTCGCCGCGGGTCCCGATCAACGAGCTCACCACGTTGGCGCCGACGTTGCGCACCGCGCCCAGCCCGTAGCGGATGTCGGCCCCGACCGAGGCGAAGTTCAGTCCGGACTCGTTGACGTCCGGTGGCAGCACCGTGATGCCCAGCTTGCGGCAATCGGCGAGGTAGACGGCGGCCTTGTCCTTGTCGTCGCCCACCGAGGTCAACAGGCCGGCCATGTACTCGGCCGCGTAGTTGGCCTTGAGGTAGGCGGTCCAGTAGGACACCAGGCCGTAGCCCGCGGCGTGCGACTTGTTGAACGCGTAGTCGGCGAACGGAAGGATGGTGTCCCACAACGCCTTGATGGCGCCGGCCGAGAACCCGTTGGCCTTCATGCCGTCCGAGAAGCCCTCGAACTCCTTTTCCAGCACTTCCCGTTTCTTCTTGCCCATCGCCTTGCGCAGGATGTCGGCTCGGGCCAGCGAGTAGCTGGCCACCTTCTGCGCGATGCGCATGATCTGCTCTTGGTAGACGATCAACCCGTAGGTCTCGGCGAGGATCTCGCGCAGCGGTTCCTCGAGCTCGGGGTGGATCGGCTTGATCGCCTGCCGCCCGTTCTTGCGGTCGGCGTAGTCGTTGTGTGCGTTCATGCCCATCGGACCGGGCCGGTACAGCGCGAGCACCGCGACGATGTCCTCGAACCCGGTCGGCTGCATGCGGCGCAGCAGGTCGCGCATGGGGCCGCCGTCGAGCTGGAATACCCCGAGCGTGTCACCGCGCCCGAGCAGTTCGTAGGTGGGCTTGTCGTCCAGCGGCACGGACTCCAGATCGAGGTCAATTCCCTTGTTGGCCTTGATGTTCTCGATCGCGTCGCCGATGATCGTGAGGTTGCGCAGGCCCAGGAAGTCCATCTTCAGCAGGCCGATGGCCTCGCACGACGGGTAATCCCAGCCGGTGATGATGGCCCCGTCCTGCGGGCGCTTCCACAGCGGGATCGCCTCGGTGAGCGCCTCGCTGCTCATGATCACCGCGCAGGCGTGGACGCCCGCGTTGCGGATCAGGCCCTCCAGGCCGCGCGCGGTTTGGTAGATGGTGCGCACGTCCGGGTCGGTCTCGATCAGGCCGCGGACCTCGGCGGCCTCCTTGTACCGCTCGTGGTTCGGGTCGGTGATGCCCGACAGCGGGATGTCCTTGGCCATGATCGGCGGTGGCAACGCCTTGGTGATCCGATCGGCGATCGCGAAGCCGGGCTGGCCGTAGTGGATGCGCGCCGAGTCCTTCAGCGCCGCTTTGGTTTTGATGGTGCCGAAGGTGATGACCTGGGCCACCCGGTCCGAGCCCCACTTGTCGGCGGCGTAGCGCACCATCTCGCCGCGGCGGCGGTCGTCGAAGTCGATGTCGATGTCGGGCATCGACGTGCGCTCGGGGTTGAGGAACCGCTCGAACAGCAGGCCGTGCGGAATCGGGTCGATGTCGGTGATGCCCAGCGCGTAGGCGACCAGCGACCCGGCGGCCGATCCGCGGCCGGGGCCCACCCGGATGCCCACCGAGCGGGCGTAATTGATCAGGTCGGCGACGATCAGGAAGTAGGAGGGGAAGCCCTTGCCGCAGATGACGTCGATCTCGTACTCCGCGCGCGCGGCGTAACCGTCCGGCGCGCCGTCGGGAAACCGCCGGCGCAGCCCGGCGTCCACCTCGTGCCGCAGCCACGACGCCTGGTCGTGCCCCTCGGGGACCGGGAAGATCGGCATCCGGTCGCGGGGCGCCCACACCTCGTCGTAGGGCTGGACGCGCTCGGCGATCAGCAGCGTCGAGTCGCAGGCGCCGGGCACCTCGTTGTCCCAGATCTGGCGCATTTCGGCGGCGGACTTCAGGTAGTAGCCGTCGCCGTCGAACTTGAACCGGTTGGGATCCGACAGCGTCTTGCCGGTCTGCACGCACAGCAGCGCCTCGTGGTTGTGGGCGGCATCGCGCGTGACGTAGTGGCAGTCGTTGGTCGCCAGCGGCGGAATCCCGAGCTTGCGGCCGATCTCGAGCAACCCCTCGCGGACCCGCCGTTCGATGGACAAGCCGTGATCCATCAACTCGAGGAAGTAGTTGTCCGGCCCGACGATCTCGCGCCACCTGGCGGCCGATTCCAGCGCCTCCCGGTCGTGGCCCAGGCGCAGCCGGGTCTGGACCTCCCCGGACGGGCAGCCGGTGGTGATGATGATGCCTTCGGCGTGCTCGGCGATGAGCTCGGCGTCCATCCGTGACCACTTGCTCAGCTGGCCCTCGAAGGACGCCAGCGAGGACAGCTTGAACAGGTTGCGCAGGCCGGTGGCGTTCTCGGCCACCATCGTCAGGTGCGTGTAGGAACCGCTGCCGGATACGTCGTCGGCCTTCTGGCTGGGATCCCCCCAGGTGACGCGCCGGGTGTCGAAGCGCGAGCCAGGGGCGATGTACGCCTCCACCCCGATGATCGGCTTGATCCCCGCCTTGGTGGCCGTGTTGTAGAACTCGCTGGCGCCGAACATGTTCCCGTGGTCGGTCATCCCGACCGCGGGCATTCCCAGCCGTGCCACCTCGTCGAGCATCGGCGTGATCTTCGCGGCCCCGTCCAGCATCGAGTACTCGGTGTGGTTATGCAGGTGCACGAAGGACGACTGGTTCATAGGGACGCCAGTCTATGACCGACCACCGACGAACCCCCGGCGTGTCGCGAGTGTGTCTTTAACTCACGCAGTCACGCCCCGCGGATCTATGGTGGGCGCATGACCCAGACTGCCGACCGGTACGCGGGGTCGTCGCCGTGGTCGCCGCGCGAGGCCGAGCTGCTCGCGGTGACGTTGCGGCTGTTGGCCGACCACGGCTACGACGGGTTGACGGTGGACGCCGTGGCCAGCGAGGCCCGGGCCAGCAAGGCCACCGTGTACCGGCGCTGGCCCTCGAAAGCCGAATTGGTGCTGGCCGCCTTCATCGAGGGCATCTGCCAGATCGCGGTCCCGCCGGAAACCGGCACGTTGCGGGGCGATTTGCTGCACATCGGGGACAAGATCTGTCAGCAGGGCTCCCAGCTCGCCAGCACCATCCGCGCGGTGCTCGTCGAGGCGTCGCGTCACCCCGCCCTCGGTGACGCACTGCAGCACCAGTTCCTCGATCAGCGCAAGGCCATGCTCCAACACGTCCTGCGCCAGGCGGTTGACCGCGGCGAGATCCCCGAGGACGCCATCGCCGACGAGTTGTGGGACCTGCTGCCCGGGTATCTGATCTTTCGCTCCATCATCCCCGGGCAACCGCCCACCCGCCGCACCGTGCAAGCCCTCGTCGACGACTTCATCATGCCCGGACTCACCCGGACCAGCGGATATCAGGCCAGTTGATAGATGGCGCCCGAAGTGTACGGTCGCGTCTCTTGTGCAGTACTGGTCAGTACCGTATGGTCATACCCAACGATGGCGCTCGCAGGGCCGCGTGACAGTGGCACCTGAGCATCGAATGGCCAACGGGTGAAGGGGATTCCGAGTATGTCCCTCGTCAGGCGGGGATGGATACCGTTGGTCGCGGTGCTCGTCGTCGCGCTGGCGGGGTTCGCGATCTATCGCCTGCACGGCATCTTCGGCTCGCATTCCAATGTCTCGGCCAACAGCGGCCTTGCCAACGAGATCGTGCCGTTCAACCCCAAACAGGTGGTGCTCGAGGTCTTCGGCACGCCGGGCGCCGTGGCGACCATCAACTACCTGGACGTCAACGCCCAGCCGCAACAAGTCAAAAACGCACCCCTGCCCTGGTCGTACACCATCACCACCACGCAGCCCGCGGTCGTCGGCAACGTGGTGGCGCAGGGCACCGGCAGCACCCTCGGCTGCCGGATCACCGTCAACGGCGAGGTCAAGGACGAACGCACCGTGAACGAAGTCGACGCCTACACCTTCTGTCTGGATAAGTCGGGATGAGCAACGATCAACTGACGCGGCCCCGCCTGCCGCACACCATCCGCCGGCTCTCGCTGCCGATCCTGCTGTTCTGGATCGGGCTGGCCGCCATCACGAACATCGCGGTGCCGCAGCTGGAAGAGGTCGGGAAAACCCACAACGTGGCGCTGAACTCGCCCGACGCACCATCGCTGAAGGCGATCAAGCGCATCGGCCACAAGTTTCAGGAGTTCGACACCGACAGCCAAGCGATGATCGTCCTGGAAGGTGACAAGCCGCTCGGCGCGGACGCGCACAAGTTCTACGACACGATGATCCGCAAGCTCGAGCAGGACAAAAAGCACGTCGAGCACGTTCAGGACTTCTGGGGCGACACCCTGACCGCGGCGGGATCGCAGAGCAGCGACGGCAAGGCGGCCTACGTCCAGCTGTTCCTCGCGGGCAATCAGGGCTCCGCGCTGGCCAACGAGGGCGTCGGCGCCGTCCGCGACATCGTTGACCACATGCAACCCCCGCCGGGCGTCAAGGTCTATGTGACCGGCGCGGCACCGCTGATCTCCGATCAGTTCGACGTCGGCAGCAAGGGCACCGCGAAGGTCACGGCGATCACCGTCGGGGTGATCGCGGTGATGTTGCTGTTCGTCTACCGCTCGTTCTTCACCATGCTGCTCGTGCTCATCACGGTCCTCATCGAAATGTCTGCCGCCCGAGGCATCGTCGCCTTCCTGGGCAACGCCGGCATCATCGGGTTGTCGACGTACGCGACGAACCTCCTCACGTTGCTGGTGATCGCCGCCGGAACGGACTACGCGATCTTTTTCGTCGGCCGCTACCAGGAGTCGCGCGGGGCCGGCGAGGACAAGGAAACCGCCTACTACACCATGTATCGCGGCACGGCCCACATCGTGCTGGGTTCGGGCCTGACCGTGGCCGGCGCCGTGGCCTGTCTGGCCTTCACCCGGCTGCCCTACTTCCAAAGCCTCGGCATCCCAGCCGCTCTCGGCATCCTGGTGGCGCTGTTCGCCTCGCTCACCCTGGGCCCGGCTGTGCTCACCCTGGGCGCCGCCCTGGGCGTGTTCGACCCGAAACGCGCGATGCGAACCCGCGGTTGGCGGCGGATCGGCACGGCGATCGTCCGGTGGCCCGCGCCCGTGCTCACGGCGGCGTGCGCCCTGGCCCTGATCGGTCTGCTGGCGTTGCCCGGGTACAAGACGAGCTACGACACCCGCCCCTACATGCCCGCCAGCGCGCCGGCCAACATCGGCTACACGGCCGCCGAGAAGCACTTCTCGCGTGCCCGGCTGGAGCCCGAATTGCTCATGGTGGAAACGGATCACGACATGCGCAACCCGGCCGACATGCTCATCCTGGACCGGGTGGCCAAGGCGGTGTTCCATGTGCGCGGCGTCGCTCAGGTGCAGACCATCACCCGGCCGCTGGGAACCCCGCTCGACCACAGCTCGCTCGCCTTCGTGATCAGCAATCAGAGCGCCGCCCAGCAGGAAAACCTGACGTACCAACGGGATCGGGCCGACGACCTGCTGAAGCAGGCCGGCGAATTGGCGAAGACCATCAACATCCTCAAGCAGCAGTACGCCCTGCAGCAGCAGCTCGCCGCGGCCACCCACGCCGAAACCCAGAGCTTTCACGACACCGTCGACACGATCAGGGACCTGCGGGACAAGATCGCGAATTTCGACGACTTCTTCCGGCCGATCCGTAGCTACTTCTATTGGGAGAAACACTGCTTCGACATCCCGGCCTGCTTCGCGATCCGGTCGGTCCTCGACGCCCTCGACGGGGTCGATCAGCTCACCGAGAAATTCGAAAACCTCACGGCCACCCTGGACAAGCTCGACGCGCTGCAGCCCAAACTCGTCGCGCTGATCCCGCCCCAGATCGACAGCCAGGAGACCAACCGCCAGCTGGCGCTGGCGAGCCACGCCACCCAGGCCGGCATCAACGCCCAGACGCAGGCCGCGATCGACAACGCGACGGCGCTGGGGCGGGCCTTCGACACCGCGAAGAACGACGACAGCTTCTATTTGCCCCCCGAGGTGTTCAACAACCCCGACTTCAAGCGCGGGCTGAAACTGTTCCTCTCGCCCGACGGCGAGGCGGCCCGGATGATCGTCACCCATGACGGCGATCCCGCCACGCCGCAAGGCATCTCGCATATCGACCCGATCGTCAACGCCGCGCACGAGGCCCTGAAGGGCACGCCGATGGCCGACGCCCACATCTACATCGGCGGCACCGCAGCCACGTACAAGGACATCCAGGACGGCGCCAAATACGACCTGCTGATCGTCGGGCTCGCCGCGCTCAGCCTCATCCTGCTCATCATGCTGATCATCACGCGGAGCCTGGTCGCCGCCCTCGTCATCGTGGGCACGGTGGCCCTTTCGCTCGGCGCCTCCTTCGGGCTGTCGGTGCTGGTGTGGCAGTACATGTTCGGCATCAAGCTGTATTGGGTCGTGCTGGCTCTGGCGGTGATCCTGCTGTTGGCGGTGGGTTCCGACTACAACCTGTTGCTGATCTCGCGATTCAAAGAGGAAATCCATGCCGGACTGAAGACCGGCATCATCCGCTCGATGGCAGGCTCCGGCTCGGTGGTGACCTCCGCAGGCCTGGTCTTCGCGATCACCATGTGCGCGTTCGTGTTCAGCGGTTTCCAGGTGCTGGGCCAGATCGGGACCACCATCGGCCTGGGGCTGCTGTTCGACACGCTGATCGTGCGGTCGTTCATGACGCCTTCCGTCGCAACGCTTCTGGGGCGCTGGTTCTGGTGGCCGCAGCGGGTGCGCCCGCGCCCGGCCAGCACGATGCTCCGGCCCTACGGGCCGCGCTCGGCGGTGCGGCAACTGCTGCTGTGGGAGGACGACGATACGGCGGTGATGCCTACCCGTACAGCTCCACAAACTGCTTCAGCGACTTCTGCACGTCTCCCCTGACCGCGCGCGCCGCGGCCGAGCCCACCGGGCCGAACAACGCGCGTCCCCCCAGCTCGAGGCGCAGGCCCAGGGTGGACCCGCCCGCGGCGGGCCGCACGGTGAGCGTGACGGCGTATTTCGCCCCGCCCTTGCCCGCCCCCGACATCGCGACCTCGTGCGGCGGGTCCCACGTGGTCACCGTCCACGTCACCCGGTTGCGCAGGCCCTTGGACCGCGCCACGCCCACGATCTCGGTGCCCTCGGTGATCTCGTCGGGCAGCTCGCTGCGCCAGCCCTCGTGCAGCACCAGCCAGTCGCCCAGATCCGACAAGTCCGACACGCGGTCCCACATCTCCTGCGGGGTCATCGGCATGTCGGCGGTCAGGTCAACGGCGGCCATCAGACCAACGTAGCCGCCGGACCGTTGCGAGCCCACAGCTTCGCGTGTGAACGCAGGGCTTCGCGTGTGAGCTCAGGGCTTCGCGTGTGAGCCGAGGGCGCGGATCCCGCAATTTTGTCGCCGTGGACTCACAGTCAAAGCCAACAACTCACCCTCGCCGCCAGCGCACCTTGCCGCAGCGGGCGCACGGCGGCCATCAGCGGCTGGGCCCGCCGCGGAATCGGTTGCCGATCCGCAGCCCCGGCAGCAGCAAGGTGCGCGGCACGAACCTGCCGCCGGTGCTGACGACCTTGGGCACGATGCCCGGAACCACGCTGCGCTTGCCGGCCAGCATCCCGCCGATGGCCGCCTCGGCCACGTCGCGCGGCGAAACCTGCGCCACCGGGATGCTGAACCGTTCGGCGTTGGCGATCTCGGCCCATTCGGTGGGGACCGGGCCCGGGCACAGGACCGTGACCGACACCCCGGTCCCGTGCAGTTCCTCGTGGATGGCCTCGGAGAACGTCTGCACGAACGCCTTGGTCGCCGAATACACGGCCATGTAGGGCAGCGGCTGGAACCCGGCGATCGAGGCGATGTTCATCACCGCGCCGGCGCCGCGCTCGACCATGCCGGGCAACACCGCGTGGGTGAGTTCCATCAACGCCAGCGCGTTGAGCGTGACCTCCTCGCTTTCGCGTTCGAGCGGCAGCTCGTGGAAGACCCCGCTGGTGCCGAAGCCTGCGCTGTTGCACAGCCCGGCGATCGGTTCGGTGCGCAGCCGGTCCGCCAGCTTGGCGCGGCTCTTGGCATCGCTGAGGTCCAGCGGCAGCACCTCGACCGCCACCGAGTATTCCTGGCCCACCTCGTTGGCGAGTTCGTCGAGGCGCTCGCGGCGCCGCGCGACCAGCAGCAGCGGGAACCCACGGCGGGCCAGGCCGCGAGCCAGTTCGGCGCCGATGCCGGACGAGGCGCCGGTGATGACGACGGTGGTGTCGGTGTCAGGTTTCGGAAGACTCATCGTGTCACCAATGTATCCCGCGGGTCGCGCGGACAAACGTCTCGCTCCGCTTGTCGAAAGGCTCTGCATCACTGGACGATTCGCCGCCCTTGGCCGCGTCGGAGTCTCTGAACATGGCGAATGCGCGGTTGCGCACGCGGTCCATCACCGCCGGGTTGACGGCGTCGGCGACGGCGGCGAACTGCCCGAACGGCGAACTCGCCCGCCGGGGCCGGTGCACGATCGCATCGGTGATCACGCCGGCGGCCTGGTCCGGTGTCAGCGCGGGGAACTTGTCGTACATCGTGGTCGGGCTGATCATCGGCGTGCGCACCAGCGCCATGTGCACGGTGGTGAACTTGACGTCGTCGTTGACGACCTCGGCCTGCAGCGCGTCGCACAGGCTGTCCAGGGCGGCCTTGCTGGCGATGTAGGCGCCGAAGCGCGGCGCGCGGGTCTGCACGCCGACCGAGGAGACGTTGATGATCTGGCCGAAGCCGCGTTCGCGCATCCCGGGGATGAACTTGAGGATGAGCTGGACGGCGCCGAGGTAGTTCAGTTGCATGGTCCGCTGGTAGTCGTGGATGCGGTCGTAGGACAGCTTCAGCGAGCGCCGAATCGACCGCCCGGCGTTGTTGATCAGGATGTCGACGCCGCCGAGGTCGTCGATCACCTGGTCGGCCATCGCGGCGATGGCGTCCACGTCGGTCAGGTCGCACGGGTAGACGTGGGCGGTCCCGCCGTTGCCGCGGATCTCGTCGGCGACCTTTTCGAGGTTCTCCCGGGTGCGGGCGACCAGGACCACCACCCCGCCCGCCTCCGCGATCTTCTTGGCGGCGGCCTCGCCGATACCCGACGAGCCGCCGGTGATCAGGACGATCCTGCCCTGCACGGCATCCTCGAGCGTGCGGCCCTGCACCGCGTCCAGCACGTTGCGCAGATAGAACGGCCGGTATCGCCCGGCCGAGTTGGGGGTGTTGATGATGTTGGACATCGCCGCGAAAGGCTTTTCCACCAGGTTGGTCAAGTCTCCAAGGAGATTCATCGGCATGTGCTCCTGACGGGCAATGTGACGTGGGTCATAGCACCAACCTAGGGCATCCGTCGGCCGTCGGAGGCAAGATTGCCGCCATGTGAACGGCGAGTCGGCGGCTCACACGGCGGCCCGGGTCGGGGCCATTCGCGGGCAATCCCCTTGTTACAGAGGGTAATCCGGGTGTGATAGCGCACTAACGGGTGGGCAACGCCGCGATGTTCTGATCGGATTTATGAGAATTCTGGCGCGCTTCCGCAACCCCGCCACGATCTACGAGCGGATCGGCGGGCACGAGGCCCTCGAGGCCGTCGTCGCGGACTTCTACGTTCGCGTGCTTGCCGACGACCACCTGTCGGGCTTTTTCACCGGCACGAACATGAACCGCCTCAAGGGCAAGCAGGTCGAGTTCTTCGCGGCCGCGCTCGGGGGGCCCGAGCCCTACACGGGCGCGCCGATGAAGCAGGTGCACCAGGGGCGCGGCATCACCATGCACCACTTCAGCCTGGTCGCCGGGCATTTGGCGGACGCGCTCGCCGCCGCCGGCGTGCCCTCGGCGACCGTCACCGACATCCTCAGCGCCATCGCGCCGCTGGCCCCCGAGATCGCGTCGACCGAACCCAGCACGGTCTGAGCCCGCCGGCCGCGACCATGGCGGCGATCTCGGTGCTTCGGTGACAATGCAATGCATGTCGCGCACATTCGAAGACCTGGTCGCCGAAGCCGATTCCGTATCCGTCGACGGCTGGGACTTCTCCTGGCTCGACGGCCGCGCGACCGAGGAGCGGCCGTCCTGGGGCTTCCAGCGGCAGCTGAGCGGTCGCTTGGCGAAGGTGTCGGCCGCGCTGGACATTCACACCGGGGGCGGCGAGGTGCTGGCGGGCGCGGGGCCGTTCCCGCCGACGATGGCGGCCATCGAGACGTGGCCCCCGAATGCGGCGCTGGCGACCAAACGCCTGCATCCGCTCGGCGTCGTGCTGGTGGCCACCCGGGACGAACCACCGCTGCCGTTCGCCGACGAGGCGTTCGACCTGGTGACCACCCGCCATCCGATCTCCGTGTGGTGGACCGAGATCCGTCGGGTGCTGCGGCCGGGCGGCACCTACTTTGCGCAGGAAGTAGACGACGGCCCCGATGTCGAAGAACTCGGCCCGCAGCCGCTCCGCGCGCAGATCCACCACCTGCAGGCCCGCGGCGTCCACCTGCGCGCGCACGGCGTCCGGGTGAAATTCGGCCCATTTCTCGGGCTGCGGTCCGATGAAGTACTCGACCAGCTCGCCCATCGTGGCCGGCCCGATGTGCTGCGCAAAGTAGGTGCCGCCCGGCCGCAGCACCCGACGGATCTCGGTCCACCACACGGAGATCGGATGGCGGGTGG
>NZ_LZIS01000080.1 GCF_001667015.1 Mycobacterium sp. E3198 | reverse complement strand
CCGCGAATTTACGCCGCTGCCCGCCGGCGGTTAGACTTAACGAAGTTGGCATGTCAGGCGGGTATTGTCATATCGTTTTACGACTTGTCGAAACCAGTTCCAGGCCACCGTTCAGCGCTGCACGGACGAATCCCTGACGGATCGTCTCCACCTGGGGCACAGCCGATCGACAAGACCGGAGGGGCTTGAGCCCGCAACCACAGGGTGCGGCCCCGTCGGAGCCGCTCGTCACGGCAGCGAAGAACGTTCTGGTTGAAGGGTCAGGTGCATATGACGCCCAAGCGCGTCGGGTTATACAACCCCGCGTTCGAGCACGATTCGTGCGGGGTAGCCATGGTCGTCGACATGCACGGCCGTCGCAGCCGGGACATCGTCGACAAGGCGATCACCGCGCTGCTCAACCTCGAACACCGCGGTGCCCAGGGCGCCGAGCCGCGCAGCGGTGACGGAGCCGGCATCCTCATTCAGGTCCCGGACGCGTTCCTGCGCGAAGTCGTGGAGTTCGAGCTGCCGCCTGCGGGCAGCTACGCCACCGGCATCGCGTTCCTGCCGCAGTCGTCGAAGGACGCCGCCACCGCGTGCTCCGCCGTCGAAAAGATCGCCGAGTCCGAGGGCCTGCAGGTCATCGGCTGGCGCAACGTGCCGACGGACGACTCGTCGCTGGGCGCGCTGTCACGCGACGCGATGCCCACCTTCCGCCAGGTGTTCATGACGGGCGCCTCGGGGATGGCGCTGGAGCGCCGCGCCTACGTGGTGCGCAAGCGCGCCGAGCACGAGCTGGGCACCAAGGGCCCGGGCCAGGACGGCCCCGGTCGCGAAACCGTTTACTTCCCAAGCCTTTCCGGCCAGACCTTCATCTACAAGGGCATGCTGACCACCCCGCAGCTCAAGGCGTTTTACCTTGACTTGCAAGACGATCGGCTGACCAGCGCGCTGGGCATCGTGCACTCCCGCTTCTCCACGAACACCTTCCCGTCGTGGCCGCTCGCGCACCCCTTCCGGCGCATCGCGCACAACGGTGAGATCAACACCGTCACCGGCAACGAGAACTGGATGCGGGCGCGCGAGGCGCTGATCGAGACCGACCTGTTCGGCGACGACGTCGAGAAGCTGTTCCCGATCTGCACCCCCGGCGCCTCCGACACCGCGCGCTTCGATGAGGCACTCGAGTTGCTCCACCTCGGCGGGCGCAGCCTGGCCCACGCGGTGCTGATGATGATCCCCGAAGCGTGGGAACGCCACGAGTCGATGGACCCCGCGCGGCGGGCGTTCTATCAGTACCACGCCTCGTTGATGGAGCCGTGGGACGGACCGGCGTCGATGACGTTCACCGACGGCACCATCATCGGCGCCGTGCTGGACCGAAATGGCCTGCGTCCGTCGCGGATCTGGGTCACCGACGACGGCCTGGTGGTGATGGCTTCCGAGGCCGGCGTGCTCGACCTGGACCCGGCCACGGTGGTGAAACGGATGCGGCTGCAGCCCGGCCGGATGTTCCTGGTGGACACCGCCCAGGGCCGCATCGTCTCCGACGAGGAGATCAAGGCGGAACTGGCTGCCGAGCACCCCTACCAAGAGTGGCTCGACAAGGGCCTGGTACCGCTGGACGACCTGCCGTCGGGCGAGTACGCCCGGATGCCCCACGAGCGACTCGTCAAGCGGCAGTTGACTTTCGGCTATACCTACGAGGAGCTCAACCTGCTGGTGGCTCCGATGGTGCGCACCGGCGCCGAGCCGATCGGCTCGATGGGCACCGACACCCCGGTGGCCGTGCTGTCGCAGCGTCCGCGGATGCTCTACGACTACTTCCAGCAGCTCTTCGCCCAGGTGACCAACCCGCCGCTGGACGCCATCCGCGAGGAGGTGGTCACCAGCCTGCAGGGCACCACCGGCGGCGAGCGCGACCTGCTCAACCCGGACGAGAACTCCTGTCACCAGATCATGCTGCAACAGCCGATCCTGCGGAACTACGAGCTGGCCAAGCTGATCCACCTCAACCCCGACGACCGGATCAACGGGCGCCCACACGGCATGCGGTCCAAGGTGATTCACTGCCTGTACCCGGTCGCCGAGGGCGGCTCGGGGCTGGCCGCCGCGCTCGAGGAGGTGCGCGCGCAGGCGTCGGCGGCGATTGCCGACGGCGCCCGGGTCATCATCCTGTCCGACCGCGGATCCGACGCGCAGCTGGCCCCGATCCCGTCGCTGCTGGCGGTGTCGGCGGTGCACCACCACCTGGTGCGCGACCGGACCCGCACCCATGTCGGCCTGGTGGTCGAAACCGGCGACGCCCGCGAGGTGCACCACATGGCGGCGCTGATCGGCTTCGGCGCGGCGGCCATCAACCCGTACCTGGCGTTCGAGTCGATCGAGGACATGCTGGATCGCGGCGACTTCGACGGGATCGACCGCAACAAGGCCCTGAACAACTACGTCAAGGCCGCCGGCAAGGGCGTGCTGAAAGTCATGTCCAAGATGGGCATTTCGACGCTGGCCTCCTACACGGGCGCGCAACTGTTCCAGGCGGTCGGCATCTCCGAGGACGTGCTCGGCGAGTACTTCACCGGGCTGAGCTGCCCGACCTCCGGGATCACCCTGGAGGACATCGCCGCGGACGTCGCCACCCGCCACAAGCTGGCCTACCTCGACCGGCCCGACGAGCGCGCCCACCGCGAACTCGAGGTGGGTGGCGAGTACCAGTGGCGCCGCGAGGGCGAGTACCACCTGTTCAACCCGGAGACCGTCTTCAAGCTGCAGCACGCGACCCGCACCGGGCAGTACAAGATCTTCAAGGAATACACCCGTCTGGTCGACGACCAGAGCGAGCGGCTGGCGTCGCTGCGCGGGCTGCTGAAGTTCCGCGGCGACGTGCGGCCCCCCGTTCCGCTGGATGAGGTCGAGCCCGCCAGCGAGATCGTCAAGCGCTTCTCCACCGGCGCGATGAGCTACGGCTCGATCTCGGCCGAGGCGCACGAGACGCTGGCCATCGCGATGAACCGGCTGGGCGGTCGGTCCAACAGCGGCGAGGGCGGGGAAGACGTCAAGCGGTTCGACCGCGACCCCAACGGGGACTGGCGCCGCAGCGCGATCAAGCAGGTCGCCTCGGCGCGCTTCGGGGTGACGTCGCACTACCTGACCAACTGCACCGACATCCAGATCAAGATGGCCCAGGGCGCCAAACCCGGTGAGGGCGGCCAGCTTCCGGGCCACAAGGTGTACCCGTGGGTCGCCGAGGTCCGGCACTCCACGCCCGGCGTCGGGCTGATCTCGCCGCCGCCGCACCACGACATCTACTCGATCGAGGACCTGGCGCAGCTGATCCACGACCTGAAGAACGCCAACCCGGCGGCGCGCGTGCACGTGAAGCTGGTGTCCGAGAACGGGGTGGGCACGGTGGCGGCCGGGGTTTCCAAGGCGCACGCCGACGTGGTGCTGATCTCGGGGCACGACGGCGGCACCGGCGCGACGCCGCTGACGTCGCAGAAGCACGCGGGCGCGCCGTGGGAGCTGGGGCTGGCCGAGACGCAGCAGACCTTGCTGCTCAACGGGTTACGCGACCGGATCGTGGTCCAGGTCGACGGTCAGCTCAAGACCGGGCGTGACGTGATGATCGCCGCGCTGCTGGGTGCCGAGGAGTTCGGCTTCGCGACCGCCCCGCTGGTGGTGGCCGGCTGCATCATGATGCGGGTGTGCCACCTGGACACCTGCCCGGTCGGCGTCGCCACCCAGAACCCGGTGCTGCGCGAGCGGTTCACCGGCAAGCCCGAGTTCGTCGAGAATTTCTTCATGTTCATCGCCGAAGAGGTGCGGGAGTACATGGCGCAGTTGGGGTTCCGTACCTTCAACGAGGCCGTCGGCCAGGTCGGAGCGCTGGACACGACGCTGGCGCGGGCACACTGGAAGGCCCACAAGCTGGACCTGGCGCCAGTACTGCACGAGCCGGAGTCGGCGTTCATGAACCAGGACCTGTACTGCAGCTCGCGCCAGGATCACGGCCTGGACAAGGCGCTCGATCAGCAGTTGATCGTGATGAGCCGCGAGGCGCTGGACTCCGGCAAGCCGGTCCGGTTCTCCACCACGATCAGCAACGTCAACCGCACGGTGGGCACCATGCTCGGCCACGAGCTCACGAAAGCCTATGGCGGGCAGGGCCTGCCGGACGGCACGATCGACATCACCTTCGACGGCTCCGCCGGCAACAGCTTCGGCGCGTTCGTGCCCCGGGGGATCACGTTGCGTGTCTACGGCGACGCCAACGACTACGTCGGCAAGGGTCTGTCCGGCGGTCGGATCGTGGTGCGACCGTCGGACAACGCGCCGCAGGACTACGTCGCGGAGGACAACATCATCGGCGGCAACGTGATCCTGTTCGGCGCCACCAGCGGGGAGGTCTACTTGCGTGGCGTGGTCGGCGAACGATTCGCGGTCCGCAACTCCGGCGCCCACGCCGTGGTCGAGGGCGTCGGCGATCACGGCTGCGAGTACATGACCGGCGGCAAGGTCGTCGTCCTGGGCCGCACCGGGCGTAACTTCGCGGCGGGCATGTCCGGGGGTCTGGCCTATGTGTACGATCCGGACGGCGAACTGCCGAACAACCTCAACGCCGAAATGGTGGAGCTCGAGACGCTCGACGAGGACGACGCCGAGTACCTGCACGGCGCCATCCAGGCACACGTCGACGCCACCGATTCCGCTGTCGGCCAGCGGATCCTGGCCGACTGGCCCGGCCAGTGCCGCCACTTCGTCAAGGTGATGCCGCGCGACTACAAGAAGGTGTTGCAGGCGATCGCCGCGGCGGAGCGCGACGGCCAGGATGTGGACAAGGCGATCATGGCGGCCGCGCATGGCTGATCCGAGCGGCTTCCTGAAATACACGCATCGGGAATTGCCGAAGCGCCGGCCTGTCCCGCTGCGACTGCGCGACTGGAACGAGGTCTACGAGGACTTCGACGAGGAGACCCTGCGCGAGCAGGCCACCCGCTGCATGGACTGCGGTATTCCGTTCTGCCACAACGGGTGTCCCCTGGGCAACCTGATCCCGGAATGGAACGACCTGGTGCGCCGGGGCCACTGGCAGGACGCGATCGAACGGTTGCACGCCACCAACAACTTCCCGGACTTCACCGGGCGGCTGTGTCCGGCGCCGTGTGAGCCGGCGTGCGTGCTGGGCATCAACCAGGATCCGGTGACGATCAAGCAGATCGAGCTGGAGATCATCGACCGGGCCTTCGAGGAAGGCTTCGTGGTGCCGCTGCCGCCGGACAAGTTGACCGGCAAGAAGGTCGCCGTGGTCGGTTCGGGGCCCGCGGGTCTGGCCGCGGCCCAGCAGCTGACCCGCGCCGGTCACAGCGTGACGGTCTTCGAGCGCGACGACCGCATCGGCGGGCTGCTGCGTTACGGCATCCCGGAATTCAAGATGGAAAAGCGCGTCCTGGACCGGCGGCTGGAGCAGATGCGCGCCGAGGGCACCGAGTTCCGGGCGAACGTCAACGTCGGGGTCGACATCACCGTCGAACAGCTGCGCGGCGACTTCGACGCGGTGGTGCTGGCCGGCGGGGCCACGGCGTGGCGCGACCTGCCCATCCCCGGCCGCGAGCTGGACGGCATCCACCAGGCGATGGAGTTTTTGCCGTGGGGCAACCGGGTCCAGGAGGGCGACGACGTCCTGGGTCCCGACGGCGAGCCGCCCATCACCGCCAAAGGCAAGAAGGTCATCATCATCGGCGGCGGTGACACCGGGGCCGACTGCCTGGGCACCGTGCACCGGCAGGGTGCGATCGCGGTGCACCAGTTCGAAATCATGCCGCGCCCGCCGGACACCCGCGCCGAATCCACGCCGTGGCCGACCTACCCGCTGATGTACCGGGTGTCCTCGGCGCACGAAGAGGGTGGCGAGCGGGTGTTCTCGGTGAACACCGAGGAGTTCGTCGGCAAGGACGGGCACGTGACCGGCCTGAAGGCGCACGAGGTGACCATGCGGGACGGCAAGTTCGTCAAGGTCGACGGTTCCGACTTCGAACTCGAGGCCGATTTGGTGTTGCTGGCGATGGGATTCGTCGGCCCGGAGAAGCCGGGGCTGCTCACCGAGCTCGGCGTGAAGCTCACCGAGCGCGGCAACGTCGCGCGCGGCGCCGACTTCGACACCTCGGTCCCCGGCGTTTTCGTTGCCGGTGACATGGGTCGCGGCCAGTCACTGATCGTTTGGGCGATTGCTGAGGGACGGGCCGCGGCGGCCGGCGTGGACCGTTTCCTGATGGGTTCGACGGCCCTGCCGGCGCCCATCAAGCCGACGGCGGCGCCGCTTACTTAGTCACATCAGTCACACCAGAAACAGAAGAATTCAATTCGGCGTTTCTGCCCACGTTTGCCAGACGGTTGTTGTCTAATGGTTCGTTGTGGGCTCTGTCACAGGGTAGTCACGGGGGAGTCCCGCCAGAACGGACCGATCGCAGGAGTGGTCACTGTGCATGTCAACCCGGTACCTCGGTCGCGGATGGGGCGAATCGCCTGGTCGTGGTTACGTCACCCGGTAAAGAGCCGCGAGTTTCCCGCTAAGCAAGAACGACTGATCACCGCCGAAGAGCTGATGCTGTTCGGGGTCTAGCCCCGCCCGCACCCGCGCTGCCGAGGTTTGCTCGGGATCAGCCGTCCCACAACCCCGAATCCCGGATCGCCTCGGCCAACGGCTCCAGCACGGCGGCGTCATGCGGCGGGGGAAGGTAGACGATGCCGAGGTCCAGCCCCTCGGCGCCCAGCGCCGCCGCGTCCTCGATGACCTTCCCGTAGTTGAGGTCCGGCTCCAGTCGCAGGTGGGCCGACAACGTGATCTCCTTGGGGTCCCGCCCGACGTCCGCGCACCGCGCGGCCAGGACGTCGCGCTTCTGCGCGAACAGTTCGGGAGGACCGCCGGCGAAGTTCCAGTGCTGGGCGTAGCGCGCGGTGAGCGGCAACGTGCGCTTCTCGCCGCTGCCGCCGATGCAGATGGGCGGATGCGGGCGCTGCACGCCCTTGGGCTCGTTGCGGGCGCCCTTGAGTTGGTAGTACTTGCCGGCGAAGTCGGTGGTCTCCTCGCTCAGCAGGCTGATCAACACCTGGCAGGCTTCCTCGAATCGATCGAACCGTTCCCTGATGGAGCCCAACTCGATGCCGTAGGCGCCCGACTCCTCCTCGTTCCAGCCGGCGCCGATCCCGAGTTCGAGGCGACCGCCCGAGATGATGTCCAGCGCCGCCGCCATATTCGCCAGCACCGCGGGGTGGCGGTAATGGATGCCGGTGACGAGGGTGCCCAGCCGCAGCCGCTCGGTGGCCTGGGCCAGCGCGGTCAGCGTCGTCCAGCCCTCGAGGCAGGGCCCCGAGCTGTCGGAGAAGATCGGGTAGAAGTGGTCGAAGGTCCACCCGGAATCGAAGACCTCGATGTCGTCGGCGGCCTGCCAGACGGCGAGCATGTCGGCCCAGGTGGTGTTTTGGGGTGAGGTTTTGAACGCGAATCGCATTGACCCGACGGTAGTCGGGCTTTATTAAGGGAAACTAAACTCATTACGCGATGACGTACTCACTGGGCCTCGACACCAAGGTCACCCTGCTGGCTGCCGGGCTGATCTTCCTGCTCGCGCTGGTTCTCGGCGTCTGGAAATACCGGCAGATCATGACCGCCGACGACCACCGGGCCCACCCGTACGTCGACATCGCGCACCGCGCCGCGTTGCTTTACTCGTTCGCGACGCTGCTGCTGGCGGTCTTCGTCGAACTCAGCGCCTGGCCGGCGTGGGCCAACCTGACAGCGGCGGGCGTCGTCGTGTTCTTTTTCGTGGCGGCCATCGGTAGCTACATCAGCCACGGGGCGCGCCGCGACACCGTCAACCAGTTCGAGCACCCCAACCGGGGCACCGAGGTCTCGATGGCGCTGCTGATCACCGGCGAGATCGGCGGCTTCGCCGTACTGCTCGCCGGGTTCATCGCCGGCCAGTTCTGGTGACC
>NZ_LZIS01000079.1 GCF_001667015.1 Mycobacterium sp. E3198 | reverse complement strand
CCCCCGCCGCGCCGCCACCGCCCCCGCCGGCGCCGGTGATCGTGACGACGGCGCCGCCGGTCATCACGCGCCATTCCCCGCCGCCGCCGGTCACCACGCAACCCCCGCCGCCGCCCGTCACGACGGCGATGACCACCGAGCCTCCGCCGCCGCCGACGACCACGCCGCCGCCGACGGCCCAGGCGCCGTCGACCACCCCGACGACGACGGTGCCGATGACAACGCAGTGGATCCACGTTCCGCTGCTGCCGGTGCCGATACCGGTCCCCGTTCCGGCCAGCCAAGCCCCCCAGGCCCCCCAGGCGCCGCCGTATCCGCAGTACCCGGGCAACTCGCAGAACCCCTTCTTGAGCCCCGGGTACTGAGCCCTCCCCCGCACGCTGTGAGCCTCATCAACATGAGGTCAGGTGGACAAGCGTCGCCGGTTGCACGCGGGTAGCGTGGAATCACCCAGTTCGGGTTGGGTCTGTTTTTTCGTGCCCTGGGGAGGGCAGTCGAGACCTGGGGAGGCGCAAAGTGGACATCGTGCTCGGAGTATCCATGGCTCCGACCACCGTCCGCCTGGTGCTCATCGAGGGCCAGGATGCCGACGGTGTCACAGTCGAAGAAGACGAGTTCGACGTCGCCGCTTCCGGCGCGCCCGCGCAGGTGATCGACGCGATCGTCGGCACCCGGGAAGGCGCGACGGAGGGCGGCTACCAGCTGACCTCGACGGGTGTGACGTGGACCGATCCCGCCGAGGTCGGCGCGCTGCGCGAGGCGATCGCCTCCCACGACGTCGGCAGCGTCATGCTCGTCTCGCCGTTGTTGGCCGCCGCCGCGTTGGCGCAGACGGTCGGTCAGTCGATCGGCTACCAACACATCGCGATGCTGTTCGTCGAGCCCGACAGCGCGACGCTGGCCGTGGTCGACGTGACCGACGGTTCCATCGTCGACCTGCACCGGCGGCAGCTGGTGGGGGACACCGCGGTGGAGCTGTCGGGCATGGTGGCCGGGCTGGACGCGCCCGGGTCGGAGGCCGACGGCGTGTTCGTCGTCGGCTGCGGGGCGGGACGCGGGAGCGACGTGGCCGCGATCAAGGCGGCGCTCGAGGCGGCGACCCCGCTGGCCGTGAGCGTCCCCGAGGAACCGGACCTGGCGCTGGCCCGGGGCGCGGGCAGCGGCGCGACGGTGGGTGCCGGCGGGGTTTGGCGGTTTTCGATGCCCGTCAGGGTGTAAGCCACGCCGCCGATCGCCGTCATCGCGACCGCGGCGCACATCCCCACGATCAACTGTGAGAGCCGGAGGCGTCGCAACGGGCTGGGCCGGGGCGGCTCGATCACATTGAGCCGCATGGACCAGCCGGCCGGGCCGTCTTCGTCAAAGGCGGCGGGGCTGTAGGGGACTCGCACGTCGGCGCCGAATTCGGTTTGCGACCAGGCCAATTCGCGGTCGGTGAGCGCGTCGTGGTCAATCACCAGCACATCGCCGGCGGGCAGGTCGACGACATCGTTGGCGGCGGACGCCGTGAGCAGGCCGATCGACGTGCGGGTGCGGAGGTCCAGCTCCTCGCCGCGCGACGCCAGCTGCAAAGCGCCGAGGGCCGCGGCCAGGGCCGGCTGCGACGGGCTCACCACCGGCCGGCGACCGTGCACCGAAAGGCGTTCGGTGACAAGCGGAATGCTTGCCCCGCCGCCGACGGTGACCACCGCCGACAGGTCCGCCCAGCCCCGCTTGTGGCGGGCCAGCATGTCGTCGAACGCATAGATGAAGCCGGACAGCCGGTCCTGGATGAGGTCGCCCAGCTCGTCTCGCGTCAGCTTCATGGTGCACCTGCGGCCACCGAGCTCGGCTGCGAATTCGACCGCCGTTTCCGTCGACAGCCGCTCCTTGGCCTCCCGGCATTGCTCACGCAGCAGTCCGAGCTGGCCGACGCCGGCGGTGCTGGCCGGGTCGATGCCGCTGCCGTGCCCGAGCTCCTCGAAGACCTTGAGCAGCACCGCCTGGTCGATCTCGTCGCCGGAGAAGGCCGCGTAACGCATTGTGGGACTCACCAGTTCGAAATCGCCGGCGAGGCTGACCAGGGTGGCCGAGGTGCCGCCGCCGCCGAAGTCGAGCAGGCCGACCACGCCCGTCGCCGCGAGGCACAGCTCCGCGTTCGCCGCGGTCAGCGCCGCGATCGCGTCCGAGACCAGGCGCGGGGCCATGCCGCTGCGCACGAAGCCCAAATGCGTTCGCAAGCCATTGCGCAGCGCCTGCACATTGGTAGGTTTCCAGTACGCCGGAACGGCGATGGAGATCTCCGACGCGGCGGAGTCGGCGCCCGCGGCCACCATCATGGCGTCGAGGGCCTCCACCATGAGCAGGTCGGGATCGTGGGCGGAGCCATCGGGCGACACCAACGCGACCGAATCCCCGACGCGCTCCACGAACCCGCGCATCAGCACGCCCGGCTCGCCCAGGGGCGGAGCTTCCGTGTCGTGCAGCGGTAGACCGATTTTCGGCGCGCAGTGCGGATACAGGGTCAGCACAGCGCGGCGTGAAACCGGTGGACTTCCGTTACACGCGGCGACCAGGTTCGTGGTCCCGATCGACAACCCGACTGGGTCGTACATAGAGCGAATACTTTCGTCTATAGGGGTCGGTGGCCAGCGTTAACCATAGCCGCGCCCGGACTGTATTCAGCCCGGCCACAACCTCATTGGTATGCGGTCGATGCCGTGTCGTCACCGAAACGGTATCGACACCGCCCTTGACAGAACGGGTGCGGTCAGATCACAGTGAGGGGCAGGGAACGCCTGGGCTCGAATTGGAATGTCGATCCGCCGCTGACCTTGGCCACCTGGACCTCCGGCAGTTCCTTTGCGGCGGTATCGGTTTCGATGATCTCCGCGGTCCAGTCGGTATCCGTGCCGCTGACCCGGACCGTGAGGCACGGGTCGATGGCGGTGGCGATCGCCTGCAGCGGCTGCACGGATTCCGGCGAGCACAACGAGATCCAGGCGCCGTCGTCGTGTGCCGGCGACCGCCGCACGCTCAGCCGGTTGTCCGCGATCTCCGCGACGACGTAGCCGGCGGGGTTGAGCAGCGGGTGCAACTCGAACACCCGTAGCGCCCCGTCGATCCCGCCGGGGAATTCGAGTGCGCGGCGGATCCGCTCGGCCCCCAGCCCCGCCAGCCCGATCAGGCCGCGCGTGCCGATCGAGGCCGCCCGGGCGTCGTCGGCGGCGCGGGCCCGCACCGCGATGGCGAACGACAGGTACAGCATGTGCATCTGCAGGCAGACCTCGTCGGCCATGCGGACCAGCGCCGAGTGAGAGAAGGCGCCGAAGTCGAAGTCGGACAGCAAGGGCCCCGAGTAGTCCGCCTGGCCCTCGTCGGACCGGTCGATGGGATCCAATTCCCAAGTGGCCGCGCGGGTTTGGCGGACGACGTCCAGCGCGGGAATGCTCTGCGCCTCGGGGTGGGACTCGTCGATGATCACGGTCCAGGCGCAGTGCGGCTGCCGGTCGGCGGGCACCCGCGGCGGCCGGTGGATGGGACGCATCTGCGCGCGGGGATTCGTCGCGACCGCGGTCGCGTCGAACGTCGGATCCTCGATGGTGTGACACATTCCGAAGACGTACTCGTCGCCCATCGGCTCCACGTCGAGCAGCGCGCCGCAGTGGTCGAGCTGGAATTCGCCGTGCCAGCGGTCGTGAATGGTGTAGCGGAAATCCATGAACTGCGGCGGGGCGCCGATGTCGAGCTGCAGGCCCTTGAAGATGGTGGGCACGTCGACGCCCTCGTAGTTCAGCGCCCGCTGCATGCGCTTGGTGTAGATCGGGCTCGCGCCGGCCCACTCCTCGATGGCGATCTGCACCATCTCCTCGCGACCGAACTCCGTGATGCACCACGCCATGCCGGAGCGGTCGATCATGTGACCGATCAACAGGAGTTCGGGGACCAGGACGGACAGCTCCTGGCGGGACAACCGCGCGTAACGGGATCGGCTCACGGCCCAAAAATAGACTCGTCTATGTTATAAAGTCAACAATGCCCTCGTCCAGGTCCATTGCCCCTACCCGGCGCACCAGCGCACCGCGCAAGCGCGGCGATGACACGCGCACCCGGATCATCGACGAGACGGTGCGCTGCATCGTGGAGGAAGGGTTCGCCGCCGCGACCGCCAAGCACGTGGCGGAACGGGCGGGCGTGACGTGGGGCGTCATCCAGTACCACTTCGGCGACCGCAACGGGATGCTCATGGCCGTGGTCGACGACGGCGTGGCCCGGCTGGTCGACAGCCTGTCGTCGGCCGACGTCAGCGAGCTGCCGCTGCGCGAACGCCTCGAGGTCGTCATCGACACCGCCTGGAGCTGCTACAGCAGTCCGACGTCGATGGCGGCCTTCGAGATCCTGCGCGCCACCCGCGGCGGCCCGGGCGCATCGTCGCGGCGCCACCTGCTGGAAATGAACGACGCAGTCGCCCAGCTCGGGCGGCTGATCACCGACGACCCGGCCAACGCCGGTGTCGCCGAGGTGATTTGGGCCGCCCTGCGGGGTGTGGTGCTGGCGCAGCTGGTCACCGGGACGGAGGTCGACTGGAGCCTGGAACGACGCGCCCTGATCGACATGGTCACCCGTGTGCTGCAATAGCAGCCAAGTCCCGCCGCGACACATAACCTACGCACGCGACACGCCGGGCATTGTCAATCGGTTAGTGCAACATCTGGTCAGGCTGCTTGCTTGAGGAGTTTGGCGAGTCGTTGGGCGGGGGT
>NZ_LZIS01000078.1 GCF_001667015.1 Mycobacterium sp. E3198 | reverse complement strand
GCAGCGGCCGGCGATCATCGAGGCGGCCGCGCAGGGATCCAGCCCCGACCAGTACACGATGGTCAGCTACTACCGGCCCGAGCTCGGCCTGCCCGAGATGGGCGTCGTGGGCCGGCAGCTGTGGGGGCAGTCCGGGCTCAAGCCGTCCGACATTCAGACCGCGATTCTCTACGACCACTTCACGCCGTTCACCCTGATTCAGTTGGAGGAGTTGGGGTTCTGCGGTCGCGGCGAGGCGAAAGACTTCATCGCCGACGGCGCGATCGAGGTGGGCGGTCGGCTGCCGATCAACACGCACGGCGGTCAACTGGGCGAGGCCTATATCCACGGCATGAACGGCATCGCCGAGGGCGTGCGGCAATTGCGCGGCACCTCGGTGAACCCGGTGCCCGACGTCGAGCACGTTCTCGTCACGGCGGGCACGGGTGTACCCACGTCGGGCTTGATCCTCGGCTAGCGCCTACGCCGAGCGTCACGCTAGCGTGGCCGTCGGCGTCGAGCGTCACGCTGGGGTGACGCCTGTGGATGGCTGACCCACGCTGACGTGACACTCGATTTGCCTCCTGGGACGCTGCCGGCATGGTGGAGCCGTTCATCGGTAGTGAGGCCGTTGCGAGCGGCGACGTCCTCAAGAGCGCGTTGCGGACTCGATATACCAAGTTGTTGCGTGACGTCTATGTCAACCAGGGTGCTGAGCTGACGCCGCTCGTTCGCGCCTGCGCGGGATGGCTGTGGTCGCGACGTCGGGGTATCGTCGCGGGGCTGTCGGCCTCCGCCGTACATGGCGCCGAGTGGGTGGACCCTGCGACGCCGCTTGAGCTTCTGCACTGCAACAGAAATCCGGTGCCAGGTGTGCGCGTCCATGGTGACCGCGTCGAAGACGATGAGGTCGTCCTGTTCGACGGGGTACCGGTCACAACGCCTGCCCGGACGGCTCTAGACCTCGGATGCTGGTATCCAACGAATGACGCGGTGGCAGCGATCGACGACCTGTTGCGGGTAAGCGACCTCAAAGTGGCCGAGCTCGAGATGCTGTTCGGTCGTTGTCCGGGTCGCCGCGGAATCCGGTCGGCCCGCTCGGCGATCGGTCTTGCGGATGCGGGCGCGCAGTCCCCGAAGGAAACTTGGCTTCGACTGCTATTGATCCGGGCCGGCTTGCCCAGACCGCAAACACAGATTCCGGTCAGCGTCGAGTTTGACGACGTGACGTACTACCTCGATATGGGTTGGGAGAATGTGAAAGTCGCAGCCGAGTATGACGGCGAGCAACACCGCAAGGACCGTTGGCAGTACATGTGGGACATCAGGCGAAGTGAAACGCTCGAGCGCTTGGGCTGGATCGTGGTCCGGGTCGTCGCGGGGGATCGCCCCCCAAAGATCATTAGCCGCGTTCGAGCCGCATTAGCTACCCGAGCGTCACGCTAGCGTGGCGATGGTCCGCGAGCGCCACGCTAGCGTGACGCTCGGCGGGGAATGACGGCCCCGAGCGCTACGCCGGGACCAGCTCCACGCCGCTCAGCACGACGGCGTCCTCGCGCGCCGGCGCCACAACGCTGGCCAGGAACCGGCCGTTGTCCTTCCAGATGCCGACCTTGAGCGTCTCGCCGGGGTAGGCCACACCGGCGAAGCGCGCGCCGTAGGCCGCGACCGCCCCCGCGTCGCCGTCCAACAGCGCGTCGGTGATGGCCTTGCAGGTCATCCCGTAGGTGCACAGGCCGTGCAGGATCGGCCTGGGAAAGCCTGCGGCGGCGGCGAATTCGGGGTCGGAGTGCAGCGGGTTGCGGTCGCCGCAGAGCCGGTACAGCAGCGCCTGCTGCGGCAGGATCGGCACGTCCACCTCGAGATCGGGCGCCCGGTCCGGCGCCGCATCCGACGAGGAAGGGCCGCGCTCGCCGCCGAATCCTCCCTCGCCGCGGGCGAAGATCGACCGCCGCTGGGTCCACAGCAGGGTGCCGTCCGGGGCGCTGACGGTCGTCTCGCTCCAGATCACCGCGGCCTTGCCCTTGTCCCAGATGTCGGTGAACCGGGTGACGGCCTTGGCCGAGCCCGACGGCGGCAGCGGGCCGGGCACCTCGATCCGCTCGCTGGCGTGCAACACGCGGCTCAGCTCGATGTCGATGCCCGGAAACTGCACCGTCGGCGGTTTGGTCATGTGGAAGGAGGCCGCGACGTTGCCGAACGTCGGCAGCACCTGCGGGGTGTCGTCGGTCAGATAGCGCAGCTCGCGCGGATCCATCGGATCGGAACCCGCCCCCAAGCCGAGGTGGTAGAGCTGGATATCGCTGCTGCACCACGAGAATTCGATGGGGTCCAGCTCGGCGCTCAGCGCGACGTCGACGTCGATCGGCATGTCAGTTACTCCCCGCGATGTGCAGCGCCGCCAGATAACCGAAGGTCATCGCCGGCCCGATGGTGCCTCCCGGCCCGGGGTAGGTGTGGCCCATCACCGGGGCGCTGACATTGCCCGCGGCGTAAAGGCCCTCGATGATGCTGCCGTCGTCGCGCAGCGCGCGGCCGTGCACGTCGGTGCGGATGCCGCCCTTGGTGCCCAGGTCGCCGGGCACCATCTTGGCCGCGTAGTAGGGCGGGTGGCTGATCTCGCCGAGGTTGGGGTTCGGCTTGTTGGTGGGGTCGCCGTAGTAGCGGTCGTAGGCGCTTTCCCCGCGGCGGTAGTCTTCGTCGACGCCCGAGCGCGCGAAGTCGTTGAAGCGCGCCACGGTGGCCGTCAACGCATCACCCGGCAGGCCGGCCTTCTCGGCCAGCTGCGCCAGGGTGTCCGCCTGGACGATCACGCCGGAATCCAGCCATTTGCGCGGAATGCGTTGTCCCGGTTGCAGTCCCGCGAAGATGTAGCGGTCGCGGTACTGCTGGTCGAACACCAGCCACGCCGGGATGTTCTCGCCCGGCCCGGGCCCCTGGCCGAATTCGCCGCCGTACATGTGGTGGCAGGCCTCGACGTAGGGCATCGACTCGTTCATGAACCGCTTGCCCGACATGTTGACGATGATCGAGCCGGGGGAATTGCGCTCCGACAGGGCGAACCACGGCGCGCCCACCAGCGGCACCGTCGGGCCCCACCAGGCGTCCTCCATCAAGTCCAACGCGGCTCCCAGCTTTTCGCCGGCGAGAATCCCGTCGCCGGTGTTGGCCTTCGCGCCGACGGTCCACTCGGTGGTGATGGGCGCGCGCTG
>NZ_LZIS01000077.1 GCF_001667015.1 Mycobacterium sp. E3198 | reverse complement strand
CCGCACGACGGCGCCTACACGGCCGCGCGGCTGGCCAAGGACCAGGGCGTGCCCATCTCGACGATCTCGTTCGGCACGCCCTACGGCACCGTCGACTACGAGGGCGCCACCATCCCGGTCCCCGTCGACGACCAGACGTTGCAGGAGATCACCAAGATCACCGACGGCGAGGCGTTCCACGCCGACAGCCTGCAATCGTTGGAAAGCGTCTATTCGACGCTGCAGCGCCAGATCGGCTACGAGACGGTGAAGGGCGACGCCAGCCTCGCCTGGATGCTGCTCGGGGCGGTGGTCCTGGCCGGCGCCATCCTGGCCGGTCTCGCGCTCAACAGCCGGTTGCCCTCCTAGGCGATCAGGGCGGCGATCGGGTGGGCGATCAGGTCGGCAGCCGCCGGTTGATCAACAGGGCCAGCGCCGCGGCGATGAGCGCGGCGACGACGCCCAGGCGCAGCCACCCGGCGCTGCCGGGTCCGGGCACCGTGCGAAACCCGATGTCGTTCTCGATGGCGTTGTAGCTCTTGTTGAGCTCGGCGATGTTGGTCGCGGTGTAGGACTGCCCGCCGGAGAGCTGGGCGATCTTTTTCATCTGGTCGGTCGAGACGGGAACGGCGACCCGCTGCCCGTTCATCTCGATCTCGCCGCCTTTGGTGCCGAACGAGATCGTCGAGATGGGCACGCCCTGGTCCTTGGCCAGCCGCGCG
>NZ_LZIS01000076.1 GCF_001667015.1 Mycobacterium sp. E3198 | reverse complement strand
TCCCCGTCCCCGGCGCCCCGTTGGTGCCCTTGCCGATCAATGGGATCCCGAGCAACGCGTTGGTGGGCGCATTGATTACCCCGCGCACGTCCTGCCAGAGGGGCATGAGGGTCTGCAACGGCGAGGAGTTGGCCGCCTCGGCGGCGGCATAGGCGCCCCCGGCGGCGTTCAGCGTCGACATGAACTGGGCGTGGAACGCCGCCGCCTGGGCGCTGACGGCCTGGTAGGCCTGGGCATGGCCGGCGAAGACCGCCGCGATCGCCGCCGACACCTCATCCGCGCCCGCCGCAAGCAGCCCGGTCGTCGGTGCCGCGGCCGCTCGGTTCGCGGCGCCGATCGCTGACTCGATATTCGCCAAATCCGTTGCCGCCGTTGTCACCATCTCCGGGGCCGCGATAACGAACGACATGGGGCACCTCTCAGTTCGTCATGACCGACAAGCCATGCCGAACCGGCCGCACCCTGCCGACATCGACCAGTCGGCACCTGCGCACTGTAGCGCTCCCGGCGGGAAACGGCTATAGGGTTTCGTCCAGCTCCCCGAGCCGGTCGGTCAACCGCAAGTTCTCCGAGTAGTCGACCGGGCAGCAGATCAGCGACACCCCGTCGTCGTCGAGGGCGGCCCGCAGCGTCGGCAACAACTCGTCGGCGCTGCCGATCCGATACCCCTTGGCGCCGAAGCTTTCCGCGTAGGTCACGATGTCGGGGTTGCCGAACTTGACGTAGTAGTGTTCACCGAGTTCGAGGTCCATCTTCCATTCGATGAGGCCGTAGCCGCCGTCCTCCCAGATCAGCACCACCAGGGGGATCCGCTCTCGCACGGCGGTCTCGATTTCCTGCGAGTTCATCAGGAACGCGCCGTCGCCCACGACGGCCAGCACCCTGGCCTCGGGGCGTGCCAGCTTGACGCCGAGTGCCCCGGGTAGCGCAAAACTCATGGTGGACAACCCGTTTGAGATCAGGCAGGTGTTCCGCTCGTAGGTCGGGTAAAGCCGGGCCATCCACATTTTGGTGGCCCCGGTGTCGACCAGCACCACGTCACTGCGGCCCAGCGCCTCGCGGGTGTCGGCGACCACCCGCGCCGGGGCCAGGGGGTAGCGCGAATCCTGTTGTCCCCGCGCGAATTCGTCGGCCAGTAGGCCCGAACCGGGCACGTCGGCGGCGTGGGTGAAGCTGTGGCCGGCCAGCGCGTCGGTCAGCGCGTTGAGCGAATCGCTGATGTCGCCGATGATCCCGACGTCGACCGAGTAGTGCGCGTCGACCTCGGCCGGGAAGCGGTGCACATGGATGATCCTCTTGTCGGCCTGGGGGTTGATCCGGACCGGGTCGAACTCCTGCAACTCGTAGCCGACGGCGATGACGGCGTCGGCGTTGTCGAAACCGAAGTTGACGTAGTCGTGCCGCATGAACCCGACGGTCCCGGCGCTGTTGGGATGGTCGTCGGGCATCACGCCCTTGCCGTGGAACGTGTTGGCCACCTGGATGCCGAACTCCTCGGAGAAGCGGACGAGGGCCTTGGTGGCGTCGGCGCGGGCGGCGCCGTGCCCGGCCAGCACCACCGGCCGCTTCGCGTGGCGCAGGATCTCGACGGCCCGTTCGACCTGACGGGGCGCCGGCGCGTCGGGTCGAACGACGTTGCGGGGCAACGGGGTCAGGTCGTAGTCGGTCTCATCGGCGTCGATGTGCTCGGGCACGGCCAGGTAGACCGCGGCCGGGCGCTCGGCCTCGGCGAGCTTGAACGCCTTGCGGATCATCTCGGGTATGGCGCGCGGGGTCGGGATGCCCGCGGCCCACCGCGTGATCGGGGCGAACATCGACACCAGGTCGACGTACTGGTGCGACTCCTTGTACTCGCGGTCCTGGCCCACCTGCGCCGAGATCGCCACCATCGGGGTGCTGTTGGTGGTCGCGTCGGCCACGCCCAGTTGCATGTTGATGGCCCCTGGGCCCAGGGTCGCCGACACCACCGCCGCCCGGCCGGTGACCCGTCCGTACATCTCCGCCATGAACGACGCCGCCTGCTCGTGCCGGGTGAGCACGTACCGGATGTGTGATGCGGCCAGCGCCTGCACGAACCGGATGTTCTCCTCGCCGGGCAGCCCGAAGACCACCGCGACGCCCTCGTTCTCCAGGCACTTCACCATCAGCTGAGCGGCTTTACTCATGCGGCACCTCCCTTGGGGGAACGATAGTGGCAGGCTGGGTGTTGGACCTCTTACCAACCCCGAAGCGAAGGATCTCAGCGTGCCCATCGCCACGATCAACCCGGCCACCGGCGAGACAGTAAAAACCTTCACCCCCGCCACCGACGAGGAAGTCGACGCCGCCATCGCGCGCGCCTACGCCCGGTTCCAGGACTACCGCCATAACACCACCTTTGCCCAGCGCGCGGCGTGGGCAAACGCCACCGCGGACCTCTTGGAGAAAGAGGCCGACGACGTCGCCGCGATGATGACCCTGGAAATGGGCAAGACCCTGGCCTCGGCCAAGGCTGAAACGCTCAAGTGCGCCAAGGGATTTCGCTATTACGCCGAGAACGCCGAGCGGCTGCTGGCCGACGAGCCGGCCGACGCGGCCAAGGTCGGCGCCGCCAAGGCCTACACCCGCTACCAACCGCTCGGGGTGGTGCTCGCCATCATGCCGTGGAACTTCCCGCTGTGGCAGGCCGTCCGCTTCGCCGCCCCGGCGCTGATGGCCGGCAACGTCGGCATCCTCAAACACGCCTCCAACGTGCCGCAGAGCGCGCTGTACCTCGCCGACGTCATCGCGCGGGGCGGCTTCCCGGAGGACTGCTTCCAGACCCTGCTCGTCTCCTCCAGCGCCGTCGAGCGCATCCTGCGCGACCCCCGCGTCGCGGCGGCCACCCTGACCGGCAGCGAACCGGCCGGGCAGTCGGTCGCCGCCATCGCCGGCGACGAGATCAAGCCCACGGTGCTCGAACTGGGCGGCAGCGACCCGTTCATCGTGATGCCGTCGGCAAACCTCGACGAGGCCGTCAAGACCGCCGTCACCGCCCGCGTGCAGAACAACGGGCAATCGTGCATCGCCGCCAAGCGGTTCATCGTCCACGCCGACATCTATGACGCGTTCGTCGACAAGTACGTCGACCGGATGGAGGCGCTCAAGGTCGGCGACCCGACCGACCCGGACACCGACGTGGGCCCGCTGGCCACGGAGTCGGGCCGCGACGAGATCGCCAAGCAGGTCGACGACGCCGTCGCGGCGGGCGCGACGCTGCGCACCGGCGGCAAGCCGATCGACCGGCCGGGCTGGTTCTACCCGCCGACGGTGGTCACCGACATCACCAAGGACATGGCGCTCTACACCGAGGAGGTCTTCGGCCCGGTCGCGTCGATGTACCGCGCCAAGGACATCGACGAGGCCATCGAGATCGCCAACGCCACCACCTTCGGGCTGGGCTCCAACGCCTGGACCAACGACGAGGCCGAGCAGCGGCGCTTCATCGACGACATCGAGGCGGGCCAGGTGTTCATCAACGGCATGACGGTGTCCTACCCCGAGCTGGGCTTCGGCGGCGTCAAGCGGTCGGGCTACGGGCGCGAACTCGCCGGCCACGGCATCCGGGAGTTCTGCAACGCCAAGACCGTCTGGGTCGGCGAGTCGGAAAGCGGCTCGGCCGGCGACAGCAAGGTCGAGTAGCGGCCTCAGGAGACGGCAGCCAGCGCCTTCTCGTCCTCGTCGGCGAAGGTGTCCTCCAGCTGCAGCGGCGAGTAGTCGAGGTCGATCTCGCCGACGGGCCGCCCGCGGGCACTGTTGATGGTGCCGAACCGCCGCATCCCCTTGTCGGCGGCGTACTGCATGGAGTCGTCCACCGACAGGCCGAAGGGCATCGGGTCGTACAGCGCGAAGCCCTCTTCGACGACGCGCAGTCCGAGCGGCATCAGCTCGTTCATCCGGGCTTCGAAGACACCCCAGTTGGCGTCGTCGGCGGCGACGTGGCGCCGGCAGGTGAACGTGCCCCACGCCATGTGGCGGCGCTCGTCGTCACCGATGCGGCGGACCAGCTCCTGCATGCCGGGAAGGATGCCGCGTTCCACGCAGATCTTGTGCCAGAGGTAGTAGCCGGTCAGCGCCAGCATGCCCTCGACCATGTGGTTGTAGGTCACCGACGCCCGGACCTGCGCGGCCGGAGACGGATCGCTGGCCAGCGCGCCCAGGCAATCCGGCAGCTCCTCGTAGAAGATCGTCCGGTAGGTGGGGACGTCCTCGAGGTAGGCGTGCAGGTCGCCGGTGATGCCGACGGCGTCGAGCCACATGCGGAAGACCTGGACGTGTTTGGCTTCCTCGAAAGCGAACTGGGTCAGATACATCTCATCGCCCAGCCGACCCTCGGCCCGCATCGCGGCCATGAACGGCTGAATGTCCTCGGTCACCGCCTCCTCACCGGCGATGAACTCCGCGCAGAGCCGCGTCGCGTAATGACGTTCGTCGTCCGATAGCGCCTCCCAGTCCGCGCGGTCGCGGGAGAAGTCGATGTCGGCGGGATTCCAGAACTTCGCGTTGCCGCCGGCGAATAGGCGCAGCGGCACGCTGTCCCAGTTGAGCCCGCCCGCGACCATCGAGCCCGAATGCGTGCGTGTCATGTGACCTCCTCGGATAGTTTCGGTTCGGGGCCGGCGACGGAATTCGCCGGATGCGCCGAAAAGGCCGCCGCCAGCACCGCGACGAGCCGGCGCACGGCCAGCGCCGGCTGCTCCGGCGTGGGCTCGTCGAGCCCCAGCACCGGGTCCAGGCCGCGCATGTAGGGGGCCAGCGCCAGGTGCGGAAAGATCATCAGCAGCAACGAGAGCAGGGCGTCGGTGTCCGCGTCGGCGCGCAGGTCGCCGCGCTGCTGCGCGGCGCGCACCAGCGGCCGCAGCACCTCCAGGTAGTGGCGGTTGCTGACGCTGCGCACGCTGATGCGGGCCTCGGTGTCGACCTCCAGGCTCACCGCGGCGTGCAGGGCGCGCTCGTGCGGATGCTCGGCGTAATAGGCCACCCAGCCGTCGAGCAGGTCGGTGAGGTGGTCGAAGAACGGCCGGCTCGGGTCCAGGTCGCGGATCAGGTCCTCCATGTAGGCGCGCACCCGCTGGCTGGCGACGTCCGTGACGTACGCGTAGAGGTCGCGCTTGTCCGCGAAGTACTGGAACAGGCTGCCCTTGGCGACCCCGGCCCGGCGGGCGATCACGTTGAGGCTGCCCCGCGAGAAGCCGTGCGCCCCGAACTCGTCTTCCGCGGCTTCGATCACCGCCGCGCGGCGCGCGGGATCGACCCGCGCCCATGTCACCGTGGGCAATGCTGCCTCCTAGCGTCGATGACCACTGGTCATTTTACGGTGAGCCACGTCACAGTCAAGGGCCCCGCAGCCTTGCGGCCCGCGTCACGGCCGCATCTGGTAGGCGCCGTTGATCGGCAGCACGTGTTCCTTCCAGACCTGGTCGTAGCGCGCGGGGTCGTGGGCCGGGCGGCGGATCATCCGCATCGCCAGGCGGGCCTGTTCGTCCGTCGTCGCGGGCTTGTCGCCGAGCTCGACGGCGTAGCCGTTGAAGTCCCGCACCAACACCGCGAAGATCGCGTCGATCAGCGCGTCGGACACCCCGGACAGCGGGGCCTCCTCGAGGATGAGCTGCGCGTAGGGCACCGTCGCAAACAGCTGGCCCACCGCGAACGCGAAGTCAATGTCCTTCTGCTGCACGGCATCCGGGGTGGCGCTGGCCAGCATCTCGGTGAGCACGTCGACCTGCTCGCGCAGCAGCGCGACGTTGGGCAGGTGCGCGAAGCTCTCGAACGGCGCTCGCCAGTCCGCGAACCGCACCTTGCCCAGGCCGCCGGTGGGCCCCTGGGCGAACAGGAACGTGTCGTCGGCGGCGTCGTCGCGGCGCCCGATCACGGGCAATTCGGCGTTGGGGGCGAACAGGAAGTTCGGCATGAACTTGCCGAGCAGCCCGATGTTGATGTGCACGGTGCCCTCCAGCCGGGGCAGCAGCCCGATCTCGCGGGTCATCGCCTCGAAGATGGTGTCCTTCTCGACGCCCTTGGCGGCGATGACATCCCACAGCGCGGTGATCACCCGCTCGCCCTCGCTGGTGATCTTGGCCTTGGTCAGCGGGCTGTAGAGCAAATAGCGGCGGTCGGCCGCCGACGCGCTGCGCATGTAGTCGCACGCGCGGGTGGCGACCAGCTTCATGGCGACCAGCCGCACGTAGGCGTCGGTGAGCAGCCGCCGCACATGCGAGAAGTCGGTGACGACGGTCCCGTACAGGTAGCGGTTGGCCGCGTGGGTGACCGCCTCGTACATGGCGTGCGTGCACATGCCGATGGCGCCCCAGCCCAGGTTGTACTTGCAGACGTTGACGGTGTTGAGGGCGGCGTGGAAGGCGTCGGGGCCGCGGTGCAACAGGTCGGCCTCGGTGACCGGGTAGTCGCGCAGCGCGTAGTTGGCAACGAAGTTCTGCGAGTTGACCACGTTCTTGATCAGCTCGTAGCGGTCGTGCTGGGAGTCGGCGGCGAAGAAGACGTACTCGTCGGTGCCGGCGATCTTGCCGAAGGTCGAGACCATCCGGGCCACGTTGGCGTTGCCGATGTAGTACTTCTCGCCGCTGGCGGTCCAGCCGTGCTCCGAGGGTGTGAGGATCATGTCGGTCTGGTAGACGTCGGCGCCGTGGGTCTGCTCGGACAGCCCGAAGGCGAACACCTCGCCGGCCTCCAGCTGGGCGGCGGCCTTGCGCTTGGCGTCGGAGTTGTCGCTCATCCAGATCGGGCCCAGGCCCAGCGCGGTGACCTGGAACGGGTACCAGTAGCTGAGCCCGTAGAAGCCGACGATCTCGGCGAATTCGCTGATCCGGTAGGTGTCCCAGCGGCAATCGCCGGCGCCGTATTCGGCCGGGGTCAGCAGGGAGGCGAAGATGCGCTCGCGACCGACGTGGTCGAGAAAGTCGGAGTACCAGACCCGGTTGTGGTCGTCGGATTTCAACCGCGCCTTGCCCCGCGACTCGAAGAAGTCCACCGTCGCGGCCATGATCTCGCCCGAGCGACGGTCCGGGTAGCGGCGTTGCAAGTGATTGGGATTGAGCAACATGGGGGCAACGTACTGCACACGACCCTGTTGGTGAACCGCTTCTCCGACCTAGAGTCAGTCCCGTGTCAGAACTCAATACCGCCCGGGGCGCGATCGATACCGCCGACCTCGGCGTGACCCTCATGCACGAGCACGTGTTCATCATGACCACCGAGATCGCCCTGAATTACCCCGAGGCCTGGGGCGACGAGGAACAGCGGGTGGCCGACGCCATCGACCGGCTCAACGAACTCAAGGCCCGCGGGGTGGACACCATCGTCGACCTCACCGTGATCGGGCTGGGCCGCTACATTCCGCGCATCGCGCGCGTCGCGGCGGCCACCGAGCTGAATATTGTTGTGGCGACCGGGCTTTACACGTACAACGACGTGCCGTTCCGTTTCCACTACCAGGGCCCGGGCGCGCCGCTGGACGGCCCGGAGATCATGACCGACATGTTCGTCCGCGACATCGAGGAGGGCATCGCCGACACCGGCGTCAAGGCGGGGATCCTCAAATGCGCCACCGACGAGCCCGGCGTCACCCCGGGCGTCGAACGGGTGCTGCGGGCGGTCGCGCAGGCGCACAAACGCACCGGGGTGCCGATCTCCACGCACACCCATGCCGGGCTGCGGCGCGGGCTCGAACAACAACGCATCTTCGAATCCGAGGGCGTCGACCTGAGCCGCGTGGTCATCGGCCATTCCGGCGACAGCACCGACGTCGGCTACCTCGAGGAGCTCATCGCCGCCGGCTCCTACCTCGGGATGGACCGATTCGGCATCGATTTGATCTCGCCGTTCGAGGACCGGGTGAACATCGTGGCGACGATGTGCGAGCGCGGGCACGCCGACAAGATGGTGCTCTCGCACGACGCCAACTGCTACTTTGACGCGCTGCCCGAGGAACTGCTGCCGGTCGCCGCGCCGAACTGGCATTACCTGCACATCCACAACGACGTGATCCCCGCCCTCAAGGAGCGCGGCGTCACCGACGAGCAGTTGCACACCATGCTGGTCGACAACCCGCGGCGCATCTTCGAGCGGCAGGGCGCGTATGCGTGAGCCGGTTGCACCGATCGGTTCACAGATTTCGGCGCTGGCCGCGCTCGCTCCCGACGAGCCCGCGGTCACCTGCGACGGGGTGACGCTCACCCGCGCCGAACTCGACCGGTCGACGAACCGGCTGGCCCGGGCGTACGCCGAGCGGGGCGTCGGGGTCGGCGACTACGTGACGATGGTGCTGCCCAACTCGATCGAGTGGATTCAGGCCGCGGTGGCGTGCTGGAAGCTCGGGGCGGTGCCCCAGCCGCTGTCGGCGCGGCTGCCGGACGCGGAGCTGGCCGGCCTGCTGGCGTTGCGGCCCCCCGCGCTGCTGGTGGGCCGCGACAGTACCGAAATGCCAAGTGTGCCGGCGGGTTTCACTCCCGACCCGGCCCTGTCCGACGCCGCGCTGCCCGAGGCGGTGTCGCCGGTGTGGAAGGCGATGGGTTCGGGCGGCAGCACGGGGCGGCCCAAGCTCATCGAATCCGGCGGTGACAGCCGCATCCCGGCCGCCGTCGGCTACCCACTGGGCGCGCAGGAGGGCGACACCACGCTGGTCCCGATCCCGTTGTCGCACAACACCGGCTTCACCACGGCGACGATCGCGCTGCTGATGCGCCACCACCTGGTGCTGATGAGCCGGTTCGATCCGCAGGGCTTCCTGCGGCTGATCACCGACCACCGCGTCACGTTTTTGACCACGGTGCCGACGATCATGCAGCGGGCGCTGCCGGTCTACCACGCCGACCCGGGGTCCTACGACCTGTCCTCGCTGCGGCGGTTCTGGCACATGGGCGCGCCCTGCCCGCCGGCGATCAAGGAGGCGTGGATCAACCTGCTGGGCCCCGAGGTCGTCTGGGAACTCTACGGCGGCACCGAATTACAGGCGTTGACCTTCATCTCCGGTGACCAGTGGCTGACCCACCCCGGCTCGGTCGGCGTGGTGGTCGCCGGGGAGATGAAGGTGCTCGACGACGACGGCAATCCGTGCCCACCCGGCGTGGTCGGCGAGATCTACATGCGCCCCGCCCCCGGCTCCGCGCCGACCTACCGCTACGTCGGCGTGTCGGCCAAGAGCCGCGACGGCTGGGACTCGCTGGGCGACCTCGGCTACTTCGACTCCGACGGGTTCCTGTACCTGTCGGATCGCCGGGTCGACATGTTCACCGTCGGCGGCCGCAACGTGTATCCGGCCGAGATCGAGAACGCGCTGTCGGCGCACCCGGAGGTGCTGTCCTGCCTCGTCGTCGGCGTGCCCGACCCGAACGCCGGGGACCTGGGCCAGGTGCCCTACGCCCTGGTGCACGCGGCCGACGGTTCGGCGTTGGACCACGAAAGCGTGAAAGAGTTTCTGCGCGAACGTATCTCGTCGTACAAGGTGCCGCACACCGTCGAGTTCGTCGACGCCCCGTTGCGCGACGACGCGGGCAAGGCGCGACGTTCGGCGGTGCGCGAGGAGATCATGGCGCGATCGCGTCCGCCTCAGCATCAATGACTGGGGGCGTTGGCTGCTGCCGCTTCTCCCAGCGGCGCAGCGCCTCCCGGCACGGCGACTCGACCAGGCCGTAGCTGACCGCGGCGATCGCCCAGCCGAAGATCAGGGTCAACGCCAGCACCGAGGGCATGCGGCCGGTGAACGCGAAGGTCCCGAGGACCGGGAAGACCATGTCCAGCGCGGCCAGGTGCCAGATGAACAGGCCGTAGGACCAGCGCCCCAACGTGACCATGGTCGTGCTGCCCAGCAGTCGGTGCGGGGTGTCGGGCCGGTCCAGCACCAGCGGGGCGACGAGCGCGAAGGCCACCACGGCGCCCATCGCCGTCTTCACCGCGAATTGGGCGGGGCTGCCGACGGCCAGGCCCGCCGGCCCCGCCAGCGGGGACGCCGCCACCAAATAGGCCGCCACCGCGATCACGGCCATCGGCACCCGCCGCCGGGCCAGCCGGTGCGGGACGCCCACCCCACTGTGGACCCATTCCGCCAGCAGCATGCCCGCGGCGAACCAGGAGAAAAACGCCGGGGGCCAGTCCAGCGGGTTGTTCCAGGTTCCGCTGTCCAGCAGAAACACGGGCACCCAGGCCCAGGCGAAGCTGAGCGCCGCCGTCGCGGCGATCGCCGGCACCCGGGCCGCCGTCGGGAGTCGACGGGCCAACAACGCCAGCACGGGCAGGGCCAGGTAGAAGCCGACCTCCACCGACAGGCTCCACATCTGGGTCAGCCCACCGGTCAGGGTGAGCGGCACATAGATCTGGGTGAGCGTCAGGTTGGCCAGCCACACCGTGGGGCTGGCGTGATTCGAGTCGGGCAGCAGGGTGAGGATCACGACGACGGCCACCACGTAGGCCGGCATGATGCGGATCGCCCTGGATCGCAGGTAGTGGCCGGTGCGCGGCCGCGGCGCCATACCCCGGGCCGCCGCGGCGTGCCCGCGCCACAACAAAAACCCCGACAGCGCGAAGAACACCGCGACGGCAAGGTCGAAGCGGCCGAAGAGGCGGCCGGCGACGCCGCTGGAGTGCCCGGTCTGGAAGGCAACGTGCGTGACGACGACGCCCATCGCCGCGCACGCGCGCATCCCCTCCACGGCGGGCAGGAAGTTGCGGACCCCTCCCACCTGCTGGCCCTCGGTCACGACCACAAGTGTGCCTGTCGTGTGGCGGCGGACGAACCGGGTATTCGGCGCGAGGCTGGATGGGTGGGTAAGCCGCGGCCTTAAATTCTGCTGTTAGGGTCGAACGGGTTTGCCACGCGGGGATCCATTAGGAGGGCACAGCAACGTGAATCGAGCAGTCATGTTGCGTTACGCCGCATGCGCGATCATCGGGCTCGGGGCCGCCCTGCTGATCGCCGCCCTGCTGCTGTCGACCTACACCAGCAGCCGGATCACCAAGATTCCGCTGGACATCAACGCCACCTTGGTCGCCGACGGCAACGGGACCGCGCTCGACTCCGCCTCGCTGGCCGGCGACCACCTCGTCGTCAACCAGAACGTGCCGCTGGTCTCCCAACAGCAGGTCAACGTCGAATCCCCGGCCAACGCCGACGTCGTCACGCTGCAGGTCGGCACCTCGGTGCGCCGGACGGACAAACAGAAGGAGAGCGGGCTGTTGCTGGCGATCGTCGACACCGTCACGCTCAACCGCAAGACCGCGATGGCCGTCTCCGACGACACCCACCCCGGCGGCTCCGTGCAGAAGCCGCGCACCGTCAACGACGAGAGCCCGCCCACCGCGATGCCGCTCCGCCACGACGGGCTGTCCTACCGGTTCCCGTTCCACACCGAGAAGAAGACGTACCCCTACTTCGACCCGATCGCGCAGAAGCCCTTCGACGTCAACTACGAGACCCAGGAAGACGTCAACGGTCTGACCACCTATCGCTTCACCCAGAACGTCGGCTACAACGCCGACGGCAAGCTGGTGGCTCCGGTGGCGTACCCGACGCTCTACGCCGACCAGACGACGGACTCCAAGTTCACCGCCTCGGCGGCGATGTGGGGCGTCCAGGGCGGCGATCCCAACGAACAGATCACCATGACCCGCTTCTACGCGGCGCAGCGGACCTTCTGGGTGGACCCGGTGTCGGGGACCATCGTCAAGCAGAAAGAGCACGCCAACCACTACTTCGCCCGTGATCCGCTCAAGCCGGAGCTGACGCTGGCCGATTACACCGTCACCTCGAACGAGGACACCGTCGAGGCCCAGGTCAACGCCGCGCGCGACGAGCGCGACCGGCTGGCGCTGTGGTCACGGGTGCTGCCGATCACGTTCACCGCGGTAGGCCTGATCGCGCTGGTCGGCGGCGGCGTGCTCGCGGCGTTCAGCCTGCGCACCGAGAGCGCGCTGACCGACCCGGGCCTGGACCGCTCCGACCAGGAATTCTTCGGCCGCACCGGCCCGGAGGAGCGGGTGCCCGGCGCCGAGGCCGAGACCGAGAAGCTGCCCACGCAGCGCCCGGCCGCCGATCCCGAATCGCCCGGCTCGGATCCGCCGACCGCGGAGGCGGACGAGCCCGCCGAACCGCGGCCGCCCGACGCCGTGCCGCCCGAATCCCCCGGCCCGCCCGAACGGGCCTAGCTTCCGCGGATGCGCTGGGCCCGGCCGGGGTACGCGCTGTTGCTGGCGCTCCTGGTGGTCGGGCCGCTGCTGGCGCCCGGATACCTGCTGCTGCGCGACGCGGTGTCGACGCCGCGGTCGTACCTGTCCGACACCGCCCTGGGTCTGACGTCGGCACCGCGCGCGACGCCCCAGGACTTCGCGGTGGCGCTCGCCTCGCAGGTGGTCGATGGCGGTGTGGTGGTGAAGGCGCTGCTCGTGGCGGGGCTGTGGCTGGCGGGATGGGGCACGGCGCGGCTGGCGGCCGTGGCGCTGCCCGACGCGGGCGCGCCCGGCGAATTCGTCGCCGCCACGCTGGCAATCTGGAATCCCTATGTCGCCGAACGGCTTCTGCAGGGCCACTGGAGCCTGCTGGTCGGTTACGGCTGCCTGCCCTGGGTCGCGGCGGCGATGCTGACGCTACGGTCGACGGGGTCGGGCTGGTCGGGGTTGGTGTGGTGGATCGCGCTGGCCGGGCTGACTCCGACCGGCCTGTTGCTCGCCGCGGCGGTGGCGCTGGTCTGCGTGGCCGCGCCGGGCGCCGGCCGAACCCGCCGGGTTTGTGCCGCAACGGCTTTGGGCGTCGAGCTGGTGGCGGCGCTGCCCTGGCTCACCGCCGCCGCGTTGGGCTCATCGTTGCGATCACCGGGCGCCGTCGGGGTGGACGCGTTCGCGCCGCGGGCCGAGCCGGGCCTGGGCACGCTGGGCAGCCTGGCCAGCCTCGGCGGCATCTGGAACGGGGAGGCCGTACCGGCCTCGCGGACAACGCTTTTCGCGGTGTCGTCGGCCGTGGTGCTGCTGGCGGTGGTGGCGGCCGGGCTGCCGGTGGTGGTGCGCCGTCGCGCGGCGGTGCCGCTTTTGGCGCTGGCGGTGGTGGCCGTAGTGGTGCCGGCCGCTCTGGCGACGGGCCCGGGGCTGCACGCGCTGCGGGCGCTGGTCGACGCCGCGCCGGGCTTCGGGGTGCTGCGCGACGGACAGAAGTGGGTGGCGCTGGCGCTGCCGGGGTACACGCTGGCCGGCGCCGGCTCCGCGCTGACGTTGCGCCGGTGGTTGCGGCCGTCGGTGGCCGCGCTGGTCTGCTCCGTCGCGCTGATCCTGGCGCTGCCGGACCTGGCGTGGGGCGGTTGGAACAAGGTCACTTCGGTGCGCTACCCGCGTGGGTGGGCCGCGGTCGCGGCGGCGATCAATTCCGATCCGCGGACGGTCGCGGTGCTGCCGGCCGGCACGATGCGGCGGTTCTCCTGGTCGGGCCCGGCGCCGGTGCTGGATCCGCTGCCCCGCTGGCTGCGCGCCGACGTGCTGAGCACCGGCGACCTGGCCATCTCGGGGGTTGTCGTGCCAGGGGAGGGCGACCGCGCCCGCGCAGTGCAGGACCTGCTGCTGAGCGGGCCGGACCCGGCCGCGCTGGCCCCGGCGGGCGTGGGGTGGCTGGTCGTCGAATCGGACAGCGCCGGCGACATGGGCGCGGCCGCGCGCACTCTGGCCGCGCTGCGGCCGGTCTACCGCGACAACGAGTTGGCTCTCTACCGGATCGGCGCCGACACTGCCGGTGTCCCGCCGGTCCGGCGCACCGCGACGTTGATCGCGCACCTGGCCTGGCTGGCGCTGCTGCTCGGCGGCGCGGCCGGTTCGGTGGTCTGCTGGGTCAGACGACGCCGCTGACGAACTCGCCGGCCCGGACGGCTTCGAGCACGCCGCGCATCGCGTCGGCGCTTTGCGTCCAGGAGAACTCGCCGCTGCGCGCCTGGGCCTTGGCGCCGAGTTGATGGCGCAGCACCGGGTCGGACAGCAACTGTTCGAGTCGATCCACCAGCTGGGCCTGGCTGTCCACCAGCATCCCGGTCACCCCGTCGACGATCGAGTCGGTCAGGCCGCCGGAGGAGCGATAGCCGATGGTAGGCACCGCGTGCTGGGCCGCCTCCACCACCGCCAGGCCCCAGCCCTCCTTGCGGGACGGCAGCACGTGCACCCAGGAGCTTTGCAGCACATGGTGTTTGGTGAGGTCGTCGGCGTGGCCGTGGAAGGTCACCGCGCCGGACAGGCCGAGCCGCTGCGCGTGGTCGACGAGCCGCTGCCGCCACCAACCGCCGCCGACGATGTCGAGGTGCAGATTCGGCAGGCGCGGCCGGAGCGCCGCGACGGCCTCCAGCGCGTCTTCGATCTGCTTGTGCGGCACCAGCCGCGACAGCACCACCACCCGGGGCGCCGCCGAGCGCGGGCCGGACAATGATTGCGCCGGCGCCTCGTCGAGGCCGTTGCGCACCACCGCGATCTGCCGGCTGGCCACCCCGAGCGCGACCAGGTCGCGGGCCGACGGGAGCGACACCGTCACGTACTGGTTGCGGCGGTTCAGCCGCGGCGACAACCACGACTCGACGAACCAGCCGATCCGGCCGAGCACCGGCCCGGCCACCGGCCACTGCTCCCGATGGCAGTGGTGCACCAGCATCAGCACGCGGCGGCCGTACACCAGCCGGGCCAAAAACGGCAGGCCGTTCTGGGTGTCGACGACCACGTCGGGCCGCGCCCGCCGCAGCGGTCCCAGCCCGGCGCGCGACGCCGCCATCGCCAGCAGCGCCCAGACGTACACCGAATATCGGCCGCCGGCACGGTCGATGCGCACGCCGTCGACGACGTCGCGCCGCGGCGCGCCCGGATAGCGGGCGGTGCGCAGCGTGACGGAGATTCCCGAGGCGGCCAGCTGCGCGCCGACGCGCTGCAAATAGGCTTCGCTGCCGCCGCCCTGCGGGTGCCCGGTGTCGCGCCAGCACAGCAGCAGGACGGAGCGGAGAGCAGACATTACTGGTCAGCCTAGCCGGGCGAGAGGGGGCGCACCGGGCCCGGCCGTAGGGTTGGCCGGTGGCCGTCACTGACCTTCTCGCGCGGCGCGCAACGCTTCGCCGGTCGGTGCGGCTGCTGTCGGAATTCCGCCACGAACGGTCCGACCCGGCCCGCTTCTACCGCGCGCTGGCGGCCGACACCGCGGCGATGGTCTCCGACCTGTGGCGCGGCGTCCACGGCGGACCGCCCGTCGGCCGCACGTTGCTCGACGTCGGCGGCGGCCCGGGGTATTTCGCGGCCGCGTTTGCCGATGCCGGTGTTCGCTACCTCGGCGTGGAGCCCGACCCGAGCGAGATGCACGCGGCCGGGCCGGTTTTGGCCGGCGGGCCGGGCACGTTCGTGCGGGCCTCGGGTCTGGCGCTGCCCTTCGCCGACGGCTCCGTCGACATCTGCCTGTCGTCCAACGTGGCCGAACACGTGCCGCGGCCGTGGCGACTCGGCGCCGAGATGCTGCGGGTGACCAGGCCGGGCGGGCTGGCCGTGCTGTCCTACACCGTGTGGCTCGGCCCGTTCGGCGGCCACGAGATGGGCCTGACCCACTACCTCGGCGGTGCCCGGGCCGCCGCGCGCTACGCCCGCAAGCACGGTCATCCGGCCAAAAACAACTACGGGTCGTCGTTATTCGCGGTG
>NZ_LZIS01000075.1 GCF_001667015.1 Mycobacterium sp. E3198 | reverse complement strand
GCCCACGTTTCGAGGGTCGTCGCGTAGTGCAGCCGCAGCGACTGGGTGCGCGTGATCTTGAAGCCGACCTCCTCCGCGTGCTCCTCGACCGACGGGATCGTCGGTAGCCAGCCGCCCGGGAAGATCTCGGCCAGGATGAACTGGGTGAAGTGGACCACTTCGTGGGTGAGCGGATTGCCCTGCGCCCTGGCCTCTTTGAACGTGGGACGCGTGATGGTGTGCAGCATCATGACGCCCTCGGCCGGCAGCACCCGGTAGGCCATCTTGAAGAAGTGGCCCCAGCGCTGGCGGCCGAAGTGCTCGAAGGCGCCGATGGAGACGATGCGGTCCACCGGCTCGTCGAACTTCTCCCAGCCCTCCAGCAGCACCCGCGTCGAGCGGTTCGTGTCCATCTGGTCGAACATCTTCTGCACGTGGTCGGCCTGGTTCTCCGACAGCGTCAGGCCGACGACGTTCACGTCGTACTTCTCGATGGCGCGGCGCATCGTGGCACCCCAGCCGCAGCCGATGTCGAGCAGCGTCATGCCCGGCTCGAGCCCGAGCTTCCCCAGTGACAGGTCGATCTTGGCGAACTGGGCTTCCTCGAGCGTCATGTCGTCGCGCTCGAAATACGCGCAGGTGTACCCCATCGTCGGGTCTAGGAAGAGCGCGAAGAACTCGTCTGAAACGTCATAGATCGATTGCGACTCTTCGTAA
>NZ_LZIS01000074.1 GCF_001667015.1 Mycobacterium sp. E3198 | reverse complement strand
AAACGGATATCCACTCGGCACGGCAACCTCCCAAATCACGGATGTTGCACTGACCGTATGAATCCACGCGGCGTGTCGTCGCAGAGTCTTATGTGTCGCGTCGCGGCGCGACCCGTGGGAGCCCGTGCGCCTAGCGCGCGTCCTGAAGGCCGCGTAGCTGGCGGATGTGCAGCCACTCCACCGCCGGCATCGCCGCGGTGACCACCCCGGCGACCGCGTAGACCGCCCACGACGGCCCGTCGTGGCCGACCGCCATCAGGTAGGTCGCCGTCGCGGCCGCAATCAGCGCGACGCCCATCGTGCCGGCCAGGATGACCGTGCCGCGCAACCAAACCCGGTCCACCGCGGTGCCGGACCACTGCGTCGCCGGCTCCGCCGCCTGCACCCTCGGCTGGCGCGCCCGCTCGGCCGCGGTGCGCGGCGCCGGGGCCATGAGGCGCACCGGGGGCCGGTGCGGGACGCGGGCCGCCCCCGGCCGCGTCGCCGGCTCGATCAGGCCCATCCGGCGGGCCCGCAACAGCACCGGGATCGCCCCGGCGATGATCAGCGCGGAGACGATGATGACGGCGTACAACACCCACGGGGTGTGCGAGCCGCCGGCCGTTTTGTGGAAGCCCCGGCC
>NZ_LZIS01000073.1 GCF_001667015.1 Mycobacterium sp. E3198 | reverse complement strand
GCTTGTCGCTCTCCGACTCCACCCAGAGCATGATCACGTCGGCGTAGCGTTCGCCGGTGTCCGGATCGGTCGCGTCGGGTTGGGGAGTGCGAAAGAAGACGAACGACTTTCCGCCGACCTGATAGATCGCGTTGCCCTTCGGGCCATCCAACCTCCTGACGTGGGGCATCGACGCGACCGATCCGGACACCGGCGAACGCTACGCCGACGTGATCATGCTCTGGGTGGAGTCGGAGAGCGACAAGCTGGCGCTCACCCAGGACCCCGCGTCGCCGTTCTTCACCACGGCCCATTTCGACGGACACCCCTCGGTGCTGGTGCGGGCCAGCCGATTGCGGGAGATTACGACGACGGAACTGGCCGAGCTGATTCAAGACGCGTGGCTTTCCCGTGCGTCGAAGAAGCGGGCCGATGTCTGGCTCGGGGGAGGCGGCATCGGCCAGGTTTAGACACACGTCGAACGGGTAACGCTAGGCGCACGGGAATTTCTCGAACAACAATGGAGGTCACCGTGCGTGGACGCGGAGCGATCGGCGCGATTGTCCTGGTGTGGTTGCTCATCGGAGTTTTCGCGGCGTTCCAGCGCGACTACTTCAAGGGTAATTCAACGAACTGCGTCACTGCGGGAAATATCGCGTTGACAGTAATTGCCGGGCCGTTGAACTACGCGGGCGTCAATCCGAAAGTCAAGGATTGCAAAGTCCCGCAGCCCAGCTCAATGTCCACCAGCCTAGTACCCCTCATGTAAAGGAAAAATTGTCATGATCGTCCTCGGCATCGTCTTGGTAATTCTCGGATTCGTCTTCAGCCTTCCGCTTTTGTGGTACATAGGCGTCGTCTTGCTCGTCATCGGCGCGGTCCTGTGGATCCTGGGATCCGTCGGCCGGCCGGTCGGCGGCAGGCGGTATTGGTATTAGGCGACGGCCCGATACCGGATCGCGTGACCGCCCGGCGGTCACGCGATCTTTTCACAGGACACGCATAGGAACGCCATAGCGTCGGCTCAGTCCGCCGCGGATACTGGACCGTGTGACACAGTCGCGGGCGTCGGTAGAGCGGGTAGTGATGTGCCGTGCCGACGGCAATCCGATCAATGTCCTCGTCGTCGACGACGAAGCGGTGTTGGCCGAAATGGTGTCCATGGCACTGCGGTACGAGGGCTGGGACATCTCGACCGCCGGCGACGGGTCGTCGGCCATCGCCTCGGCCCGGGCGCAACGGCCCGATGTGGTCGTTCTCGACGTCATGCTCCCCGACATGAGCGGGCTCGACGTGCTGCACAAGCTGCGCGAAGAGAACCCGAAGCTGCCGGTGCTGCTGCTGACGGCCAAGGATGCGGTGGAAGACCGCATCGCCGGGCTGACCGCGGGCGGCGACGACTATGTGACCAAACCGTTCAGCATCGAAGAGGTGGTGCTGCGGTTGCGGGCGCTGCTCCGGCGCACCGGCGTCACGACCGTCGACAGTGGTGCGCAGCTGGTGGTCGGCGACTTGGTGCTGGATGAGGACAGTCACGAGGTCACGCGCGCCGGCGAGCCAATCTCGTTGACCTCCACCGAATTCGAGCTGCTGCGCTTCATGATGCGCAACTCCAAGCGCGTGCTGAGCAAGGCCCAGATCCTGGACCGGGTATGGAGCTACGACTTCGGCGGCCGGTCCAACATCGTCGAGCTCTACATTTCCTACCTGCGCAAGAAGATTGACAACGGTCGTGAACCCATGATCCACACGCTGCGCGGCGCGGGCTATGTCCTCAAGCCAGCCCGCTAGGACACGGCGGGTCTGGTCACTTCGGCTCCGGCTGTTGGTCGGACAGATCGTCGTCCTGGCCGTCGTCTGCGTCGGCATCACCGCGGCCACCGAACTGGCCTTGCTGCACCACCTGGTGACGCAGCTCGACGGGCAACTCGCCGGGGCTTCCTATCGGTCGGCACTGATGTACCCCGAGCCGAAACGTCCGGGCTGGCGCCATGAGTCGCACTTCTACTATCCGCGACCGGGCCCCGGCCCGCGGTTCCTCGACGCCCCGGGTCAGCCCGCCGGCATGGTCGCGGCGGTGATCAGCAACGGCAAGGCCGTCGACGCCGGATACCTCACCAGCGCCGGTTCGCGGGCCGCGCTGACCCCGGCCGCCCAAACGCAACTGGAACATGTCGCCGAAAGCAGCAAGCCGGTGACGGTCGACCTCGACGGGCTCGGGCGCTATCGCGTGGTCGGCGCCCCGAGCCGCAGCGGCGCGGACATCATCGTCACCGGCCTGTCGATGGCAGGCGTCGACGCCACCATGATTCGGATGCTGGTCATCCTCGGAATCGTCACGGTGATCGCGCTGGTCGCCGCGACCACCGCCGGCGTCGTCATCATCAGGCGGGCGCTGGCGCCGCTGCGCCGCGTCGCGCAAACCGCGAGCGAGGTGGCGGACCTGCCGCTGGACCGCGGCGAGGTCGAGCTGCCGGTGCGGGTCGCCGAGTACGACGCGAACCCGGCCACCGAGGTCGGTCAGCTCGGCTTCGCGCTGAACCGGATGCTCGACCACATCGCCGACGCTCTGTCGGCGCGGCAGGCCAGCGAGACCCGGGTTCGCCAGTTCGTCGCGGACGCCAGTCACGAGCTGCGCACGCCGCTCGCCGCGATCCGCGGCTACACCGAGCTCACCCAGCGGATGGGCGACGACCGCGAGGCGGTGGCGCACGCGATGAGCCGGGTGGCGTCCGAGACGGAGCGGATCACGCGCCTCGTCGAGGACCTGCTGCTGCTGGCGCGCCTGGATTCCGGCCGGCCGCTGGAACGCGAACCGGTGGATCTGTCGCGGTTGGCGGTCGACGCGGTCAGCGACGCGCACGTCGCCGGGCCGGATCATCAGTGGGAGCTTGACCTGCCCGAGGAACCCGTCGTGGTCACCGGCGACGCGGCGCGGCTACACCAGGTCTTGACGAACCTGCTCGCCAACGCCCGCGTCCACACCGCCGCGGGCACCGTCGTGACGACGAGGTTGACCACCGAGCCGTCGCACACCTTGCTGCAGGTCATCGACAACGGCCCCGGCATCCCGGTGGCGCTTCAGTCCGAGGTCTTCGAGCGGTTCGCGCGCGGGGATTCCTCGCGCTCCCGAAAGGGTGGCAGCACCGGGCTGGGCCTGGCGATCGTCTCGGCCGTCGTCAAGGCGCACAACGGGACCATCACGGTCAACAGCGCACCGGGCCACACCGAGTTCACGGTGCGGTTGCCACTCAACGGGTGGCAACCGCCCGCACAGTCACCGCGTTAAGAGCAAGTCGCGTCGATTTCGAACGGCTTGTTCACCGGTTGCATCGGGTTGGCCATGTCCACGCCCGTCGCGGTGCCGGTGATCTTGTAGGTGTTGCCGTCCTTGGTCGCCGAGGCGTTGCCCTGACCGCCCTGCGCGTACTGCAGGGTCACGCCGTTGACGTTGCCGAGCTGAACTGCCTTGACGCCGGGCGGGTTGGCATCGGTGAGCACGACGCTGATCCCGGTGTTGCTGCCACCGACCGCAATGTTCACGTTGCCGGCGGCCTTGGTGCAGACGGTGCTGCCCTGGACGTTCTGGTCCTTGCCGTCGATGATGACCTTCGTCGTGCCGCCGGTGCTTGCCGTGACCCCGCCACCGCTGACGGTAGTTCCCTTGTTGCTTGAACATCCGGCAATACCCGCGGCCAGAATTGCGGCCCCGGCCGCCACGACAGTCAGTCCACGCTTCACCTGTTCTCCTTCGCCCGATCGTTGCGGTCCTCGGCATTGAGAACCGTCAAGGCAGTATGCGGGTTTGCCGGGCCGCATAGAAGAGGTTCAGGGAAAATTCTTTTGACCGCCCAGATGTCTCCTTTGCGTTCGTTCCCGGGACGGCGCGTTAATGGCAATGTATTGCCGGTGGAACACAAACTCCCCACCGCCGTCATCGAGGCGGCCCACGGTGCACACGCCCTGCCACTCGACGACACAAGGGACTTCGACGACGCGGATCGCGGGTTCATCGCGGCGCTGTCGCCGTGCGTCATCAAGGCGGCCGACGGCCGCGTGGTGTGGGACAACGACGCCTACTCGTTCCTCGACGGGCCCGCGCCGGCGTCCGTGCACCCCAGCCTGTGGCGGCAGTCGACACTGGCCGCCAAGCAAGGCCTCTACGAGGTGGTCCCGGGCATCTATCAGGTCCGCGGCTTCGACATCTCGAACGTCACCTTCGTCGAGGGCGACACCGGCGTCATCGTCATCGATCCGCTGATATCCACCGAGGTGGCCGCGGCGGCCCTGGCCCTGTATCGCACGCACCGCGGCGGCGACCGTCCCGTCGTGGCGGTGATCTACACGCACAGCCACGTCGACCACTTCGGCGGCGTTCTCGGCGTCACCTCGCAGGCCGACGTGGACAGCGGAGCGGTCGCGGTGTTCGCCCCGGACGGCTTCGTCGAACATGCCGTCCAGGAGAACGTCTATGCCGGCCCGGCGATGACGCGCAGGGCGACCTACATGTACGGCACCCTGCTGGCGCGCGGGCCGCTGGGCCAGGTGGGCTGCGGGCTCGGCCAGGCCCCGTCCACCGGCGAGGTGGCCGTCATCGTGCCGACCATCGACGTCCGCGAGACCGGCGAGACCCACACCATCGACGGCGTGGAGATGGAGTTCCAGATGGCGCCCGGCACCGAGGCGCCCGCCGAAATGCATTTCTACTTCCCGCGTTTCCGGGCGTTGTGCATGGCCGAGAACGCCACCCACAACCTGCACAACCTGCTGACGCTGCGCGGCGCGCTGGTGCGCGACCCGCACGCCTGGTCCGGCTACCTCACCGAGGCGATCGACACTTTTGCCGACCGCGCCGACGTGGTGTTCGCTTCTCACCACTGGCCGACCTGGGGACGCGACCGCATCGTCGAATTCCTTTCGCTGCAACGGGACATGTACGCCTACCTGCACGACCAGACCCTGCGGCTGCTCAACAAGGGCTACACCGGCGTCGAGATCGCCGAGATGTTTGAGATGCCGCCGGCGCTGGAGCGGGCCTGGCACACGCACGGTTACTACGGATCGGTCAGCCACAACGTCAAGGCCGTCTACCAGCGCTACATGGGCTGGTTCGACGGCAATCCCGGGCGGCTGTGGCCCCATCCACCCGAGGCGATCGCCCCCCGCTACGTCGACGCGATGGGTGGCATCGACCGGGTCGTCGAGCTCGCCCGCACGGCCTTCGACGCCGGCGACTTACGCTGGGCGGCAACGCTGCTCGATCACGCCGTCTTCACCGACGCCGAGCACGCGGCGGCCCGCGCGCTGTACGCCGACACGCTGGAGCAGCTGGCGTACGGCGCCGAGAACGCCACGTGGCGCAACTTCTTCATGAGTGGCGCAACCGAACTGCGTGACGGCAATTTCGGCACCGCCGTGACGGCGGCGTCGGCCTCGATGCTCAACCAGCTGACGCCCGAGCAGATCTTCGACAGCTTCGCCCTGCGGGTCGACGGGCCGCGCAGTTGGGACCTCGACATCGCGCTGGACATCTCATTCGCCGACCTGGCCGCCAACTATCGGCTCAGCCTGCGCAACGGGGTGCTCGTCTATCGCAAGGTGGGCGCCGACCCGGCGACGGCCGCCGTTACGGTCAAGCTGGACAAGAAGTTTCGGCTGCTGACGGCGGCGATGGGCGACTTCACCTCGCCGGGCCTCGAGGTTTCCGGTGACGAGTCCGCGCTGCAGGCATTTCTGGGTGCGCTCGACGAGCCCGACCAGAACTTCAACATCGTCACGCCGTAGCTTGCTCGCGGACGGCGCCCCGCTCGCGGAACTAGGGCGCCACGTCGATGACGACCTTGCCCAGCACCTTGCGCTCGGCAACGTGCCGCAACGCGGCCGCGGTGTCGGACAGCGGGAACCGCGCGCCGATGTAGGGCCGGATGGTGCCGGCGGCGAACATCTGGGACAGCTCGGCCATGTCGCGCGCGGCGTCGGCGGGCCGGTCGCCCATGAAGGTGCGGATCTCCATGCCGCGGACGGTGATTCCCTTGAGCAGGACGAGGTTCAGCGGAATGGCCGGGATGCTGCCCGAGGCGTAGCCGAGGGTGATGAAGGTGCCGCCGCGGGCGAGGCCCCGCAGCGCGGGCTCGGCGTAGGGCCCGCCGACGGGATCGAGGACTACCCGGGCGGCGTCGCCGGTGAGCTCGCGGATGCGCGTCTTCAGGTCTTCCCGGTCGTAGTCGACGATCGCTTCGGCGCCGCGCCGCCGGCACAGCTCGAGCTTTTCCGCGCTGGACGCCGCGGCCAGCACCCGCGCCCCCATGGCTACCGCCAGGTCGACGGCGGCCAGCCCCACGCCGCCGGCGGCGCCCAGGATCACCACCCAGTCACCTTGCGTCACTGCGGCAATCGAGCGCAGCGCGTGATACGCGGTGCGGTACGTGACGCCGAACGCCGCGGCGGAGGCGAAGTCGGCGCCGTCCGGCACCGGCGCCACCGATCCCGCGTCGAGCAGCGCCTGCTCGGCGAACGCCCCGGTCGGGGTGGTCGCGGAGACCCGCTGCCCCACCCGAAACCCGGCGCCGTCGCCGACGGCCACCACTTCGCCCGCGAGCTCGCTGCCCGGGACGAACGGCACCGGGATCTTGACCTGGTACTTGCCGGCGATCAACAGCACATCGGGAAAGTTGACCGCCGCGGCGTGCACGCGAACGACGAGCTGGCCGGGGCCGGGCACGGGATCGGGGACGTCGTCGATGTCCAGCTCCTCCGGCGAGCCATAGGAGCGGCAGACGGCGGCCCGCATCAGCCGGCCCCGAGGCCGCGCAGGCAGAATCCGACCAGGTGTGCGATGTCGTCCGGTTCGGGCCGGTCGGCGGAACCGACATATCGCCGCATGGCCGCGGCGGTGCAGCAGAACACTGCCTCGACGTCGCGGTCGACATCGGTGCTGCCCAGCGCCGCAACGGGTTCGGTCAGAAGATCCCGCAGCGGCCGCATCATCTCCTGGTCGGACCCGGGCCGACTGGTGGGCGACAGCTGCCCGGCCGCCGCGCGGCTCATGCTGATCAGGTGCGGGTCGGCGACCTGCGCCAGCGTGCCCTCGATCCAGCGCGCCACTTTGTCCTGCGGCCGGGACTCCTTGGCCATCTGGTGCTGCAGGTAGGACACGACGATGGCCACACCGCGTTCCATCACGGCGAGGATGAGGTCGTCCTTGCCGGCGAAATACCGGTAGAAAGCCTTGTTCGACGAGCCGGCCTCCGCGACGATGTCGCTGACCCGGGGCGCCTCGGGCGCGACCCGTTCCATGACGCGCACCGCGGCGGCCAGGATGCGTTCCACCTCCTCGGTCGCCTCGCGCTGGCGGTCGTCGAGGGCACGCTCGACCGCCGCGGCTACCCTGCTACTTGTCAACGAGCTCACCGTATTTAGCGCGGGCGGCCTCGCGCCGGACGTCCAGCATCTCGCTGGGCCAGTCCCCGTCCTCGGCCTCGTAGTCCTTGAGGAGCATCCGCGCCAGGTTCACCTTGTGCGCCTCGGTCGGCCCGTCGGCCAGCCCGAGCGCGATGCCGCCGAGCAGCACGTTGACCAGCGGTAGCTGATCCGTGAGTCCGATGGCGCCATGGACCTGAATCGCGCGCAGTGCAATGGATTTGAGTACCTGCGACGCCAGAATCTTGCAGGCGGCGATCTCGGCGCGGGCGGCGCGCTCGTCGCCGTTGTCGATCAGCCAGGCGGCGTGCAGGACGGTCAGCCGGAACGGGATCAATTCGGTGTAGGAGTCGGCGACGAACTCCTGCACCAATTGCTTGTCGGCCAGCGAGCTGCCCTGGGTGAAGCGGCTTTTCGCGCGCCGGGACATCATGTCGACAGCGCGCTGCGCCATCCCGATCGAGCGCATGGCGTGGTGCAGCCGCCCGCCGGCGAGGCGGGTCTGCAAGATCAGGAAGCCCTGACCGGGTGCGCCGAGCAGCGCGTCGGATCCCACCCGCACCCCGTCGTAGTGGACCAGGGAATGCCCCGGCTCGTGCGGGTCCGCGCCGACGAGGTGGTGGTTGGCTGCCACGTTCAGGCCGGGGGTTCCGGCCGGGACCAGGAACGTCGAGGCGCCCTGATGCACGGGCACGTCGGGGTCGGTGATCGCGACGACGATGAAGAAGGATGCGACGGACGCGTTGGAGGAGAAGTACTTTCGCCCGGTGATGATCCAGTCGTCCCCGTCGCGGACCGCTCGCGTGGTGAAGACCCGGGGGTCCGCGCCGCCCTGCGGCTCCGTCATCGAGAAGCAGGAGAAGATCTCCCCGGACAGCAGCCCGGCCAGGTAGCGGTCCTTCTGCTCCTGGGTTCCGAAGCGCGCGATGATCTCCGCGTTGCCCGTGTCGGGCGCCTGCGTTCCGAACACGATCGGCGCCCACGGGCTGCGGCCCAGGATCTCGTTGATCAGCGTCAACTTGACCGCGCCGAAGCCCTGCCCGCCCAAATTGGGGCCCAAATGCGGTGCCCACAAGCCGTTGTCGCGTACCCGTTGCTTCAGTGGATCGACGATCCGGCGCCGCTCGTCGTCGAGCGGCAGGAACTCGCAGCCCGGAAACAGCACCTCGAGGGGTTCCACCTCCTCGCGCACGAATTCGCGGATCCAGTCCAGCTTCTTCTCGAACTCCGGTTCGGTGGAAAAATCCCAAGGCATTCGAATACTCCTATCCGCTAAGGGATCCCGCCGTCGGCGCGCAGGATCGAGCCGGTGGTGAAACTGGACGCGTCCGACGCCAGAAACAGCGCGGCGCCGACGATTTCACGTGGATCACCGGCGCGCTGCAGCGCCAGGTGGCCGAACGGTTTGCCCTCGACGCGGTCGAGATTCCAGGCCTTGCTGACGTCGGTGAGAAACGGACCCGCCATCAACGTGTTCACCCGGACGGCCGGTCCGTACGCCTTCGCCAAGGCTTCGGTCATGGCGTTGAGACCGGCCTTGGCCGCGGCGTAGGGAACGATGTCGGGGGCCGGGCGCAGCGATCCGGCGGTGCTCACGTTGATGATGGATCCGCGACCGGCGGCCACCATCCGCTCGCCCACCAGCGCCGATAACCGGAACGGCCCCTTGAGGTTCAGGTTGAGCACCGCGTCGAACAGCTTCTCGGTGACATCGGTCAGCTTGTCGTACAGCGGTGACATGCCGGCGTTGTTGATCAGCGTGTCGACCTTGCCGAACCGCTCGTAGGTCGCGTCGACGAGGCCGTCGAGCTGTTCCCAGCGCCCGACGTGCACCTGGTAGGGCATGGCGGAGCGGCCCGTCTCGGCCTCGATCTGCTTCGCGGTGGCCACGCAGTTGTCCATGTTGCGGCTGGCGATCACCACGTCGGCGCCGCAGTGCGCGACGCCGAAGGCCATCTCGCGCCCCAGGCCGCGGCTGCCGCCGGTGACCAGCACCACCCGGTCGGTGAGGTCGAAAAGCTGCTCCGCATAACCCATTTCAGTGCACCCTCGCCAGCTCCGCCGCGGTGGCGATCAGTCGCGGGATCATCGCCCCGAAGGTGTCCTGGATCTGGGGATCCACTTTTCCGGTGCGCACCCCGGCCGCGTAGGTCTTCTCCAGCACGATCCCCAGTTTCCAGTTGGCCAGCACCAGGTAGTAGTCGATGTGCTCGGTGGACAGCCCGCTGATTTTCTCGTAGTGGTCGAGCAATTCGGTGCGGGTCGGCATGCCCCGCATGTCGAGGTAGAAGCCGTCGCTGCTCGGCTCCTCGCCGTCGTAGCCCAGCAGCGCCCACGCGAGATCCAGCAGCGGATCGCCGACCGTCGTCATCTCCCAGTCCACGATCGCGGCCAGCCGCGCCGGCTCGCCGTGCGCGAACATCACGTTGGCGAACTGGTAGTCGCCGTGCATGATGCCCGGCCGGTAGCTCGTGGGCCGGTTGTCGCGCAGCCACTCGGCGGCCTCGCCCAGCCCGGGCAGCTCGCGCACCTTGTAGGCGTCGAGGAACGCCAGCCAGCGGTCCACCTGGCGTTCGTGGAATCCGTCCGGGCGGCCGAAGCCCTCGAGCCCCTGCGCGCGCCAATCCACCCGGCCGAGCTTGGCGGCGCCCTCGACGAGCTGGAACGCCAGCCCGCGGCGGGCGCTCAGGTCGGTGTCGAACGGCGCCTGCCACCCGCCGTCCATCGGGCTCCACCCGTCGATCGCCTGCATCACGTAGAACGGCATGCCCAGCACGGCGCCGGTGTCGTCGGCGGCGACCAGCGCCGCGTGCGGGACGTCGGTGCCCGACAGCGCGCGGACCAGCCGGATTTCGCGCAGCAAGCCGTCGATGCGGGCCGCGTCGGCGCGGGCGCCGGGCATCCGCAGCACCATCCGCTGCCCGCCGCGCTCGACCAGGTAGAGGGTGTTCTGCGAACCGCCCTTCAGCGGTTCCAACACCGGTCGCTCGCCGCCGCCCGGTGCGTCGTTCGCGTCGAGCCAGCGGGCCAGAACGCCCGCGTCCAACTGGGATTCGCTGACACTCGTCATAGGCTGCACACCCCGCTCTCCGTGCAGAGAATAGCATTCTCCGCCGGTATGGGAAGGGTCGCTTCGGATGCCTAATCCGGCTTGTGGGCGCTGAGCAGGAAGCCGGGCGCCAGAAAGTGTCCCTCGTCGTCGCGCTCGATATCCGGCGACAGGCCGCCGGCGCCGGCCAGTGCCCCGGCGTTGCCGTACAGCTTCGCGGGGCGGATGTCGTCGACCCGCCATAGCTGCCCGACGGCGTCGCGCAGCTCGGTTTCGGTGAAGCCGCGCGGCCCGGGCCCGTCGCTATGGCCGAGCGCGCCGGTGGCGAACGCCAGGATGTACAACGCCGCCCCGGGCGCGGCGGCCCGGAAGATCGACCGCAGGTAGTCCTGGCGCCGCTCAGGCGGCAGCACGTGGAACAGCCCGCTGTCCAGGATCGTCGAGAAGCGGCCGTCATAGCCGCGGAAGCTGGTGACGTCGGCCTGCGCGAAGGTCGCCGTCGTCAGTCCGCGTTCGGCCGCCGCCGCGGTCGCCGCCGCGACCGCGGTCGCGCTGGCGTCCAGGCCGACGACGGTGTGGCCTCGGGCCGCGAGGGCCAGCGACAGCTCGGCGTGGCCGCAGCCGGAGTCCAGGACGTCGCTGCAGACCTTGCCTTGGTCGATCAGCACCGCCAGCTCGGGCTGCGGCCGGCCGATGCTCCACGGTGGCGGCGCCTCCTGCCGGTAGGCGGCGTCCCAATCCATGCCCGGCTGGGTCATCTCTCCTCCTCGTGAGGCGCGATGAGAAACTGGCGCTGCCCACCATCCGACGACGGGAACAAACATGCAAGTGCTGCTGGTCCGCCACGCGTTACCGCTGCGCAGCGAACACGGCGAGGGCTCCGATCCGAACCTGTCGGAGGACGGGTTCGCTCAGGTCAAACGGCTGCCCGACGCGCTCGCCAGGTTTCCGATCTCGCGGGTGGTGAGCAGCCCGCAGCGGCGCGCCATCCAGACCGCCGAACCCGTCGCGGCGGCCCGCGAGCTCAGCGTCGAAATCGATGCCCGGTTCGCCGAATACGATCGCGACCTGCCGGTGTACATCCCCGTCGAGCAGATCAAGGCGGAACGACCGGAGGAGTGGGCGCGCCTGGCCCAGGGGCAGCTACCCAGCGCGGTCGACGAGGACGCGTTTCGGGCACGGGTGCGCGCGGCCGTCGACGACCTGGTCACCGCCGCCGACCCCGAGGACACGGTGGCGGTGTTCAGCCATGGCGGCGTGATCAATGTGCTGCTGCACGAGATCCTCGGGACGGCCCGGTTGCTGTCCTTCCCCGTCGACTACGCGTCGGTGACCCGGCTGTTGTTTTCGCGGTCCGGCGAGGCGACGGTGGCGTCGGTCAACACCACCGAACACGTGTGGGACCTGCTGCCGAGAAACCAGCGGTGGTGAAGTTGGCCGGCGCCGGCGGTGGTAAACAATTTCGGTGACTTCAACTGACCGACTCGACGGGCTGGACCTGGCCTCGCTGGACTCCTACCTGCGCTCGCTGGGGCTCGGCCGCGACGGCGAGTTGCGGGGCGAGTTCATCTCCGGTGGCCGCTCGAACCTGACGTTCCGGGTGTACGACGACGCGTCGAGCTGGCTGGTCCGGCGCCCGCCGCTGCACGGCCTGACTCCGTCGGCCCACGACATGGCCCGCGAATACAAGGTGGTCGCCGCGCTGCACGACACCCCCGTCCCGGTGGCGCGCGCGATCGCGCTGTGCGAGGACGACTCCGTGCTGGGCGCGCCCTTCCAGGTCGTCGAATTCGTTGTCGGGCAGGTGGTGCGCCGCCGCGCACAACTCGAAGCGTTCAGCCACACCGTCATCGACGGCTGCGTGGACTCGCTGATCCGGGTGCTCGTCGATCTGCACAGCGTCGACCCGAACGCCGTGGGGCTGGCCGACTTTGGCAAACCCAGCGGCTACCTGGAGCGGCAGGTGCGGCGGTGGGGTTCGCAGTGGGAGCTGGTGCGGCTGCCCGACGACCACCGCGACACCGACGTCGAACGGCTGCATTCGGGCCTGCGGCAATCCATTCCGCAGCAGAGCCGGACGTCGATCGTGCACGGCGACTACCGGATCGACAACACCATCCTGGACGCCGACGATCCGACGACGGTGCGCGCCGTCGTGGACTGGGAGCTGTCGACCCTGGGGGATCCGCTGTCCGACGCGGCCCTGATGTGCGTCTACCGCGACCCGGCGCTGGACCTGATCGTCAACGCGCAGGCGGCCTGGACGTCACCGCTGCTGCCGACGGCCGACGAGCTGGCGGACCGCTACTCGCTGGCGGCGGGGCTGCCGCTGGCGCACTGGGAGTTCTACATGGCGCTGGCCTACTTCAAGCTCGCCATCATCGCCGCCGGCATCGACTTCCGCCGCCGGATGTCGGACCTGGCCGGCGGAACGGAGTCCGAACACACGCCCGAGGTCGTCGCGCCGCTGATCTCGCGCGGGTTGGCCGAGCTCGCCAAGCTGCCGACGTAGCCGTCCGCGCGCAACGTTTAGCCGCGAGTTCGGCGGGCATGCTGCAAGCGATGCCCAAGGACACGCGCAAAGGTGATCATCAAATACGGCAAGCCGACGTGTCGCGCCTGCCGTTCATGGCCGGGGTCTTGCTGGCGATATCTGGCCTGCTCACCCTCGTCTTGGGGCTGTACACCCTCAGGTTTTGGTGGGGGTGGTGGTTCATCGCCCTGGGCATCCTCGTCGCGGGGGCAGGTGCCCTGCTGCTGTTTCGGGTAGCGGCGGCCCGGTTGGCCGCCTTGGCCGCTGCGTTGGTGTCGCTGGTATTCGGGGCGATCTTCATCGCGAAGTACCCGTGGTTCGGCCTCTCGACGATCGGTTTGGATCTCGTCGCGATCTACTGCGTCGCAAGGTCGCGACTGGGTTACCGAGGCCCGGGCGAATGATGCTCGCAGGCTAGGCGGGCCGCGACGCCGCCCCGTGATGCTTCCTGGCCGCGCGGCGCAGCTGCAGGATCCGTGCGGTGCCGGCCGCGACGGTGATCAGCCCACCCACCACCGCCGCCAGCAGGATCGCGACACCCAGCGGAAGGCTCCAGCGCCAGCCGAAGAACGCAAACGACGCCGAACTCGTGTTCTGGGCTATGAAGATGAGCAACAGGATCAGGGTCAGGAAGCCGGCGGTCAGGGCAGTCCACAGGGCGCCGGCGCGGGTGAACCCGACGGCCGGATCCTTGGAGGTGGCTCCGCCGCGGGAAGGCGGGGGTGGCGCGGGAGGCTTGGCTGGGGTTGGGCCGCTCATACTCCTATCTTTGTCCCATCCTGGGCAGATTGAAACAAATCCTCGCAAAACAACCTGCCGCCGGGACGGGCGCGTCGCGGCGGTTCTGCCGTTAGTGTCGGCGTTATGAGGATGCTGCCGCGCGCCCGTCGCGCGACAATGCGCGTGGCAGTCTGGGTGGCCGCGGTATGCCTGATCGCGGCCTGCAGCAATTCCGATCCGCTGGGGGCGGAGACCCGCAGCCCGAAATCCATCGTGGTGGGCTCGGGTGATTTCCCGGAATCGGAGATTGTCGCCGAAATCTACGCGCAAGCCTTGCAGGCCAACGGTTTCGAGGTCGGGCGGCGAATGGGCATCGGCAGCAGGGAGACCTATATCCCTGCGTTGAAGGATCATTCCATCGATCTGGTGCCCGAGTACATCGGTAACCTGCTGTTGTACTTCGCGCCCAACTCCACGGCCACCATGCTCAACGACGTCGAGTTGGAGCTGTACAAGCAACTTCCGGGCGACCTGTCGATTCTCACGCCGTCACCGGCTTCCGACACCGACACGGTCACCGTCACCGCTGGCACCGCGCACGACTGGAACCTGAAGACGATCGGCGATTTGGCCGCCCATTCGCCCGAGGTGCGGTTCGGAGCGCCGTCGGCGTTCGAGAACCGGCCGTCCGGCCTACCGGGCCTGCGCCAGAAATACGGGCTGAACATCAGCCCGGGTAACTTCGTCGCGATCAACGACGGCGGCGGCGCGGTGACCGTGCGTGCGTTGCTGGAGGGCAGGGTCACGGCCGCCAACATCTTCAGCACGTCACCGGCGATCCTGCAAGATCACCTGGTGGCGCTCGATGACCCCGAGCACAACTTCTTGGCCGGCAACATTGTGCCGCTGGTCAATTCGCAGAAGAAGTCGGACCTGCTCAAAAACGTGCTCGACGCGGTCTCGGCGAAGCTCACCACCACCGGCATGGCCGGCCTCAACGCAGCCGTGTCGGGCAATTCCGGCGTCGACCCGGACCAGGCGGCACGAAACTGGGTGCAGTTCAACGGCTTCACCCATCCGATCGGCCAACGGCGTTGATCGTCTTCGACACCGTCAGCAAGGTGTTCGCCGACGGCACCGCCGCCGTGGACCGGCTGAGCCTGGCGGTCCCCCACGGCAAACTGACGGTCTTCGTCGGATCTTCGGGCAGCGGCAAGACCACGGCTCTGCGGATGATCAACCGGATGATCGAGCCGACCTCGGGCACCATCACCGTCAACGGGGCGGATGTCAGGGGCGTCAACCCGGTGCGGCTGCGCCTCGGGATCGGCTACGTCATCCAGCACGCCGGGCTGATGCCGCATCAGCGCGTGATCGACAACGTCGCAACCGTTCCCGTCCTGAAGGGCCAGCCGCGCCGGGTGGCCCGCAAAGCCGCCTACGAGGTGCTCGAACGCGTCGGCCTGGACGCCAAGATCGCCACCCGCTACCCGGCCCAGTTGTCCGGTGGCGAACAACAACGCGTCGGCGTGGCACGCGCGCTCGCCGCCGACCCGCCCATTTTGCTGATGGACGAGCCGTTCTCCGCCGTCGACCCGGTGGTGCGGCACGAGCTGCAAAACGAAATACTGCGGCTGCAAAGCGAATTGCACAAAACCATCGTCTTCGTCACGCACGACATCGACGAGGCGCTCAGGCTGGGCGAGCGGATCGCGGTGTTCAAGGCCGGCGTACTGCAACAGTATGACGAAGCCGCGCAACTGCTTTCGCGTCCCGCCAACGAATTCGTCGCCAGGTTCATCGGGTTGGGTCGCGGCTACCGCTGGCTGCAGCTCATCGACGCGGCCGGCCTGCCCCTGCACGACATCGAGCGCGTCGCCGCGGACGGCCTGCGCGAGACCGGCCTTCCCGACGGCTGGGCGGTGGTGGTCGACGACGCGGGCGCCCCGGTGGGGTGGGTCGACGCCGATGGCCTGCGCAAGCATCGCTCGGGTGCGTCGTTGTCCGACAGCATGAGTGGCGTCGGCTCGCTGTTCCGCCCGGACGGCAACCTCAGCCAGGCCCTCGACGCGGCGCTGTCGTCGCCGTCGGGCCTCGGTGTCGCCGTGGACGACGCGGGCAAGGTCATTGGTGGCGTGCTGGCCGCCGACGTGCTGGCCGTGGTCGAGGCACGGCGGGGAAGCTGACGATGCACTACCTGCTCACCCACCTCGACGACGCCTGGGCCCTGACCGTGGTACATCTGCGGCTGTCCTTGGTGCCGGTGCTGATCGGGCTGGCGATCGCCGTCCCGCTGGGCGTCGCGGTCCAGCGCGTGCCGGTCGCCCGGCGGCTGACGACGGCAACCGCGGCCGTGGTGTTCACCGTGCCGTCGCTGGCGTTGTTCGTGGTCCTGCCGACGATCATCGGCACCCGGATCCTCGACGAGGCCAACGTCATCGTCGCGCTGACCGCCTACACCGCCGCGCTGCTGGTGCGGGCGGTGCTCGAGGCGCTGGACGCGGTGCCGGCCCAGGTGCGCGACGCCGCCGCGGCGGTGGGCTACCCGACCCTCAAGCGGATGCTGAAAGTCGAACTGCCGCTGTCCATTCCGGTGTTGGTCGCCGGGTTGCGCGTGGTCGTGGTGACCAACATCGCGATGGTTTCGGTCGGCTCGGTGATCGGCATCGGCGGCCTGGGCACCTGGTTCACCGAGGGCTATCAGACCGACAAGAGCGACCAGATCGTCGCGGGCATCGTCGCGTTGTTCGTGCTGGCGACCGTCATCGACGCGCTCATCGTCGTGGCCGGCCGGCTGGCCACGCCGTGGGAGCGCGCCGGGCGTACCCCGCGTCGCCGCCCGGCGGTGGCGCCGGTCGTGGGCGGCGCGCGATGAACTTCGTGCAACAGGCGCTGTCCTACCTGCTGACCGCCGACAACTGGACCGGTCCGGTCGGGTTGGCGGCGCGCACCGCGGAGCACCTCGAGTACACCGCCATCGCGGTGGCCGCGTCCGCGGTGATCGCCGTCCCGGTCGGGCTGATCATCGGGCACACGGGTCGTGGCACGCTCCTGGTGGTGGGCGCGGTCAACGGCCTGCGGGCACTTCCGACGCTGGGCGTGCTGTTGCTGGGGGTGTTGCTGTTCGGGCTGGGCCTCGGGCCGCCGCTGGTCGCCCTCATGCTGCTCGGCGTGCCGTCCCTGCTGGCCGGCACCTACGCGGGCATTGCCAACGTCGAGCCGACGGTGGTCGACGCCGCCCGCGCCATGGGCATGACGGAGACCCGGGTGCTGCTGCGCGTCGAGATACCCAACGCGCTGCCGCTGATCCTGGGTGGGCTGCGCAACGCGACGCTGCAGGTGGTCGCCACCGCGACGGTGGCCGCCTACGCCAGCCTCGGCGGGCTGGGTCGATACCTGATCGACGGCATCAAGGAGCGCCAATTCCAGCTCGCGCTGGTCGGTGCGCTGATGGTGGCCGCGCTGGCGCTGCTCCTGGACGGCCTGCTCGCGCTGGCGGTGTGGGCGTCGGCGCCCGGCACCGGGCGGCTGCGCGGCCGGTCGGGCTGGGCCGCCCGGCGGCGCGACCACGTGACGCCCACCGCACTTGGGGGCAAACCCGCCGCCGCCGATGGACACGTCCTACGGTAGAGGCGTGAACGCAGCCCCCTCTGACCCAGCCCGGCGCGTGTGGCAGGCGATGTTGACCTGGCGCGCGCAGGACGTTTCCCGCATGGAATCGGTGCGAATCCAGGTGTCCGGCAAGCGGATCCGGGCCAACGGGCGCATCGTGGCCGCCGCCACCGAGACCAATCCGGCGTTCGGCGCCTACTACGACGTGCAGACCGACGAGACCGGCGCCACCAAGCGCCTGGGGCTGACCGTGACACTGGCCGAGCGGGAACGCGTGCTCTCCATCGCCCGGGACGAGGAAAACATGTGGCTGGTGACCGACCACCAGGGCGAGCGGCGCGCCGGGTACAACGGCGCGCTGGACGTCGACGTGGTGTTCAGCCCGTTTTTCAACGCGCTGCCGATCCGGCGCCTCGGGCTGCACGAACGGGCGGACATGGTGACGTTGCCGATGGTCTACGTGAACGTGCCCGACATGTCGGTCACCGCGGCGACGGTGAGTTACACCAGCGAGGGAAGCCGCGAGGGGATCAAGTTGCGCTCCCCGGTCGCCGACACCGCGGTGAGTGCCGACGAAGAGGGCTTCATCGTCGACTATCCAGGCTTGGCAGAGCGGATCTGATCACCCCACCGGCGCGGCCCGCGGCGGCGAGTTCTTCGCGCCAGTTCTCGGCGCCGATGACGACGGTGAAGATGTCGGAGCGCGGAAAGCTGTCGTAACGCGTCCGGGCCGCGTGGCCCGCGTCGATGAGGTCGGCGAGCGAATTGTGGCTGGCCAGCGACTCGCGGGCGCGGGCGAGTAGCTCGATCACCTGGTCGACCGCCGGCAGCAGCTGCGCGGAATTGCCCTCGCACATCGCCCTCACCAGCTCCGGCGCGGTGCCCGCCACCCGGGTGCCGTCGCGGAAGGAGCCGGCCGCCAGCGCGAAGGCCAGCGGGACCTCTCCGGCGGTCACGGCCAGCGCCTCCGCGAGCAAGTGGGGGAGGTGGGAGATGGCGGCCGCCGCGGCATCGTGCTCGTCCGATTTGGCCGGCACCACCAGCGCCCCGCAATCCAGCGCGAGCTGCATCACCATCGACCAGATCCGCGGGTCCACGTGGTTGTCGACGCTGACCACCCATGGTGCCCTGGTGAACAACCCGGCATAGCCCGCGGCCCAACCCGAATCCGCCGTGCCCGTCATGGGGTGGCCGCCGACGAAGCGCTCCAGCAGGCCCGCCGCGGCAACCTCGTCGAGCACGGCGCTCTTGACGCTGGTGACGTCGGTCAGCGGGCAGTCGGGGGCGAGTTCGCTGATGTGGGCGAGCATGCCCGCCAACGCCGGCATCGGCACCGCCACGACGATCAGCGCGCCGGTGTCGGCGGCCCGGGTCAGGGTGTGGGTCAGATCGGTGCTGGCGTCGAAGCCGTCGGCGGTGGCGGCGTGCGCGCCCTCCACCGACCGGTTGTAGCCGAACACGTCGCGGCCGGCCGCCTTGGCGGCCCGCATGATCGAGCCGCCGATGAGGCCCAACCCGAGCACGCAAACGGGTGTTTCGGACCGAAGATGAGCCACAGTCCAAGGTTGGCACAGTCAGCGCTGCGTCTGGTCAGAGGGCCTGGTCAGCGACTAGCGTAGGCGCCCATGGGAGCACAGCGGGCCTCGGCGCAAGGCCCGTCCGCGGACACGCCGGACGGCTTCGGCGTCGCGGTCGTGCGCGAAGAGGGCAAATGGCGCTGTTATGCCATGTCTCCCAAGGCGCTGACGAGCCTCAAGGCCGCCGAGACCGAGCTGCGTGAGCTGCGCAGCTCCGGCGCGGTCTTCGGGCTCCTCGACGTCGACGACGAATTCTTCGTCATCGTGCGCCCGGGCCCGTCGGGGACCCGGCTGCTGCTCTCGGACGCCACCGCCGCACTGGACTACGACATCGCCGCCGAAGCGCTGGACAACCTCGACGCTGACATCGATCCCGAGGACCTCGAGGACGCCGACCCGTTCGAGGAGGGCGACCTGGGGCTGCTGTCCGACGTCGGGCTCCCCGAGGCGGTGCTGGGCGTCATCCTCGACGAGAGCGACCTGTACGCCGACGAGCAGTTGGGCCGCATCGCCCGGGAGATGGGCTTCGCCGACGAGTTGTCGGCGGTGATCGACCGCCTCGGTCGGTGATCGGAGGCGCGCGGCGGTGGGGGCACTCCCCAGCTCCGCGGGGACCCCACCCGGTTGCGGGGGACCGGGCGAAGCGGGTCGCCGCCATCAGGATCGGTCGGTGATCACCGATCAGCGATGAAGATCTGATCCGCGCCGCGCTGTCGGTGGCCACGACGGCGGGCCCCCGCGACGTGCCGATCGGCGCCGTGGTCGTCGGTGCCGACGGGACCGAGCTGGCCCGGGCGGTGAATGCCCGTGAGGCACTGGGTGATCCGACCGCGCACGCCGAGATCCTGGCGATGCGGGCCGCGGCGCAGGTGCTCGGCGATGGGTGGCGGCTGGAGGGCGCGACGCTCGCGGTGACCGTCGAACCGTGCACCATGTGCGCGGGCGCGCTGGTCCTGGCCCGCATCGCGCGGCTGGTGTTCGGCGCGTGGGAACCCAAGACGGGAGCGGTCGGATCGCTGTGGGACGTGGTCCGCGACCGTCGGCTCAACCACCGCCCACAGGTACGCGGCGGTGTGCTCGCGCAAGAATGCGCCGCGCCCCTGGAGGACTTCTTTGCCCGCCAGCGATTGGGGTGAGCGGCGACCGGTTCGGTAAGCTGCCTGGCGGTGGCGTGTCCGAGCGGCCTAAGGAGCACGCCTCGAAAGCGTGTGACGGCTAAAACCGTCCGAGGGTTCAAATCCCTCCGCCACCGCCAAAGCTGCCGCGAGAAATCGCAGGTCAGCGCTAGTTTCACGGGCGAACGGCCGCCCGCACCGGGCGGGCCGCGCGGCCCGTCATCGCACCAACTCCCACCGACGGCGTCAGTCACGCCGGGTTGAACGGCGTTGCCGTGCACCGATATCCGTCGCTGTCTTCGTGTCGGGTCCCTTGCATCTGCCGCGGCCGCGCCGCGGGCCGCGCTGCCGGGGTCATTCCCAAGGAAATGTACGTCTGTACCAGAAAAGCGTTGCGCGATCGATACCGAACCGCTACCTTTGCAGCGGGGGGATCCAGGTCACAGACGCGGGCACGTGTGGCGCAAATCCCAGCATCGGGGGAGGCCGGCCGCAGAGCGCGGCCGAGACGAAGGGATATCTCGTTGCCAGGAACAGGAGCGGCCCTGCGGCCGCGGAATCTTGTGCCCGTAGCCAGCGCTCCGCGCGCAGCCGACGCGGTCGACCGCGCGTGGGTCACGAAGGCGCTGTGTCGGGAAACCGACCCCGAAGAGCTGTTTGTGCGGGGAGCCGCCCAGCGCAAAGCCGCGGTGATCTGCCGGCACTGCCCGGTGATGCAGGAATGCGGTGCGGAGGCGCTCGACCACAAGGTCGAGTTCGGCATCTGGGGTGGCATGACCGAGCGGCAGCGCAGGGCCCTGCTCAAGCAGCACCCCGACGTCGTGTCGTGGTCGGATTTCTTCGAGCGGCGCAAGGCCCGCTCGGTCGGCTAGAGAGCCCCCGAACGCGAAAACGGCGTTTTCGCGTTCCTCATTACTAAATTGTTACGGCTGCCCGGGTCCGGGGGCGTTTCACGTGGGCCCGCCGCTGGTCAGGCCGCGCGCCGCCTGGAATTCGCTGTCCCGGAAGGGCCGGCCATCGGGTTGCAGCAGGTCGTGAAACCACACCTTCGGGGGGGCCGCGTACGGATGGTCCCACGAATCCCAGGGGAAGTAGGTCTGGGTCTTGCCGGCGACCAGACCCCAGTTGAAGGCGCCGACGTTGCGTCGCTTCGCGACGGGCAGGATCGACTCGATGGTGCTGCCCTGGGGCCGGGCCATGTACTCGGTGCAGATGATCGGTCGCCCCAGCGGCGCCAGCTCGGCGATCCGCGACTCGAAGCCCGCGGGCTCGGCGTAGGAGTGAAAGGTGATCACGTCGGCGTTGTTCAGTTGGATGTCACTGATCGCGTTGGCGCCCCCGTGCTCGCCCTGATCGGCACCGCGCCACACGCCGCTCGTCAGCGGTTGGCTGGGATCGACCGCGCGGGCCCACCGGAACACTTGGGGGAGCAGGTTGGCGACCAACTCCAGCTTGTCTTTGCGCTCCACCTTTTGGTACACGCGCGCCGGGTTGTCGGGCTCGTTCCACATGTCCCAACCCAAAATTCGGTTGTCACTGCGGAATTGGGTCAACACGCTCGTCACGTAGTCGTGTAGGACGCGGGTGTAGGCGGGGTCGCCGAGGCGTTCGGCGCCGGGGCTCTGCACCCACCCCGAGTTGTGCACGCCGGGCCGCGGCGCCCGCTGCGGACCCAGTCTTGGAAACGGGTCCCAGCACGAGTCGAAGAAGACGAACAGCGGCCTGATGCCGTGGCTGGCGGCGACGCTGACGAACTGCGCGAGGCGGTTGTGGAAGCCGCGGGCGTCCTGCGCCCACAGCTGATCGTGCAGAAAAACCCGCACGCTGTTGAAGCCGTAGGCCCGGGCCCAGCCCAGCTCGGTATTGATGCGTCGGAGGTCGTAGGTGCCGGGCTGAAACATCTCGAGCTGATTGATGGCGTTGGCCGGGATGTAGTTTGCGCCGACGAGCCATCCCTGCGCCTGATACCAGCGGTTGGCGCGGTCGGGCGACCACCGGATCACCTCACCGGAGGAGCGGGGTGCCGGTTCCGCCGAGGCGCGCGGCGCGTGGGCCAGTGCCGTGCCCGCCGCCAGCAACAAGGGGATCTTGAGGGCCGTTCGACGGTGCACGATCTGACGATAAATTTCACGAGGCCAGGTTCCCGGCATTTGCACAGCGAGTCGCCGCAGAGCTTATCGGCGCTTGGGGAATTGTTATCTTGTTGTGACCTAGGGGCATTCACGTACGCGGGCCGCGGGTGCGTTGCGGCCCTTGGGGTGCGGCTCCGACGGCCGCCAAGACCGTTGTGCGCCTGGTGAAAACGGGCTCGCTCAGATGCCGAGTGACTGCGGCGACCACTCGTCGACGACCAACGGCAACGAGATCAGCCAATCGCCGCACGAGACCTCGATGACCCAGCGCCCGTCGAAAGGCAGCCGCGTCTCGATCGGAAAGAAGGCGAAACCCGGAAATTCCCCGACCGCGGCTTGCGGCGCTTCGAACGAGGTGTGCTGCGTGGCGTCCAGCGTCGGCGGCTTCATTTCCACGTCGATCCGGCGGCCGGAATCTTCGCCGTCGGGCAGCGTCAGCACCACCAGGACAACCCGGGCCACCCGGTCGGGGCCGACCGTGAATTTGGACAACACGCCGCCTTGCACGTTCAGCTTGTTGTCGACCGTCGCGGCCGCCTCCGCCAGGAAAGCACCGGTAAGCATCACACGCAGAACGTACCGCGCAGCAGGGCCGACTGCGTACCGGACGGGCTTTCCGGAACGGATGGAAAAAGACCCTTCGAACTTCCCCCGGGGAGCGCGATACTAATGGCGTGCCTGATCGCAATGTGCTCGGCGGTCCGCTGGAACCATGCGGCACGGAACCACTGACCGGTTTTTACCGCGACGGCTGCTGCTCGACCGGTTCGGAGGACCTCGGCCGGCACACGATCTGCGCGGTGATGACCGCCGAATTCCTGGAACACCAGCGGTCCATCGGTAACGACTTGCTGACGCCGGTTCCCGAGCTCCGGTTCCCCGGCCTGCTGCCCGGGGACCGCTGGTGTGTCACGGCGCTGAACTGGCTCCGGGCTCACAACGACGGGTGCGCCGCGCCCGTGGTGCTGGCGTCCACCCACGAGCGCACGCTCGAGGTGGTCCCCCTGGAGGCGCTGCAGGAGCACAAGGTCGACGTCCCCGACGACCTCGCTAACTTATAGCGGTGGGTGCTGCGCTGGGCGACATCGACTTCGACGATTTGACGTCACCCCGGCTGACCGACGTCCAGCGGCAGATTCTGGAATTCACCGAGGCCAGGCGGGTCGAGTTCGACATCGAGGCGATGCTGGCCGAAGCGGTCGTGCAGGCCGGCGCCGACGACTTGGACGACAGCGACGGCTTCGGCGAGCGGCTGGCCGCGCACGTGGCGGCGATCGACGCCGACGAAGGACTGACCCAGCTCACCCGCACGTCGCTGCGGCAGCGTGTGGTTCGCCTGCTGCGCAACCGGCTGTCGCTGGTCGAGCTCGTCAAGCGGTACCCCGAAATCGAGTCGATCGCCATCGAGAAGCCGTTCATCGTGGTCGGGATGCCGCGATCCGGCACCACCCACCTGGTGAACCTCATCGCCGCCGACCCGCGTCGGCGCGCGCTGCCCTATTGGGAGAGCCAGGAACCGATCCCCGCCCGCGGCCAGGGTCCCGACATCTCCGGTGTCGACCCCCGCTACGCGCGGGCGAAGTCCGAGCACGACGCGCTGATGGCCAGCGCGCCGGTGGTGGCCGCCATGCACGACCGGTTTCCCGAGGCGATCGAGGAGGAGGTCGAACTGCTCGACCTCGACCTGGCCGCCTACGTCCTGGAATGGCATGCGCGCGTGCCGGATTGGCGCGACTATTATCTGGCGCTCGACCAACACCGCCACTACGCGTACCTGAAGAAAGTTCTGCAGGCGCTCACCTTCCTGCGCGGCCCACGGACGTGGGTCCTGAAGAGCCCGCAGCACTGCGAGCAGCTCGGCCCGCTGATGGCGACCTTCCCCGACGCGACGGTGGCCTTCACCCACCGCGACCCGGTCGCGGTGGTGCAGTCGGCGATCACGATGATGGCCTACTCCGATCGGTTGCGGCGCACCAGCATCGACCCGGGCTGGCTGCTGGACTATTGGAGCGACCGGGTGCACCGGCTGCTCGGCGCATGCGTGCGCGACCGCGACCTCGTTCCGGCCGAACGCAGCATCGACATCAGCTTCCACCAACTCAACGGCAACGAGATGCCGCTGCTGGAGCAGCTGTACCAGCGTGGCGGCGTCGAGCTGACACCGAAGGTGCGGGGGCGCCTGCAGCAGTACCTGGAGGGCAACCCGCGGGGCAAACACGGTCGCATCCGCTACGACCTGCAGCGGCACTTCGCGATCTCTCCCGACGAACTGCGCGAGCGATTCGGCTTCTACTTCGACAGGTTCGACGTCCGCCCCGAATGAAGGAGACATCCGCGATGGAACCGATCTATCGCAGCAGACCCGGCGCCGACGCCATGCGACCGGCGGCCGCCGAGACGGCCGAGCAGATAGCGCCGGGACTGTGGTGCTCGCCGGGGCTGTCGAACGCCTACCTGCTGACCACCGCCGACGGTCGGGTCGTCGTCAACACGGGGATGGGCTTCGAGGGGCCGGTGCATCGCGCCAACTTCGACGCCGTCGACCCCTCCCCGGTGCGCTACATCATCTTCACGCAGGGCCACGTCGACCACGTCGGCGGACTGGACAGCGTGCGCGACCCCGATACGACGGTTGTCGCGCAAGCGAACTGGACTGCGTGGCGCGACGACAATGAACGTCTGATCCCGTACCGCGCCGCCCGCAGCGCGTTCGCCTTCAAGGACAAGCTGGCGACCGGGATCCAAGCGATTCAGCGCCGTCTCGATACGACCCGGCTGGCCGGCCAGAGCGTGCCCGTCGTCGACCTCGAATTCGAGGACAAGCTGAGTTTGGAGGTCGGTGGCCGGCGGCTGGAGCTGATCTCGGTGCCCGGCGGTGAGACCACCGACTCGCTGGTGGTTTGGCTCCCGGACGAACGGATCTGCCTGTGCGGAAACACGTTTGGCCCGGTGTTCGGGCATATCCCCAACCTGGTGACGATGCGCGGTGACCGGTACCGGGACGCCCTGACCGCGATCGCATCGGTCGAGCGGGTGCGCGAGCTGGAGCCCGAACTGTTGGTGACCGGCCACTTCGACCCGATCGCCGGGCGGGAGCGCATCAACGCCGAACTGACCCGGCTGCGGGACGCGATTCAGTACATCCACGACCAGACCGTCGCCGGGATGAACGCGGGCAAGGACGTCCGGACGCTGATGCGCGAGATCACCTTGCCTCCCGAGTTCGAAGTGGGCCAGGGCTACGGCAAGGTCGCCTGGGACGTGCGCGCCGTCTGGGAGAACTACTCGGGCTGGTTTCATCACCGGTCGACCACCGAGCTGTACCCCGTCGGCTTCGACGCCGTCGCCGCCGACGTGGTGGAACTCGCCGGCGCCGACGCGCTGGTGGACAGGGCGCGCACGCACCTCGACGCGGGCCGGGCTCTGCACGCCATCCACCTCGCCGAGCTCGTCGCCTCCGAGCACGCGGGCGCGCGCGACGTGCTGAACAGGGCGCACGAAACGCTGCTGGCCGACAGCACCAACTTCTGGGAAAGTGCCTGGCTCACAAACCAATTAGCGAGGAACTCATGACGGCGCGCGCCACCTTCGACTTCACCGGGACGGCGGTGCTGATCACCGGCGGCACCAGCGGCATCGGGCACGCCACCGCGACGCTGTTCCGGGACGCCTGCGCCTCGGTCGCCGTCACCGGAACCAAACGGAGCGCCGCCGATTACGAGGCCGACCTGTCCGGCATGGACTATCACCAGTTGCAGATCACCGACGAAAAGTCGATAGACGCGCTCGCGCAGGAGTTCACTCACCTCGACGTGCTCGTCAACAACGCCGGCGCGAATTTCCCTGGCGGCCTTGACGAGTCGAAGCCCGACGGGTTCGACGCATCGGTGGCTCTCAACCTGACCGGCCCCTACCGGCTCACGATGGCCCTGTACGGGGCGTTGAAGTCGTCGACCGCACCAGGGGGTGCCAGCGTCGTCAACCTGGCGTCGATGTCCGCGCTGCGGGCGGTGCCACTGGTTCCCGGCTACGGCGCGGCGAAGGCAGGGATCGTCTGCATCACCCGGAATCTCGCGGTGAAGTGGGCGCGCAAGGGGATCCGGGTGAATGCGGTGGCGCCGGGCACGATCGACACCCCGATGACCGCTCCCATGCACGGCGCGGCCGAACTGGTGGACTCCGAACTGGCGCACATTCCGCTGCGTCGCTTCGGATCCGTCGGGGAGATCGCGCCCACGATCGCATTTCTGTGCACCGAGCAGAGCAGCTACACCAGTGGCGCGCTCTTCGTCGTCGACGGCGCGTCCGACTGCGTCTGAAAGCAAGGGATTCACAATGACATTCGCTTTGCGGCCCGAGGATTTCTACCATACCGGCATCGTCGTGCCCGACCTCGACGCGGCGATGGCCACGCTCAGCGCGCTGGCCGGCTACCGGTGGATCAATCCGATGAGCTACACGCTGCCCTTTCGGACCGCCGCCGGCGTCCGCGAACTGACCTCGACGATCGTCTACTCCTTGCAGAGCCCCCACGTCGAACTCGTGCAGGAGGTGCCCGGCAGCCCGTGGATGGCCGCGCCGGGCAACGCCGTCCATCACCTCGGCTACTTCAGCGACGACCTGGCGCGCAGCGCCCGGGCGCTGGAGGCCCACGGCTTCACCCTGGAGATGACCGCCGATACGCCCGGATCCGATCTCGCGCTGTTCGCCTACTACACGGACGCTTCCGGCACCCGCATCGAGATCGTCGACCGCGCGCTATTTCCCGACTTCCCCGCGTTCCTGGAATCGATGGCCGGCTCACCGGAGGTTTGACGTGCTCTTGACCGTGCTGCGCTTCAATTTCGCGTCGCCACAGGGCGATCCGCGCAGGCAGAGCGAACTGCTGCGCGCCGCGCTGGAACTGGCGCAGTGGGGCGAGTCCCACGGGATCACGTCGATCAGCGTCGACGAGCATCACGCGACCGGACACGGATGGAGCTGCAACCCGATCATGGCGGCGTCGATGTTCCTGGCACGCACCACGACGCTGATCGCCAGCGTGGACTGCGCGCTGGGGCCGCTGTGGAATCCCGTCCGACTGGCCGAGGATATCGCGCTCGTCGACAACATGAGCCGCGGCCGGCTGCACACCACCGTGGGTCTGGGCTACCGCACGGTCGAATATGACTCGCTCGGCGTCGATTTCGGCCGGCGCGGCGCACTGATGGACGCACTGGTCGAGCGGATGCTGTCCGTCTGGTCCGGTGCCGACGCCGACGCCGACGCGGGAGTCTGCACCGGTACCTGGACGCGGCCGCACCCGCCGCTGTACGTGGGCGGCGGTTCGCGCGCCACCGCGCGGCGCGCGGCGCGTTTTCGGCTGCCGCTCAGCCTGGCCGACCACCTGCCCGAGATCGCCGCCCACTATCGCGACTTGTGCGCCGAGGCCGGCATCAAGCCCCTCATCCTGATGCCCGGTCCGATCAATCGCGGAATGATCTACCTACACGAGGATCCGGACCGGGCCTGGGCCGAACTCGGCGGCCACATCCTTTGGGAGGCGGTCACTTACGGCGGATGGTCTGCCGAGGAGCGTTCGCTCATGCACCTGCCCGGGGTACAGACCCTGGACGAGGTCAAGGCCTCGGGGCGGTACCGGTTCCTGACGCCCGACCAGCTCATCGCCGAAGTGCGAGACTCCCGGCAGTACGGGCCGCTGGTCCTGCATCCGCTGGTGGGCGGGATGCCGATCGACGAGGCGTGGAAGTCGGTTCAGCTGCTCACGGACAAGGTCCTGCCCGCGCTGGCGTGAGCGCGTCGACTTTCGCGTCGAATTCGCCCGATTTGCGCGTGCGCCCGGCGGGTACGCGACCGGAGGATGCGAAAGGAGGAAATTGATGCGATCCGCGACCAGGAGGACGGTCGGGGTCCTGGGCTGCGCCGCGGTCCTCGGTTTGGGGCTCGGCGGTCCCGCCGGGGCAACGACTTTGGCGAGCGGCGCGCCCTCGGCGCCGGCGCCGCCGACGTCGGCCAACCCGCCGCCACCCCCGCCGCGGGCGCCCGGGGCGGAAAGTCCGTTGCCGCGGCAGTAGTAGTAGTAACAGGGCACCCGGGGCACG